>NZ_JBHZGK010000001.1:0-527601 GCF_051900425.1 Frateuria sp. GZRR33
GGTGGATGCTCGACTACAACGAGCAACGCCCCCACGAATCGCTCGGTGATCTGACACCCGCCGAGTACCGCCAACAAGCCGCCAGTCGTTCTACTTTTGAAGTGTCTGCTTGACGGGGGAGCTTACGCAATGATTAGGGGCAGACGTCAAGGTCGTTGTGCAACACCGGAGAGTTAATGAAGTGCGCCCGGTAAAGGTTGCGTGCCGAAAGCCTGGCTTTATCCGCCTGGGCCTTTGATAGGAATCGGGAAGGAAATTCGGTACGCGCGGCCAGTTCCTTTCGATATTTGTCGTCTGCCCCCAGCATAAGCAGCTGGGTCGCTCTATAAACCGTAAAAGGCCTGCCAATGAAATCGAGGCTGGACATGGCTCCAAGCCCGTGAGCAGCTGAGTCCATGGGCGTCGCAAGTAGGTATACAACCCGCCAGTCGCCGCGCTGAAGACCCTCTTCGATATACTTTTTGGAGGTGCGCCGGTACTTATCGATCTCGGCTGGTGAAGTAAGCCGAAATTCGCCCTGGATGTAACATATCTGTGCGTCCGCGAACCCTCTGGAGGCCGCATCCTCCACGGCTGCATGGTACTGCTTCTCCAGTACATCGGGATCGCTGCTGGGACAGATGGCTTGCTGCTCGCTTGTCTTGCCTTCGCCGGTAGCATTTTTTCCATCAGCAAGGTCTACGCAGTCACGCATGTGGGCTGCATCGCAAATCTCGCGGGCCTGATACTCCCTAATGGATGTAGCAGTCTTGCCGAGACATGCACGAGCATTGACAAACTGCTCGTGTTTAATTTGGCTTTCAAGGGCCGTCGGACCGGGCGGTGCGGCGCCTGTGGTCTGAGCCCAAGTCAAAACCGGCACACAAAGTAGGTGCGCAACCAGGGCCCGCGCTAAAGTCATTCGGTCACAATCGAGCATTACGCTTCCTCCGCAACTTGCCTTCTCATTTGCAACAAAGGTGCCAGGACAATTGATTTGGTCCCGCGACACACGGATCACCATTTCGACGCCGGGGTGAAGAAAGGGAAACAAAGGCGCAGGGATAATTGACCCCGCGAAATACGGGTCGTCATTTTGCCGCCGGGGTCGTTAGGCACATAGCTTTCCTGCCCGCGCGCGCGGGCTAGTTATCCCGGTCGCTCGATGGACGCAAGAACGGGGTCGAAGAAGACGGGGTCAGGTTCACTTTCTAGGCCTCGAAAATGAACCCGACCCTCTTTCTTGCTCCAGGCCACGCAGGTCCGCACGCTCACTGGGTGCGCGATAGCCGAACTTCTCGACGATCAGTCTTTCGCGGTCGCCCACCAGTTTTTCGGTGGTGGCGTCGTAGTAGTACGCCGGATCTCGCCTGCGCGACGAGGTGTTCGTCCTCGGCCGCGCGGCCATGCTGGCCGCGGCGGCCGGAGGCACCTCGATGCCGGTCTGTCGCAAGGCCTCGAGCAGGTCCGGCTCGAGGTTCTCGGTCCGGATGAAATGATCGATGAAGCACTGCTGCCGCTCGACCGCGGCCAGCTGTTCGGGCGTCGACACGGTCCGCAGGGCGCCGAGTTCGCCCTTCTTGCAGGCATACAGCTTCATGTAGCGAAAGGTCATCAATCGGCGAATCGACTGAAGCCGCAGCGCCAGTACCCTTCGCCCAGTTCGGTGCGATGGGACTCGTCGTGCATCATGTGCAGCCATTCGCGGAACGCGCCGGCATCGTTGACGTCGCGAAACGTGCGCTTCCACTGCTCGGCATGCCGGTTGGGTCGGCTTTCCAGCAGGCGCACCAGCGCCGCTAGCGGGTGCTTGCGCCACCCGAGGCTGCGGATCTTGAAACCTTCCTGAGCCACGTAGGTGAAATGCTCGCCCTGGCCGCCGCAGGAAAACGCCCAGTTGGAAATGTACCAGTCCCACGGGTCGCGCACCGATCCCAGGAAGCATCGGCCGTCGCGAAACATGCGTGGATCGACCTGGTTGTGTTTCTCGACGAGTTGGCCCCCAACCAGTTCCATGAGCAGGTTGCGGATGTGCGTGCACCCGGTCTTCTGCAGCTCGACGAACACGATGCGGTCTGAGACGAACATGCAGACCCTCCTTGCTCCGTGTGGAGGCCGCGGTCAGGCCTGTCCCGGTATGCCGTCCGGGGCTTGCCAGGAACCCGCACCAAGCGGGCATTTTCAGGCGCGGGAGTTGGCCTGACGTGATCGTCGCGTGATGGCAGCCAAGGGTGTCAGGAACATTTACCCGGGAAGAGAACAGCGCGGAAATGGAAGCGCCGCTAGCCAATGGCTACGTGAACATCGCAGTCCCGGATCGGGCTGAGGACGAAGCGCTTAGGGACAAGATCGCCCCCGCTTGAAAGTACGGCAAGGAAAATCCGGCCGGAGGGCAAACGTTGATCCGGCACTGTTCCTTTTCGGTCATCCAGCCCGCCTTTTTTATCCAGCCGCCGGCACGGCCTCAGGCCATTGCACCTCTGGCAGGCACTCGAATCCGGGGCGTGCGAACAGGTAGCCCTGGAACAGCTCGACCCCCATGGCCTGCAGGGTCTGCCATTCGCCCACCGTTTCGATGCCCTCGGCGATTACCGCGACCCCCAGTTGCGCGCACATGGCAAGGGTGTGGCTCACGATGCACCGACGCACGGGGTCGTGGTCGATGCCGCGGATCAACGCCATGTCCAGTTTGATTCGGTCCGGCTGGATGTCGGCAAGCAGGGCCAGGCCGGAGTAGCCGGCGCCGAAGTCGTCCAGTGCGGTGACGAACCCGTGCCGGCGGTATTCGGCAATGATGCTGGCCAGGTGCGTAATGTCGTGCGCCTGTTCGTGCTCGACGAACTCGAACATCAATTGCTCGGTGGGAAAGCCCTGCCGCCTGGCGGTTGCCAATGTGGCACGTAGACAGGTGGCCGCCTGATACACCGCGTTTGGCATGAAGTTGATGCTCAGCCGAGTCTGCATGCCCAGGCGCGCGGCGAGGCTGACGGCCTTGAGTCGACAGGCCTGGTCGAAGCGGTAGAGGTTGGACGGGGTGACATTGGCCAGAACGCCTGCGGCGCCGCTGCCATCGAGCCCGCGAACGAGTGCTTCGTAAGCGAAGACACGGCGTGCGCCTGGTTCCACGATGGGCTGGAACGCCATGCTGAAATCGAAGCCCAGCGCATCGCCATCGCGGCACGCGCTGCAATCTGGAGCAGGTTCCACCGATGTTGTTCCTCTTTCATGCGGGCGGTCATGGTGCCTCAAGGAGGCGTTCGACCGCATGAAGGCCTCGCGTCGGATGCGGTCTGGCCAGTCACGCGGCAAGCGATGTTTTCGCCAATACTGCCTGTCCACTTGCACTTCAGACCCGCCCATGGCCGCCGACCTCGATGAGCGTATCGAAGCCACCCTGATCGCACTGCTGGCGGCGCGTTCGCCCGCATCTTCGATCTGTCCCTCGGAGGTCGCCCGCGCACTTGCCCCGCACGACGAGGCGGCCTGGCGCGCGCTCATGCCGCGCGTGCGTACGGTGGCGGCCAGGCTGGCCGCTCGCGGACAGTTGCGCATCACCCGTCGCGGCGCGACGTTGGCCCCGGAACGGCTGGGGTGTGGACCGATCAGGCTGCATGCGCCGGACAGCGGCCCGATAAAGGGCTGAGCGCGGTCGAGGCATCGTCGTTTCGCCTATGGTCGTCGCCTTTGGGATGGCGGGATGGTCCTGCGGGCAAGAGTGACGTTGGTCCCCCTGTTGCGGGCCCGTTTGCCTTTTTCGCGGTCGTCCATGGCACTGGGTGGTAGCCATGAGGTGGTCGAGCCGCCCTTGCCAGGGCTTTCGCTGCGCGCTTGCCTGCTCAAGCTGCCGATGGAGCAGATGGGGCAAGTGCGGTGCTGCGCCCGGTTGTCGCCTCGGGCGGTATCGCTCAGCCGGCTATCGGCCGCATCGGCACCGGGCCGCGTGGTTCGCCCGGGGGCGACTGCGGATGGGTGCGACCGAGCGTGATGTTCTTGCTGGCCCGAACGTCACGGTTGGCGAAAGTCCAGATCTCGCCGGTCGCGGTGATAAACACTGTCCAGTACAGGTCCGACTCCGGACCGTAATCGATCAGGATATGGGCAAAGCCCTCGCCCTTGGGCGTAGTCAGCGGCAAGGGCGGATTGAGCTGGAGCATGGCACCTCCGCGGTTTGGTTGGGACAGGTTGGGCCTAGGCTGCTTCCCCGGGGGGTGAAGAGTGCGCAAAGGCGGTGCCCGCGATGACCGGGTGTCGGGGACTGGCGCAGGCGAGCGTTCGATGGACCGGCCGAGGGAGTTGCCCCGCCGCCGCGACCGCGACCGCGATCCGCGATATTTTTTCCGTGCCGGACGGAACCGGCGACCGCGCATCGGCGGCGGACCGGTCGTTCGTGCCCGCCTGCAGGCAATGTCGCTCTCGAAGCACACCGGATCATTGCGACGTGCGCGTCGACACGCCGACCAGCACGGGCCGTCCCGCAGGCACGTCCAAGCGCCGCATGCGCGAATGGCCGACGATCTCCCTCACGCCGGCGCGACCGCCGGCGCCACGCCGTGCTCGCAGGTACTGGCCGGCGCGCCTCAGTCCTCATCACGGAGCGCGTCAGGCCGGGGCGATAGGATGGTCCTTCGCCCGCCTTGCCGCGCATCCATGCTGACCAGCCTCCGTACTTCCACACCCCTGCTGTTGAGTACCGTGTTCCTGCTGATGGGCGTCGGGCTGCTCCATTCGCACATCGCGCTGGAGGGGCGGGCGCTCGGCTTTTCCGTGGCGATGATCGGCGTGCTGACGTCGGCCTACTACGCCGGGTTCCTGGTCGGCACCTACACCGTGCCGCGGCTCACCCACCGCATCGGCCACATCCGCACTTTCGCCTTCTGCACGGCGCTGGTGACCCTGGTGGTGCTGGTGCAGGCGCTCGATCCGGCGTACCGCGTGTGGCTGGTGCTGCGCGTGTTGCAGGGTCTGCTGCTGGTGGGCCTGTACGCGATCATCGAGAGCTGGTTGAACGTCGCGGCCGATCCGGCGCACCGCAGCTCGGTCTTCGCGATCTACATGATGGTGAACCTGGGCGCGAGCGCCGCGGCGCAACAGCTCCTGCGCATCCAGGGCGACGGCTTCGTGCTGTTCTGCGTGGTGGCGATCCTGTTCTGCGCGGCCAGTCTGCCGGTGGTGACGAGCCGCCAGCCGCAACCGCACATCCGCTCGGTGCCGCGGGTGCGCATCGGGCACCTGTTCCGGCTGGCGCCGACCGCGCTGGTCAGCGCACTGCTCTCGGGCCTGGCGCTGGGCGCGTTCTGGGGACTGTTGCCGGTGTACGCCGCGGCCCGTGGGCTGGATCCGGGTGGCATCGGCACCTACGTGAGCGTAGGCATTGCCGGTGGCGTGGTGCTGCAGTGGCCGCTGGGCCGCTTTTCCGATCGCATCGACCGGCGCCTGGCGCTGTCGCTCATCAGCGCGGTGGCCGGCCTCGCGGCGCTGACCAACCTGTTGCTGTCCAACCCCGGGGGCGCGGCGGCGATGGTGGTGATCTTCACCTTCGGCGGCATGAGCCTCACCTTGTATCCGATCGCCGTGGCGCACCTGGTCGATTACGTCCACCGGGACGAGCTGCTGACCGCATCGAGCACGGTCTTGCTGGTCAACGGGATCGGCTCGGCGCTCGGGCCGCTGCTGGCCGGCACACTCATGAGTCTGCTCGGGCCGAAGCTGCTGTTCGTCTGGTTCGCCATCCTCGACGGAACGCTCGCGACCTATGCGTTCTACCGCTTCGTCCACCGCAAGCGTGAAGTGACCCCCGACGACAACTTCGTGCCGATGGTGAACACGGGCGCCAGCTCGCTGGATCTGCATGCGGGCGACGACGATCGGGTCGAGCAGGACCGCGCGGCACGTTAGCGACAAGGCCACTGCACGGCCTCCGGAGCCAGCGGCACCGTAAAGCCCTTGGTCGCTTGGTAATCCGTGCAGTGATCCAGGGCCGGGCAGCCCATGAATTCGCCGGCTCGTCACAAAGGTAAATGGCAGTGCGTCGCGCGGGCCCCTTTTCAGTTACCGTCGCAGGCCCTGTGTTAGACGGAAAGCTTCCCGGGGCCTTACCGTCGCCTGGAGCCCATGCCTACCTCCCTCGAAAGACTCGCCGTCAGCCAGTTTCTCCGCCGGGAGCGCCAGGTCATTCTCGACGACTGGGCGAACGCGGTGCGCCCCCTGCTTTCGGACGGCACGCTCGCCGGCGCGGCGTTGCGCGACGACGTCGGCGGACTGCTCGACCAAAACATCGCGCTGACCGAGGCTGCCGCCGTGGGCGAGGAAGGCCCGCCGCCGCCTGCCGCAACAGCGCATGCGCTCCAGCGGCTGGAGCAGAGCGTGGACCTGTACGAAGTCGTCGAGGAGTACTCGCAGCTGCGCCTGTGCATCCTCGACCTGATCGACCGCCGGCGCGTGTTTATCGCGCCGGCGGAATGGCGGCAGGTCACCGGCATCATCGATCATGCGATCGCCACCGCGGTAAAGGCCTATGCTGCCGTGCAGCAGCGTACGCTGATGGGGCTGGACCGCATCTCGCGGGCGGCGCTGGAGAGTTCCGCGCTCGACGCGCTGCTCCAGCAGTTGATCGACGTCTTCCTCCAGAGCGTGGGCGCGGCCGATACGATGGTGGTGCTGCTTCGCGAGGGCGAGCGCCTGGTGACCTGGGCGTCGGCTGGGCTGGAGGGCCGATTGCCGCCGCGTTACACGCTGGACCTCGACGAGGGGTTCGCCGGCCTGATCGCGCGCACGCGCCGCCCGCAGATGCTTCGCGATGCCAGCCACAGTCCAATCATGAAAAGCCCCGTCGCCCGCGAAGTGGGGGTACGCGCCATCTACGGCGTGCCATTGCTGGCCGGGGCTGACGTGGTAGGCGTGGCCCACATGGGATCACGCACGGCCAACGACTTCTCCGAGCAGGACAAATATTTCTTCCGTGCCCTGTGCGACCGCGCGAGCACCGCCATCGCCCAGCACCTGCTGCGCGAGGAGTTGCACCAGAGCGAGCAGCGCTTTCGCGCGACCTTCGACCAGGCGGCGGTAGGCATCGCGCACGTGGCCCTGGATGGGCAATGGCTGCGGTTCAACCCGCGGTTGTGCCAGATGATGGGCTACGGCGAGGCCGAACTGCATGCAAAAACGTTTCAGGACATCACCCACCCGGACGACCTTGCCGGCGACCTGGAGCTCATGCAGCAGCTCATCGATGGAGACATCCCCACCTATTCCATCGAGAAGCGCTACATCCGTGGGGACGGCAGCCTGTTGTGGGCGAACCTGACCGCATCGCTGGTGCGCGATCTCCAGGGCCGTCCGGAATACTTCATTTCGGTGATCGAGGACATCGGCACGCGCAAGCGCGCCGAGGCCGAGCGCGAGCGCAGCTGGCTGGCCGAGCAGCGTGCACGGGCGCACCTGGATGCGATCATCGACGCCGCCCCGGTCGGCATCGGCGTGCTGGACGCCGACCTGCGCTACCTGCACGTCAACGAGGCGCTGGCCCAGCTCAACGGCAAGTCGGTCGAGGCCCACCTGGGCCGGCGCGTGCAGGAGATCATCCCGGCCCTGGGTGAGCACCTGGAGGCGCTGTTGCGCGGTGTGCTGGCACGGGACACGCCGCTGCTCGGCGAGGAAATGAGCCTGGATGACCCCGAGCATCCCGGCTGCACCCGCCATTTCCTGGCCAATTACGCGCCGGTGCGAACGGCCTCCGGCGAGCACCTCGGAGTGGCCGGCGTGGTGGTCGACGTCACCGACCTCAAACGTGCCCAGCTCGACGCCCAGGCGGCCACGCGGATGCGCGACGAACTGCTCGCCGTGGTGTCGCATGACCTGCGCTCGCCACTGGCATCGCTGCAGCTGAGCTTCGACATGCTCGGGCGGCACCTGCCCGGCGCCAAGGGTGAGGGTCAGGCCTTGCGCATGCTCGAGCTCATGCGGCGGGCGGCGGCGCGGATGGAATTCCTCATCCGTGATCTGCTGGACCTGGCGACCTTGCAGAGCGGGCGCTTCTCGTTGCAGACAGCGCCCGTCAGCGTGGCGTCGCTGCTCGAGGAGGCCTGCGCAGTGCATCAGCCGCTGGCGCTCGAGCAGGGTTTGGCCCTGCGCGTGGTGAACGCGGCGGATGGCGCCGCGGTGGCCTGCGATGCCGAGCGCATCCAGCAGGTGCTCGGCAACCTGCTCGGCAACGCGATCAAGTTCTGTCCGCCGGGAGGCAACGTGACGCTCGGCGCCGAGCTGAGCGGTGACGAGATCTGCCTGTCGGTCGCTGACAACGGCCCGGGCATCGCGCTGGAGCATCGCGGACTCGTCTTCGAGCCGTACTGGTCCGGCGGCCAGGCGAATGCCAAAGGCACCGGACTGGGACTGCACATCAGCAAGGGCATCGTGGAAGCCCACGGCGGGCGCCTCTGGCTGGACGAGGAAATCGATAAAGGGGCGCGCTTCGTGTTTTCCCTGCCGCGGGCCGAGACGCAATGATCGGGGTAGCGCCGGACCGCTGCCTGCGTTTCGCCATGGGTCGCGTGGGGCTCGGCAGAGTCCCCGTCCGATGGGTGCGGGCCGCTGGCCGGTCCGGTTGAGTTCGTCCGGCCTGCGCGGCTACCTTTGGCGAGCGGACACGGAACGGTCGACAGGGGAATTGCGATGACGATGTGGGGGACGCTCGCCCGGGCATGGCTCTGGGCGGGCTTGGGGCTGGCCGCGTGGGGAGCGTCGACGCAGGCGGTTGCTGCCGCGGCGGGCAGGGTATCGGTCAACGACCTGAGGACGGTGGCGCAGAAGCAGGCGCGGCGCGATTCGAATTTCTCGGCGCTCTATTTCCTGGCGGACAAGACTGTCAAACCGGATGCGGTCGGCCAACTGCGCGATGCGCTCGGGCGCCACCTTGCCGCGTCGGGCGATCTGGATGTCGAGCTGCGCGAGCTTGCGGTCATCGATTTCTTCCCGCATCGCCTGGGCTCCGGCCCGGCGGGCGGCATCTCCAATCTGATCACCCGGCACCTGATGGATGCCAGGACGGACTGGTCGTTCGTGCAGGACATGCATGTACCCGTCGATCAGGACTCGGTGGTCTGCGTTGCATCCGGCACGGTGAACGGTGCGCCGGCCAAGGCCGCGGCGTTCGTGCCGTATCGGTTGAAGGGTTTCGCGGTGATGGTCCACAGCAACCGGGGCTTCCGCGACGCAGTCTCCGGATGCTTCGACGATCTGGCGATCAAGCTACTGACCCCGGTCGTCCCCGCACCCGGACGCTGATGCTGGCCTCTCCCACTTTAGGATCGGGAGAGCGACGTGCGATTGATAAATCAAATGGTGTTGTCTTCGATAGTTCCTTCCCCGGCACGCGTTCATGCTTGGCACGTGTTCACGTCTGGTTTACATTTGAACTGCCGCGCGATTGCGTGAAATCTGAGGGATGCGTCATGAGGTTGGTACACAAGGTGATCGTCGTGCTGCTCGTGCTAGCCGCTGCGGGATGTGTCCAAGGCAATACAAAGCCAGTCACAACTCGAAACAGCGAGCTAACTCATGGCAATGTACAGATGAACGTCAAGGTTGGAGAAACCTCAAAAGCTGACGTGCTCGAGCATTTTGGTGCGCCCAACATCACGACAATCGACGGCGCGGGTCAGGAAGTGTGGACCTATCAGCGCCAAGCCACAGTTACGCAGTCGGCCTCAAGTCACAGTTATTGGACGGTAGTGTTTGCTGGCGGCGATAACTCGGCTGCGGGTTTTGAGCAAACACAGAGAACCATGACGCTCATTATAAAGTTTGGGAAAGACAATCTGGTTTCGGATTTCAGAAGTCGTTCGAGCGAATTCTAACAGGGGCGCTGAGATGCAGGGTAAGTATATTTTTTCCGTTTGCTTGGCTATGGGTATGCTTGTAGGTTGCGCGCCTGCGACTAAACCTGCTCCAAATGCCTTGCAGATACAGTCCTTTCAAACCAAAGAGTTTGAGGCAAGTAAGACAGTGGTTTTCGGTTCGGTCTTGAGCGTTTTCCAGGACCTGGGATATATCGTTCAAAGCGCGGACAAGGACACGGGGTTCATAACAGCCGCAAGCCCAAGCTCAAATAAGACCGGTTTCTGGCAGGCAATGGCGGGCGTTACCTCCAGTGGTCAGACAAAAGCGACTGCCTTTGTCGAGGATATCAGGCCTGGGTTTGTGCGGGTTCGGCTGAACTTTGTTAATAGTATGAACAACTCTGGGCATTACGGTCAGAACCAAAGCCTCGACACGCCAATTCTTGAGCCAAAAGCCTACCAAACCGCTTTCGAAAAGATCGACGACGCAGTTTTCGTAAGGAAAGGAACGATTTCCTCTGCGGGCAACGAATAAAATTTAGATTGGGTCGGCTGGGGCTCAAGTTTTAGGAAGGCGGCCAGTGGCCGCCTTCCTTGTCGCGGACGGTCGTCCGTCAGACGGCGACCGAGGCCATGGCCGGCGGTGCGGCACTGCCGCACACGTCGCGCCACAGGTGGTACATCACACCGAACATCACCGCGTAGATCGCGACCACCATGGCGATGTAGAGCGGTATCGCCAGCGCGAACACCAGCCACAGGCCGACGAGTTTGGCCAGCAACGTCACCACCAGCACCAGCAGCACGAGGGCGATGGAGGCGACGATCCAGACCAGCAGCATGCTCAGGGCGAACACCAGCAGCGGCAGCACGTTCTTCAGCGCACCCACCACACCATCGCCGAGCGAGCCGAACACGCTGCGCTGGCCCAGCGACACCTGGCCAAGGCTGATCGCGTAGAAGCCCATCATGAACAGGCCGAGCAACGCCAGCAGCGCGACGGTGGTCATGAAGCCCGCGGGCAGGGCGGGCGGCGGCACGTGGTTGAGCTGGGCGGTCATCGCCTGCATGTACCAGCCGGCGAGCCCGCCTCCCGCGGCCATCAGGACGAGCGCGGCCAGCGCGACGTAGACCACGATCATCAGCAGCGCGTAACCGATCAGGCGCAGCGCCTGGCCCTGCGCATACGGCTTGAAGATGTCGCGCGCGCGCGCCCGCTGCCCGCGTTCGGCCGCGTCGATCACCTGCAGGTAGCCGGCGTACAGCGGGAATACCAGCAGACCGAACAGCATCGACAACAGCATCAGGCCGCCGAGCATCGCCGGGCTCGCCTGTACGCCGGGCTGCATGGCGTGCAGCTGGTACGGCAGCGTGACCAGCGATGGCAGCAGGCATGTCACCAGCAACAGGGCGGCGCCTCCCAGCAGCGGCCCCGGGTGGCGGCGTGCCACCTCGATGCCGCGCGCCAGCCAGCCGAAGCCTGCCGCCGGCCCATTGGAACGAGTCGTCATGGTGATCCCCTTTGGATCGGCGCCCCCGCGCCGTCCGCGCGAGCATAGTGGCCGTGCGGCCAGCTAAAAAGGCCGCTCGCCGGGGACCCGGACCGGGGCGGTCAGGCCAGCGCCAGCTCCAGGTCGTGGCCGTGGCATTGCCGGTAACGCAGGCCGCTGCCGCACAGGCAGGGATCGTGTTCGCGCAGGTCCGCATCGATCGCGTAGCCGAGGAAATGCTGGGCCTGCCGCAGCGGCGCGATCTGCTCCGCCGGCACGCGCACGCGCCCCTGCCCGGCGGGCTGCCCGCTGCGCGCCATGATCTGCACGATGGCCCGGGACACGCGGATGAAGTGCTTTACCAGCTGGTCGTCGTGCAGCGCGAGGCGGACGTTGTCGACCACTTCGCCCTGGTACTCGCGCTGCTCGTCCGGCACGAACAGGATCGAGCTTTCGCCGTTGGGCTTGGGCGTGATCTCGACCATGTCCCCGCCGGGCGACAGCCAGACGGCGTGGAACTCGGCCTCTACCAGCACGCGCGGCCACTCCCACAGCTGCCAGCCGCACAGCATGCGGCCACCATCCCGCGCGACCTTGGCGCGCACGTTGGAGAAGCAGCCGTTGACCGTCGCTCCGGGTGCCGGCCGCACCTGCAGGTAGCGGGCGCGCCCGCCGGGCGTCACGGTGGCGATCAGCCGTCGCACGGACGGACCGATCCGGGCAGGTGTCGTGGTCGTGAACATCGCAACCTCCGCTCGGTGTTGCCCGGCCTTCCGGCATGCATGTCGGTGGCGCGGGCGCGGTGCGTGGAAGGCGGCACCGTGCGTCGTGCCGCCCCGGCTTCATGGCGCTGCTTCGCTCGCGTCTGCGCCATCGCGCGTGCCGCGGATGACGTGGCCGCCACGGCAACGCGGCGGTGCTGGCCGGCACATGCGAAGCGGCCCATCCCCGAGGCTGCCACGGCGACTGCGAAGGCAACATCGAAGCACGATGCCGTATGCCGAGGCGGTCACCGGGCGGGAGGCGGGGCTCTCGCGTGCCCACGGGCAGCGGCCGGAAAGGCAGCGCCCTGCGGGCGATGCGCGCAGCCTGCCGTGCCGGCGAAACGGTGGTGTCCCGAAGTCGCCCGGCTTCGGCCCCATCGGCCGGGACAGGCACGGGAAGCCGCGCCCAAGGCCTGTCCGTACGGGAGGCAGGCGGGCGTCCAGCACGATGTCCAGGTGCGTGGTCCAATGGTGCGCACCGGCGGGTGTCCAAAAAGGGGAAACTCATGGCAGCAGGCGCAAGGGATCTGGAGCCGTTCGTACGGGATGCGCTGATGCGCGGCTGCGCGCGGCAGGACATCGCCGCGGCGCTGCACGCGGCCGGCTGGGCGCCGGAGCAGGTGCAGGAGGCGCTGTCGGCGTTCTCCGAGGTGGCGTTCGCCGTGCCGGTGCCGCGGCCGCGGGCCTACCTCTCGGCGCGCGAGGCTTTCCTCTACCTGGTGCTTTTCACCACGCTCTACCTCAGTGCGTTCCATTTCGGCGCGCTGCTGTTCCAGCTGATCAACCGCGCCTTTCCCGACGCGAGCATGCCGCTGGGTTTCTTCACGCCGGCGATCCGCTCGTCGGTGGCGACCATCCTGGTCGCGTTCCCGGTGTTCCTGTGGTTGTCCTGGCGCATCGCGGGCGAGCTGAAGCGGCAACCGGTGCGGCGGCAGTCGGCGGTGCGTCGCTGGCTGACCTATCTGACCCTGTTCATCGCGGCGGTGACACTGCTGTGCGACCTGATCGCGCTGCTCGACAACCTGCTGGGCGGCGAGCTGACGATGCGCTTCGTGCTCAAGGTCGTCGTGGTGGCGGTGATCGCCGGCACGATCCTGGGCTTCTACCTGCGCGACCTGCACAAGGACGAGACCGCATGAGCGCGCGGCGACCGGGGGTGATGCTGGCCGCCGCCGCGAGCGTGGCGATGGCGGCCGCGGTAGCCGGCGGGCTGTGGATGATCGGCTCGCCGGTCCACCAGCGCGCGTTGCGGCTGGACGAGCGCAGGGTGGCCGCCCTGCAGTCGGTCGCGCTGGCGGTGCACAACCACTGGGCCGAGCACCACGCGCTGCCGTCCCGGCTCGCGGCGATGACCTGGGTGCACGGGGGCGGGGACGTTCGCGACCCGGTCTCCGGTGCGCCGTTCGAGTATGCGGTGACCGGCGAACAGGACTATCGCCTGTGCGCGACGTTCGACGCAGCCTCCGAGCCCGAACAGCCGCAGCGCGGGCGGCTCCTCTCCGCCGAGGCGATCGAATGGGCGCATCCGGCAGGCCGCTACTGCTTCGCGCTGAGGGCGAGCCGCCCCTGACCGCTCCCTCAGGGCCGGCGCCTGCCGTCGGCGGCCAGGCGGCGGCGGTCCGCCCTTGCGGGCGCGCGAGCCTCCACCTGCCAGCACGCGGCGGTAAAGCGCACCTCCGCCCCGTGCACGTAAGGCTCGAAGGCCGCCCGCGCCGCGTCGATCACGCGGGCGCGCGTGGGCGCGTCCACGTGGGGCAGGGCGCGCCCCAGCGGGCCCATCTGCGTGAGGTAGGCCTCCAGGTCCCGCGCGGCGAAGGCGCAATCGCGGTCGAGGCGCTTGACCGCGATGTCCACCCAGCCGCTGCGTTCCAGGATTTGCCGTACCCGCGTGCCGTCACCGAAGGCGAACTGGCCGGGGCCGCCGGGCTGGTGCCCGGCAGGTGACGGAAGCCACGGCGCGGCGGCGCGCTCGGCTGCCGTCATGAACGGGTTGTCCGCGGCGCTGCGCCAGGCCACGAAGTTGAGGGCCGCGCCAGCCGCTGCCGCGCGGCGCAGGTTTTCGAAAGCGCGCACCGGATCGGCGAAGAACATCACGCCGAAGCGCGAGGTGACGAAGTCGAAGCGTTCCGGCGCGAACGGATGGCTTTCGGCATCTGCGCACAGGAAGCGCGCCTGCGCGCCGGCCCGGCCGGCACGCTGCCGGGCGAGTGCCACGAGGGGTTCGGACACGTCGATGCCCAGGCAGCTCCCTTGTGCCCCGGATCGCGCGGCCAGCGCCAGGGTGGTGCTCCCGGCGCCGCAGCCGACGTCGAGCACCTCGCTCGCTTGTTCGCGCGCCGCTGCCGCGACGAGGACCGCCTCGAAAGGTTCGAACATCTGGTCGAGCACCTGCTGCATGGCCACCCAGGCGTGGCCGGCAGCGCCATTCCAGAGGGCCGACTGGCCACCATCCAGCGGTTGTGCGACGTCCATGGTTTGTTTCCGGGTCTGCCTGCAGGAGGCGGGAGAGGTCACTGTGCCCGTTGAAGCCGACTTGAGGTCAAGCGGCCTGGCTGACCCCTGGAAAGGGGCGGGTCGACGAACAGATGGATTCGTCGCCGGCTGGCCGGATGCGCTGGCGGGCGGCGGCCCGGTTTCCCTTTGTCCGATGCCGGGGCCGGGCGCCCGTCCAGTATGCTGGGGAACTGCCGTGTCCCCAGCGGGTCCACGGACCATCACCCAAACACCGGACTGCCCGACATGAATCTTTCGCGTTCGTTCCTCGCCGCCTCGCTGGTCGCCGTGGCCGGCTTCTCCACGCTCCCCGTCTCCTCCGCGAGCGCCGCCGATCTTGGTGGCAACCCGGTGCCGGGGGTGTGCATGCTTTCGCGCGAGGCGGTCTTCGCGCAGTCGAAGGTGGGCCAGGCGGCGAGCCAGCGGCTGGGGCAGCTGGCGGAGCAGGCGCGCACGCAGCTGGAAAACCAGCGCAAGCCGCTGGACGCCGACCTGAAGAGCTTCCAGCAGAAGCTCCAGTCGCTGAGCGAGGCGGACCGCAAGCAGCAGGGTGAATCCCTGCAGCAGCGCCTGCAGGCGTTTCGCGGCCAGGCGGGCGAACTGGACCAGCGCATCCAGCTCACCCGCGCCAAGGCGATGCAGCGCATCGGCCAGGACGCCGAGCCGATCGTCGCCAGCGTCTACAAGAGCCACGGCTGCGGACTGCTGCTGGACCGCGACTCGGTGCTCGGCGGCAACATGGCCAACGACCTGACGCCGGGCGTGGTGCAGGGCCTGGACGGCAAGATCACCACGATCAGCTTCAACCTGGAGCCGCTGCCCGCCAACGCGGGCAAGTAAGCGCCGCGTCCGCTACGGCAAGGCCCGTCCGGTCCGGACGGGCCCTGGCCGGGGAACACCCGGCCCCTGGTCGTACGCGGCGGTCAGGACTTCTTGCCGCCGCCGTCCTGCTTGTTCACCGTCGCCCAGGCAATGCGTTCGGCGGTGTCTTCGGACTTGCCTTCCTTCTTCTCGCTTTCCTCGATGTGGTGTGCCTGGCGCTTCTGCTTGTCGGTGTAGGAAGACTTGTCGCCCTTGGACATGGCTCAACTCCCGTGGCTGGCTGGTCTCCGACGCTAGCGGTCGGGCGGTTAACGCAAGGTCGCCAGCCGACCACGGCCGCGTAAAGGAAAGGCTTCGCGCGACGCCTCAGGCGTCCGTCCGCCTGCACAGGCAAGCCTCGGGCCTCCTTGCCAGCGGGCAACCGGCCGGCGCGTTTCCCACGCGGTGCTAGAGTGTTCCGCTTCCCTCCCGATGCCAGAGCGAGCGACGCGATGACGAACCCGGCCCCTTACCCGATCGGCACGCCCGGCGCTCCCTGGGGGCCGGCGGAGGTGGCGGCATGGCTGTCGCGCCAGACCCGCCAGCGCAGTTACGAGGCCGACGTGCTGGCCGTGATCGACCGCCTGCGTGGCCGGCTCGATGTGGAGTCCTACGGTCGCCTGGACTACCAGCCCGACAGCTACCCGCTGTTCGCGATCCGCACCCGCAACTGGCGCCAGGAGCTTCCCTGCGTGCTGGTGACCGGTGGTGTCCATGGTTACGAAACCAGTGGCGTGCACGGCGCGCTGCTGTTCGCCGATCGCCATGCGGCGGGCTACGAAGGGAAGGTGAACCTGCTCATCGCACCGTGCGTCAGCCCGTGGGCCTACGAGCGCATCCACCGCTGGAATGCGCAGGCGATCGACCCCAACCGCTCCTTCCGCGACGACAGTCCGGCGCAGGAATCGGCAGCGCTGATGCGCCTGGTGGCGCCGCTGCGCGATCGCGTGCTGGTGCACGTGGACCTGCACGAGACGACCGATACCGACGAGTCGGAGTTCCGCCCGGCCCTGGCCGCGCGCGATGGCGTGGCGTTCGAGCCGGGCGAGATTCCGGACGGCTTCTACCTCGTCGACGACAGCGCCCACCCGCAGCCGGCCTTCCAGCAGGCGGTGATCGAGGCCGTGGCCAGGGTCACCCATATCGCGCCGGCCGACGCCCACGGCGAGATCATCGGCTCGCCCGTGGTGGCGCCGGGGGTGATCCGCTACCCGCTCAGGGAACTGGGCCTGTGCGCCGGCATCACCGATGCGCCGTACAAGACCACCACCGAGGTCTATCCGGACAGCCCGAAGGCGACCGCGGAGCAGTGCAACGAGGCGCAGGTCGCCGCCGTGCGCGCGGCGATCGACTTCGCGCTGGCGCACGGCCGCTGACCGGAGTCCCGGATGCCGCCGGTGTTTGCCAAGCTCAACCTGAAGCACCAGGCCGAGATCCTCGTGGTCGACGCGCCTGCCAGCTTCGAACCGGCCCTGGAATCACTTGAGGGCGTCATGGTCCTGCGTGATCCGGCCGGGCCGTCGCGCGTGACATTCGCCCTGGCGTTTGTCACCACGCAGCGGCAACTCGATGCGGCCTCGGCCCTGCTCGGCGACAAGGCCGACGGGGAAGCGGTGCTGTGGTTTGCCTATCCGAAGGCGAGCTCGAGGCGCTACCGCTGCGAATTCAACCGCGACAGCGGGCGGCGCTAGGCCATTCCCTGCGGGTAGCCCACGTGACGTGGTTGGGTCGACCACGATGGCCTTGCTGCCGAGTTCGGCCGGCACGGCGGGTGCGTGCGGCACGCCGGTTTCTGGCGCAACGTCACCAGCGCAAACAGTGTTGGCGTCCTGTCTTCTGACATGCGTTGTGGCGTGGGCAGCGGCGCCGGGCCCCGCGCGCGCGGCGCCGTTTGCGGGTATAGGATGCGCATTGGAGCAAGGGAGTTCCGCACGCCGGTCGCACCCGGCCGGCCCAACCTGAGGAGATGGGGTCATGAAGACTTTGGCTTTGGGCATCGCAGTGGCATTGGCGGCACCGGCGGCGTTCGCGCAACAGCAGCCGCAGCAGCCGCAGCAGCATTCCCAGCCCGTGCAGAGCTTCGAGGATCTGCGTGCGCGGGAGGGGGAGAGCAGGGTCAAGGCGATGAGCCGGGCCCAGCAGCAGGGGTACAGGGACTCGTTGGCCGACCTGGACAAGCTGCGTACCAAGCTTGCCGACGCCTGGAAAGGCATGGGCATGTCGCCCGAGGGTGCCAAGCTGGTCGCCGATGCCTACGACCCCGATCTTGCCGCGCGCTCGCACCATACGTCGCTGCACGGCAAGAGCGATCAGGAAATCGCCCAGTTGATGCAGGACGCGATCAAGGAAAAGAAATACCTCAAGGCCAATCAGCTGCTCATCGATTACCAGCGCCAGAAGCTGGCGCTGAACGAACTGTCGACCCCGCAGACGCTCGGCAACTCGGGCCTCTGACGCAAAGCGACCGGCGGGTGGCGTGGCCCGCGAAGACCCGCCACGCGTGCGCTCAGCGACGCACGTAATCCTCTGCCGGTCGCTCGCCCTTCTGGCGCTGGTTGTCCTCGCCGGTATCGTTTGTGGCCTCGCCGCTGGCGGTCGTGTCGGCCGGGCGCTTGGGAATCGCCTCGCCCGGGTCGCCGCCGGCGCGCGGGTTGCGGTCGGATCCGTCGCCCTTGCCGGGATGGGACGTGTTCATGCGCTGCTCCGATCGATGGCTTGCGGCCATGGTGGATGCGCGCGCGGAAGCGCGGCGTGAGGGCATCGTTCGGAATCCGCCAGCAGGCGGGGCTTGGCGGCGCAAGAACCGGAGTGTGTGGTGGCGGCGACAGGCCCAGGCTTGCGCCACGCCACCCACCGGAGCTCGCCATGGCCTTCCGCATCCGCGGGCTTTCACCCGCGCCTTTCCGTCACCTGTTCGGCCTGGACGACCAGGCACTGGCGGCCGCCGGCGCGCGCCGCTATCGGGTCGACCATGCGCCCGGATTTCCCGACCGCATCGAGGTGCGCGACCTCGAGCCCGGCGAGACGGCGCTGCTGCTGAACTACATGCATCAGCCGGCGGCGACGCCGTTTCGCGCCAGCCACGCCATCTTCGTGCGCGAGGGCGCGACCACCGCCTGTGACGTCGTCGACCGCATCCCGGAGGTCCTGCGCATCCGGCCGATCTCGCTGCGCGCGTTCGATGCCGCCGGCATGATGGCGGATGCCGAACTTGTACAGGGCATCGACCTGGAAGCGGCGATCGGGCGGCTGTTCGCCCAGCCCGAGGTGGCCTACCTGCATGCCCACTACGCCACGCGTGGTTGCTACGCCGCACGGATCGACCGCACCTGAAGTCGTGGGCGGCGCAGCACCTCACGGTGGTGCATCGCCCTGGCGTGCCATGAGCACGCGGTCACACTTCACTGCCTTGTACGCATGATTTTCATGCCGGCGTGATGGCGCGCGAGCCCACCATGGCCCTGCCGAGGCGGAGGAGCAGGTTCATGGCGTACCTCGTCGGGGACATCGTGATGGTGGGCTCGTGGATCGTGCCCACCGAGGGCCGCGGCTTCGTGGGGCAGTTCGCGCTGCTGCAGGCGCAACCGGGGCTGCCGCTGATCCGGACCGACACCGTCCGTGGCGACGCGCCCTTCGCCGACCTGTTCGAGGCGGCCGAAGCCGGTTGCCAGGCAGGCATCGCGGCGGCCAAGCGCAAGCAGGGCGATGCGGCGTTGATACCGATTCCGTATCCGCCGGGCCCATTGCCGGTGTAGCGCACCGCCGCGCCTGCTTGCGTTGGCGAAGGCCGCCCGCAAGATGGAACCTACCCACCCACGTGGAGCCCCTCCATGCAGCACACCCACCATGAGCGCACCTTCGAGGACAGCGGCAAGCATTTCGTGGCGATCCTCAACGAACAGGCCGACGGACTGCTGAGCGTCACCGTGCGCCTGCCGGACGGCACCCTGCGCGTGGTGCCGGGCGAACACTTCCGCGACGAGGACCAGGCGATGGCGGCGGCCAGTTCGTTCGCACACGAGCTGGTGGGGTCCTGCTGAGGGCGCACGCGCGGCTCGACCTGCGCCCGGTCGCCTGGCTGGGCGTCGCGCTCGGCAGCCTGTGGACTTCGCCCAACACGTTGCCCGGCCTGCTCGCCGGCGGCATCGGGCTGATGCTTGGCGCCCGCGCGCAGTGGCGCCCGCGCGAGTTCGCGCTGGTGTTCGCGCGGATGCCGTGGTTCTTTCCGGGCGCGCTGACCCTGGGCAACGTCATCCTGCACACCGGCGACAGCCTCGACGTGGCCTGCGCCACCTACGCACATCGCGCCGGACACGCCGTCGAGCCGCACGTGTCGCTGGCCGGCCACGAGCGCGCGCACGTCTACCAGTACATGACGCTCGGCCCGCTGTTCCTGCCGCTGTACCTGCTCTGCGGAGGCGTCAGCGTGCACAATCGGTTCGAACGGGCGGCCGACCGCTATGCACTGAGCGGCACCGGCTGGTGGCCGTTCGCACGCAGCCGTGAAACCACCGGAGACCTCCGCCGATGACCGACAAGCTCGACCTGGATGACCTGGCCCACCTCGCCCGCGTGGCCGAAGGGCAGGGCGCCACCGTGCCCGAGGCCGCGGCGGCGCGGCTGATGCTCGCCGGCCTGGTGCGCGAACCCGAACGGATCTGCGAAGGCGGGCCGACGCTGGAATTGACGCCGGCCGGACTCGCGCGGGTGCGTTCGAGCGACCAGTAACCGGCGTGCGCATCCGCGAGGCCCGTCCGGACGAGTTCGAGGCACTCGGGCGCCTGCTGGTGGACGTGTACGCGCGGCTGGACGGCTTCCCCAAGCCGGACGAACAGCCGCGCTACTACGCCCTGCTGGCCAACATCGGCGAGTTCGCCCGCAGGCCGCAGGCGCAGTTGCTGGTGGCGCTGGACGAGGCGGACCGGCTGCTCGGCGGCGTGGTGTATTTCGGCGACATGGCGCAGTACGGCTCCGGCGGCATCGCCGGCACGCTCACGCACGCCTCGGGCATCCGCCTGCTTGGCGTGGCGCCGGCCGCACGCGGCCTGGGCGTGGGGCGGGCGCTGACCGGGGCCTGCATCCAGCGCAACGGCCACGCGCGCGTGGTGCTGCACACCACCCGCGCCATGCAGGTGGCCTGGGGCATGTACGAGCGGCTGGGGTTCGAGCGCGCGCCGGAACTGGATTTCATGCAGGGCGACTTGGCGGTGTTCGGCTTCTGCCTGGCGCTGGGGCAGAGCCCTTCTTCGTCCGGCGAACCCCTCGCGAGGGAGGGGACAGATAACGGCACCGCGACTCGGCCGTCACCTTGAAGCCTCCCTTCAAGGCGAGAGCCGGATAGGGCCCGCGCACCCAGCAAAAAAGCCTGGCGCGAGCCAGGCTTCTTCTGTCCGCGGACCTTGGGAGTCCTAGCGATTGCTGTCGCTGCGGCCGCCCTCGGACTCCTTGCCTTCCTCGACCAGTTCCCGCACGCGCTGGCCGCCTTTCTGGCCGGCTTCGCGAACGGTCATGTCGCCGTTGTCGTCGCTGGACGAACGACCGGACTGCTGGTTGCTGCGTTCGTTGTCTCGCTGGTTTGCCATGGTGCCTCCGTGGGGTGGGGAGTTACGCGTGATACCCGACCGGATGGCCAGGCTCCCATGACGATGCAAGGGCGGCGCCAACGCTGCAGACCGCGGATGGCCGAGGGAAACGACGCTGCCGCCTGAAAAAAAGACGTCCGCCGCTGGGAGATTTTTCAGGGCGGCCCGCCGGCCTGCGGCACGCCACCGAGCATGTCACGGATGCGCGCGGCCAGCGCATCCATGGCGAACGGCTTGGTCATCACCTGCATGCCTGGCTCGAGCGAACCGAGGGCGGCGTTTTCGGCATAGCCGGTGATGAAAAGCACGCGCAGTGCCGGCCGCGAGGCCCGCGCCGTGTCGGCCAGTTGCCGGCCGCCGATGCCGCCGGGCAGGCCGATGTCCGTCACCAGCAGGTCCACGCGCACCTGCGACTGCAGTACCCGCAAGGCGGACGCCCCGTCGGCCGCTTCGATCGCCGTGTAGCCGAGTTCCCGCAGCACCTCGCCCACCAGCATGCGCACGGTCGGCTCGTCGTCGACCACCAGCACGGCCTCGTTGGCGCCGGCCGGAGGTGCGTCCGCCAGCTCGCCGGCGCTGGTATCGACCTGCGGCTTGCCCTTGTGGCGCGGCAGGTAGATCGTCACGGTGGTGCCTCGCCCGGGCGTGGAGTCGATGCGCACCTGGCCGCCGCTCTGGCGGGCGAAGCCGTACACCATCGACAGCCCCAACCCGGTGCCCTGGCCCTGCGGCTTGGTCGTGTAGAACGGATCGAAGGCGCGGGCGCTCACCTCCGGCGGCATGCCGGTGCCAGTGTCGGACACGCGCAGCGCCACATAGGCGCCCGGCACCATGTCCAGACCCTTCGCCTCCGCGGCGTCCAGCCGGGCATTGCCGGTGCCGATGGCCAGCCGCCCGCCGCCATGCATCGCGTCGCGGGCGTTGATGCAGAGGTTGAGCAACGCGTTTTCCAGCTGGTTGGAATCGCACAGCGTGGTCCACAGCCCGTCCGCGGGTTCGACCTCCAGCCGGATGTGCGGGCCGATGGTGCGCCGGAGCAGTTCGACCATGTCCTGCACCAGCGCGTTGAGGTCGGTCGGCCGCGGATCGAGCGTCTGCCGCCGGGAGAACGCGAGCAGGCGATGGGTAAGTGCCGACGCGCGGTCCGCGGCGCCACGCGCGGCGGCGATGTAGCGGTCCAGGTCGTTGTAGCGGCCTTGCGCCGTGCGACGTTGCAGCAGGTCGAGACTGCCGACGATGCCGGTGAGCAGATTGTTGAAATCGTGCGCAAGGCCACCGGTGAGCTGGCCGACCGCCTCCATCTTCTGTGCCTGGCGCAGGGCCTCTTCGACCTGTACGCGGTCGACCGCCTCGGCGTGCAGCGCTTCCACCGCCTGGCGCAACTCGGCGGTGCGCGCGTCGACCTGCGCCTCGAGCGTCTCGTTGAGGTGGCGCAGCGCCGCCTCGCTCCGGCGCAGTTGTTCCTCGGCGGTCCAGCGCTCGGTGACGTCCTGGCCGATCTTCAGGTAGCCGCGCAGTTCGTCGTCAGGCCCGCGCAACGCCATCATGTGGCCCTCGATGAACACCCGCGAGCCGTCGCGCCGCAGGTGCCATCGCACGTCCGGAGACACGCCGTGCTCGCGGGCGATCGCCATCTCCTCGGCGGGCCAGCCCGATGCGCGGTCCTCGGGCGTGAAGATCGCGGTCGCCGGGCGCCCGATCATGTCCTCCGCGCTCCAGCCGAACACGGCGGTCGCGCCGGGCAGCCAGCGCGTGACGATGCCTTCGGGATCGGTGGCGAGGATCGCGTAGTCGCGGGCGCTCTCCACGATCAGCCGCAATTGTTCCTCGCTCTCGCGCAGGGCCGCCTGCGCGTGGTAACGGTCGCTGACGTCCAGCACCACTTCCAGCGTCCTGTCGCCTACCCTGCGCGCAGCGAACAGGCCCCACCAGCGCGAACCGTCCTTGCGCAGGTACTGCTTTTCGTAGGGCTTGCTTTCCCCGGTCGCTTCCAGTTGCGCGATGGCGCGCAGCGAGGCGGCGTGGAACTCCGCCGGCGTCAGTGCCCGCCAGGTCAGGCCGAGCGCTTCTTCACGGGTGAGCCGGGTGATGGTGAGGAAGCCGTCGTTGACTTCCTCCAGCGTCTGGTCCGGCCCCCAGATAATCACGCCAAGCGTGTTCATCGCGAACAGGCCGCGGAACTGCTCGCGGCTCTTGCTCAGCGCCGCCTGGCTGGCCGCGAGCGCGGCATGGCTGCGGCGCAGGTCGGCGTTAAGTGCTTCGGCGTCGGCGAGCCTGGCACGACCCTGCGCCATGGCGCTTTCGTGTTCCTGCGTGGCGGTCGCCGCGTCGTCCCGGACCTGCCGGGTCACGGCGCGCGCGGCATCGGCCTCGCCGAGGGCCTGGTCCACGTCGACCCCGGCGCGCACGAGCGCGGCGCGCAGGCGCGCGTTCTCCTGCGCCAGGCTGGCCTCGCGACTGGCGCGACCGGGTTCCTCGTCGGCATCGCGATGGGAGGGCATGTCTGGAGGGTCCGGTGGGTGTGAGGCGTCGCTCGCGCAGAAGTGGATGCGCAAGCGACCCCAGCGTCAGACCCGTTGGGGCAAAGGAACGTGTAGGTTCCGTGGGCGGCGCCGGAGCGCGTCAGCTGGATGCAGATGGCGACGATCGATTGCGCGCGGCAACTTCACCCCGGGGCACGTAGGCTGACTTGCCAGGCGATCCTGCGGGATCGCCGGCAGGTTGTTCCGACATGGGAGTTGCGCGGTGGATGTCGACCACATCATCCAGTCCGATGCGAAGACCGAGCGCGTCCGCTACGACGGTTTTCGCGCATTCCTGCTGGGCCGCGATCCCACGCGGCGCCTGGCCGAGGCGTTCGCCCGCCAGATCGTGGCGCGCGGCGAGCAGGCGCGTTACGGATATGCGCCCGAAGCGGGTGAGAAGGTGATTGCGGAGGACTTCTACTACTGGGTGCTGGGCCCCTGACGGTGTGACCGGAGTTCCTGGCCGAACGCTCAGCGGTGGCCGCGCGCCAACTCGGCCACGCGGCGCTGTTCGGCGCGGCGGCGGTCCTGCGCCGCGAGCAGCTGCTGGCGGCGGGTAGGCGGAACGGCGGGCGCCTGCTCGGCGATCAGGCCCAGTTGGCGGCCCAGGCGGAGCGCCAGCTGGCGCCAGCGGGTGGCGGGCCACAGGGAGTCGTGGGGAAGCTGTGCATGCGTGGTCATGTGCGCGTTCCTGAACTGTCGAGCCGGGCCGTGGCGGCGCGTGATCCGCCGCCAGGGAAGCTGAATGTGCACCTACCCGTGTTAGATACCTGTAATGCGCAGGCCACGGCCGCGGCGATGAGGCCGCTGGCGCCTTTCGACACTGCCCTGACGGCCTGCGCGCGAGACTTCCCGCACGCCAAGCCACGGGAAGACATGCCATGGGCAACCAGCACGACGAGCGCGACCGCGAGCCGATCGGAGGCCCGATGGCCCCTGATGCCGGCGGCAAGACCGCCGGCTCCAACACGCAGAGCCAGGGAGGCATCAGTCGCAAGGTGGCGCAGGCGGCCCGCGAGGAGTTCGACGCCGCCGCCGGGCTGCCTGGCGGGTTGCCGCGCGTGGATCCGCCCGGCCTGTCGCTGGACGAAGGCGGCCCGGCCCGCAAGGGTAGCGTCGAGCAGGGTTTCACCGGCGACGACGGCGGTCCTGTCGCGAGCGACAGCAACGGCGTGCCGGCCTCGCGCAACCCCGGTGCCGCAGCCGACCTGGGCGCACAGCAGGATCAGCGCGTGCACGGCATGCCCCGCGACCCGGCCGACCGCACCACCGGCGCGGACTCGCCCAACCGCGGCGGCACCGCAGGCTCGCCCGGCGGCCCTGCGCGCATGGCGCCGGCGCACATGCCGGGGCAGGAGCCGGACGAGGGCGTGATCCAGGGCGGCCAGAGCGGCAACGACGCGCAGCGCGACCAGCAGATCTGACATCGCGTGCCCTGAGGGGAGCGTCCGCGCGCTTTGCTGCCTCTTCTTGAAGGGTCGCCCCGG
Organism: Frateuria sp. GZRR33; assembly: GCF_051900425.1. Lineage (NCBI taxonomy): Bacteria > Pseudomonadati > Pseudomonadota > Gammaproteobacteria > Lysobacterales > Rhodanobacteraceae > Frateuria > Frateuria sp. GZRR33. The sequence goes on from NZ_JBHZGK010000001.1 coordinate 25,015, forward strand.
GCGGGCATGGATTCGACCCGGGTGCGCGCGGCCGCGGCAGACCGAGCCCGGCCGATTCGTGCTCTTGAACGGGACGGCCTGTGAGCCACGCGGGCCAGGCATCGAGGCCTCGCGCATGCACGCCCTGCACGTCCATGAACCCCGCACATCCGGCAACGTGCCCTTGCGCACGTTCGGCGATCCGAGTCAGGAAACGTCAAGGTAGCGGGCGACCGGCGGTGCTACGGTCCGAGGCTCTGGGCCGACACGGTTGGTGGCTGTCCGAAGGGCAGGCACCCGCCAAGGGCTCGCTCATGAAGGAGAAGGCGCACATGGTCAATTCGACATTCCGGTGGGCCGCGGGGTCGCTGGTAGTTACGGCGATCGCGCTTGGCGGTTGCACCAACTACGTGAAGAAGGCCGATTACGACGCCGCGATCGCCGAACTGCGCGCCAACGACCAGAAGCAGCAACAGCAGCTCGATTCGCTGACCCAGGAGATGCAGCAGCGCTTCGCCAAGTACGACGCGCAGATCTCGCAGATGGCCGGCCGCGTGCGGCTCGACACCGCCGCGCACTTCGCCTTCAACGACGCCACCCTGCGTGACGAGGACAAGCCGCTGCTCGACGACTTTGCCAAGGTCGTCCGCCAGCACTACCCCGATGCCGTGATCACGGTGGAGGGCTTTGCCGATCCGGCCGGCTCGGCCAGCTACAACCGCCGCCTCGGCGAGCGCCGTGCGAAAGCGGTGCGCGACTATCTGGTGCAGAGCGGCCTGTCCGCCGACCACCTGCGTGCGGTCAGCTACGGCGAGGCGAACGATCGCCAGGTCGAACGTGGCAAGACGCGCGAGGAAGGCGCCTCCAACCGCCGCGTGACGCTGGTGGTGGATTTTGCCGGGCAGTCCACCGGCGATTCGTCGATGTCTTCCGGCACCACCACGGGCTGATCACGCCGGACCCGGCTCTCCATGCGAGGGCCGGGTCTTGTGTAGGGTGGGATTCAGCCCACCTTCCCGCGACCTTGCGGTGGGCTGAAGCCCACCCTACGAAAGGTCCGCTTCCGGGCGACGCGCACCAAGGCGCACCAGCAGTTCTTCAGCCGCGCGCATGGCGTCCGCCGGTTCGGCCAGATCCAGCGTGACGGCGAGCCGATCCTCGTCCTCCCGCGCATAGACCTCCGGCTGGGCCTCGATCAGGCGGTCGAGGGCCGCGGCGTCGACCGTCGTCCCGCGGCCGAACACCACCACGCCGCCGTGGTGGTCCATGTCCACCCGGGCGATACCCAGCGGTTGCGCCATCAGCCGCAGCCGCGCCAGCGCGAACAGGCGTGCGGTGGGTTCGGGCAACAGGCCGAAGCGGTCGACCAGCTCCATTTCCAAGGCATGCAGCGCCTCTTCGGCGTCCGCCCCGGCGATGCGCTTGTACAGCGCCAGTCGCGTGGGGACATCCGGCACGTAGTCGTCGGGAATCAGCACCGGCAGGTGCAGCTCGACGACGGTATCGCCGCGGGTGAGGTCGACGTCCGGTTCCTCCCCGTCCTTGAGCGCCTGCACGGTGCGTTCCAGCAGGCGGGCATAAACGCTGAAGCCGACGGCCTGGATCTGGCCGGATTGCTCCTCGCCCAGCAGCTCGCCGGCGCCGCGGATCTCCAGGTCGCGTGCGGCCAGGGCGAAACCGGCGCCCAGCTCCTCTTCCGCGGCGAACGCATCCAGCCGCAGGCGAGCCTCTTCGGTCATGGTGTCCGGATCGGAAACCACCAGGTAGGCGTAGGCCCGCCGGGCGGAGCGGCCGACCCGCCCGCGTAGCTGCTGCAGTTGCGCCAGGCCGAAGTTTTCGGCCCGGTCGATCACGATGGTGTTGGCGCCGGGTATGTCGATGCCGGTCTCGATGATGGTGGTGCAGACCAGCACGTTGTAGCGACGCCGCAGGAACGCGCCCATCACCTGTTCCAGCTCGCCCGCCTTCATCTGCCCGTGTGCCACCGCCAGCCGCGCCTCGGGCACCAGCGAGCGCAGTTCGTCGGCGATGCGCTGGATGCTTTCCACCGCGTTGTGCAGGAAATAGGCCTGCCCGCCGCGCGCGAGCTCGCGCCGCAGCGCGTCGGCGATCAGCGCCCGGTCCCATGGCGTGACGGTGGTGCGTACCGCGATGCGTTCGGTCGGCGCCGTGGCGATCAGCGAGAGGTGGCGCAACCCGCCCAGCGCCATGCCCAGCGTGCGCGGGATCGGCGTGGCGGTCATGGTGAGCACGTCCACTTCGCTGCGCAGTTGCTTGAGGCGCTCCTTCTGGCGCACGCCGAAGCGCTGCTCCTCGTCGATGATCACCAGCCCCAGGTCATGGAAGCGCACCTGTGGCTGCAACAGCTTGTGCGTGCCGATGAGGATGTCCAGGCGGCCATCGGCGAGGCGCTCGAGCGTGGCGTCGAGCTTCCTGCCCGCGCGGAAGCGCGAGATCGCCTCGACCGTCACCGGCCAGCCTTCCAGGCGCTCGACGAAGCTGCGGCAGTGCTGCTGCGCGAGCAGGGTGGTCGGCACCAGTACCGCCACCTGCTTGCCGGCGCTGGCGACCGCGAAGGCGGCGCGCAGCGCGACTTCGGTCTTGCCGAAGCCGACGTCGCCGCAGATCACCCGGTCCATCGGGCGCGGAGCGGCGAGGTCGGCCATGACCGCGTCGATCGCCGCACGCTGGTCGGGCGTTTCCTCGTAAGGAAAGTCGGCCGCGAAAGCGGCCAGCTGGCGGCGGTCGATCTTCAGCGGCGGCCGGCTGCGCGCTTCGCGGGCCGCCTGCAGCGCGAGCAGCTCGGCCGCGGCATCACGCACATCCCCGGCCGCCTTGGCGCGCGCACGTTCCCACGCGCCGCTGCCCAGCGCATGCAGCGGCGCGCGCTCGGGCGAGGTGCCCGCGTAACGGCTGACCTGGCCGAGCTGGGTCACCGGCACGTACAGCTTGTCGCCCTTGGCGTATTCGATCGCCAGGAACTCTCCGGGACTGCCGCCGAGCTCCATCGCCTGCAGGCCGCGGTAGCGCCCGACGCCGCTGTCCACGTGCACCACCGGCTCGTCTTCGCGCAGCTCGGCCAGCTCGCCGCGCGGTGCAAGCGGCCCGCCTTCGTGCCTGCGCCGGCGGGGCCGACGGGCGCGCAGGCCGTAGAGCTCGCGCTCGGTCAGCACGGCCAGCGGCGGCTGGGCGAGCACGAATCCCTGTTCGAGAGGGGCCACGGTGACCGCGAGCGCCTGCCTGGCCGGCAGGTCGAGGAAGGCACGCCAGCCTGCGACGTTCCGTGGCGCGCGCCCGATCGCGTCGAGTGCCTCGACGAGCGCGTCACGGCGGCCGGGCGAATCGGCCGCGATCAGCACCGCGCCTGCGTGCCCGTCGAGGAAATCCGCCAGCGTGCGTGCGTCGCCGCTGGCGCGTGCCAGCGTCAGTGGCGGCGCGGGCGTGGTCGGGTTGTCGCCCGCCCCGGTGTCGAAGCGGACGCGCCGTTGCTTCGCCAGCCGGGCCTCCAACTGTGTCGGCTCCAGGTACAGCGCATCCGGTGGAAGCAGCGGGCGCGCCTGGCCGTCCGCGCGGCGCGCGTGGCGCGCGCAGGCTTCGTCCCACAGCATGCGGGCGGCTGCCTGCGTGTCCGGCAGCGGCACGAACAACGGCGATCCGGGCAGGTAGTCGAACAACGTGGCGGTGTGTTCGAAGAACAGCGGCAGCCAGGACTCCACGCCGGCGGGTGCCAGGCCTTCGCGCATGTCGCGGTAGAGCGGGCACGCCTCCGGATCGCCCGCGATGCGCTCGCGCAGTTGCGCACGGAAACGGCGTACCGCGTCGGCATCGAGCGGGAACTCGCGTGCGGGCAGCAAGTCGAGGCGCTCGATCGCCTGCTGCGAACGCTGCGTATCGGCATCGACCGCCTTGATGGACGCGACGGCGCCCTCGGCGAAACGCACGCGGAATGGCTGCGCCGCGCCCGTGGGATAGACGTCCAGCACGCTGCCGCGCGGCGCGTAATCGCCCGGGTCGGCCACCTGCGCCACGCGCCGGTAGCCGTTCGCCTCCAGCGCGCGACGCGCGTCGGCCGGCGTCAGTGTGTCGCCGCTGGCCAGGCGCAGGCCGGTCGCCAGGTAAGCCGGCGGTGCGATGCGTTGCATCAGCGCGGTCACCGGCACGACGAGCACGCCGCGTTCCAGCGTCGCCAGCCGCTGCAGCGTGGCGATGCGTTGCGAGACGATGCGCGGGTGCGGGTTGAACTCGTCGTAGGGAAGCGTTTCCCAGTCGGGGAAATGCAACACCGGCAAGGCGCCGGCGAAGAACGCGAGCTCGTCCTCCAGCACCCATGCCCGCTGCGGATCGTCGGCGACCAGGACGACCACGCCCTCGTGTGCCTGTGCGGCGAGCACCGTCCACAGCGCCAGGGCGCTTCCATGCGGCAAGGCCCACGCGCAGGGCGAACGGGCGGAACGGGGGAGGGTTGGCGCGGGGATCGATCGGGGCATCGTGCACTCGGGCGCGATGGTCGCAACCACCGGCGCCAGGGAAAGGGGGAGCGCTGCTTATGCGTGGGCCGCCGCGCAACGAACGTGAACGGACGGCTGTGGAGGAGCCCGTTGATCCGCAGCTAAGGGCTTCTTTATGGGCCGCTCGCTAGGGTGGTCAGCGTTCGCCAGCTGGGCGGACTTTCCTTCCAGAAAACGACAGGAGAAACGCCATGAGTGACGACAAGCGCGGTTTCGCATCGATGGACAAGGACAAGCAGCGTGAGATTGCCAGCAAGGGCGGCAAGGCCGGTGGCGGCGACCACGCCACGCACGAAGAGCATGTGCGCGCCGGCCAGCAGAGCAGCGGCGGCACGCACGAGCAGCACGTCAAGGCCGGCCAGCAGAGCCACAAGAACGACTGACCGAAGTCGGTCCATTGCCAGTGCGAAGGGCGGCCTCCGGGCCGCCCTTCGCCTGTCCGGCGTCCGGCCGTCTATGATCGCCCGGCCGCGACGTGCGGCTGAAAGGAGAAGCCTCGATGAAGCGTTTCCCTGTGGCGCTGGTGCTGGGCGGCCTGCTGCTGGCCGGCTGTTCGTCGCACGACCAGGCGGCCGACACCGCCGCCGGCACGTCCACGCCCACCGCGCCGGCAGTGGCCGACCAGCCGCTGGACCTGTGCCAGCTGATGCCGGTGGCCGACGTGGCGGCCATCCTGCAGGCCAATGGCGCCGACACCGTCACCGAGCAGAAGCCCGGCGCCGGCGGCATGTGCTCGTACCTGCACCAGCCGCAACCGGGCGACTACCGCACCAAGCTGCTGATCGACTTCACCCGCATGACGTCGCCCGACCAGGCAGGCCAGGCGCTGGCCGCACACCGCGGGGACTTCACCGGCCGTGGCATCAACGTCACGCCGGTGCCCGGGCTGGGCGACGAGGCCTTCCTTGCCGAGACCGAAGGCGCGGCGGGGCTCAAGCTGCGCGTGGGCGCCTACCAGGGGCAGATCAACCTGCGCGTGGAGGACCGCGATCCGGCCACGCTGCGCCCGGCCGTGCTGGCGCTGGGCAAGCAGGTGGTAGCCCGCCTGCACTGAGGCTGCAGCGGGCGCGGGGGGCGGCCATAATCGGCCGTCCCCCACCCGCCGGAAGCCGCCCATGAAGTTCCTGATGATGGTGTACGTCGACGACGCGCTGCTGCAGGCCCTGCCCGAAGGCGAGTTCGACACGCTGATGCGCGGCTGTCTGGCGCACGCGGACGAATTGCGTGCGGAGGGCTGCGTGCTCGACTCGCAGCAGCTCGAGCCGCCCGCGACCGCCCGCTCGTTCCGCGTGCGCCAGCAGCGCACCACGGTGTTCGACGGACCCTTCGCGGAAACCAAGGAATACCTGGCCGGCTTCAACCTGATCGAGGCGGACGACCTCGATCACGCCATGCGCATCGCGCGGACTTTCCCGTGGGCTCGCATCGGTGCGATCGAGGTGCGCCCGGTGCGCGACATGGAGGCGGTGCGCCAGCGCGTGGGCGCCTGAAACGCCGGCCAAAAAAAAGGCCGCGTCCTGCACTAGGGACGCGGCCACGAAAAACCGAGCCACTGCCAAGCAGATCGGAACCTGCGGCGGAGGACCGCGAGGCCCGGGCACGATAGGCGACCGCCGTCTCAGGAGTTCGGACGCCGCGTCGCCGGCGGATCATTCGCCATTGGCGCCTCCTTCACTCGTCCGCCATCTTCGCCGCAAGGGCGTGGCCGGTTGTTCAGCGTCTGCACGTTTCCCGGTCGGCCGGCTCACGTGCCCTGAACGGGGGAGGCGCGCACGATGGCAAGCACCCTCAACGGCAAGGAGTAATACATGCTGATTACCATCCTGGTCATCCTGGTGATCCTCGCGCTGCTCGGCCTGCCGACCTGGGGCTACTCGCGCTCATGGGGCTACGGCCCCAGCGGAGGCCTGGGCCTGATCATCGTGATCGTGATCGTGCTTTGGCTGCTGGGCGTCTTCCACTGACACCCTGAGGCGGATCGCCGTCCGGGGTGATCCGCGTGTGCGCCGTGCGTGGGAGAATGGGCAGCTCCCACCACGGCACGCACCCATGCTGGAACTGATCGGATTCGACGGCGACGACACGCTCTGGCACAGCGAGGGTTACTACCAGGCCGCCGGCGCCGAGTTCCAGGCCATCCTCGCCCGCTACATCGACGTCACCGACAGCCAGGTGCAGGCAAGCATGCTGGCGACCGAGCGACGCAACCTCAAGCTGTTCGGCTACGGCGCCAAGGGCATGACACTGTCGATGGTCGAAACCGCCATCGCCCTGACCGATGCCCGCATCGAGGCGCGCGACATCCACCAGATCGTGCAACTGGGCAAGACGGTGCTGGAGCATCCAGTGGAGCTGCTGCCCGGCGTCCGCGAGGCGGTCGAGGCGGTGGCCGCGCGGCACGCGATCGTGCTGATCACCAAGGGCGACCTGTTCCACCAGGAGAAGAAGGTCGCCGAGTCGGGCCTGTCCGACCTGTTCGGCCGCATCGAGATCGTGTCGGAAAAGAACGAGGCCACCTACCAGCGCGTGCTGGGCGAGTTCGACCTCGCGCCGGCGCAGTTCGCGATGGTCGGCAACTCGCTGCGCTCGGACATCGAGCCGGTCCTGGCACTCGGCGGCTGGGCCGTGCACATGCCCTACCACGTGACCTGGGCGCACGAGCTGGAGACGGGCCTGAGCGGCCAGGAGGAGCGCCTGCTCAGCGTGGACGGGCCGGCCGGTATCCCGGCCGCGGTGGCGCGTCTTGGCGAACGGGCGGCAGCGTCGCTGGCTGCGCCCTGAGGTGACGCTCGTGCCGCCGCGCGTGGTGCTGGACACCAACGTCTGCCTGGACCTGTTCGTGTTCCACGACCCGCGCTGCGCGGAGCTGGCCGCCGCACTCGCCAGCGGCGCCGTCGAGGCAGTGACCACCGTGGATTGCCGCGACGAATGGCTGGCTGTACTGGACTATCCGCAACTCGCGCTGGACGGGATCGGGCGCGCGCGCGCCGTGCTGGCGTTCGACCGACGGGTGCGCGCGCTGCCGCCCCTTCCGTGCGACGTCCCGCTGCCGCGTTGCGCCGACCGCGACGACCAGAAGTTCCTTGCCCTGGCCGGCGCGGCCGGCGCACGCTGGTTGCTCAGCCGCGACAGCGCCTTGCTGAAGCTTGGGCGACGCACGCTGCGTGATGCCGGCTTTGCGGTCCTCACGCCGGAACAATGGTCGCTGCAGCACGCTTCCCCGCGCCCTGCGTCCGCTTGCGGAAGCGGTTCCACCGGCCCTGGCGAGGTAACCCATGCTGACCCCCGCTGACGTGTCCTGCCCCTACTGCGGCGAGCGGATCGAGTTGCTGCTCGATGGCTCGGCCGGCGAACAGGCCTATATCGAGGACTGCCCGGTGTGCTGCCGACCGATCGGCGTACATGTCAGCGTGGACCGGGACGGCGAACCGCGGGCCACGGTCTCGGGTGAGAACGAGGCTTGAAAAAGCGGGAAGCGACGCGTGTGAGAACCCCTCCCTCCGGGGAGAGAGCTGGGTTCGCTGCCAGGGTCTACTTACCCGCTTGCTTGAGCCCTCTTCCCTCCGGGAGAGGGCGGGGTGAAGGGCCGTGGCTCGCACGACGAGTCGGCCGTGCGAAGCATCCAGATGCATCGCGAAGGCGGCGGTTTTTCCGCAAGCGGCCCCTCACCCCAACCCGCTCCCCGGGAGGGGAGAGGGAGCTGGGTTTGCCGCCAGGGTCCTGGTTACCCGCTCGCTTGAACCCTCTGCCCTCCGGGGAGAGGGCAGGGTGAGGGGCCGGGGGCTCGCGGAGAAGTTCCAGGCGGACCGAGACTGATCAAGAAGCTCCGAGGATGGCGTGTCGTGGCAGCGCGCCCCTCACCCGGACCCGTTCCCCACAGGAGAAAGGGAGGCCAGCGCCGCGCGGGTGGCGTCGTCGCTCGCGGGTGTCACCGGTCGGGTCAGCTCCCACAGCATGTGCGCGCGGAAGCCGAGCGCCCGCGCATCCTGCACCGTCCACAGCACGCACACGTCACGCGCCAACCCGCACACGTGTACCTCGCTCACGCCGCGCTCGCGCAGCCAGCCCGCCAGGCCGGTCGGCGGGCGCGTGCCGCCCGGGCCGTGGTTTTCGCGGAAGGCGCTGTAGGAGTCGACCGCCGGGTCGGTGCCCTTGCGCACGACCAGGTCGAGCGGCGTCCAGTCGATCGCCGGATGCAGCGCCGCGCCCGGCGTCCCGGCCACGCAGTGGACTTGCCACAGCGTCTGCGGAAACCCATGCAGGTTGATCTGCGCGAACGGCGCCTGATCCGCATGGTTGGCGGCAAAGGAAACGTGCCCGCGCGGGTGCCAGTCCTGCGTGGCGACCACGTGGCGGTAACGGCGCTCGCGCAGCAGGGTGTCGATGCCGGGCACGATGGCGTCGCCCTCGTGGCAGGCCAGCGGGCCGCCGGGCATGAAGTCCGGCTGCAGGTCCACCAGGATCAGGGCGGTGTCGGGCGGGCAGGGCGCGTGGTTCATCGGGAAAGTGTAGTGGGTCGTCCACCGCTCCCATCCAGCCCTTCCCGGCATAATGCCCGTTCCACCCATGGCGGAAACCGATGCACTACGACCAATCCTGGATGGGCTACGGCTGGATCGGCGGCCTGCAGGCCGGCCTGATCGCGGCGGTGGCGGGAGCGCTGCTCTTCCTGCTGTTCCGCTGGCGCACGCGCGAGGCCTGGAGCCATGGCGCGCAGATGGCATGGGCCTACGTGCTGGGCGTCGCGCTCGCCGGCAGTGGCGATCTGGCGGATCTCTTCTACTTCAATTACGCGCGCCTGCAGTCGGTGCAGTTGCTGCGCGCGAAGCTGGCCGAAGTGCACGATCCGGACGGCCTGGGCACGCGCGTGCTGTGCGAGCTGGCCGGCGTGGGGGTCGGCATCGGGCTCGCCTGGATGGCCAGCGAATGGGCCGCGCGACGCAAGTGATCGCGAGGGGCGTCAGTCCATCGCCGCTCGCGATCGTTTGCACGATGGGCTGAGACCCACCTGCGCTTTCATCCGGCATGCGACGCCAGCCGCCGCCGTACCGGCGCGATGGCCGGTTCCAGAATCTGCGAGGCCAGCACGCGCGCCTGCAGCCGGATCTCCGGCATCGCGATCGATTCCCAGCGCGCGCCGCGCATGAGGCTGCCGATACCGAACAACCGTGGCCACGGCGTGCCGTCATGGCACAGGCGGCCATCCGGCGTGGCCTGGCAGCCCAGCCCCAGTGGGTCGGGCGTGACGTGGCCGTTGGTGACCATCTGGCGCATCAGCGGGTGGAGCGTGTTGCGCACGTCGGTGTCCAGGCCGATGGTCTGGATCGCCAGGTCCGCGAGCAGCGATGCGCTGGCGCCGGCATGCCACGCCTCCAGCTCGACCCGTCCGTCGCGCGACCGCGCGGCGGTGACGTGGCCGCTCACCCGCTTCAGTCGTCCCTCGCGTTCGAGCGCCAGCACCTGACGTTCGACCTGTGGCGGCATGCGGTGGCGGGCGCGTTCCCACGCCCAGCGGGCGTGGCGCAGGAAGCGTGCGCGTTCGGCCAGCGGCAGTGCTTCCCACAATTGATGCGTGGACGGGCGCAGGCTGTCGATCACCACGCGCCAGTCTTCGCTGGCGGCGATCGCCTCGCGCAGCAGGCGCAGCCAGCGACGGATCTCCGGTGCGTCCTGCATGGCCTCGACCAGCCCGCCGCCGTCGTCGTCCGGGACGGTCGCCACCGGCAGGTGCGCCGCCGGCAGGCGGCCGTGGCGGGAAACCGCGGTGAAGTGCGTGTCGGGCCAGCGGTCGGCCAGTTCCAGCAGCACGTCCACCGCGCTCAGCCCCAACCCGACCAGCGCGACTTCGCGCGGTGGCGCGTGCACACCGGCCGAGGCCAGAAAGGCCCACGGGTCGATGATGTAGCGCTGTTCTGCCAGCAGCGAGGCCTCGACGCCCGCGATCGGCCGCACCGGCAATGCGCCGATGGCCAGCACCGCGGCGTCGACGCGACTGGCGCGCTCGCCTTGGATCACCGTGACACCGTCGATCTCCGGGACCAGCGCATCGGCCGCGAACGGCACCACGCGCACGTCCACGCCACGGCTGCGCGATTGCGCCAGGGCGTTTGCCGCTTCGTCCTCCAGGTAGTCGCCGTACAACCGCCGAGGCAGGAAATCGGTGCCGGCAACCTGCGGGTCGGCGCGCTGGGCGAAGTCCAGGAAGCCGCGCGGCCTGCGCGAGAACATGCCCATGGTGGCGGCGCGCACGTTGAGCAGGTGGTGCGGCGAGGTCGTCCCGTAGGCGATGCCGCGCCCGGGATGCGCCGCGCCGCCGGTGTACCAGTCCAGGTGCAGCGGCGCGATGGCGCGATCGACCAGCTCGGTGAGGACGGCGACGGCGGCGGCGCCGCCGCCAACGATGGCGACCCGTCGGAACATGGCGGCTCTCCGGTGGCCGGCCCTCAGCCCGGCAGCGGCCCGGCGATGGCCGGCCGCGAGGGGGGCATCCGCTGCCGGGTGGAGGGGGGCGGGGCATAGGCCAGGCCGGCGCCCGGGGCGCCCCCGAAAAGGTGCAGGCTGAGCGCGGCTTCGCGCACGGAAAGATTGCGGCAGCGGTGCAGGCGCGACTGGTCGGCGTCGAACCACAGCGCATCGCCCGGGCCAAGCCAGTGGCGCCCGTGTGCCAGCGGTTCGCCGCCGTCGCTCTGGCGGCGCCAGGCCTCCACTTCCATCGCCCCGTGCAGCGGGATTTCCAGGCCCCAGTGTGCGCCGTGGTCATGCAGCGCGGACACATGGTTGGCCGGCCAGGCGATCAGCAGCAGTTGCAGTTGCGCGCTGCCGGTCCGCAGCGGGCGGATACGCGGGCCACCGGCGGTGCGAACGCGGCTCGCCAGTGCGGTGAAAGCTTCTGTATGGAGGCGGACGGCGCTGCCCAGTTCGCGGGCGAGGGCGGCCAGGTCGGGGTGCTCCCCTCGGCAGTGCGCCAGCGCGATGCGGCGCAGCGCCTTCAAGCTTTGCCTGTGGTTTGCCATGGCAGGACCGTACGAAGAACGGCGACCAGTGGAGCATGGGCGCCGTTAAGCAGTCGTAACCCTTCAGTGCGCGATGCTGGGTGGCTTTTTTAGAGCTTGCGCAGCTCGAAACTCACCGGTACCCGCGCCCAGGCGCGTACCGCGTGGCCGTCCACGCTGGCCGGCTGGAAGCGCCAGCCCGCGAGTACCTGCTCGCGGGCGCTGCGGTCGAGCAGCGCGTAGCCGCTGCTCAGCTCGACGATCACGTCCACCGGCTTGCCCGCTTCATCCACCAGCACGCGCAGCAGCACGGTGCCGTGCATGTGCTGGCGGATCGCCTGCGCCGGAAAGACCAGCGGCGCGCTGCGGTAGGCAAGGCTGGCCTCGACCGGCTCGCCCGGCACGGTGGCCGGGCTCGCACCGATCACCGGTGGGGCGATCGTGGGAACGTGGATCGGCGCCGCCGCCAGCGTCCCTTCGTCGCTGATGTGCAGGGTGCTGGCGATCGGCGGCGCGACATGCACGGGCGTGTGCCGGGTGACCGGCAGGATGGCCGGCAGCTGCGGTGCCTCGACCGGTTCGGGTTTGGGCGGGATGAAGCGCGTGGTCAGCGCCGAGGTGTCCAGTCGCGGCAGCGCCAGCGGCGGCAGCGGCCGGGTCGCGGCGACGAACACGGTGAGGTTGATGGCCATGGCCGCGCTCAGCGCGGTGATGCGGACCGGGTCGGGATGGGCGTGCGTGCGGGATGAAGCCAGGGTTGCGGACGACATGGGCGATCCTCCTGTGCTTTTGGCGCAGGCACGCTGCCTTGCGGGCAGAGGGAATCGCGCCGGCGCGATGCCAGCCTAGGCCTGCCGATCGCCCGCGCGCAAGCATTCCCGCCGTGGCGCTCTTGCCGCACAATCCTCCGGCGCGGCCGCGGGGGCCGCCGGGAGGCAATCATGACGATATTGAGCAAACTGGGCGCGCTGGCCTTGCTGGCGGGCGGGCTGGCGCTGTTGCCGGCCCCGGCGCACGCGGGCGAGATCTCCTGCAAGATGACTTTCTCGCTGTCGGGCTGGTCGGTGTTCTACAAGACCGCCAAGGGCAGCGGTACCGTCCACTGCAGCAACGGCCAGACCATGCACGTGAAGCTGAGCGCCAAGGGCGGCGGGCTCACCTTCGGCAAGACGCACATCGACAACGGTATCGGCAAGTTCAGCGGCGTGTACGACATCCACGAGGTGCTCGGCCACTACGCGAACGCCGAGGCGCACGCCGGCGCGGTCAAGTCGGCCGGCGCACAGGTGCTGACCAAGGGCAACGTCGGCCTGGCGCTCAGCGGCAAGGGCGAAGGCTGGAACCTGGGTGTCGCGTTCGGCGCGTTCATCATCGAGCAGTAACACCGGCCTGGACGTCCAGACGTCCGTCGCATAAACGATACGCGCGGGTATGGTAGGGTGGCCGCCCGGCCTTTCCGTCCTGGAGCCTTCCATGCCCGCGCCTTCCGCCGTCCGCCCGCCGCGCTACCGTTTCGGCGACGAGCTGGCCAGCACGCTCATCCACGGCATCGGCATCCTGCTCAGCATCGGCGGCCTGGCGACGCTGGTGGCGTTCGCCGCACTGCGCGGGGATGCCCGGGCCGTGGTCAGCTGCGCGGTGTTCGGCAGCACGCTCATCCTGCTCTACACCGCTTCGACCCTGTACCACGCGATCCCCGGCGAGCTGCCGCGGCGGGTGCTGCGTACGCTCGATCACATCGCGATCTTCCTGCTGATCGCCGGGACCTATACGCCGTTTACCCTGATCGTGTTGCCGGGGGCATGGGGCTGGGGCCTGTTCGCTGCGATCTGGACCCTGGCGCTGGTCGGCAGCGCGCTGGAGCTCGGGCTGTTGCGGCGCATCCAGACGCGTTGGCTGGCGGTGTCCATCTACGTGGCGATGGGCTGGGTGGCGCTGGTGGCGTTCGAGCCGTTGCGCACGCATCTGGCGCCGGGTGGGCTGGTGTTGTTGATCGCGGGTGGGGCGACCTACACGCTGGGGGTGCCGTTCTATCTGTGCAAGCGGCTGCCTTTTCACCATGCGGTGTGGCACGGGTTCGTGCTGGCCGGCAGCGTGTTGCATTACCTGGCCGTGCTGCTCTACGTCATCCCGGACTGAGCGCCTAGCTCCCTTTCCCCTCCGGCGAGAGTGGTGGGGCGAGGGGCCGGGGCTCGCCTGGGAGTAACCTTGATGGCGCCCTTCGGGTAAGCGTGCGGGTGGCGGGTCTTCGACGAGCTCGAGGCTCGTCGAAAACCCGGCCGGCGTCCTGTCGTCTGGGCTGATCCGCCAGGCGCCGCGCCATGAGCAGCGCCCCTTGCCGCTCGCGCGCGGGCCAACCCGTGCTCGAACCGTTGCGTGATTACTTCTTCTGCTTCTGTTCCGGAATGAACTGCGTGTGCACCGCCTCGGCCAGCTGTGCCGGCGGCAGAAGACCCTGGCCGATCACGAAGTCGTTGAAGGCCTTGCGGTCGAACTTGTCGCCGAGCGCCAGCTCGGTCTCCAGTCGCAGCTGCTGCAGGCGCAGGTAGCCGTAGAAATACGCCGTGGCCTGGCCGGGGCTGTTGAAGGTGTAGCGGTCCAGTTCCTGGCGGGCCATGGCCTCGGAGAGGCCGACGTCGTGGGTGAGCACGTCGTGTGCGCGCTCGCGGGTGATCAGCCCCAGGTTGAGCATGGGATCGAGGTAGGCGCGGGCGGCGCGCATCAGGCGGGCCTGCAGCGCGGCGAACTGGCCGGCCGGCGGCTCGTAGGGGAGCATCTCGGACTCGGCATACAGCGCCCAGCCTTCCACGTTGACGCTGTTGAAGGCGAACAGGCTGCGCGCCAGCGAGACGCCGCGCTCGACCATCGCGGCGAACTGCAGTTCGTGGCCGGGGCGGCCTTCGTGCGCGGTCAGCGTCCAGGCGGCCGCCTTGAAGGTGAAGTCGTCGTAGGCCTGGCTGTTGTCCTTGCCGTTGCCAGGGTTGCCCATGGTCAGCACGAAGGTGCCGCGCTCGCCGTGGTTGTTGAGGAACGGCGGCGGGTCCATGTGCGGCGCGGGCGTCTGCGCGGCCTCGGCCTCGGAGGCCAGGCGCATCTGCATCGCACGCTTGGGCAGCGTGACGATGTTCTTGTCGCGGATGGTGTCCTCGATGTGTCCGAGCACCTCGTGGTACCAGGGTTCGACCTGGTCGCGGGTGAGCTGCTGCTTCTTCAGCGCCTTGAGCACGTCGCGGTAGTCGGTGGCGTCGATGCCCTCGGCCTTGGCCACCACCGGCGCCAGCGCCTGCATCATGCCCTGCAGTTCCATGAACTCGAACTCGGCCTGCTTCATCAGCTGTTCGGGCGGAATGTCGATGCCGACCTGCTTGAGGTTGTAGGCGTACAGCGGCTCGGGCAGGCGGAAGTCGGTGCGCGCGCGTGGCAGCACGGTGCTGCGCACCCAGGCGTCGTAGTCCTTCAGCTGCGCATCGAGCGCGTCCAGCGCAGCCTTGCCCTCGGGCGTGTCGAGCTTGTACTTGGCGAACAGCTGGCGGATGCCCTCGACGTATCGCGGCGTGTTGGCGAGCTTCTGCTCGACCTCGCCCTTGTACGGGCCCAGCAGCGACTTCTCGCCCAGCCGGGCCGTGGTCAGCGCCTTGGCCTCTTCGGTGATCGGCGTGCAGCCGGGCGCCTTGCCGACGTAGCACTGGAGGCGCTTGAGCGCGGACGGACGGCGCCTGGCGTCGACATCGTCCTTCAGCAGCGCGAACTCGCCGCTGAAGATCAGCGAGCCGATGTCGTTGTACGGCAGCAGGTACTTGCGGGTGAGGTCGATACCCTCGATCTGCTGGGCGCTGGCCTCGATCATGATCCTGAGGTCCTCGCGCACGTTCGGGTCCTTCTCCGTGGCGAGCAGTTTCTCCAGCTTGCCCTTGGCCTCCACCAGCGCGGCGCGCGAGCGTGCGTCGATGCCGGGCTTCAGGTCGGCGACCTTGGTGTCGAAACCGGGCACGCCGACCTGGGTGGCGAATTCCGGGCTGAAGCGGGCAATGGCGTCCAGCAGCACCTTGGCGTCGGCGTTGCTGCGTTCGACCCAGGCGCTGGGCGCGGCCTGTGCGTGCAGCGATCCGGCGGTGGCCAGCGTGGCGGCCAGGGCGAGGGCAAGGGTCTTGCGCATGGGGTTTTCCTCCTTGGATGGCCGGCGCAGCGTACGCGGGCGTGGCCGGGGCGCGCCTGTGCCTTAAGGTCTAGAGCAGCATGGCCAGGCCGAACAGGCCGACCATCAGGAACGAGATCACCAGCTTGACCAGCGTGCCGGCGAGCAGGCCGATCCAGGTGCCGGCGCCCACGTGGGCCGAGCGCAGCACGCTGGTGCCGGCCGAAAGCTCGCCCACCAGCGCGCCGACGAACGGGCCGAAGATCAATCCGGGAATGCCCAGGAACATGCCGACCACGGTGCCGATGGTGGCGCCCCAGAGCGCGCGCGGGCTGGCGCCGACCCGCTTGGCGCCCATCGCGCCGGCGACGAAGTCGACCAGCACGCCCAGCGCGCCCAGTGAGCCGATCACCAGCAGCCAGGCGAGGCCCAGGTGGCGGTAGCCGTCAACCGCGGCGACCAGCCAGATGCCGCCGAAGATCATCGGGATGCCCGGCAGCATGGGCAGCACCGTACCGGCGAGGCCGCCGACGATGAGCAGCGCGGCGAGCAGGTAGAGCGCGATTTCCATCGGCGGTCTCCGGGGGCAATGGTTCGAATGTGCAGGCGTTCGTCGGTGTCGACAAGCGCCGGAGGGGTAGCTTGGCTCCAGGCCGCCGCTTCGATCGCAACACGAACGGTTCCAGGCCCGCCTACGAGGAACGCGGCGGGGCCCGGCCGGGGGCACCGCCGGCACGCGCACCGAACACCATTTCGGTGGTCCAGGCCAGCAGCATCGAGGTGTAGGCCTGCTGGCAGTCGGGACTGGAAAGCGCGTGGTCGGCCTCGTCGATGATCCGGTAGGTGAGCGAATGGGTACGCCGGAAGGCGTTGCGGTAGCTGACGATGGCCGGGGGCGGCACCAGGTGGTCGTGACCCGATTCGACGATCAGCACGTCACCGCCGAAGTTCCCGCAGGCGCGCAGGGCGCGGTTGTCGTCCGGCTCGAGCACGCGGCTGCGGTAGGCGTCCAGTTGCCCGCGCGACAGCGAGCGTTTGGGTTCGTCCCAGTCCGCGTCCCGGTACAGCGCCGGCACGCGCAGCGCGAGCCATTTCACCGGACGCAGCGAGGTGAGGATGGCAGCGAGGTAGCCGCCATAGCTGGCGCCGACCACCAGGATCGAATCGGGGTCGACGTGCGGCTGCATGCGCAGGTGGTCGTAGGCGGCGACCACGTCGGCCAGGTTCTGCTCACGGGTGACGGTCTGGCGCATCGCCTCGGTGCGCACGTGGCCGCGCATGTCGAACGTCAGGCAGATGCAGCCCAGTGCGGCGATCTGCTGCGCGCGGCCCAGGTCGCGTTCCTGGCAGCCGCCCCAGCCATGCACGAACAGCACGCCGGGAATGGTCGAGCCGGGGGCGAGCAGGGTGCCGGCGATGCGGGCACCGTCGACGGCGATGTCGGTATGTTCGCTACGTGTTGTCATCGTCCTCCACCACGGTGAATTTCAGCAGCGGCCCCACCGCCGGATCGATGCCGTGGAACAGCACGGTGGCACCGGGCGGCGGCGAGGCATCGGCGCCGTAGCGCTCCTCCGTGCGCACGCCGAGCCAGCGGCGGCCCGGCTCGTCGCGGAATCGCAGCAGCGCGGCGGCTTCCGCGCCGCTCGCCCCGCCGATGCGCCAAGACGATTCGAGCACGCCGGCGTGCGGGTGGCCGCGATGGTCCTTGCCCTGCACCACGTCGTAGTTGCGGCGCGAGGCGAACATGCGCGGGAAACACTGCCGCGCCGTCTCGTCGTACAGCTGCGCCTGCGCCGCGGCCTCGCGCACGGGCGGCGGCAGCGATTCGCGCAGCAGCGCATCGAAGCCGCCGCGGTGCACGCGCAGGCTGGAGCCGCCGTAGGCCACCTCGCCGGCGTTGTCGCGGGTCAGCCATTGCGTGCCGTAGTAGGCGATGGTGTGGTGGCCCACGCGCACCTGGCCCACGCTCCAGGTGGTGAGGTCGACCAGGTCGGTCTCCAGCACCAGGCCGTCACGGGCGAGTGCCTCCTCGTCGAAGGCGCCGACGATGGTATCCAGCTCGCCGATGTCGCTGGCCACGCGCTGGCCGCGACCGGCGTTGCCATGGGCGGGCTTGATCCGCACCGGGCCCCGCTGCAACAGCGCGCGGCCGGCGCGGCGCGCATCGGCGGGCGCGTAGGCGCTGTAGCCGGGCAGCACCACCGCGCGCACCCGCTCGGCGAACGCCGCGGACCAGCCCTCCGGCGCGCGCGTGGGATCCTCGACCAGTGGATGGGTGATCGCCTTGGAGGCCATCACGCGGTCCGGCACCACGCCGCCGAACAGGTCGGAGGGGCTGCGGATGCCGCAGGCGCCGGCCGTATCCAGCCCGGTCAGCACGTCGCCCGGCACGAAGTAGAGCGGACCGGCATAGGACTGTCCCGGCACGTAGGCGCCGGCGAAGTCGTAGTCCAGCAGGTCGGCCAGTTGCTGCGCGATGGCTGCGTGCGCGGCGGCCTCGTGGCTGGAATGCGCCGCGTCGCGCCCGATGCCCAGCACCACGCTGCCGCGCGCCTGGCGTGCCTGCCGTGGGGGCGGGGTGCTGGATGCCACCGGAGTCTCCGCAAGAAGGGCGCGTGCGGCGCCGAATCGTCAGGAGGCTAGTGGCCGCGGTGTCGATGGGCTGTTGAAGCTGGCGGCGCGGTTGGGCCATCGGCCTGTCCGCGCCCTCTCTCCCGGTTCGGGGGGGGGGCGTGCGGTCCTGCAGGACCCTACTTCTCGACGAACGCCCGCTCGATCACGTAATCGCCCGGTTCACGCGTGCGCGGCGAGGCCTGGAACCCGCGCCCGTCCAGCAGCGCGCACAGGTCCTCCAGCATCGCCGGGCTGCCGCACAGCATCACGCGGTCGGTGTCCGGGCTGAGCGGCGGCAGGCCGGTGACCTGGCTCATCACGCCGTCGACGATGGCGTCGGTGATGCGGCCGCGGTTGCGGAAGGGCTCGCGGGTGACGGTCGGGTAGTAGATCAGCTTCTCGCGCACCAGTTCGCCCAGGTACTCGTGCTGCGGCAGTTCGCGCTCGAGGTAGTCGGCGTAGGCCAGGTCGCTGACCTGGCGCACGCCATGGGCGAGCACGATCTTCTCGTAGCGTTCGTAGGTCGCCGGGTCGCGGATGATGCTCATGAACGGGGCCAGGCCCGTGCCGGTGCCGAGCAGGTACAGGTTCCGGCCGGGCTTGAGGTCGTCGAGCACCAGCGTGCCGGTGGACTTGCGGCTGACCACCAGCGGGTCGCCGGGCTTGAGGTGCTGCAGGCGCGAGGTCAGCGGGCCGTTGGGCACCTTGATCGAGAAGAACTCGAGGTGTTCCTCCCAGCTCGCGCTGGCGATGGAATAGGCGCGCATCAGCGGACGGCCGTCCGCTTCCAGGCCGATCATCACGAATTGCCCGCTCTCGAAGCGGAAGCCGGGGTCGCGCGTGGTGCGGAAGCTGAAAAGGCTGTCGTTCCAGTGCCGCACGTCGATCACGTGCTCGGTCGCCAGTGCCACCATGGTCTTGCATTCTCGGTCGGGGGACGGGTGCCCTGGGCGAGGCAGGCGCGGGGACCGCGCGCGAGGCAGGGCAACGTCATAGCATAGCGCGGGCACGGCAAGCGTTCGAGCGCGCAAGCGCAGGCTGCCGCCGATCCGCATCGACCAACCGGGGGAAAATCATGGCCAAGCGCGGCGAACTGCCGGTCGAGGAACATCATGTAGGGCAACGCCACCTGGACCGGGTGATCATGCTCTCCGACGGCGTGTTCGCCATTGCGATCACGCTTTCGGCGATCGAGCTCAAGCCGACGCTGGTCGCGGGGCACGGCCTGTGGGATGCGTGGGCGCGGCCACTGGTGCTGTACCTGATCAGCTTCGTGCTGACCGGGGGTGTCTGGTTGAACCACCGGCGCATGTTCGCGCACTTGCGCGACATCGACTTGCCGGGTACGGCGCTGAACCTGTTGCTGCTGGCCTTCGTGGCGCTGCTGCCGGTGGCGATACGCTTCTCGCTGGAGCACATGCAGGATGACCCGCAGGCGATGCAGGCCTACTTCGTCGGGACCGCCGCGACCTACGTGAGCGCGGCGCTGCTATGGGCCTACCTGGCCTTCGTAGCGAGGCTCGCGCCCGACCTCGAGCGCCGGATCGCGCTGGTGTGGTTGCTCCGCCTGCTGATGGCGCCGGCGCTGATCGCCGCCGCCGGTCTGCTGCAGGCCGGGTTGGCGGTTGCCGCGGGGGGCGCCGCGGTCGTGGGGGTGGGCCTGGCGGTCTCGCGGCGCTGGATCGGGCGCGAGGCCGCCTCGGGGTGAACGGCTACAATGGGCGGATGACCGCGCGTCCCGACCCTGCCGATTTCCGCCTGTGCGTCGCCCCGATGATGGACTGGACGGACCGGCACTGCCGCTATTTCCACCGGCTGCTGTCGCCGCACGCGCGGCTCTACACCGAGATGGTGACCAGCGCCGCGCTGGTGCGCGGCGGCCAGTTGCGCCTGCTCGAGCACAGCCAGCAGGAGCATCCGGTGGCGCTGCAGCTGGGCGGCAGCGAGCCGGCGGAGCTGGCGCAGGCGGCGCGGCTGGGCGCGCGGGCCGGCTATGACGAGATCAACCTCAACGTCGGCTGCCCGTCCGACCGCGTGCAGTCCGGCCGCTTCGGCGCCTGCCTGATGCGCGAGCCGACGCTCGTCGGCGACTGCGTGCGCGCGATGCGCGAGGCCGTAGACGTGCCGGTGACGGTCAAGTGCCGCATCGGCGTGGACGACCAGGACGATTACGCTGACCTGCAGCATTTCACCGAAACCATGGTCGCGGCGGGCGTCCAGGTGCTGGTGGTGCATGCGCGCAAGGCCTGGCTGCAGGGCCTGAGCCCGAAGGAGAACCGCGAGATCCCGCCGCTTGACTACGAGCGCGTGTACCGGCTCAAGCGCGAGTTCCCGCAGCTGGTGGTGGTCATCAACGGAGGTATCACCTCGGTCGAGGCGGTGCTGGCGCACCTGGCGCAGGTCGACGGCGTGATGCTGGGCCGCGCGGCCTATCACGATCCCTACCTGCTGGCGCAGCTGGAGGCGGCGCTGTACGGCGGCCCCATGCCCTCGCGCGAGGAAGTGCTCGACCACCTGCGTCCCTATGTCGAGGCGGAACTCAAGCGCGGTACCGCACTCAAGCACATCAGCCGGCACGTGCTCGGGCTGTACCAGGGCGAGCCCGGTGCCCGCACGTTCCGGCGCGTGCTGAGCGAGGGCGCGCACCTGCCCGGCGCGGGCTGGAGCCTGCTCGAACAGGCCGCCAGCGGCCGCCGGGACGCCGCGTGAACCATGTTGAAGCCCTCCCTCGAAGGGGAGGGAGCAGGTTGTCCCATCCGGCCATGGTTCAGCCCCGCTTGCCTAGGCTGCTAATCATTTGGATACGAGCCACCGCCTTGCCTGCCATGTTTCTTCGACGCCTCCTAGCCTGCCTGCCGGCCCTGCTGCTGCCGGTGCTCGCGCATGCCGCTCCGCCGCAGGAGAAGACGCCGCTGACGCTGGAAGAAGCGGTGGCGAAGGTGCAACAGGACACCGGCGGTAAGATATTGTCGGCTGATCCGCGCAAGTTCGGCCGGCGGACCGAGTACCGCATCAAGGTGCTCACCCCGGAAGGCCATGTGCGGACCATCTCGATTTCGTCCGATGCCCCGCGTGAGGGCACGGGCAAACACCCGGCCGGCAACGGCGCAGGCAAGAAGGAGAAACACTGATGCGCATCCTTTTGGTCGAGGACGAGGCGCCCTTGCGCGAGACCCTCGCCGCGCGGCTGAAGCGTGACGGCTTCGCGGTCGACGCCGCCCAGGACGGCGAGGAGGGCATTTACCTGGGCCGCGAGGTCCCGTTCGACCTTGCGATCATCGACCTGGGCCTGCCCAAGATGTCGGGCATGGAACTGGTCAAGGCCCTGCGCGAGGCGGGCCAGCGCTACCCGATCCTGATCCTCACCGCACGCGGCTCCTGGCAGGACAAGGTCGAGGGCCTGAAGCACGGCGCCGACGACTACCTGGTCAAGCCGTTCCACGTCGAGGAGCTGCTGGCGCGCATCAATGCGCTGGTCCGCCGCGCCAGCGGCTGGTCCAAGCCGGTGCTTGCCTGTGGCCCGATCAAGCTGGACACCACCGCGCAGACGGTGACCGTCGAGGGCAAGCCGGTCGACCTGACAAGCTACGAGTACAAGGTGCTCGAATACCTGATGCTCCACGCCGGCGAGCTGGTCTCCAAGGCCGACCTCACCGAGCACATCTACCAGCAGGATTTCGACCGCGACTCCAACGTGCTGGAAGTGTTCATCGGCCGCCTGCGCCGCAAGCTCGACCCGGAGAGCGCGCTCAAGCCGATCGAAACCGTGCGCGGCCGTGGCTACCGCTTCGCCATTCCCCGCAGCGACGGCGACGACGACTGAGTCCCGGGTCCATGGTCCTGCGGCGGCTCCTGAGCATGCACGCCTTGCGCCGCCCGCAGCCCACGGGCGGTCGCTGATCCATGTTCGCGCCCCGTCCGTTTTCGCTGGCGGCGCGCGCGGCCATTGCCACCGGCCTGGTGCTGGCCGGCTTCCTCGGGCTGGTCGGACTGACGCTCTCGCGGGCCAACCACGAGACCGCGCTCAACAACCTGCATGACCGGCTGCAGAACTACGTGATCGCCTACCTGGCCGGCAGCGAGGTGTCGCGCTACGGCAAGGTGCTGCTGCCCGATGCGCCGCCCGATCCGAGCTTTTCACAGCCAGGCTCCGGCCTTTACGCGGTGGTGCTGGGCGACAAGGGGTTCCGCTGGGAGTCGTCCTCGGCGATCGGCCGCGACTTCGCGTTCCTCAAGACGCTGGACCCCGGCGAGAACCGCTTCGCCGGTCCGATCGACACGCGCATGGGACGGCTCTACTACTACGCGCTGGGCGTGGCCTGGGACGTGCCCGACAAGAAGCCGCTGCGGCTGACCTTCATGGTGGCGCAGACCGAGAGCCAGTTCGAAGGCGAGAACGCGGTGTACCGGCGCACCCTGGTCGGCATGCTGTCGATCCTGGGCGTGATGCTGATCGTGTTGCAGTTGCTCTTGCTGCGCTGGAGCCTGACCCCGCTGCGCAAAGTGGCCACCGACATGGCGCGGGTGGAGCGCGGCAAGAGCGATCACCTGGACAGCCAGTATCCGCTCGAGCTGATCCCGCTGACCGACCGCATCAACGCCTTCATCGACTCCGAACGCGAGCAGCGCACGCGCACCCGCAACACGCTGGCCGATCTCGCGCACAGCCTGAAGACGCCGCTGGCCGTGATCCGCTCGCGGCTGGAATCCTCCGGCAACGAACCGACCCTGCGTGGCGACGTGCTCGACCAGGTGCGGCGCATGGACGAGCTGGTCGCCTACCAGCTCGCCCGCGCCGCGACCTCGGGGCGGCAGACCTTTGCCAGCGCGGTGCCGATTGCCGGTCATGCCGAGGACCTGGTGCGCAGCCTGGAAAAGGTCTACGCAGCCAAGAACGTGCTGTGCGAATTCGAGATGGACGAGGGCGCGGCGTTCTACGGCGAGCAGGGGGACCTGCTGGAGCTGATGGGCAACTTGCTGGAGAACGGTTTCAAGTGGGCCGGCCACCGCGTGCTGCTGGTGGTCAAGTCGCAGCCGCAGGCCGGACGCCAGCGCCCGGGCCTGTGGCTGAGCGTGGAGGACGACGGTCCGGGCATCGCCGAAGACCAGATCGAGAAAGTGCTCCAGCGCGGCGTGCGCGGCGACGAGCGCGTGCAGGGTCACGGCATCGGCCTGTCGATCGTACAGGACATCGTCAAGGCCTACCGCGGCGAACTGGTGGTGGACCGCTCGCCCGAGCTGGGCGGCGCGCGCTTCAGCGTGAACCTGCCGGCGAGCTAGCGTTGCCTTAGCCGCTCTCCCTCATCGGGAAAAGTGCTTGATGGAACGCTCGGAAAATGCCCATCCAGGCGACGTCTGTCGCTTGCGATCGCCATACGAAGGGCGCGATGGGGGCGAATCGCCCTCAGCTCGGCCCTCTCCCGGCAGGGAAAGGGTGCTGATCCGCTTACTGGATCGAACCGGGCAGTAGCGACTGCCAGCCCAGGCTGCTGTGATGGCTGGCGCGCGGGTGCGCCGTCGGGGCACTGCCGCCACCGCCACCGCCGTCGCTGTCGTCGGCACTGTCGCCGGCGGGGCCGGGCAGGGTGCAGTCGCGGTTGGTGCCGGACGCGTCGCTCGCCGCGCCGCCACCGTCGTGGCTGCCGCTGTCGATGGTCGCGTGCGGGGCGGTGGGGTCCTGGGTGGACACGCCCATGGCCGACGCGGTGCCCACGCTGGCGAGCGCGAACACGCATCCGAACAGGCAGCGTTTCAGTTCCATGGTGACCAACCCCTTGATCCACCAGCCAAGGTCCCGGATCGTCGCAGAAACGTGAGGGGGAAGCCAGTGCCCGGCGCAAGCGGGTGCGCCAGGCGTGACAGGGCGCCGGAAAGGCTAGAATCTCCCGATGCGCGAGACCCCTTTCCCCACCCGCGTTGCCGGGTCCGACCCAGGAGCTTGCGGCTGATGCAGGCACAACATCTGCTGGCCGCCCTGGCCTCGGGCGAGGCCGTCTCCGGCGCCCAGCTCGCCGAGCGCGCGGGCGTCACCCGTGCGGCGATCTGGAAACAGGTCGAGACGCTGCGTGCGCGTGGCGTGCCGGTCGAGGCGCGCGGTGCCGCCGGCTACCGGCTGCCCTGGCCCGTTCAGTTGCTCGATGCCGGGCGCATCCGCGCCGCCCTGCCGCGTGCCTGCGCCGCGCGCCTGGGCGGGCTGGAAGTGCATTGGGAGCTGGATTCCACCTCCAGCGAGCTGCAGCGCCGGTTGGCCGAGGCGCCCGACCTGGGCATGGTGCTGGCCGAGACGCAGACCGCCGGGCGTGGCCGGCGCGGACGCAGCTGGCTGTCGCCCCCCGGGCTGAATCTGTACCTGTCATGCCTGAAGCGCTTCGACCGTGGCTTCGCGGCGCTATCGGGCCTGTCACTGGCAGTGGGCACGATGGTGCTGCGCGCGATCGACTCGCTCGGCATCGAGGGCGCGGGCCTGAAATGGCCCAACGACGTGCTGGCCGGCGGCGGCAAGCTTGCCGGCGTGCTGGTTGAACTGAGCGGCGAATACCAGGGGCCGTGCGCGGCGGTGATCGGCGTGGGCCTCAACCTGCGCCTGACCGAGGCGTTGCGCGAACAGGCCGGGCAACCGGCCTGCGACCTGGCCACGCTGGCGACGGAGCTGCCCGATCGCAACCTGGTGGCGGCCCGGCTGATCGCCGCGCTGGTCGAGGGATTGCGCGAATTCGAGCGGCACGGTTTCGCGCCTTTCGCCGCCGATTACGCCCGCCACGACCTGCTCGCCGGACGCCCGCTCAAGCTCAGTGGCGCGCAAGGGCATTTCGAAGGCGTGGGCGCCGGTGTCGACGCGCGCGGCGCGCTGCAGGTGCGCCTGGCCGACGGCGAGCTGCGCTCGATCGACAGCGCCGACGTCACGGTACGTCGCGCATGAGGCTCCTGCTGGACCTCGGCAACACGCGCCTGAAATGGGCGTTGGAGGACGACGGCCGCTGGCATGCCCAGGGCGCGTCGGCCTGGAACGAGGACCTGGCCCTGCTCGCCTCCACCTGGGAGAGCTTGCCGGTACCGGCGGTGGCCTTCGGTGCTTCAGTGGTCGATGGCGGGCGCGAACAGGCGGTGGCGGCGCAGGTGCGCGCGCTGTTCGGGCGCGAGGTGACCTGG
Organism: Frateuria sp. GZRR33; assembly: GCF_051900425.1. Lineage (NCBI taxonomy): Bacteria > Pseudomonadati > Pseudomonadota > Gammaproteobacteria > Lysobacterales > Rhodanobacteraceae > Frateuria > Frateuria sp. GZRR33. Next base: position 50,394 of record NZ_JBHZGK010000001.1, read on the forward strand.
ATGCGCACGCCGGCGACGGCCTGTGGCGTGCGCAATGCCTACCCGGAGCCGGGACGGTTGGGCGTGGACCGCTTCCTGGCGATGGTCGCGGCCCGGGCCGCGGGCGCGGGCGATTGCGTGCTGGTCGGCGTCGGTACCGCGCTCACCCTGGATGCGCTGGCTGCGGATGGCCGCCACCTCGGTGGCCTGATCGCCCCCGGTCCGCGTCTGATGCAGCAGGCCCTGCTCGGCGCCACGGCGCAGGTGCGCCCGCGCAACGACGGCGTGCTGGTCGATGCCGCCGACAACACCTCCGACGCGGTGGTTTCCGGCTGCTGGCACGCCGCCGCCGCACTGGTCGAACGTTTCGTGGACCGCATGGCGCCCCGCTTCGGGCAAGCGCCCGCGGTGCGGCTGGACGGCGGTGACGCCGCGGGCCTGGTGCCGTTGCTGGACCGGCCCGTCACCATGGTCGAACACGGCGTACTGCATGGCCTGGCGGTGTGGGCACAGGCACAGTCGGGCACCGCCGCGACGCCCTAAGATGTGCGTCCACCCGGGGGGAGTCCGATGTTCCTGCGCCTGCTGTTCGTCCTGCTGATCGCGCTCAATATCGCGGTGGGTGCCTGGCTGGTACTCGGCCAGGACGATTCGCACGGACGCAGCGTGACCGATCCGGGCGTGCCGATGCTGCACCTGCTGTCCGAGCAGACCGCGCCACCGGCGCCCGCCGCCAGTCGGCCGCTCCCTGCGGCCGCGGCCCCGGCGCCTGCTGCCAGCGTCCCGGTCGCGCTGGAAACCCGCTGCCTGGCGGTGGGTCCGTTCGATACCCCGCAGGACCTGCGCAACGCCCGCACCGCGTTGATGGCCCCCGGCGTGCGCATGCGCTCGCGCCAGGAGCAGACCACCGAGACGCGTGCCTGGTGGGTCTACCTGCCCGCGCCGGGCACCCGCGCCCAGGTGCTCGCGCTGGCGCGCCGGCTGGACGCGGCGCAGGTGGGCGACTACTTCGTCATGAGTTCCGGCGACCAACCCAACGCCATTTCGCTGGGCCTGTTCAAGGACCCGGCGAACGCGCGCAAGCGCCGCGACGAGGTCGCCGCCGCAGGCTTCCCCGCGCAGATCCAGGAGCGCACCGAACAGGTGCCCGAATACTGGCTGGACCTGGTGGTGGCCGACGGCGCCCGCTTCGACTGGCACGGCCGGGTCCGCACGGCGGGCATCGGGTCGCACAGCACGACCTGTTTCTGACGCAGGCGGGCTCGATCCCCGTCCACTCCTCGCTTCCAGAGGCGCGGCTTCACGCCACCGCGCCCGGCTCCCTGCCGTCCAAGGGGAGGGGTGGGGTGGGTGCCCGCCAAGCGCCTCCACGCCCTGCCTGCTAGACTCCATGGCCTCTCAAGGCCGGCATAGCTCAGTTGGTAGAGCAACTGATTTGTAATCAGTAGGTCGCGGGTTCGACTCCTGCTGCCGGCACCACCGCGCGCCAGCGCGGGCATCCCACCGGACGGACGAGGCCTTATGACCCAGCAGACAGTCAGCTTGATCGGCGTACCCACGGACATTGGCGCAGGCCATCGCGGCGCCTCGATGGGGCCGGAGGCGTTGCGCGTGGCCGGGCTGGGCGAACGCCTTGCCGCGCGCGGTCTGAAGGTGATCGATCGAGGCAACCTGCAGGGTCCGCTCAATCCGTGGCTGCCGCCGGACAACGGCTATCGGCACCTGGACGAAGTGGCGACCTGGAACATGGCCGTCCATACGGCCGTACGCCAGGAGCTGCAGGCCGGGCGCATCCCGGTGATGCTCGGCGGCGATCATTGCCTGGCGATCGGATCGATTTCCGCGGTCGCCGACCACTGCCGCGACCAGGGCAAGAAGCTGCGCGTGCTGTGGCTGGATGCCCATGCCGACTTCAACACCTCCACTGCGACGCCCTCGGGCAATATCCATGGAATGCCGGTCGCCTGCCTGTGCGGCAACGGCCCGGCCGAACTCGTCGGTATCGGCAACCACACGCCCTCCACCACGCCGGACGTGTTCCGGCAGATCGGCATCCGCTCGGTCGACGAGGGCGAGAAGAAGCTGGTGCGCGAGTCGGGCATGAAAGTCTTCGACATGCGCCACATCGACGAAGTCGGCATGAAGCGCACGATGGAAGAGGCCCTGGCTGGCCTCGACGACGACACCCACCTGCACGTCAGCTTCGACGTCGACTTCCTCGATCCGCCGATCGCGCCGGGCGTGGGCACCACCGTGAGCGGCGGCCCGACCTACCGCGAGGCGCAGCTGTGCATGGAGATGATTGCCGACACCGGCAGGCTGGCTTCGCTCGACATCGTCGAGCTCAACCCGGCCTACGACGTGCACAACCAGACTGGCGACCTGGCGGTGGAACTGGTCGAGTCGCTGTTCGGCAAGTCCACGCTGATCCGCTGACCGCCCGCGCCGGGCTGCGTCGGCACCGCGCATACCGGCCCGCCCTGCGAACGCCTATCATCGACCGGCTGGCGGCGCGTGTTGCCGGCCGTGTCCCCGTATCCAGAACGAAAGAACCATGAACCGAACCCGCGTCCTCACCGGCATCACCACCACCGGTACCCCGCACCTTGGCAACTACGCCGGCGCCATCCGCCCGGCGATCGCCGCCAGCCGGCGCGAGGACGTCGATGCCTTCTTTTTCATGGCCGATTACCACGCGCTGATCAAGAGCGACGATCCGGCACGCGTGGCGCGGTCGCGGCTGGAGATCGCGGCGAGCTGGCTGGCCTGCGGGCTGGACCCGGAACGGGTGACGTTCTATCGGCAGTCGGACATCCCCGAAATCCCGGAGCTCACCTGGCTGCTCACCTGCGTCACCGCCAAGGGCCTGCTCAACCGCGCGCATGCCTACAAGGCGGCGGTCGACCGCAACGTGGAGACCGGCGAGGACCCGGATGCCGGCGTCACTGCAGGCCTGTACATGTACCCGGTGCTGATGGCCGCCGACATCCTTGCCTTCGACGCGCACACGGTGCCGGTCGGCCGCGACCAGATCCAGCACCTGGAGATGGCGCGCGACATCGCGCAGCGCTTCAACCACATCTACGGCCAGGAGTTCTTCGCGCTGCCGGAAGTGCAGATCGAGGAACAGGTGGCCACGCTGCCCGGCCTGGACGGCCGCAAGATGTCCAAGAGCTACGACAACACCATCCCGCTGTTCGCCGGCGGTGCCAAGGCGCTGCGCGAGGCGGTGATGCGCATCGTCACCGACTCGCGCCTGCCGGGCGAGCCGAAGGACCCGGAAAGCTCCTCGCTCTACACGCTTTACCGCGCGTTCGCGAACGATGCCGACGCCGCCGCGTTCCGTGGTGCGCTGGAGTCGGGCCTGTCCTGGGGCGAGGCCAAGCAGGCACTGTTCGAATTGCTGGAGGCGCAGATCGCGCCGATGCGCGAGCGCTACGACGCGCTGATCGCGCAGCCAGCACACATCGAGGCGATCCTGCAGGAAGGCGCCCGCAAGGCGCGCGCGATCGCCACGCCGAAGATGGCGCGGCTACGGGACGCGGTGGGGCTGGGCAGCCACGTGGTGGCGACCAGTGGCGCTGCCACGGCCAAGCCCCGCGGTGACAAGCCGCCGCGCCTGGCCAGCTTCCGCGACGAGGACGGCCGCTTCCGCTTCCGCCTGTTCGCGGGGGACGGCGAGGAGCTGCTGCTCTCGCGCGCCTTCGACGATCCGAAGGCGGCCGGCGCGGCGCAGAAGCAGCTCAAGCAAGCCGGTGGCGCGGCCAGCCTGCGGGCAACGCCTGCGGGCGTGGTGCTCGAGCTCGACGGCAGCGAGGTGGGCAGTACGCCTGCGTTTGCCGATGAAGCGAAGCGCGACCAGGCGCTGGGTCGGCTGCGCGAGGCGCTCGACCAGCTCGCCAGCGAAGCGTGAGGGACGCCCATGCTTCGCTATCTCGCGCTGCTGCTGCTCGCGCCCTGGTTGCTGGTGCTGGCCTGGGCCTATTTCACCTATCCCAAGAGTCTGCCGCGCACGGCCGCGCGCCGCGCGTTCGATTGGCTCGCGCTGGTGCTTGCGGCGCTCGCGGCAGCGGTGAGCGCCGGTTGGGGCTTCGAAGCTGCGCCGCCGCCGCAGGTCGACGCCTTCGGCCGCGCCAGTGGCGCGATCTGGCAGCAGGTGCTGCCGGCCTTGCTTGGCTACGGCGCCTGCGTGGCGGTGCTGGGACTGGCGATGCTTTTCCGCTATCTGCTGTGGCGCCGGGCGCGCCGGTGAGCTCCTGATGACTTCCGACAAGCTGCACATCCAACTGGCCCGCCTGTTCGAGCGGCACGAGGTGGAACTCGAGCCCGACGAGGACTGGTTGCTGACCGATGGCGACTATCCGGCGCTGCGCGCGCATTGGCAGGACGCCTCCGCCACGGGCGAGCCGGGACGACTGGACGTCGATCTGGTGCTCGAAGAAGAGCGCCAGCTCGAGCTCAGCTACGCCGGCACCGGGCAGGGCGAGGCGGGCTGGCGCGATGCGCTGGATCGCTTCGCGCGCAGCGACCTGCCGGTATTGCTGGCCGCCTGCTGGTACGTCACCGACGAGCGCAAGCTGGATCTGGCGCAGTGGGAGATCGGCCTGCGCCAGTGGGACGCCTTCATCGGGCGCGTCGTCGTGGAAGGTGCGGACGTCGACGTTCCGGCCGGCGCCATCGCCAGCGTGGCGGACGCGTTGAAGAGCGAATCGCTCGGGCCGCACCTGCACTGGATCCGGCTGTTCCTGCGCCGCACCGCCGATGGCACGCTGGCCACCGAGGTGCTGCTGGACAATGCGCCGTGGCCGGCCGGCGATCGTGCACTGGCGTCGCTGACGTGGCCGGGGGCCGCGCAGGCGTACGACGTGCGCAACCTGATCGCGCTGGACGTCCGGGATTACTGAGCCTCCGGCGCCGGACCCAACCGCTCGCGGACTTTCTGTAGGAGCGCACCTGTGCGCGACCGCCATGCATCACGGTCGCACACGGGTATCGGTCGATGCCGGGGTTGCGCTCCCTGCCTACTCCCAGCTGTTGAGATGCGGCCCGAATCGCTCGCGCTGCTTCTGCACCACGCAGAAGCGGTGGCCGGTGGGCGCCTGCATTACCCACCAGCGCTCGCGGACGAAGGCGATGGCGCGTGCGCCCAGCGCTTCCAGGCGAGCCACTTCGCCGTCGAGATCGTCGGTTTCGATATCCAGGTGCACGCGGCTTTCGTGCGCGACCTTCTGCAGCAGGATGATCGGCTCGTCGTCGGCGGTGGCGAGTGCGGCGTAGCGGCCGTCGCCGTCCTGGTCGGCACCCTCGACGGGCTTGCCCAGCGTGGCGCTCCAGAAGCGGATGGCCGGCTCCAGGTCGTCGAGCTGGCAGTCGAGCACGATGGTGCTGAGGCGGCTGTGGTGCATGGGGACCTCCGTGCATACGGAAGGCCGAGAGTGCGCCCGGAGGCGTGAAAAGAAAACGGAGCGCAAAGCGCTCCGTTCCTGGGTGGGTGTGGAAGCAAGGGCCTCCCCCTCTCCCCAGCTCTCTCCCCCGGCGGGGCCGGGGGAGAGGGAGCGGTTTGCGGCCAGCTTGCCGTTTCCCGCTCCCGTTCCTCGCTTTATTGCGGCAACGCCAGATCGTCCAGCAACGCCTTCAGGAAGCGCGCCGCCTCGCCGCCGGTCGCAGCGCGGTGGTCGAAGGTCAGGCTGATCGGCATGCGGCGATGCACCTCGATGCCGCCCATCACGGCGACCACGTCGTGGCTGAGCTTGCCGGCGCCGATGATCGCCACGCACGGCGGCACCACCACTGGCGTCGCGTAGCGGCCGGCGAACATGCCGAAGTTGGACAGGCTGATGGTGTAGCCGGAGAGCTCCGACGGCGGGATCGTGCGGTCCTCCACCTGGCTGCGCAGGCGCTTGATCGCGGCGCGCACGCCGGCGCCGTCGAGCACGTCGGCGTTGCGCAGGGCCGGCACGAACAGGCCGTCGTCGGTATCGACCGCGATGCCGATGTCGACGTGCGGGTGCATCGTGCGGGTGAGGTTCTTGCCGTCGAACCAGGCGTTGAGCGCGGGCACCGCCTTGCATGCGGCGACGATCGCGCGGATCAGGCGTGCGGTGATGTCCTGCTTGCCGATCCAGGCGTGCAGGTCGGCGTCGTCGACCAGCGTGGTCGGCACGACCTGGGCGTGGGCGTCGGCCATCACGCGCGCCATGTTGCGGCGCACGCCCTTCAACTGCTCGGGCTGACCGGTCGCCGGCTGCGACGGCGGCGCGGTTCGCACCGGCTTGCCGGCGAGGGAAACCGGGCCGCGCTGCGGGGCCGGGCCGGGCTCGGGCAGTTCCGGCGCCAGGTGGCGGCCGGCCGAAGCGGGAACCTCGCGCGCCGGCGTGCCGCCGAGCGGGGCGCTGCCGTTGGCGGCGGCGTCCTTGACGTCCTTCATGGTGACCACGCCGTCGGCGCCGGTCGGGCGCACCTTGGTGAGGTCGACCTTGAGCTTCTTCGCCAGCGCGCGCACCGCCGGTACCGCCTTGACGCCGCCGATGCTGGCGGCCTGCTCGACGTGCACGGTGTTGCCGCTGACCATCGCGCCGACCACGGTGCCCTCGTCCTCGCGATCCTTGCCGTTGGTCGAGACTTCGCCGCCCTCGTCCGAGGCGATGACCTTGCTGCTGTCATCCGGCGCGGGGCTGCCGACGCTCTTCTTCGGACCATGGTGGTGGCCGGTGGCCTCGGCTTCGGCACGCTGCTTGGCGTTCGGGTCGGGCTCGAAGTCGGCCAGCGCGGCGCCGGTCTCGATCACGTCGCCGGCGGCGCCGTACAGCTTGGTCACCTTGCCGGTGTAGGGCGAGGGCACCTCGACGACCGCCTTGGCGGTTTCCATCGAGGCCAGCGGCGCGTCGAGCTTGATCGTGTCGCCGACTTTCACGTGCCATTCGACGATGGTCGCGTCGGGCAGGCCTTCGCCGAGGTCGGGCAGGTAGAACGTCTTGATGTCAGCCATGAGTAAGCTTCCAGGTTTTGGGTTTTCTCCCTCTCCCCTGCGGGGAGAGGGCTGGGGTGAGGGGCGGGGCTCGCCTGGAAGTTCATCGAAGCGATCACATGCTCCAATGTCATTTACCGCAAGCCTTGGCCCCTCATCCGCCCTCCGGGCACCTTCTCCCGGGAGGGGAGAAGGATTTACGAGGCCGCCAGCGTGCGCTTGGCCGCCTCGACCACGCGCTCGGTGCTGGGCAGGTACTTCATTTCCAGTCGGAACAGCGGGATGTGCGTGTCGAAGCCGGTCACGCGTTCGACCGGCGCGAGCAGGTCGAACATGCATTCCTCGGCCAGGCGCGCAGCGATCTCGGCACCGAAGCCGGCGGTCTTGGGCGCCTCGTGCACGATCACGCAGCGGCCGGTCTTGGCCACCGACTCGGCGATGGTGTCGAAGTCCAGCGGCGTCAGCGTGGCGACGTCGATCACTTCGGCGCTGATGCCCTCGGCGGCCAGCGCGTCGGCCGCTTCGAGCGTTTCCTTCACCTGTGCGCCCCAGCTCACCAGGGTCACGTCGGTGCCGTCGCGCAGCACGAAGCACACGTCCAGCGGCAGCGCCTCGCCGTCGTCCGGCACCTCTTCCTTGTACTGGCGGTAGATGCGCTTGGGCTCGAAGAACATCACCGGATCGGGGTCGCGGATCGCCGCCAGCAGCAGGCCGTAGGCGCGCGCCGGCGAGGAAGGCATCACCACGCGCAGGCCGGGGATGTTGGTGAACAGGTGCTCGTTGGCCTCGGAGTGATGCTCCGGCGCACGGATGCCGCCGCCCCACGGCGCGCGCCAGACGGCCGGCACGGTCAGCCGGCCGCGGGTGCGGTTGCGCAGGCGCGCGGCGTGGCAGGCGATCTGCTCCATCATCGGGTAGATGAAGCCCTCGAACTGCGCCTCGGCCACCGGCTTCATGCCCTGCACGGCCAGGCCGACGGTGACGCCGGCGATGGTGGTTTCGTCCAGCGGCGTGTCGAGCACGCGCAGCTCGCCGAACTTTTCCTGCAGGCCCTGGGTGGCGCGGAACACGCCGCCGTTGACGCCCACGTCTTCACCCAGCACCACGACCGATTCGTCGTGCGCCATCTCGTAGGCGAGCGCCTGGGTGACTGCTTCGATAAGAGTGATCTGTGCCATGGCTTAGTGGGCCTTGTTCTCGAGCGAGAGCGCGAGATCGCGCTGCTTTTCCAGGTCGGCGGGGATTTCGGCGAAGGTGTAGTCGAACATCGCGGTGACCGGCTGGGTCTTGGTCTCGAGGTAGGCGTTGACCTCGTTGTCCATCCAGTCGTCGCACTCGGCCTTCCAGGCTTCTTCCTTCTTGTCGTCCCACACCTTCTTGGCCACCAGCCAGTTCTTCAGGCGCTTCATCGGGTCTTTAGCCCAGGCGTCCTTGACCTCCTGCTCGCCGCGGTAGCGGCGCGCGTCGTCGGCGGTGGTGTGGTCGCCCAGGCGATAGGTGACCGCCTCGATGACGCTGCCGCCCTCGCCGTTGCGGGCGCGCTCGAGCGCGTCCTCCATCGCCTTGCGCACGGCGATGATGTCGTTGCCGTCGACCTGGATGCAGTACAGGCCCGCGGCGATGCCCTTCTGTGCCAGCGTCGGCGCGCCGGACTGGATCTTGCGCGGCACCGAGATCGCCCACTGGTTGTTGACGATCACCGCGACCATCGGCAGGTTCTGCGCGCCGGCGATGTTGATCGCGCCGTAGAAGTCGCCCTTGGACGAACCGCCGTCACCGATGGTGCACACCGCCACGCGCTTCTCGCCGCGGATCTTGAAGGCGAGTGCCGAACCGGCCGCGTGCAGGCACTGCGTGGCGATTGGCACCGACCAAGCGAAATCGTGGCGCGCCGGCTCGTTCTGGTAATCGTTGCCGCGCTCGTCGCCGCCCCAGTACATGTAGACCTCGCGCGGCTGCACGCCGCGGTAGAGCTGCGCGCCGTACTCGCGGTAGCTCGGCGCCAGCACGTCTTCGGGCTTCATGGCGCTGCCGATGCCGACGTGCGCGGCCTCATGGCCCAGGCACGAGGCATAGGTGCCGAGCTTGCCGGTGCGCTGCAGCGCGATCGACTTGGCGTCGAACACGCGGGTGGAGAGCATCAGCTTGTACAGCTCGACCATCTGGTTCAGGTCCTGCGCGAAGGCAGGCAGGTCGTCCCGCACCTGCTTGCCCTCGGCGTCGAGGTATTGCAGGTACTCGATTTCAAACTTGGCGGCGATGGACACGACTCGCTCCCGTGAAGGTGGAGTGGAGATGGGGATACGTTGGGGGAGGCGGCGGCCCATCCAGTGGGGCCAGGCACGCGCAAACGGCCCGAAAAGACCGCCTTTGATAGCAGGCAGGCGTGTTGCGCTGCAAGGTACGGTGCAACATGCGCACCGGTACGGGCTGGGCGCGAAGTGGCGTTACCATGCGGTTTTGGCGCCTACAGACGACACCATGACGGACAACCGCCGCGACCTCGAAGCTGGCATCGAAACCGACCTGCAGGGCCGGCTGACCTACGGCGGCTACCTGCGGCTGGACGTGTTGCTGTCGGCGCAGCAGCCGGTCGGCGATCCGCCCACGCACGACCAGATGCTGTTCATCGTGCAGCACCAGGTGGCGGAGTTGTGGATGAAGCTGGTCATCCACGAGTTGAGCGCCGCCATCGCGCACCTGCAACGGGACGAGCTGGATACCTGCCTGAAGATCCTTGCCCGCGTGAAGCAGGTGCAGCGCCAGCTGTTCGAGCAGTGGGCGGTGCTGGAAACGCTGACGCCCGCCGAGTACCTGGAATTTCGCGACCAGCTCGGGCCGTCCTCGGGCTTCCAGTCGCTGCAGTACCGCACGATCGAATTCCTGCTCGGCAACAAGAACGCGCAGATGCTCAAGGTGTTCGGGCACGATCCGGCGGCGCAGGCACAACTGCGCGCGGTGCTCGAGGCGCCGAGCCTCTACGACGAGTTCCTGCGCTACCTGGCGCGCCGCGGACACGCGGTGCCGGCCGACCTGCTCGAGCGCGACTGGTCCGAGCCGCACCGGCGCCACGAGGGATTGCTGCCGGTGTTCCGGCGGATCTACGAACAGCCGAAGGAGTTCTGGCCCGAGTACCACATGTGCGAGCAGCTGGTGGACATCGAGGAAAGTTTCCAGCTGTGGCGTTTCCGCCATATGAAAACGGTGGAGCGGATCATCGGGCACCGGCGTGGGACCGGCGGCTCCTCCGGCGTGTCGTTCCTGAAGAAGGCGCTGGAGCTGGAGTTCTTCCCCGAGCTGCTGGACGTGCGCACGGTGCTCGGCACCTGACGCTCCGTTGTGGAAGCGCCTCCCGTGCGCGACCGTGATGCCCGGCGGTCGCGCGCGGGGTGCGCTCCGCAAGCGCCCCGCCATTGACGCGCCGCCCTTGCGCCGGTTACACGTCAACGATGGCGCGCGGCGAGCGTGCCCTCCAGCCCAAGGGGAATCCATGAGCCAGACCGCCGAATCCGCGCCGGCCGCGCCCGCCTATCCACAGTTGCTCGGCCACCCGCGCCCGCTGTGGATGCTCTTCATGACCGAGTTCTGGGAGCGCTTCGCCTACTACAGCGTGAGTTGGGCGCTGGTGCTGTACATCGTGGCGCAGTTCTTCAACGGCGACCCGGCGGGGCAGGGCTGGGCGGCCGGCATCTATGGCGCCTACACCGCGCTGATCTACGCCGCGTCGATCTTCGGCGGCTACGTGGCCGACCGGGTGATCGGCTACCAGCGTTCGATCCTGCTCGGCGCCGCGGTGATGGCCGCGGGCCTGTTCACCCTGCTGGTGCCGAGCAAGCCGCTGATGATGCTCGGCCTGGCGCTGGTGATCGCCGGCGACGGGCTGTTCAAGCCGAACATCTCCACAATGGTCGGCCAGCTCTATGGCCGTGACGACCCGAGACGCGACCGCGGCTTCACCCTGTTCTACATGGGCATCAACGCAGGCGCCTTCGTGGCGCCGCTGCTGACCGGCTGGATGGCGGCCCATTTCACCGACACGCCGATGCAGCAGAACTACCGCATCGTGTTCGGCGCCGCCGGCGTGGGCATGCTGCTGAGCTTCCTGTGGTTCTGGTTCGGTCGCCGTGGCCTCAAGGGCCTGGGCCGTCCGCTGGCGGGCATGGAAAACCGCCTGCGCGTGCTGTGGGTGCTGATTGGCACCGCGGTGGCCGTGCCGCTGATCTATGCACTGCTGGCCTACGTCGGCGCCGAGGGCCTGCAGTGGTTGCTGGGCGTGCTGTTCATCGGCGTGGCCGCGGCGCTGATCGTCGAGGCGATGCGTCACGACCGGGTGCAGCTGCACCGGGTGATCGCCATGCTGATCGTGTTCGTCTTCAGCGTGGTGTTCTGGACGTTCTACTTCCAGTTCGGCACCTCGCTCAACTTCCTGGCGGAAAACTGGGTGGACCGCGAGATGTTCGGCGGCTGGGTGTTCCCGGTCGGCTGGTTCCAGTCGGTGACGCCGCTGGCGATCCTCACGTTCGCGCCGCTGCTGACGCTGGTGTGGGCGCTGCTTTCGCGCCGCAACGCCGAGCCGTCGATCCCGCGCAAGTTCAGCTTCGGCCTGATCTTCAACGGCCTGGGCTTCATCGTGCTGGTGTATGCGCTCAAGGAACTGCTCGGGCCCACCGGCCTGATCCCGTTCTGGCCGCTGGTGCTGTGCTACGTGATGCAGACCCTGGGCGAGCTGTGCCTGTCACCGATCGGCCTTTCGATGGTGACCAAGCTCGCGCCGCCGCGGTTCGTTGGCCTGGCGATGGGCGGCTGGTTCCTCTCGCTGGCGGCCGGCGGTGATTTTTCCGGTCTGGTGGCGCGTTCGATCAGTGGCGAGAGCGGCATGACGGTCGCTTCCGCGCTGTCCGGCTTCAACTTCTGCTTCTGGGTGCTGGTCGGGTCGGGCGTGCTGCTGCTGGTGATCTCGCCGCTGATCAACAAGCTGATGCACGGGGTGAAATAGAGCTCGCCAGTGAGCCTTCCCCCGTCCCACGGGGGAAGGTGCCGACAGGCGGATGGGGGAAGCCTTGCCGGATATTGCGGGTTGCCGCTTTCAAGAGCGGGTTTGCACGAACGCCGCCGCTCCGCGCTCCGATCGCCCCCATCCGCCCTTCGGGCACCTTCCCCCGTAAACGGGGGAAGGATCGGATCTAGCGCTCCGGCGGCATCAGCTTGTCGAGAATGCGCTCGAGCCAGGCCTGTTCCTCGGCATCGAGCTTCGCCAGCAATTCGCGCTCGCGTTGGCGCGCCATCGGCGCGACCTGGTCGTGGATCGCCCAGCCGGCCTCGCTCAAGTTGAGCACCGAGCGGCGCTTGTCGCCGTCATGGGTGGCGCGGTCCACGCGACCTGCCGCGACCAGTCGGGCAAGCGCGCGGCTGACCGCCACCTTGTCCATCGCCGTGCGCTCGGCCACTTCGCGCGCCGACAGCCCGTCGAAGCGCCCCAGCACGGCCATCACCCGCCACTCGGTGACGGCCAGGTCGAAGCGGCGCTGGTAGTCGTCGGCGATCGCCTGGCTGACCGTGTTGGACACGATCGACAACCGGTAGGGCAGGAACCGCTCCAGTTCGAGCGGTGCGTGTTCGGCCGGCGGGCGGACAGGTTGGCGCTTGGCTGGCACGGCAGCGCAGCTCCTTGCAAATGGTTTCACATGTAACTATAACGGAGATCCAGCCGGAAGCTTCGTGGCCCCCGCGCATGCTCGTGGGCGTGGCCGCATCGCCACTTTACGTCTTCGCCATTTGAGGAGAGCGCCATGAACGCCCAACCGAACCTCGGCATGCAGGTCACCACGTTCGAAAACCCGATGGGCATCGACGGCTTCGAATTCGTCGAGTTTGCTGCGCCAGCCGGCCGCGGTGGCGAGCTGCATGAGCTGTTCCGCAAGATGGGTTTCACCGCGGTGCTCAAGCACAAGACCCGCGCGATCACCGTCTACCGCCAGAACGGTGTGAACTTCCTGGTCAACGAGGACCCGGACTCCTTTGCCGCCGATTTCGCCGCCAAGCACGGCCCCTGCGCCTGCGGCTTCGCCATCCGCTTCAAGATGGCGGCGGACGAGGTATGCAAGAAGGTGTTGGCCAACGGCGGCGAAGCAGTCGATCACAAGGCTGCCAGCAAGGCGGTGAACGCGCCGGTGGTCAAGGGCATCGGCGACTGCATGCTCTACCTGGTCGACCGCTACGGCGCCAAGGGCGACGTCTACGACGGCGACTACGAAGCGGTGCCGGGGGCTGCGCAGCATCCGAAGGGGTTCGGGCTGACCTTCATCGACCACCTCACCCACAACCTCTACTTCGGCAACATGCAGAAGTGGTCGGATTACTACGAGCGACTGTTCAACTTCCGCGAGATCCGCTATTTCGACATCAAGGGCGCCAAGACGGGCCTGGTGTCGAAGGCGATGACCGCGCCGGACGGCATCGTGCGCATCCCGCTGAACGAATCGAACGACCCGAAGAGCCAGATCAACGAATACCTGGACGCGTACCACGGCGAGGGCATCCAGCACATCGCCTGCTTCACCGACGATATCTATGCGACGGTCGAAGCGATGCGCGAGCAGGGCGTCGAGTTCCTCGATACGCCCGATACCTACTTCGACGTGATCGACCTGCGCATTCCCGACAACGGTGAAGACGTGCCGCGCCTGCGCAAGAACAAGATCCTGATCGATGCCGATCCGGAGACCAAGCAACGCAAGCTGCTGCAGATCTTCACGCAGAACAACATCGGGCCGATCTTCTTCGAGATCATCCAGCGCAAGGGCAACGAAGGCTTCGGCGAGGGCAACTTCCAGGCGCTGTTCGAATCGATCGAGCGCGACCAGATGAAGCGCGGCGTGCTGTAAGGCACGCCGCGGGAACCGCCGGTCAGTGGCCGAGGTTGTTGTGCACGATGGCGGCCACCACCGCCCCGAAGAAGACGAGGTAGACGACCAGCAGGGCGAGCCCGACAAGGTAGAGCACGCCCTGGATCACGAAGTAGGTTTTCAGGCGCGAGAGGGCTTCGATCAGCGCATTGGCGTCATCCTGGAGCTGCGAGCGCTGCGCCGCCCCGGCCGACTGGAGCAGCAGCACGCCGGTCCAGATCGGCAGCCACGCAATGAGGATGCCGATGATGGTGAGGGCAGTGATCGCACCCTGGATGATGAACATGATGCCGATGAACTTCATCCAGCCGGCGGCCGATGCCAGCGGCAGGCTGATTTCGCGGGTTGCGCGCGCAGGCATGCCCGCGCCGGGTGCGGCAGGTACGTAAGACATGTGGTTCCCCTGGTGTTTGATTGCGTAACTGGACCAGGCTTCCCCCTGGAGGCCCGGCCGGCAGAGAGTAGAGGCAAAAGGCGGGGCCGCGCAGGACCCTGCCGACTACCGGAGCTGAGGTCATGAAGACGGGCAACGCATCGGCGTACCAATCGGGTTTCGGCAACGAATTTGCCACCGAAGCCATCCCCGGCACCCTTCCCCAGGGACAGAACTCGCCCCAGCGCGTGGCCCATGGCCTCTACGCCGAGCAGCTCTCCGGCACCGCGTTTACCGCGCCGCGCCACCTCAATCGCCGCAGCTGGCTTTACCGCATCCGCCCGGCAGCCGTGCACGAGCCGTTCGAGCCGCTGGCGCACGAGCACTTCCACAACCGCTTCGACGAGGCCCCGGCCACGCCCAACCAGTTGCGTTGGGATCCGCTGCCCAGCCCCACGCAGCCTATCGACTTCGTCGACGGGCTGGTCACCATCGCCGGCAACGGCGGCCCGGCCGAGCAGGCGGGCATCGGCATCCACCTTTATGCAGCCAACCGTTCGATGGAAGGCCGCTTCTTCTACGACGCCGATGGCGAACTGCTGATCGTGCCGCAGCAGGGGCGCCTGCGCCTGGCGACGGAGCTGGGCATCCTCGACGTCGAGCCGCAGGAGATCGCCGTGATCCCGCGCGGCGTGCGCTTCCGGGTGGAGCTGCCCGACGGCGAGGCCCGCGGCTACGTCTGCGAGAACTTCGGCGCCCTGCTGCGCCTGCCCGACCTTGGGCCCATCGGTTCCAACTGCCTGGCCAACGCCCGCGATTTCCTGACCCCCTGCGCCGCCTACGAGGACGCCGAAGGCGACTTCCGCCTCGTCGCCAAGTTCCAGGGCAGCCTGTGGCAGGCGAAGATCGGCCACTCGCCGCTGGACGTGGTCGGCTGGCATGGCAACTACGCGCCCTACAAGTACGACCTGCGCCGCTTCAACACGATCGGCTCGATCAGCTACGACCATCCGGATCCGTCGATCTTCACCGTGCTCACCTCCGGCAGCGATACGCCCGGCACGGCCAACATGGATTTCGCGATCTTCCCGCCGCGCTGGCTGGTCGCGCAGCACACCTTCCGCCCGCCGTGGTTCCACCGCAACGTGGCCAGCGAATTCATGGGCCTGATCACCGGCGTCTACGACGCCAAGGCCGAAGGCTTCGTGCCCGGCGGCGCCAGCCTGCACAACTGCATGAGCGGTCATGGGCCGGATGCGGCCACCTTCGAGAAGGCTTCCGGTGCCGACCTCTCCAAGGCCGACGTGATTACCGGCACCATGGCTTTCATGTTCGAGACGCGCAAGGTAATCCGCCCGACGCGGCAGGCGCTGGACTCGCCGCAGTTGCAGAAGAACTACTACGCATGCTGGCAGGGCATTGCGCGGCATTTCGTGCCGGGACGCGGTTGATGCGCCGGTTCGCGGGCCCGGTCGGCGCACTGCTGCTCGCCGCCTGCGGCAGCCGCGAGCAGGCCGGTCCACCGGCGCACGCGACCGCCGCCAGCGCACCGGTCGCTACGGTGACCGGCCAGCCGACCGCCGCGGCTCCCGCACGCATGGCGCGCTACGACGGTTACGGTGACCTCAGCTTCGGCATGGACGAACAAGCCTTCGCCGCCGCCTGGCAGGGTGAACTCAGGCGCCTCGGTCCCGCGGGCGCGGCATGCTTCTACCAGACGCCGAAGTGGATCAAGACCCCCTCCGATTTCGCGTTCATGTTCGAACACGGCCGTTTTGTACGCTACGACGTGGGGACAGCGAAGGAGACTGCGCCGGGCGGCGGCAGGGTCGGCATGGGCGCAGAGCAGATCCGCGCGTTGTACGGTGCACGGGTCAGCGAGCTGCCGCACAAGTACGTCCCCGGCGCCACGGTATTACGTGTGACCGCGCCGCATGGCGAGGGCGCGCTGGTCTTCGAGACCGACACCCAGGGCAGGGTGACGCACTGGCGCGCCGGCGTTCCGCCGCAGGTCGATTACGTGGAAGGCTGTGGTTAATCTGAATCCGGAGTTCTCATGAAACTGGCAAGTCTCAAGGAAGGCGGCCGCGACGGCACGTTGATCGTGGTCAGCCGTGATCTCAAGCAGGCGGTGACCGCCGTCCACATCGCGCCGACGCTGCAGGCGGCGCTGGACGACTGGTCGAACGCGGCACCTCGGCTGAACGCGCTGTCGGAGTCGTTGAACGCCGGCCAGGTCGTCGGTGCGTTCGCATTGGACATGGCCGACCTGGCCGCGCCGCTGCCGCGCGCCTACGAGTTCGTCGATGGCTCGGCCTACCTGCCGCACGTCGAGCGCGTGCGCCGCGCGCGCGGCGCCGAGGTGCCGGCAAGCTTCTACACCGACCCGCTGATGTACCAGGCCACCAGCGCCGGCTTCCTCGGCCCGCGCGACCCGGTCGTGGTGCCGAGCGAGGACTTCGGCATCGACCTGGAAGCGGAGGTGATCGTGGTCACCGACGACGTGCCGATGGGCGCCACGCCCGCCCAGGCCTCCGAACACATCCAGCTGGTCGGCCTGATCAACGACGTGTCGCTGCGCGGGCTGATCCCCGGTGAACTGGCCAAGGGCTTCGGCTTCCTGCAGAGCAAGCCACGCTCGGCGCTCTCGCCGGTGCTGGTCACGCCGGACGAACTGGGCGAGGCGTGGAAGGACGACAAGCTGCACCTGCCCATGCGCACCTGGCTCAACGGCCAGTGGTTTGGCGAGGCCGAGTGCGGCGTGGACATGCAGTTCAGTTTCGCGCAACTGGTCGCGCACGTGGCCAGGACGCGCCCGCTGACCGCCGGCACCATTGTCGGTTCGGGCACCATCGCCAACGAGGACACCAGCAAGGGGGCCTCGTGCCTGGCCGAGCAGCGCACCGTCGAGACCCTGCGCGACGGCAAGCCGAGCACGCCATTCATGAAGTTCGGCGACACCCTGCGCATCGAGATCACCGATGCGCAGGGCGCCTCGATCTTCGGCGCCATCGAACAAACCATCACGCCGCTGAAGGCATGATCGGTGCCGCCCGGGCGCACAGGCGCCTGGGCGGTCCTGGCCTGCCGGCCGTCGTTCACAGAAGGAGCCTGCCGATGCCGCACCCATTGCCTGCCCTTGCCGCTGTCCTCGCCACGCCGTTGCTAGGCCTGGCGGTGCATGCCGCCTCGACGCATGCCACCGGCCACGCCACGACCGTCCGCGCCGCCAACCTGCCGAACAACCTGTGCGCCTCCTGCCATGGCGGCGGGAAGGTGGCCTGGCTTGGTCGGAATGCGCTCGATGCGGGCGACCTGGTGGCTGCACGCACCTACCTGCAGGGTGCGCCGCAGGGTTAGGTGCTCCGCAAGGCTTCCCCCATCCATCCTTACTCGCGCCGTCCCTGACGCTCGCCCCTTCGGGGCCGGCTTCGCCGTTCCGCCGGTGCTCCTGCGCCGGCAGGTCGGGGACCTTCACCCGCAGGCGGGGGAAGGATCGTTGCCCGCCGGCTGCTACAGAACGAGCCTTTCGTTCCACTGGATCGACGCGTCGCCGCCATGCTCCAGAACGAGCCTTCCACCGTCCCACGGGGGAAGGTGCCGACAGGCGGATGGGGAAGCCTTGCTGATCACCCGCCCGCGACCTTCTGTCCCACCCGCTGCACCCGTGCCTTGACCCGGATCAAGAGCCCTCCGCACCACCCCGGCACACTGGCCCCATGAACCACGCCATTGCCGCTCCTGCCTTCGATCCGGCCCTGATCGCCCGCTACGACACCGCCGGCCCCCGCTACACCAGCTACCCGACCGCGCCGCAGTTCCACACGCGCTTCGGCGAGGCGGCGCTGCGCGAGGCGATCCGCCAGTCCAACGAGGAACCGATCCCGCGCCCGCTGTCGCTGTACGTGCACGTGCCCTTCTGCATGAGCCCGTGCTTCTATTGCGGCTGCAACCGCGTGATCACCCGCGAGATCGCCAAGGCCGACCGCTACCTGGAACGCCTGTACCGCGAGATCGAGCTGACCGCGCCGCTGTTCGACCGCGACCGCCCGGTGCGCCAGCTGCACTTCGGCGGCGGCACGCCCAACTTCCTCGACCTGCCGCGCATGCGCGAGCTGATGGAATCGCTGGCGCGCCACTTCAGTTTCAGCAGCGAGCGTGCGCGCGAATTCGGCGTCGAGATCGACCCGCGTTTCGCCAATGGCGACTACATGCGGGGCCTGGGCGAACTGGGCTTCAACCGCGTATCGGTCGGCATCCAGGACTTCGATCCGGCGGTGCAGCAAGCGGTCAACCGCATCCAGAGCGTGGAAGAGACGCGCGAGGTGATCGAGGCCGGCCGCGCGGCGGGCTTTGTCTCGGCCAGCGTCGACCTGATCTACGGCCTGCCGAAACAGAACCTGGAAGGCTTCGACCGCACGCTCACCGAAGTGGTCGCGCTCGAGCCCGACCGCGTGGCGGTCTACGGCTACGCCCACCTGCCGGACCTGTTCAAGGCGCAGAAGCACATCCACGCCCAGGACCTGCCCGACCCGGCCACGCGCCTGGCGCTGTTCGGCCGTGCGCTGGAACGGCTTTCCGCCGCCGGCTACGTTTACGTCGGCATGGACCACTTCGCCCGCTACGACGACGAGCTGGCGTGCGCCCAGCGCGAGGGCAGCCTGCAGCGCAATTTCCAGGGCTACTCCACCCATGGCGACTGCGACATCGTGGGCCTCGGCGTGAGCGCGATCGGTCGCGTGGGCGACACCTACAGCCAGAACGCGCGCGACCTCACCGGCTACTACGCCGCGCTGGACGCCGGCCGCCTGCCGATCGCGCGTGGCCTGCAACTGGACGAGGACGACATCATCCGCCGCGCGCTGATCGGCGAGCTGATGTGCCACGGCGAGGTCGACACCCGCCTGTTCGGCGCCCGCCACCGGCTGCTGTTCGACGAATACTTCGCCGCCGAGCTGGCACGCCTGCGCGTGCTGGCCGACGACGGTCTGGTGACGCTGGACGGGCGCATGATCCGGGTGACCGCACGAGGGCGGCTGTTGCTGCGTAGCATCGCGATGTGTTTCGATGCCTACCTGCATGCCGACGAAGCGCCACGCCGCTTCTCGCGCACGATCTGACCGGCCACAAGGCGTTGCTGATGCGTTTGGAAAACCAGGCGGGCCGCCTGCCTGAACCGCCCAGCCCGATCGCCGACGACGGCGACGAGGCCCACTTCTGTCGCACCTGCGCGTTCGCCGGCGCCTGCCAGGCGGTGGGTTACGGCAAGCTCGAACTGCGCGAGCTGCATTGCCTGGTCGAACACGTCGGCCCGTTCCGGGCGGGCGAATACGTGTTCCGCACCGGCAACCCGTTCCGCGCCATCTTCGCGGTGCGCTCGGGCACGGTGAAGACCAGCATGGTGGACAAGGAAGGCCGCGAGCAGGTGCTCGGGTTCTACCTGCCCGGCGAAGTGATCGGCCTGAATGCGATCTACCCGGAGCATTTCCCGTGCGACGCGATCGCGCTGGAAACCTCATACTTCTGCCGCTTCTCGTTCCCGGCGATGAGCGCGCTGGCCGCACGCATGCCGGCGGTGCAGAGCCACCTGTTCCGCCTGCTCAGCAAGGAGCTGGGCTCGGCCAGCCTGCTGGCCGGCGACCACAGCGCCGACGAGCGCATGGCCGCGTTCCTCACCGACCTGGGCCAGCGCTACGCGGCGCGCGGTTTCTCCGGCACGCAGTTCCAGCTCAGTATGTCGCGCGGCGACATCGCCAACTACCTGCGCCTGGCCGCCGAGACGGTCAGCCGCGTGCTGAGCCGCTTCCGCGCACAGAACCTGATCCAGGTGGAAGGGCGCCAGCTGCTGATCCTGGATCCGGCCGGCCTGCACCACATCGGCCGCAGCCTGCTGCCGGACTGACCCACCGCGGCCGGCCGGTTGCCGGCGGTGCTGCGGCTCGCGGGCGCGATGTCTGCGAAGCCGGGACTTTTTTTGGCGCCGTAGGAGTGAGCTTCCCGGCAAGGCGTCCCCCATCCGCCCTTCGGGCACCTTCCCCCGTGGAACGGGGAAAGGATCCAGATGCCGCCTGCCGCCATCCCCGGATACCAGCTACCGAGCCTTCCCCCGCGCGCAGGGAAGGTGCCCAAAGGGTGGATGGGGGAAGCCTGCGGGAAACCCCGCCTCATTCCAGCCGGATCGGCTCCCCCATGCCCGGCATCTGCCAACCCACGCCCAGCCCGGTCAGCGCCTCGCCCATGCCTTGCATGCCGCGGTCATACTCGCCGTGCACCAGGAACACCCGCCGCCGCGGCGAGTCGCCCAGCCAGTCCAGCAGGTCGGGACGGCCGGCATGGGCGGAGAAACCGTTGATCGTCCACACCTGCGCGCGTACCGGGATGTCCTGGTTGAACACGCGCACGCTGGCGGCGCCGTCGATGATCCGCCGGGCCAGCGTGCCCTGCGCAGCATAGCCGACGAACACCACGCTGCTGCGCTCGCGCCAGAGGTTGTGCTTCAGGTGGTGGCGCACGCGCCCGCCGGTGCACATGCCCGAGCCGGCCAGGATGATGGCGCCGCCGTCGACCGCGTTGATCGCCATCGACTCCTGCGTGCTGCGGGTGAAATGCAGGCCGGGCATGGCGAACGGGTCGCCGTGCTGCAGCACGCGCAGGAATTGCGCATCGAAGCATTCAGGGTGCCGCCGGTAGATCTCGGTGGCAGAGATCGCCATCGGCGAATCGAGGAACACACGCACGTGCGGCGGCACGTGGCCGTCGCGCAGGCCCAGGTGCAGGTAGTAAAGAATCTCCTGCGTGCGCTCCAGCGCGAAGGTGGGAATCACCACGTTGCCCCGCCGCCCCACCGTCTCGCGGATGGCCTGGTAGAGCTCGGCCACCGAGTCGGGCACCGAGCGGTGCGGACGGTCGCCATAGGTGCATTCCATCGCCACGTAGTCGGCCGGCGCCGCGGGCACCGGATCGCGCAGCAGCGGACGGCCGGGGTTGCCCAGGTCGCCCGAGAAAAGCATCGTGCGCTGCCCGGCGCCGTCGCCGAGTGTCAGCAGCACCTGCGCTGATCCCAGGATGTGCCCGGCGTCCAGTAAGCGCGCGCGGATGCCGGGCGCGACCACGATGTCGTGCCCGTAGCCCAGCCCCGGTTCGAAGAAGTCGATCGCGTGCAGCGCATCGTCGAGCGTATACAGCGGTTCGGATGACTCCTCGCCGCGGCGGTCGCTGCGTGCCGCGCGACGGGCGTCCTCTTCCTGCAGCCCGGCGGCGTCCAGCAGCACCAGCCGCGCCAGCTCCCGGGTGGCCGAGGTGGCCAGGATGCGTCCGCGGAAACCCTGCCGCACCAGCCGCGGGATGCGCCCGCAATGGTCCAGGTGCGCGTGGGTCAGCAGCAGTGCGTCGATCGTGGCCGGCTCGAAGCCGAACGGCTCGGCGTTGGCCTCTTCGGTGGCGTGGTCGCCCTGGAACATGCCGCAATCGACCAGCACCCGGCGGCCATTGCATTCGACCAGGTGGCACGAACCGGTGACCTGTTTGGCGGCACCGTGGCAGCTGTAGACGAGCATCGCATCGCTCCGTGGCGTTGGGGGAACTCTCGCACGGTGCGCGCGGGCGCGCTTGACCGCCGTCAAGGAGGCGCTCGCCACTTTTCTCCCGGCACGAGAAAGCCGGCAGCTGCCCTGCTGCGAACGGCGGGTTCGAGCTACTTGCAGGAGCGCACCCGTGCGCGACCGCCGGTGCGGCCAGCTCCGCGGTCGCGCGCAGGGTGCGCTCCTACAGGGGATGTCTCACTTGCGAAGTCGTGCGAGACATTCCGCGCAACGCCTCCAGCCAGGCGAGGATGCCGGCGAGCATCGCCAGCAGGGCGGCGGTGGCGGCCGGGCCGGGCAGGGCAATGTCCATCACGGTGCGCAGGAACGGCACGCCGAAGGCGGCCAGCAGCATCAACGCCAGCGCGGCGGCCATGCGCGCGATCCAGCGATTGCCGCGCGCCGGGCGCGCCAGCACCGCACGGGTCGGATGGCGGTTGGCCAGGATCAGCAGGAACAACCCGCCCAGCAACGCCGCGAACACCACGCCGCGCGCCTGCGCGGCCTCCACGCCGTAGCTCAGCATCAGGCCGAAGCCGGGCAGCAGCACGGTCGCCACGCCCAGTCCCTGCACCACCGCGCGGGCCAGCCGGCCGGCAGCGAACGGCGATTCGCCCGCCGCACGCGGGGGACGCGTCATCACGTCGCCGGCTTCCGGCTCGGCCTCGAACACGATCGAGCAGGCCGGGTCGATCAACAGTTCCAGCAGCACGATGTGCACCGGCATCAGCAGCACCGGCCAGTGCAGCAGGGTCGGTACCAGCGCCAGCGCGATGATCGGCATGTGCACGGCGAACACGAAGCCGGTTGCCTTGGCGATGTTGTCGTAGATGCGCCGGCCCTGGCGGATGGCCGCCACGATGCTGGCGAAGCTGTCGTCCAGCAGTACCAGCGCGGCCGCCTCGCGCGCCACGTCGGTGCCGCGTTCGCCCATAGCGATGCCGACGTCGGCGGCTTTGAGCGCTGGGGCGTCGTTGACGCCGTCGCCGGTCATCGCCACCACCTGGCGGTCCGCGCGCAGCAACTGCACCAGGCGCAGCTTCTGCTCGGGCTTGAGCCGCGCGCACAGGTCGACATGGTGCAGGCGCTCGCGCAATGCGGCGTCGTCCAGCGCCGCCAGGTCGGCGCCGGTGAGCACGTCGGTGCGCTCGCCCAGGCCGACCTGGCGGGCGATCGCGCGCGCGGTGGCCGGGTGGTCGCCGGTCATCATCAGGATGCGCACGCCGGCGGCGCGGCATTCGGCGATCGCGGCCGGCACCTCCGGCCGCGGCGGATCGGCCAGCCCGATCAGGCCGAGGAATTCGAAATCGAAGTCGTGCTGGCTGGCCGGCCAGGCTTCGCCGGTCCAGTGCCCGCGGGCCACGGCCAGCACGCGCAGGCCGCGCGCGGCCATCGCCTCGACTTCAGCCAGGATCGACGCGGCACGCCCGGCGGGGAGGTGGCACAGGTCGATCACCGCTTCGGGCGCGCCCTTGGTGGCCAGCAGGTGGCGCGTGCAGGTGTCGCAGGGAAACACCCGCGTCATCGCGAGGATCTGCGGCGAGAGCGCGTATTCGGTCTCGGCCGACCAGTCCGCGTGCACGTGCTCGGTGTGCACCAGCCAGTGCAGGCCGAAGCGCTGGATGGCCTTCTCCATCGGGTCGAACGGATCGCTGGGCGTGGCCAGCATGGCGAACTCGACCAGCCGGTGGAACGTCTCGGCCAGCCCGGTCGCGCCGGCGTCCACGAAGTGTTGTCCGTCGACCGCCAGTTCGGCCACCTGCATGCGGTTTTGCGTGAGCGTACCGGTCTTGTCCACCGCCAGCACCGAGATGGCGCCCAGCGCCTCCACCGCCGGCACGCGCCGGGTGAGCACCTTGCGCCGCGAGATGCGCCAGGCGCCCAGCGCGAGGAATACGGTGAGGATGACCGGGATTTCCTCCGGCAGGATCGCCATCGCCAGCGCGATACCGCCGAGCAGGCTTTCCAGCGGGCCGCGGTTGTCCCACAGCCAGGAAAGCAGCGCGTACAGCGCGGCCAGCGCCAGGCCGCCGATGGCGAGATGGCGGATCAGCCGGCGCGAGGCGCGCTGCAGGCCGCTGGGCGCTTCGTGCGTCTGCGCCAGGGCCTCGCCAATGCGGCCGACTGCAGTCGCGCCGCCGGTCGCGTTGACGCTGGCGAGGCCCAGCCCGCGGGTCACCACCGTGCTGGCATGCACGGCATCCTCGCCCCCGGGTTCGCGCGCCACCGGGACCGATTCGCCGGTCAGCAGCGACTCGTCCACTTCGAGCCGGCCTTCCAGCAGCGTCGCGTCGGCGGCGATGCGATCGCCTTCGCGCAGCACCAGCAGGTCGCCCGGGACCACTTCGGCGCCGGCCACGCGCAGCTCCTCGCCGCCGCGGATCACCAGTGCGCGCGGGGCGGAAAGCTCGCGCAACGACTCGAGCGCGCGCTGGGTCTTGCGCTCCTGCAACAGGGTGATGCCGATCACCACGAACACGGCCGAGAGCAGGAACGCCGCTTCGGCGCGATCGCCCAGCGCCAGGTACAGGCCGCCGGCGCACAGCAGCATCAGGAACATCGGTTCGGACAGCACGCCCAGCACGATCGCGCCGAAGCTCTTGCGCGTGCTGCCGGGCAGCAGGTTGGGACCGTGCGCGGTCAGGCGGCGCGCCGCTTCGGCGGCGTCCAGGCCTTCGCGGGCGGCGGAC
Source organism: Frateuria sp. GZRR33 (assembly GCF_051900425.1). Taxonomy (NCBI): domain Bacteria; kingdom Pseudomonadati; phylum Pseudomonadota; class Gammaproteobacteria; order Lysobacterales; family Rhodanobacteraceae; genus Frateuria; species Frateuria sp. GZRR33. The sequence goes on from NZ_JBHZGK010000001.1 coordinate 74,888, forward strand.
GGCGCGCGCTCGGTGGTGACCATGTCGCTAGCGGTGGACCAGCACGGGCACGTCCGATTCGAGAATCACCCGCTGCGCCTGGCTGCCCAGCAACAGCCGGTCCAGCCCACGCCAGCCGTGGCTGCCCATCACGATCAGGTCGCAACCTTCGCGGCGAGCCACCTCAAGGATGGCGCGGTGCGGGCGCGGGTTGGTCTCCAGGCTGCACTGGCAGGCGACACCGGCAGCATCGGCGTGCTCGCGCACGGCCGCCAGGTAGCGCGCGCCCGCTTCCTCGGCGCTGTCGGCGTACTCGGCGTCGCTGGTGGCAATGATCTCGTTGAGGAACGGCACCGCCGGCAGCGGTACCACCACGTGCACCGCGTGCACGCGTGCGCCGAGCTGGTGCGCCAGCGCGATGCCGGCATCGGCGGCGCGCAGCGAAAGGTCCGAGCCGTCGACAGGAAGCAGGATGTGCTTGTACATGAAGCGCTCCAGAGGGGTCAGCGACAGGTGTAGCCGCCGTCGATCACCAGCTCGCTGCCGGTGACGAAGCGGGATTCGTCCGAGGCCAGGTAGACCACGCCCCAGGCGATGTCGTCCGGCTCGCCCAGGTGGCCCAGCGGGTGCAGCGCGGCGGTGTCGCGCCGGTGCTGCTGCGCGTCGCCCCCCATTGAGGCGATGTGCTGCTCGACCATGGGCGTCCAGATGAAGCCCGGGTGGATCGAGTTCACGCGGATGCGGTCGGCGGCGTAGAGCAGCGCGTCGGTCTTGCTCATCAGCCGGACCGCGCCCTTGGAGGCGTGGTAGGGCGGTACGTCGGGGGCGCCGACCAGGCCGTAGATCGACGACAGGTTGATGATGCTGCCGCCGCCAGCCGCGCGCATCGGCGCGATCGCGTGCTTGGTGCCGAAGAACACACCCTTGACGTTGACTGCCTGCACGCGGTCCCACTCGGCCTCGGTCAGCTCGTGCGTGGGCTTGTTCGGACCGGCGATGCCGGCGTTGTTGACCAGCACGTTCAGGCCGCCGAACGCGGCCACCGTGGCGGCGACGGCCGCAGCGACCTCCGCCTCGGCCGACACATCCGCGTGCAGGTAGCGGGCATGATCGCCCAGTTCGGCGGCCAGCCGTTGCCCCGCCTCGTCGTGCACGTCCACGATCGCCACTCTCGCGCCCGCTTCCACCATGCGCCGCGCGCAGGCCGCGCCGATGCCTACGGCGCCGCCGGTGACCAGTGCGGTCTTGCCATCGAGCCTGCCCATGACCGGATCCTCCTCGTGCCGTGTGAAGCGAGCATGGAGCGGGCGGCGGCGAGCGATGCTGACCTGCGTCAACCCCCAGCGGGGCTGATTGACGCAGGACTGATTCAGATCACGGCCGCTCCCGCGGGCCGGTCGGAGAATGGCTCGCATTTCCAGCCGCGAGCCACGCATGCGCGAGTCGCCTTCTTCCAGCCAGACCGTCCCACCCGCCACCGTCCCGCCGATCGCCGCGCTGCTTGCCGCCGCACCGCACCGCCCGCTGTTCCTCGCCGGCGCGCTGGCGGTGCTGACCAGCATGGCCTGGTGGGCGCTGGAGCTGGCCTCGATGCGCTTCGGCTGGCATGGCTGGCCACAGCCGCCGGTGCCGCCGGGCTGGGCGCACGCGATGCTGACCCAGTACGGCATGCTGCCGATGTTCATGTTCGGCTTCCTGCTGACCACGTTTCCCAAATGGCTCGCCCGGCCGTCCATACGGCCACGGCAGTACGTGGTGGTGGCCGGTTCCGTGTTCGCCGGCTACCTGCTTTCGCACGTGGGGCTGCTCGACATGCCCTGGGTGCTGCGCGCCGGCATCGCGCTGATGCTGTTCGGCTACCTGGTCGGCGTGACCACGCTGGCCGGGGTGCTGCGTGCCTCGGAACACCGCAACCAGCACGCCTGGTCGTGCCTGGCGGGGCTGGGCCTGGGCGTGCTGGGACTGGCGGCGTTCCTTGGCTTCCTGTTCGGCGCGCCGGCGCACTGCGCGCGCTTCGCCATCAAGCTGGGCACGTTCGGGCTGCTGGTGCCTGTGTACTTCACGGTGGCGCACCGCATGGTCGCCTTCTTCAGCGGCAACGTGGCGAAGGGCTACGTGGTACGCCGGCCGGACTGGAGCCTGCCGCTGATGTGGCCGCTGCTGCTGGCGCACCTGGCGCTGGACCTGGCCCACGCGCAGGCTTGGCTGTGGCTGGTGGATGCGCCACTGGCGCTGCTGTTCGGCTGGCATGCGATCGCCTGGCAGCCGTGGAAGGCGATGCGTCCGGGCCTGCTCGCCGTGCTGCACCTGGCGTTCGCCTGGCTGCCGGTCGCGTTCGTGCTATATGCGGTGCAGAGCCTGTGCCTGTTCGCCGGGCACGGCCCGGTCCTCGGGCTGGCGCCGCTGCACGTGCTGACCATCGGCTACTTCGGCTCGATGCTGGTGGCGATGGTCACACGCGTCACCCAGGGCCACTCCGGCCGCCCGCTGCAGATGGGCGCGGTGCCATGGGCCTGCTTCGTGCTGCTGCAGGCTGTGGTGCTGCTGCGCGTGTGGGCGGAGCTGGCCCGCGACAGCTACCTGTGGCTCGTGGTCGCCGCCGCCGGCTGGCTGGTGGCATTCCTGCCCTGGGTGATCCGCTCGGCCTGGATCTACCTGACCCCGCGCGTGGACGGCAGGCCCGGCTAGGTTAGACATCTCGGCAACATCGTTCTGTGGCAGGGTGACGCATCAGGCCGGTTCCGGCAGCGGGCGTGACGCAGGTCAAGCGCGTCAACGGTCAGGAATCTAGCCTGATCCCCAGGAACCACAGGAGATCTCCCATGCCACGACGGTTGTCCCTCGTGCTCGCGGCCGCCAGCATGTTGGCCCTGGCCGGCTGCACGGACAAGAAACCCGCCGATGCCACCCCCGCGGCCACCGCAAAGGCGGCATCCACGTCGGTGTCGGCGCCGACCGACTTCGGTCCGCCGGAGGGCGAGCCGATCCACGCGGTGCTCACCAGCCCGCCGAACGTGCCGCCCCCGATCCACCGCGATTACCCGGCCAAGGTGATCGTCGAGCTGGAGGTGATCGAGAAGGAGATGCCGATCTCCGAGGGTGTCACCTACACCTACTGGACGTTCGGCGGCACCGTGCCGGGCAGCTTCATCCGCGTGCGTCAGGGCGACACGGTCGAGTTCCATCTCAAGAACGCGCCCGACAGCAAGATGCCGCACAACATCGACCTGCACGGCGTCACCGGTCCCGGTGGCGGCGCCGCCTCGAGCTTCACCGCGCCGGGGCACGAGTCGCAGTTCACCTTCAAAGCGCTTAACGCCGGCATCTACGTCTACCACTGCGCCACCGCGCCGGTCGGCATGCACATCGCCAACGGCATGTACGGCCTGATCCTGGTCGAACCGCCGGAGGGTTTGCCGAAGGTCGACCACGAGTACTACGTGATGCAGGGCGACTTCTATACGACCGGCAAGTACCGCGAGAAAGGCCACCAGCCGTTCGACATGGACAAGGCCATCGACGAAAACCCGACCTACGTCTTGTTCAACGGCCACGAAGGCGCGCTGACCGGCGACAAGGCGCTGACCGCGAAAGTCGGCGAGTCGGTGCGCCTGTTCATCGGCAACGGTGGCCCGAACCTGGTCTCCAGTTTCCACGTGATCGGCGAGATCTTCGACCGCGTGCAGCAGGAAGGCGGCACCCATCCGCAGGAGAACGTGCAGACCACGTTGATCCCCGCCGGTGGCGCCGCGATCGTCGAGTTCCATACCGACGTGCCCGGCAGCTACGTGATGGTCGATCATTCGATCTTCCGCGCGTTCAACAAGGGCGCGATGGCGATCCTCAAAGTCGACGGCCCGGAAAACAAGGCGATCTACTCGGGCAAGGAGGTCGACTCGGTCTACCTCGGCGATCGCGCCGAACCCAACCTCAAGGCCGTCACCGTCGCGGCCAAGGCGCACGCGGCCGGCAACCTGAGCAAGGACGAGCAGATCGCCGCCGGCAAGCAGCTGTTCACCGGCACCTGCTCGGTCTGCCACCAGGCCAACGGTGAAGGCCTGCCGGGCGTGTTCCCGCCGCTGGCCAAGTCCGACTACCTGGCCAAGCAGGACAAGAACCACCTGATCTCGATCCCGCTGCATGGCCTGACCGGCAAGGTCACGGTCAACGGCAAGGAATACGACTCGGTCATGCCGCCGATGTCCCAGCTCACCGACGACGAGGTGGCGAATCTGCTGACCTACGTGCTCAACAGCTGGGGCAACCCGGGCGGGCAGGTGACCAAGGAAGAGGTGGCCAAGGTGCGCGCCCAGCCGGCCCCGGCGCCGACGATGGAGCACTGAGCGATGCGCCGGCACGTTGCCCTGATGCTGCTCGGCCTGCTGCTGGCCGGGCCGGCCCTGGCGGCCGAGTACAAACCGCTGCCGGGCGGCCGCTTCGAAAGCGTGCTGCCGGCCGACGGCAAGACGGCGCCGGCCATCCTCGAACCCTTCCGCCTGCGCACCGAGCCGGTGACCAATGCCGAGTTCCTGGCGTTCGTCAAAGCCCATCCGGAGTGGCGGCGCGACCGCGTCCCGGCGGTGTTCGCCGACCGTCGCTACCTGTCCCAGTGGTCCGCGCCCGACCAGCTCGGCCCCGGCGCCTTGCCACGCCAGCCGGTGACGCAGGTGAGCTGGTTCGCCGCGCAGGCCTACTGCGAAAGCGAGCACGCCCGCCTGCCGACCTGGTACGAGTGGGAGTACGCCGCCGCGGCCGACGCCGCCCGTGCCGACGCACGCAGCGACCCGGCCTGGCGCGAGCGCGTGCTGTCCTGGTACGCGCGCCCGTCGAACGAGGCGCTGCCGCCGGTCGGCGGCAAGCCGGACATCCACGGCGTGCGCGACCTCAACGGCCTGGTGTGGGAGTGGGTGGAAGACTTCAACGCCATGATGACCAGCGCCGACAGCCGCGAGCAGGACGGCGCCGACAAGCTGAAGTTCTGCGGCGCCGGTGCCATCACCATGGAGCAGAAAGAGAACTACGCCACGCTGATGCGCGTGGCGATGCTCTCCTCGCTCAAGGCCACCGATACCACCGCCAACCTGGGCTTCCGCTGCGCCCGGCCGGAGTGAACCCGTGAAACGACTGCTGCTGACCCTGTTCGCCCTGCTTCTGGCCGCGACCGCCCACGCGGCCTCGCCGCTGCCTTCCGATTCGCTCTACCAGCTGTCGGTGCCGCTCACCGACCAGGACGGCCATGCCGCGCCGTTCGCCGCGGGCCGCGGTACGCCGCAGATCGTGAGCATGTTCTATACCTCCTGCACGATGGTCTGCCCGATGATCATCGACACGATGAAGGCGACCCGCCGCGCCGCCGGCGAGCCGGCCCACCTGCACCTGCTGGCGGTGAGCTTCGATCCCGAGCGCGACGACGTCGCCGCACTGCGCCGCTACGCCGCCGCGCACAAGCTCGACCTGCGTTGGTGGACGCTGGCGCGCACCGCGCCGCAGGACACCCGCTCGCTCGCCGCGCTGCTCGGCGTGCAATACCGCAAGCTGCCCGATGGCGAGTTCAACCACTCCAGCGCACTGCTGTTGCTGGATGCGGACGGTCGTCTCGTCGCGCGCACCAACATCATCGGGCGTACCGATCCGGAGTTCGTCGCTGCGGTGCGCAAGGCGACGGGCGGCTGAGCCTCGCCAGAGCCTCCCATCCGCCCTGCGGGTTCCTTTCCGGTAGAGCGGGGGTGATCGTCCGCAGGCAACGGCTTACGAAAAGACGCGGGTTTTCTGTCGGCCCGCGCGGGCTCCCAACGGCAGCTTGGGCGCGCGGAGCGCCTCACACTGAGACAATAGGATCCGCCATGGATGGCTCATGCGTCAGCATGCGAAGCGTTCGACCGCCACGGCACTGCGCCGGGAAATGACCCAAGCCGAGCAACGGCTCTGGTTCCACCTGCGCAGGCGGCAATTGGGTGGGTACCGGTTCCGGCGACAGCATCCGGTGGGGCCGTTCGTGGTGGATTTCATCTGCATCGAGCGGCGACTGGTCGTTGAGGTGGATGGTTCGCAGCATCTGGCGTCGGCTACCGACCGGGCGCGTGATGCCTGGCTGCGGGGCCGTGACCTGCGCGTGCTTCGGTTCTGGAACCATGAGGTGCTTGAGCGTACGGAGCAGGTGCTTTCGGCGATGCTTCAAGTGCTCGGCGAGGCTTCCCCCATCCGCCCTTCGGGCACCTTCCCCCGCGAGCGGGGGAAGGATCGGTAGCGCGTCTTGCTAGGGGGGCGGCAGTGTGCGGTGGTTGGATCCTTCCCGCGCGGTAGCGGGTCCCGCGAAGAGGGTCGGCCTGGCGTGGGGTTGGATCCTTCCCCCCGTTCCACGGGGGAAGGTGCCCGAAGGGCGGATGGGGGAGGCCTTGCGACGAACCCGCACTGATACAGGTCATGGCCCCATCCGCCGGGCCGGGGCAAGCTGCGAGCTGCCGACATTCTGCGAGGGCCGCACATGGCCACCTGGTATCCCTGGATCCTGCTGCTGCACCTGAGCTGCGCGATCCTGTTCGTCGGCGCGGCCGCGTTCGAAGTGCTGGTGCTGGAAGGCCTGCACAAGCGCTTCGACGCCGCGACGATGGCCACCATCGAACAGGCGGTGATGGCGCGCGTGCGCCGCTTCATGCCGGTCGTGGTGCTGCTGCTTTTCCTGAGCGGCGGCATGCTGTTCGACATCCGCTGCGACGGCATCGCCTGTGTCGGCACGCGCTTCGGTGGGTTCCTGCTGCTCAAGGTGACGCTGGCGTTCGCGGTGCTGGGGGTGTTCGTCAACGCCGTGTGGGCCGGCGCGCGCGGGCGCATGAGCGTGTGCCGCTTCCGCCATACCCACCGCGTGGTGCTGGCCTTGATGATCGGCATCGTGTTCCTGGCCAAGACCATGTTCTACTTGTAGGTCTCACCACCAGGAGAAAGCGTCATGTCGCAAGTGAAGTTCAAGGGCGAGCCGGTCGAGGTCAACGGGAACTTCCCGGCCAAGGGTGCGCAGGCGCCGGCGTTCACGCTGGTCGGCAAGAGCCTGGCGGACGTGGCGCTGTCCAGCTATGCGGGGCAGCGCAAGGTGCTCAACATCTTCCCCAGCATCGACACCGGCGTGTGCGCCACCTCGGTGCGCCGCTTCAACGAGATGGCCGGGAAGCTTTCCAACACGGTGGTGCTGTGCATCTCGGCCGACCTGCCGTTCGCGCAGTCGCGCTTCTGCGGCGCGGAGGGGCTGGAGCGGGTGGTGACGCTTTCGACCATGCGCGGGCGGGAGTTCCTGGCCGACTACGGCGTGGAACTCACCACCGGGCCGCTGGCCGGCGTGGCGGCGCGTGCGGTGGTGGTGCTGGATGCGGACAACCGCGTGCTGCACGCGCAGCTGGTCGATGAGCTCACGCACGAGCCGGACTACGACGCGGCGCTCGCGGCACTGGGCTGACGGAACCCGGCAGCTTTTCGCAAGACATCCCCATCCGCCCTCACTCGCGCCATCCATGCGCTCGCCCCTTTTAGGGGCCAGCCTTGCCGATCTGCCGGCGCTCCTGCGCCGGCAGATCGGGCACCTTCCCCCGCAGGCGGGCAAGGATCCGGTGCGCGCGTCTTGCGATGGCTGAACTCACCCGGCAATTCCCCAAGTGAGCCTTCCCCCGTTTACGGGGGAAGGTGCCGACAGGCGGATGGGGGAGGGCGGAGCGCGCGGCTTCGCGTTCCTGAAAAAAAGAAACCACGACAGCGCACAGGCGCGCGCCTGCAGGCAGATCAGCGGCGGACGGAAACCAACGGCACGCCGATGCCGCGGGCGTCGGGGTTCAAGCCCAGGCCGTATTTCAGGCTGCGGCCGATGCGCTCGGCGTAGTCGACCATCTGCTGCGCGCTGGCCTCGTCGAGCTCCTCGGCGCAGGTGGCGCGCCACAGCGCAAGCCAGTGGTCGAAGTGTTCGGCGCGGATCGGCAGCGGGCGGTGCATCGCCATCGGGTTGCCGCGGTAGCTCGCCGCGCCCAGCGCCACCGAGCACCAGAAGCGGGTGAGCAGGCGCTTGTGTTCGGGCCAGTCGTGCACGACGGCGTTGAACACTGGGCCGATCACCGCGTCGGCGGTGACCTTGTCGTAGAAGCGGTCGACCAGGCGGGCGATCGCGGATTCGTCAAGCGTGGTATCGCGCATGTCTCTGCCGGTGGGCCGTGCCGCGGGCTGCCCGCGGCACGGCGGTTTCATTTTACTTGGCGCGGCTGATCGTGCCCTTCATCAGCGCGGCGTGGCCCGGGAACGAGCAGAAGAACTCGTAGTCCTGCCCGGGCTTGAGCGCATCGACCTTGAAGGTGGTCGAGTCGCTCTCGCCACCGCCGATGATCCTGGTGTGCGCGATGACGCGGCTGTCGCCCGGCTTGAGGTAGTTGTTGTCGATGCCGGCCGTGGCACCGTCGGCGACGATGCCCGGCTCGTCGGACGTCTTGGACACCACGAAGTTGTGCCCCATCGCGGCCTTTGGCAGCTTGCCCACGTGCGTGAGCGTCACGGTGAACTGCTTGCAGGTATTGGGCACGACGATCGACTTCTGGTCGAACTGCATGGCGTCGTTGCCCTGGATGGTGGTCGAGCAGTTGGAGGCAGCCCAGGTCGGCGCGGCGACCAGGCCAAGCAGGGCGAAAGCGAACAGACGACGTTTCACGGGGTGTCTCCTTTGCTATCGGGGGAAGCGGAATCCTGCGGCGCCGCGTCGTCGGCCAGGCCGGGGACCGGTTCGTCCTCCATCAGCGGCAGCACGGCAGGGCTGTCAAGGTCGTCGAACTGCTGGTGGTTGGCGGCCCAGAAGAACAGCGCCACGGCGATCAGTACGACCAGGCCGGTGACCGGGATCAGCACCAGCAGGATGTTCATGCACGCAGCGCCGGGCGAAGGGGTACGCGGCCCACGCGCAGGCCATTGAGCACGACCACCAGCGAGCTGACCGACATGCCGATCGCCGCCAGCCACGGCGGCACCAGTCCGGCCGCGGCGAACGGCACTGCGAGAAGGTTGTAGGCCAGCGACCAGCGCCGGCCCTGCGCCACCACATGGGCGAGCTGGCGGGCGACGTGGCGGGCCTGCAGCAGGCCGTCCAGGCGACCGCGGGCGAGCAGCAGGTCAGCATGCGCCTGCGCCAGGTCGGTGCCGGAGGCGAGCACGGCAGAGACATCCGCGCCGGCAAGCGCCGGGGCGTCGTTGCTGCCGTCGCCGACGGCCAGCGTGACCCGGCCCTGCGCGCGCGCCACCTGCAGCAGGGCGAGCTTGTCGGCAGGCGACTGGCGTCCTGCCCAGCGCTTGACGCCCAGCGCGTTGGCGACCGGCGCCACACGGGCGCGGGTATCCCCGCTGGCGAGCACGGTGACGATGCCTTCGCCGCGCAGCGCCTGCAGCGTGGCGGCGGCATCGCTGCGCGGCGCTTCGCTGACGTGGAAGGCGGCCAGCGCGCCATGCATGTCGGCCAGCATCAGCGTGCCGGCGGCGCTGGGCGGGGCGGCGCAACCACTGGGCGCCAGCGCGAAATCCGGGCGGCCCAGGCGCAGCGCGCGGCCTTCCACCTCGGCGCCGATGCCCGCGGTGGCGGTGACCTTCAGCCCGTGCACTGCCGGCGTGTCGCCCGGCCACGCGGCGGCCAGCGCCATGGCCAGCGGATGGGTGCTCTCGCGCGCCAGTGCGGCAGCCAGGCGCAGCGCCTGTTCCGGCGCCAGGCCGTCGCGCAGCGGCTCGATCGCGTCCGGCTCCAGCCAGGGCGTGGTCAGCGTGCCGGTCTTGTCGAACAGGGCGAAGTCGACGCGGGCGAGCCTGTCGAGCGCGGCCGGCTCGGTCACCAGCACGCCGCGCCCGGCGAGTACGGCGAGCGCGCGGGTGACCGCGGCGGGGCGGGTCAGTGCGAAGGCGCAGGGGCAGGCGACCACCAGCACGGCGACGGCGGCATCGAACGCGCGCGCGCGGTCGAGCCACAGCCAGGCGAGCGCGGTGAGCGCGGTCAACACCAGCACGCGCAGCACGAAGCGGGTGGCCTCGCGGTCGGCGGTCCCGTCGCCCGGGCGGGCCTGGCGCGCACGGCCGGCCAGTTGGCCCAGGCGGGCGGCGGCGGTGTCCTCGCCGCTGTGCTCCACGCGCAGTTCGGCCGGGCTGCCCAGCACGACCGAGCCGGCAATGAGCCGTTCGCCGCGCTCGCGCCGGCGCGGGCGCGATTCACCACAGAGCAGCGCCTCGTCCACCTCCACCGCGCTGCTCTCCAGCACGCCGTCGGCCGGCACGGTGCCGCCTTCGGCAATGCGCACGCGGTCGCCCGGCACGAGTTCCAGCGCGGGCACGGTTTCCAGGCTGCCGTCGGCGCGGCGGCGCTCGGCCAGCAGCGGGGTGGCGTCCTGCGCGGCCTCGCCCAGCGCCCCGCTGGCGTGGCGCGCTCGCAGTTCGACATGGCGCGCGGCCAGCAGCAGGAAGACGAACATGCTGACCGAGTCGAAGTAGATCTCGCCGTGTCCGCGCAGCGTGCTCCACACGCTGGCGCCGAAGGTCAGCAGCACGGCCAGCGACACGGTGAGGTTCACGCCCAGCCGGCGCGTGCGCATCTCGCGCCAGGCGGCGGCGAGGAACGGCTGCGCCGAGTAGGCGACCACCGGCGCGGTGGTGAGCAGGCTCAGCCAGCGGAACAGCCCGCGCGTGGTGAAGTCGACGAAGTCGACCACGCCGATGTACATGACGAAGGCGTACGTCATGACCTGCATGGCGCACATGCCGGCGACCAGCAGGCGCTTGAGCGCATCGTTGGCCTCGCCGCTGCGCGCATCGTCGATGTGCTCGCGGCGCAGCGGCCGCGCGTTGCACTGTTCGCCGGCGAACGCATCGAGGATCTGCGGCAGCGCCAGGCGGTCGGGGTTCCACACCACGCGCGCGCGCTGCGCGCGGGCGTCGATCGCCACGCGGGTCACGCCGGGCAGGGCGTGCAGGCGTTCGTCCAGCCGCAGCACCTGGCGCGGATCGGCAAGGCCTTCCACGCGCAACGCGATCTCGGCGCGACCATCGCGCCGCGGCCGGATCACCTGCGCGGCCAGCCGCGGATGCAGCCATGCCGCGTGCGCGCCGGCGGCGGTCATGGCCGCTGCCCGGGCGTACCCGTGGCGTCCCGCGACGGCGCGGCCTTGGCGCCCGCCTGCTGGCCGGTCGCCTGCTTTTCGCGTGCTGGCGCATGCATCGGCATATCCAGCAACGTGTGCGGACGCTCGGTCATCTCCAGCGGCAGGTCAGCGTGGCGCGAGCCCAGCACGATCGTCCAGATGCAACCGGCCAGGGACGCGGCGAAGATCGCCGCGCCCAGCCAAAGCACGGGTTGCCGATACCAGGCGTCGGCCGCGGCGGACGCCTCAGCGAGATGCTTGTGCGGGTGCATCGCCCTGGTGCGACAGGTGGTAGACGTAGGCGGCCAGCACGCGGGTCTGGTCGTCGCTCAGGCGCTTGCTCCACGCCGGCATGTGGCCCTGGCGGCCGCCGCCGATGGTGCGCACGATGTCTTCGAACTTGCCGCCGTGCAGCCAGATGTGGTCGGTCAGGTTGGGGGCGCCCAGCGCCGGGTTGCCCTTGCCCTGCGGGCCGTGGCAGGCGGCGCAGGTGGTGAACAGCGCCTGGCCGGCATGCGCGCGGCCCTCGTCGTGCGGCGAGTCCGACAGGCTCAGCACGTAGTTGGCCAGGTTCTTAACGTTGTCCTCGCCCAGGCTCGACCACGGCGGCATCATGCCGGCGCGGCCCTCGCGGATCGAGGTCAGGATGTCCTTGCCGCTGCCGCCGTACAGCCAGTCGTCGTCGATCAGGCTGGGTGCGCCCAGCTTGACGTTGCCGTAGCCGCCGCGGCCGTGGCACGCGGCGCAGTTGTCCACGAACAGGCGCTCGCCCATCTGCTGTGCGGCGGGGTCCTCGGCCAATTGCTCGACCGGATACTTGCGGAAGCGCTCGATCAGGTCGTCCAGCCTGGCGTTGTTGATCGCCTCGTCCCGGGCCAGCTCGCCGTGCGCGGTCCAGCCGAGCGTGCCCTTGTGGTTGCCGAAGCCGGGGTAGAGCACCAGGTAGATCGCGCCGGCCACGAACATCGCACCGGACAACAACAGCCACCACAGCGGCAGGTTGCGCACGCCCTCGCGGATCGCGCCGTGCGCCCATACGTGGCCGCTGGTGTCGTCCGACAGCGTCGGGATCTTCGCCCGCGGCGCCCACAGGAACAGCAGGAACGTGATGCCGAAATTCAGCACCACCAGGAACATCACCCACAATGACCAACCCGCGCTCACGGCTGCCTACCTTTGTCGTTCTTGTCTGCGCCCGTGCGCGGCTTGCCCGGCACCGGACCTTCCGGTTTGTCTTCCATGGGGAGTTCGCTCATCCGCTTGAAGGTCGAGCGATGGCGCTTGCGCCAGGCCCAGATCCAGATGCCGAGGAAGATCAGCATCAGCACCACCGTGACGACGCCGGTCAGGTGGCCCCAGAACGGGCTCATCATCGGTTGGTTCATGGCGCGCCTCCGTGGCCGGCCGGCACCGGCACGGTGGCCGCCGGCTCGTTCTGGATGCCCAGGCCCTGCAGGTAGGCGATCAGCGCATCCATCTCGGTCTTGCCGGCCAACGCCTTGGGCGCGCTGGCGATGTCGGCGTCGGTGTAGGGATCACCCAGCTTGCGCAGCACGCGCATGCGCGCCTGGATGTCCTCGGCGTCGATCTTGTTGTGCTCCAGCCAGTCGTACTGCGGCATGTTCGACTGCGGCACCACCTGGCGCGGGTTCTCCAGGTGCAGGCGCTGCCAGTCGTCGGTGTACTTGCCGCCCACGCGCGCCAGGTCCGGCCCGGTGCGCTTGGAGCCCCACTGGAACGGCCGGTCGTAGACCGATTCCTGTGCGGTGGAGAAGTGGCCGTAGCGCTGCGTTTCAGCGCGCAGCGCGCGGATCATCTGCGAATGGCACAGGTAGCAGCCCTCGCGCACGTAGACGTCCTTGCCGGCCAGGCGCAGCGGGTCGTAGGGCTTCACGCCCACGGGCGCCTTGACCGCATGAGCCTCCATGAACAGCGGCGTGATCTCGGCCAGCCCACCGATCGACACCATGATCGCCGTGAGGATGCCGAGCAGCGCGGCATTCTTCTCGATGAGTTCGAAATGCTTGTAAGCCATGGGATCGTGTTCTTAGTTGAAGAGTGCGGCCATGGATGGCCGCGTTCGGACCGACAGGATCTCGCTGCCTTCCCGACGCGGGAGCGCTGTCGAAGCGGCGGTCATGGACGATCGCATCAGCTGATCACCGGCAGCGGTTCGGGTACCTGGTGCGGATCGGGCTCGGGAATCGGCACGGGGATCGGCTTGATCAGCCGGGCGCGGGCATCGGCGGCGGTGTGCCAAAGGTTCCACGCCATCAGCACCATGCCCGCGAGGATCACCAGGCCGGCGAACCAGCGCGTCCAGTACGCCGGCTGGATGGCCAGCAGGCTGTCGATGAACGGGTAGGTGAGCGAGCCGTCGGGCAGCGTGGCGCGCCACATCAGGCCCTCGGTGACGCCGGCGACCCACATCGAGCCGACGTACAGCACCACGCCGAAGCAATGCAGCCAGAAATGCCACTCCATCGCCTTCTGCGAGAACATCTTCGGCTGGCCGAGCGCGCGCGGCGCCATCGCATAGAGCGAGCCGATGGTGATCATGGCGACCCAGCCGAGCGCGCCGTTGTGCACGTGCGCCACGGTCCAGTCGGTGTAGTGCGAGAGCTGGTTGACGGACTTGACCGCCATCATCGAGCCCTCGAAGGTGCTGCCGGCGTAGAACACCAGTGCCAGCACCATGAATTTCGCCGCCGGATCGGTCTTGAGCTTGGGCCAGGAACCATTGAAGGTCATCAGGCCATTGGCCGCCGAGCCCCAGCTGGGCATCAGCAGCACCAGCGAGAAGGCCATGCCGACCGACTGCACCCAGTCCGGCAGCGCGGTGTACATCAGGTGGTGCGAGCCGGCCCACATGTACACCGAGATCAGCGCCCAGAAGTTCACGATCGAGAAGCGGTAGCTCCACAGCGGCTGCTGCGCCTGGCGCGGCACGAAGTAGTACATCATCCCGAGGAAGCCGGCGGTCAGGAAGAACGCCACCGCGTTGTGGCCGTACCACCACTGCACCATCGCATCGACCACGCCCGAGTAGATGGGGTAGGACTTCGACAGCGAGACCGGGATCACCAGGTTGTTGACGATGTGCAGCAGGCCCACCGCGATGATCCACGCGCCGTAGTACCAGTTGGCCACGTAGATGTGGCGGATGCGCCGGCGCGCCAGCGTGCCGAAGAACACCACGCCCAGGCTCACCCACACCACCGCGATGATGATGTCGATCCACCACTCCGGCTCGGCGTATTCCTTGCTCTGGGTCAGGCCCAGCGGCATGGTGATCATCGCCAGCAGGCAGGCGACCTGCCAGCCCCAGAATGTGAACCCGGCCAGCCTCGGATAGGCCAGCCGGGTGTGGCCGGTGCGCTGGACCACGTAGTAGCAGGTACCCATCAGCGCCGAGCCGCCGAAGCCGAAGATCACGCCGAAGGTGTGGTCGGGGCGGATGTGGCTGAAGGTCAGCCAGGAGGTATCGAAGTTGAACAGCGGCCACGCCAGCTGCGCGGCGGCGAGCACGCCGACCGCCATGCCGACGATGCCCCACACGGCCGCCGCCAGGAGGAACTGGCGCACGACCCTGTCGTTGTAATACTCGGTGTTGGGCATGGAAGGATCCCGGGAGAAGTCCGTCTATTTTCCGTGGACGGCCGGCACGTTCGCCTGACCTGTGTCAAAGCACCGCGGCAAAAGACCGCCCGGTGGCCTGTGGCCGGTTGTCGCATGCGGCCCGGTCATGGTGCTCCGGGGTCCGTTGCCTTGGCGTACAAGCCCGACCGGGCGCGCGGCCCGGCCCATCGGCGCTGATCTGGGTCAGGGCAGGGCGCGAGCGGCGCGCCGATACTGGCGCTGTGACCCACGTCGTGACCGAGAACTGCATCAACTGCAAGCACACCGACTGCGTGGAGGTGTGCCCGGTCGATGCCTTCCACGAGGGGCCCAATTTCCTGGTGATCAACCCGGACGAATGCATCGATTGCACGCTCTGCGTGGAGGAGTGCCCGGTGGGCGCGATCTATCCCGAACTGGACATCCCCGTCGGCCAGGAAGGTTTCCTGGCGCTCAACGCCGAGCTGGCGCGGGAGTGGCCGGTGATCACGACCAAGGTCCCTGCGATGGAGGACGCCGTGCGCTGGGACGGCGTGCCCGACAAGCTGCCGCTGCTGGAGCGCTGAGGCGCCATGGGCTGCTCCCTCTACCCTCCGGGGAGAGGGCTGGTGGGCGGCACTTGGCTCCCTCTCCCCGCCGGGGAGAGGGCTGGGGTGAGGGGCCGGGGCTCGCGGGAAGGCTTCCTGCATGAGGCGGCTTTGCTTGTCGTTCCTGCGCCCCCTTTTCCACAACGGGTCGCCCAGCGACGGGCATCCGAGCGCGTGAGGGCGCCCGGATCACTTTCCATGCTGGCCGAAGAAAAGTGCCCAGGGAAGCGGCCTGCTATCCCGGGGAGGGAGAAGAGCCAGGTGCCGCCTCGCTGTTGCCTTGGTGAGCCGCTTGCTCTTGGAGAAGCTGCCCCCGCTTTACCACGGGCGCTCGGGAGCTGAGGCAAGAGGACTTGCGCGTTGGATGCACGCGCGCCGCACTTGGCTCCCTCTCCCCTCCGGGGAGAGGGCTGGGGTGAGGGGTCAAGGCTGGCCTCGAAGGCCGCAAAGGCATCGGCGCCCTGGCAGGCGCCGTCACGCCTCAATCCTTCTGCGGGATCCGTCGCAGGTTCAGTGCGTAACCGATCGCCAGCACCAGCGCGACGAGGCTTTGCGCCGCGATCGACTGCCAGGTCGGGTAGATGCCCAGCAGCTCGATGCGGGGCAGCGGCGCGACGTGCACGCCGATCCAGCCGGCCTCCTGCAGGGCGGCGATGCCCTTGCCGGTGAGCACCACCGCCAGCAGTGCGATCAGCGCGGAGCTGGCGGAGAAGAACTTGCCCAGCGGCAGTCGCCGGCTGGTGCGCAACAGCAGCCAGGCGATCGCCGCGAGGGTCAGCGCGCCGGTGCCGATGCCGCCTAGCAGCCAGCCGCGCGGGCCTTCGTTCCACATCGCCACGTAGAACAGGATCGTTTCGAAGACTTCGCGGTAGACCGAGATGAAGGCCAGGCCAAACAGGAACCAGGCCGAGCGGTCCAGGGTGGCCGCCATCTTCGCCTTCAAATACGCCTGCCAGCGCCCGCCCACGCTCTTGCGGTGCATCCACAGGCCCACGCACAGCAGTACGGCGGCGGCGAACAGCGAGGACAGCCCTTCGGTCAGCTCGCGCCCGGCGCCGCTGATCGCCACCGCATAGTTCGCCACCGCCCAGGTGGCGAGACCGGCGAGCAGCGCCAGGCCCCAGCCGGCGTGCACGTAGCGCAGCATCGCCGGGCGCTCCGCCTTGCGCAGGAAGGCGAGCAGCGCGACCACCACCAGCAGCGCCTCCAGCCCCTCGCGCACCAGGATGGTCCAGGCGCCGAGGAAGGCCGAGGCGGCGTCGGCCGAGCCGCCGGCGAGGGTCGCCTGGGCGCGCTGCAGCAGGGTGTCGGCCGCCTGCTCGCGGGCCTCTGCGTCGGCGCGTCCGTTGGCGACCGCGGTACGGTAGGCGCCCATCGCGGTTTCCAGTTGCGCGCGCAGGGCGCCGTCGTGCGCATCCAGTTGCGCCTCGACCGGCTCGACGCCGTCCAGGTACGCCGACAGCGCCAGGCGCTGGGCTTCAGCGTGATCGCCCTGGCGCCAGGCCGCGAGGCTGGCGGCGAGCTTTTCACGCGCCAGCGCGAGGCCCGAACGCGCCTGCGGCAGCGCGTGCGGATACGCACGCAGGTAACCCAGGATCGCCCGGGCCTGCTGCTCGCCCAGTGCGGGGGCGAGGTCCGCCACGCGGGCGCGGGAAAGCTCTTCCAGGTTGCCCAGGCGCTGGTGGGCGAGGGCGTTGTCTTCCCACGCGTGCACGCCTTCCCCCGCGCGGTGCGCGTAGGCCAGGGACCCGACGTAGTAGGCCAGCGACCAGCGATCGTCGACCGACAGTTGATCGGCATAGCCCGCCATCGCGGTGCCGTTCACGCCGTGGCTGATCGCCTCGTACAGCGACAGCACGCTGCGCTGGTCGGCGCGCGTGCGGTCGGTGAAGTCGATCGGTGGCGGATCGAGTGTCGCGGCCGCCGGGCCGTTGCCCCGGCCGGTGGCGCCGTGGCAGGCGGCGCAGGTCTGCTGGTACAGCGCCGCACCGCGCGCCAGGTCAGGCAGGTGCGCGGGAGCGGTGGGCACCGGGTAGGCGGCGAGCAGGGCGTCGGCCAGCGCGTGGGCCTGGCGCGCCACGTCGGCGGTGGCCGCCCTGGCGTCGATCAACTGCACCAGTTGCCCGGCCTGCGCCTGCAGGGCCGGCGACGCCGGGCGTGTCGGCAGCTGCGCCAGGCGCTGGCGCACCGTCGCGGCGAACTCGCGCATCTCGGCGTATTCGGAGGCGCTGACCACGTGGCCGTCATGCACCGCGCCGGCGTAGTCGGTGGCCAGGTAGTCGAGCATCTGCCAGGTCTGGCTGACCGTGGCCGGTGCCGGCTGGGCGGTCGTGGTGGCCGCGGCCGGGCCCGTGGGCAGGCCCCTGGCGGAGGCAGGGCCCCCGACCGCCAGCACGGTGCAGGCCAGCATCCATGCGACCGCCTTGTTGAGAATGCCTATCATTGCGTGAGTATAGGCTGGAACCGCACGCGCGGCGTGCGGCGTGTCCGGATGCCGCAGCTGCGGCGTCGGTGGCCGGTTCGTGCCAAGAAAAAGGCCGGGACCGCAGGGCCCCGGCCTTCGATGCCTGCCGGCTCCGGATCGGAAGCCGGCAGGCGCCAGTTACCTGGCCACCACCCGCACCATTTCCAGGCACTTGTTCGAGTAGCCCCACTCGTTGTCATACCAGCTGACCAGCTTGACGAAGGTGGGATCGAGCGCGATGCCGGCGTCGGCGTCGAAGATCGAGGTGCGCGCGTCGCCGCGGAAGTCGGTGGCGACCACCTTGTCCTCGGTATAGCCCAGCACGCCCTTGAGCGCGCCTTCGGACTGCGCCTTCATCTCGGCGCAGATCTCTGCGTAGGTCGCCGGCTTCTCGAGTTCGACGGTGAGGTCGACCACCGAGACGTCCGAGGTCGGCACGCGGAAGGACATGCCGGTGAGCTTCTTGTTGAGCTCGGGGATGACCACGCCCACGGCCTTGGCCGCGCCGGTGGAGGAGGGGATGATGTTCTCCAGGATGCCGCGGCCGCCGCGCCAGTCCTTGTTGGACGGGCCATCGACCGTCTTCTGCGTGGCGGTGGCAGCGTGCACGGTGGTCATCAGGCCGCGCTTGATGCCCCACTTGTCGTTCAGCACCTTGGCCAGCGGCGCCAGGCAGTTGGTGGTGCACGAGGCGTTGGAGATGATCGCCTCGCCAGCGTACTTCTCATGGTTCACGCCGTAGACGAACATCGGCGTGTCGTCCTTGGACGGGGCCGACTGGATGACCTTCTTCGCACCCGCGTCGAGGTGCTTCTGGCAGGTTTCCTTGGTCAGGAACAGGCCGGTGGACTCGATCACCACGTCGGCGCCGACCTCGTCCCACTTCAGGTTGGCCGGGTCGCGCTCCTGCGTGAGGCGGATGCGCTTGCCGTTGATCACCAGCTGGCCGTCCTGGATCGCCACCTCGCCCTTGAATCGGCCATGCACCGAGTCGTAGCGCAGCATGTAGGCCAGGTAGTCGGGCTCGAGCAGATCGTTGATGGCGACGATTTCGATGTCCGCGAAGTTCTGCACGGCGGCGCGCAGCACGTTGCGGCCGATGCGGCCGAAGCCGTTGATCGCGACCTTGATGGCCATGGGCAAGCATCCTCTTGGGTTCGATGAAGCGGTGGAGCGGCAACCGTGTCGGGTCGCCCGAAACGTGCATTTTAGCGCCGAATGCGGTCACGGAGCCGTGTACCGTCCCGCCCGCTGCGCACGCGGATCAGCCTGCCTTGGCAGGTATCGGTCACGGCCGCGCCGCGGCTGCTTGCATGACGGTGCTCGCGCCATACTCTGCGGCAGGCGCATCGAGCCTCGGGAGCGCAGCCATGAAGGCAGAGATCACCCCCTTCTTCCACGCGCCCACCTCGACGTGGAGCTACCTGCTGCGCGATCCGGCCACGGGCGAGGCGGCGATCATCGATGCGGCCCTGGACTTCGACCCGGCCAGCGGGGAGGTCGGCCACGCCAGTGCGGCGACGATTCTCCAGGCTGCCGGGCACACCGGCGCGACGATCCGCTGGATCCTCGAAACCCATGCGCACGCGGACCACCTTTCCGCCGCCGCGTGGCTGAAGGAGCGCACCGGTGCGCAAACAGCAATCGGTGCCGGTATCAGGCAGGTGCAGGAAACCTTCCGCCAGCGCCTGGGCCTGCCCGCCGACGAACCGTATGTGGACGGCAGTGCCTTCGATCGGTTGCTGCACGATGGCGACGAGTTGCCACTCGGCCGGCAGACCATCCGCGCGATCGCCACGCCGGGCCATACCGCCGACGGCATGAGCTATCTGGTCGGCGACGCGGTGTTCGTCGGCGACACGCTGTTCTCGCCGGGCATGGGTTCGGCGCGCTGCGACTTCCCGGGCGGCGATGCGCACGCGCTGTTCCGTTCCGCGTGGCGGATCTACGGCCTGCCTGCGACGCGCATGTTCCTGGCACACGACTACCCGTCCGCCGGCGAGGCGCCGCGCGCCGAGGTACCGATGGCCGAACAGCGGCAATCCAACAAGCACATCCGCGAGGGCGTGGACGAGGCCACCTTCGTCGCCATGCGCCAGCAGCGTGACGCCGGCCTGCCGCCGCCGCGCCTGCTGTGGCCGGCGTTGCAGGTGAACATCCGTGGCGGGCGACTGCCTCCGCCCGAAGCCAACGGCCAGCGCTATTTCAAGGTGCCGCTGCAACTGCGCGACTGAGGTGCTGTGGCACACTGGACAGCCGTTCGTTGCCGTAGTCCTGAATGATGTCCCCGCGCCGTTCCGCCGTTTTCCTGCTCGCCTGTTTCCTGCTGATCCCCGACGCGCACGCCTGGGGCCCGGAAGGGCACCGCATCGTGGCCGAGCTCGCGCAGCGCCATCTGAGCCCGGCTGCCGAGGTGCAGGTCGAGCGGCTGCTGGCCCCCGGACACGCGCGCTTGGCCGACGTCGCCAACTGGGCGGACGACATCCAGGACGATCCTTCCCGGCAGGCGCTGTGGAAGGCCACGCGTGCCTTGCACTACATCAATTTCGCCAACCGCGATTGCGATTACCAGCCGCCGCGCGACTGCCGCCAGGGGCGTTGCGTGGTCGAAGGCCTGGCGCACTACGTGGCCGTACTCGGCGACCGTAGCCAGAGCGAGGCCGCGCGGCGCGAGGCGCTGATGTTCGTGGTGCATTTCGTCGGTGACGTGCACCAGCCGCTGCACGCCGGCTACCGCCCGGACAAGGGCGGCAACACCTACCAGGTGCAGTTCCAGGGCAAGGGCAGCAACCTCCACCGCGTATGGGACTCGGGGATGCTGCGCACACGCGGGCTGGACTGGCAGTCCCATGCGCAACGGCTGGATGCGCGCCCGATGGTGGCGCTCCCGCCTGACAGCGCTGCGCCGTTCGCAGCCTGGGCGGAGGAATCCTGCCGGCTCAGCCGCGACATCTATCCGGACGGCCATACGGTCGGCGCCGCCTACGTCGAGGCGGAGTTGCCGCTGGCCGAGCAGCGGCTGCGGCAGGCGGGGCGGCGGCTGGCGGAGCTGCTCAACCGCACGCTGGGGTGAGTTGCCGGCGACACCCCCCCCTAACCCGGACCTCCGCTTGAAGGAAGGGCTCCGGCGCGCCGCGTGCCAATGCCCCCGCTTCGAAGGGAAGGCGGGGCTGGGGATGGGTTTCCCGTCACACTGCATACGATTGCACGCCACTCGCGCCTTCGCGGGCATCTGCTAGCCTCGCCGGCATGAACGCCGAAAACCCTCTGCGCCGCACCAAGATCGTCGCCACCTTAGGCCCCGCCACCGACGCGCCGGGCATGCTCGCGCGGCTGATCGCCGAGGGCGTGGACGTGGTCCGCCTGAACCTCTCGCACGGGCAGCCACAGGACCACCGGGCGCGTGCCATGGCGGTGCGCGAGGCGGCGCAGGCGGCCGGGCGCGAGGTCGGCATCCTGGCCGACCTGCAGGGGCCGAAGATCCGCATCGAGAAATTCGCGCACGGGCCGATCGAGCTGCATCCGGGCGATCCGTTCGTGCTCGACTGCTCGCCCGGCGCCGCGCCCGGCGACAGCACCCGCGTCGGCGTCAGCTACCACCAGCTCCCGCAGGACGTGGCCGCCGGCGACGTGCTGCTGCTGGACGACGGCCTGGTCGCATTGCGCGTGGTCGCGGTCGAAGGCGTGCAGGTGCGCTGCGAGGTGCTGATCGGCGGCAAGCTGTCCGACCGCAAGGGCCTCAACCGGCAGGGCGGCGGCCTGTCGGTATCCGCGCTGTCGGACAAGGACCGCGCGGACATCCAGCTGGCCGCCGAGATCGGCGCCGATTTCCTCGCCGTCTCGTTCGTGCGTTCGGCCGCGGACATGGAGCAGGCGCGCCGCCTGCTGCGTGAGGCCGACGGCCATGGTGCGCTGGTCGCCAAGATCGAGCGTGCCGACGCGATCCCCGTGCTGGGCGAGATCATCGACGCCTCCGACGCGGTCATGGTGGCGCGCGGCGACCTGGGCGTGGAGATCGGCGACGCCGAGTTGCCGGGCCTGCAGAAGAAGATCATCCGCGAGGCGGTCGCCCGCAATCGCGCGGTGATCACCGCCACGCAGATGCTGCAGTCGATGGTGACCGCGCCGATCCCGACCCGTGCCGAGGTGCTCGACGTGGCCAACGCGGTGATCGACGGCACCGACGCGGTCATGCTCTCGCAGGAGACCGCGGCCGGCGCGCACCCGGACGTGGCGGTGGCCGCCATGCGGCGCATCTGCCTGGGCGCCGAGCGCCAGTTCGAGCCCAAGGAGGACCTCTCCACCGCGGTGCACCGGCTCGATCGCGCCGACCAGGCGATCGCGCTGGCCGCGATGGTCCTGGCAGGGCAGCTCGGCGTGCGCGCGCTGATCGCGCTGACCGACTCGGGCGCCACGGCGCAGTGGCTCTCGCGCTACCGCAGTGCCGTGCCGATCTTCGCCCTCTCGCCGGCGGCCGACGCGCGTCGGCGCATGCTGCTCCTGCGCGACGTGCAGCCGGTCGCCTTCACCGAGGTCAGCCAGAGTTCGGCCGCCAATGCGCGCGAAGCGGTGCGGCGGCTGTTTGCCCTGGGCAAGCTCGCCGAAGGCGACCGCGTGGTGCTGACCCAGGGCGACCGCGTCGGGGCCGGCGGCGGCACCAATACCCTCAAGCTGCTGCTGGTCGGCGCCGAGGGCATCGTGGAGAGCCTGCGCGACCTGTAAGGATGACTCCTTGCGTTTGCCTCCTCTCCCTCCGGGGAGAGGATTGTGGTGAGGGGCCGGGGCTCGCGGGGCACCTCATCAGCGTTGCCAACAGCCTTCAAAGCGCCGCGCCCGCCAGTTTCCCCGCCATCCTCACCCCAGCCCTTTCCCCGGAGGGAGAGGAAGCCAACGCCGCGGCCATGCCCCTGCGGCGCTACACTGGCCAGCCCCACGCCAGGAGGTTGCCATGAACCCGACCGTCCGCCGTCTCGCCTTCGCGACGCTGCTGGCCGCCGGCTTGCCGGTGGCGGCGCAGTCGCAGCACAGGGTCGATCCGCAGCACCTGTACGACTACTGGATCCTCATCAACCAGAACGTCGCCGTCGACGTGCCCAACAGCGCCCGCAACGTGAACCAGCCCGGCTGCGCCGCGGTGAGTTTCATGATCGGCTCCGACGGCATCCCGCGTGACCTGAAGGTCGAGAAGGTGGTGCCCAAGGGCGACTTCGGCCAGATCGCGCTGAGCGCCGTCTCCAACTTCCGCTATGGCCCGTCGCTGTCCAACCGCAACCACGATCCGGTGAACACCTACTACGTCGTGCCGTTCAACGCGCCCTCCGACGCCGCCGGCCAGAAGCAGGTCATGGCCCCGTGCCAGTTGCCGGGCTACGAAAACTAGCCTTGCCGCGGCGTCACCACGGCGTTGACACCAAGTCGTTATAATCGGCGGTTCTTTGACCTGCCGTCCCGTCCGGGGCGGCGCGTATCCCTTGCGGTGACCCCGCCCCGTCTGCACGGAGTCGTTTCATGAGCATCGAAGATCTTGAAAGCATCGCCCAGGCGATGGTCGCGCCCGGGAAGGGCATCATCGCGATCGACGAATCGACCAACACGATCAAGAAGCGCTTCGAGGCGGTCGGCATCGAGAATACCGAAGAGAACCGCCGCGCCTACCGCGAGCTGCTGCTGACCACCCCAGGCCTCAACGAGCACATCTCCGGCGCGATCCTGTATGACGAGACGATCCGCCAGAAGACCAGGGACGGCGTGCCCTTCACCGAGGTGATGAAGAAGAACGGCATCATCCCGGGCATCAAGGTCGACAAGGGCCCGGTGCCGCTGGCCGGCTTCCCGGGCGACGTGGTCACCGAGGGCCTGGACGGCCTGCGCGACCGCCTGGCCGAGTACGTCAAGCTGGGCGCGCAGTTCGCCAAGTGGCGCGCGGTGATCAACATCTCCGACGACAACCCCAGCTCCACCGCGATCGAGGCCAACTGCCACGCGCTGGCCCGCTACGCCGCGCTGTGCCAGGAAGCCGGCCTGGTGCCGATGGTCGAGCCGGAAGTGATCATGGACGGCGACCACAGCATCGAGGTCAGCTACGAAGTCCACGAGGCCGTGCTGCGCAGCCTGTTCAACGCGCTGTACGAGCAGAACGTGATGCTCGAGGGCACCATTCTGAAGGTCAGCATGGTCATCCCCGGCAAGAATTGCGAGGAACAGGCCGAGGTCGAGGAAGTGGCCGAGGCGACCGTGCGTGTGCTCAAGAGCACCGTGCCGGCTTCGCTTCCGGGCATCGTGTTCCTCTCGGGCGGCCAGACCGACGAGCAGTCGACCGCGCACCTGAACGCCATGAACCATATCGGCCCGCATCCCTGGCCACTGTCGTTCTCCTACGGGCGCGCCATGCAGCAGGCGGCGCTCAAGCTGTGGGCCAAGGACATGAAGGCCAACTACGCCGAGGCGCAGAAGACGGTTGCCGCGCGTGCCAAGGAGAATGGCCTGGCGGCGCTGGGGCAGTGGAACGGCTGAGTTTCCAGGCCGGGTTTGTGAAAGAGGGCGCCGCAAGGCGCCCTTTTTTTCTCTGTCCCTCTCTCATCTGGGGGGGCAGGGTGAGGGACCGGAGTGAGGGGCCGGAGTGCGGGCCGGGCTCTCGGGGGTGCCCGCAGTTGCGCTGCCTTGTTTGTCCTTCTTGCGCGGCCTTCCCGCGACTTGGCCCCTGCAGCGGACCCCCGATCGCCTGTCGGCGTGCGCATCACTTTCCTTGCTGACCCAAAGAAAAGCAGCCAAAAGAAATGGCCTGCCAAGCCCTGGGAGGGAGAAAAGCTAAGTGCTCCCTGGCTTTGCCTGGTGTGTCGCATGCTCTTGGGGAGCCGCCGCCGCTTTACCGCGGGCGCTCGGGGGCTGAGGCAAGAGAACTTGCGCGTTTGTTTACGGGAGCGCCGCACTTGGCTCCCTATCCCCTCCGGGGAGAGGGCTGGGGTGAGGGGCCGGGGCTCGCGGGAATGCTCGCAGGAGCGCTGCCTTGCTCGTCGCTCTTGCGCGGTCCCCCTGCGACTTGGCTCGCCTGCAGCGGGCTTCAGACCGCCTGCCGGCGCCGGGGTCCTTTTCTTTCCCGGCCGAGAGAAAAAGTAACCAAAAGAAACGGCCAGCTAGGCCCGGAGAGGGACAAGCGTTGGCGCCACCTCGCCTCGCCCGGCGAGTCGCTTGCTCTGCAGGAGCTGCCGCCTACCGCGGGCGCTCGGCAGCTGAGGCACGAAAAGATTGCGGGTCCAGGACCATGGTGCGCCCGCTTCCTTTCGTGGACGGAAACAAAGAAGGGCGCCCGAGGGCGCCCTTCTTGTCCATGCCGGCGCGTCCCTGCGCGCGCAATCAGAACCGGTATTCGGCGCTGACGGACACCATGTTGGTGTCCAGATTGACGTTGTCCTTCGACGCGTCGTAGTGGTCGTAGTTCAGGCCGATGCTGGCGTTGTTGCTGAAGTCGTAGCCCACGCCCGCGCCGGCGTACCAGCTGGTATCGTCCAGGCTCTTGCGGACCGGGTTGACGTCGTTGGAGAGGCCGTGGCCCTTCCAGCTGTACAGGCCCGTGCGGGCGCTGACATACCAGTTCTGGCCGACGTTGAAGTGACCGTTCACGCCGGCGGTCCAGCCGTGCAGCTGCGAGCGGCCCTGCTCGACCACGTCGTTGCTGTTGAAGATGTTCTTGACGTGGATATTGCCCAGGTCGTTGTAGCCCGCCTCAACGCCGATCGCCACGAACGGGTCGACCGACCAGCGATAGCCGCCGCCGATCGCGTAGCCGGTGTCATGGTTGTCGTACGGGCCCTTGTTGATCGAGGTGCGACCGACATTACCGTTGACGAACCAGCCGTCGGTGTGGGTCGGCGCGCTCTGCGCGAACGCGGCGGGAACGGCCAGCAGGCCAGCGGAAGCAACGGCAAGGGCAAGCAGCGTCTTTTTCATGGGAGATTCTCCTGTTGTTGTGGCGATCGCGGGGGATCGATCGCTTGCGTGCGCCAGATAAAAGGGGATGGCGACACACGGTTCCTTGGATGCGGCCAGCGCGCGAAAGATTCAATGCGCATGAGAAAGCCGGTAATTCGCGGTTAAGTTCCGCCCTCCAAGTCTTTTGGACGCCTGGACGTCCTTTCCGCCGCACCGGTAACGGAGCGGAAGAACGGCCGTGGGAGCCGATGACCTCCTGGCGCCGCGCATGGATCCTGCGCACGAGCATTGGAACGGGCGCTACCTGAAGATCCGCGTTATCGGGTCCGCGCGGGTTAAGGCCAAATTAATCGCCACGGCAGGGTCCGGTGCCCGGCGACGCGACAGCAACCCCCCGATCGGCGACAATCAGCGCTTTGCCGCTTGCCCCGGAGATCGACCGATGACCACCCGCCGCGAACTCGCCAACGCCGTGCGCGCCCTCGCCATGGACGCCGTCGAGGCGGCCAAGTCCGGCCACCCGGGCATGCCCATGGGCATGGCCGACATCGCCGAAGTGCTGTGGAACGATTTCCTCAGGCACAACCCGGCCGACCCCAAGTGGCCCAACCGCGACCGCTTCGTGCTCTCCAACGGCCACGGCTCGATGCTGCAGTACGCGCTGCTGCACCTGGCCGGCTACGACCTGCCGATGGCCGAGCTCAAGCGCTTCCGCCAGCTGCACTCGAAGACGGCCGGTCATCCCGAATACGGCCACACGCCGGGCGTGGAAACCACCACCGGCCCGCTCGGCCAGGGCCTGGCCAATGCCGTGGGCTTCGCGCTCGCCGAGAAGGTGCTGGCCGCGCACTTCAACCGTCCCGACCATACCGTGGTCGACCACCACACCTACGTGTTCCTCGGCGATGGTTGCCTGATGGAGGGCATCTCGCACGAGGCCTGCTCGCTGGCCGGCACCTGGGGCCTGGGCAAGCTGGTGGCGATCTACGACGACAATGGCATCTCCATCGACGGCGAAGTCCATGGCTGGTTCACCGACGACACCGCCAAGCGCTTCGAGGCCTATGGCTGGAATGTGATCCGCGGCGTCGACGGCCATGATGCCGAGGCGATCAAGCGCGCGATCACGCAGGCGACCGCGCAGGGCGACAAGCCCACGCTGATCTGCGCCAGGACCATCATCGGCTTCGGCGCGCCGCACAAGCAGGGCAAGGAAGAAAGCCACGGCGCGCCGCTGGGCAAGGACGAGATCGCCGCCGCGCGCGAGCAGCTCGGCTGGACGTACCCGCCGTTCGAGATTCCGGCCGAGATCTATGCCGGCTGGGACGCCAAGGCCAAGGGCGCCAAGCGCGAGCAGGAGTGGAACGCCACGCTGGATGCCTACGCCAAGGCGCATCCGGAACTGGCCGCCGAGTTCAAGCGGCGCCTCGCCGGTGAGCTGCCGGCCGACTGGGCCGGCAAGGCGCAGGCATACATCGCGAAGTTGCAGGCCGAGGGCCCGGAAGTGGCCTCGCGCAAGGCCTCCCAGATGGCGCTGGATGCCTTCGGCCCCTTGCTGCCGGAACTGATCGGTGGCTCGGCGGACCTCGCCGGCTCCAACCTCACCAAGTGGAAGGGCAGCAAGGACGCCGGCAACGGCAGCAGCAGCGACGGCCAGGGCAACTACGTCTACTACGGCGTGCGCGAGTTTGGCATGACCGCGATCGCCAACGGCCTGGC
Organism: Frateuria sp. GZRR33; assembly: GCF_051900425.1. Classification (NCBI taxonomy): domain Bacteria; kingdom Pseudomonadati; phylum Pseudomonadota; class Gammaproteobacteria; order Lysobacterales; family Rhodanobacteraceae; genus Frateuria; species Frateuria sp. GZRR33. Next base: position 102,319 of record NZ_JBHZGK010000001.1, read on the forward strand.
GCTGCATGGCGGTTTCATTCCCTACGACGCCACCTTCCTGGTGTTCTCCGACTATGCGCGTAACGCCGTGCGCATGAGCGCACTGATTCCGGCGCACGTCATCCACGTCTACACCCACGACTCCATCGGTCTGGGCGAGGACGGCCCGACCCACCAGCCGGTCGAGCACCTGGCGAGCCTGCGCTACATCCCGAACAACCAGGTGTGGCGCCCGTGCGACGCGGTCGAGTCGGCGGTGGCGTGGAAAGCCGCCATCGAGCGCAAGGGCAACCCGGCGTGCCTGGTGTTCTCGCGCCAGAACCTGAAACACCAGCAACGCAGCGAGCAGCAGGTCGCCGACATCGCGCGCGGCGCCTATGTGCTCTCCGATCCGGCAGACACGAAGTTCAAGGCGATCATCATTGCCACCGGCTCGGAAGTGGAGCTGGCGATGGAAGCGGCGCGCACGCTGGGCCAGCAGGGCGTGCCGGTGCGCGTAGTGTCGATGCCGTGCACCGAGGTGTTCGATGAGCAGCCGCTGGAGTACCGCGAAGGCATCCTGCCGTCGTGGTGCCGCGCGCGCGTGGCGGTGGAAGCGGCGACAGCCGACTACTGGCGCAAGTACGTGGGCCTGGACGGCGAAGTGATCGGGATGACCGGCTTCGGCGCCTCGGCGCCCGCGCCGCAGCTGTTCGAGCACTTCGGCTTCACCATCACCCACGTGGTGGATGCGGTCAAGCGCACCATCGGCTGATTACCCCTGCCTGGCCGATTCCTTCCCTGCAGGCAAGGGAGGAAGCTGGTCATTGTAGGAGCGCACCTGTGCGCGACCGTGATGCATGGCGGTCGCGCACAGGTGCGCTCCCACATTCTTCGCGCCGCGCCTTTCGCGCCGCGCGGCAGATGCCCTGACAGCCGCATGCCATCGCAGGATCGCCGGCGCGCGCCACCATCACCCTGCAAGACCGGATGTTTCCGATGTAGGCGCGCTCCCTGTGCGCGACCGGGATGTCCCCCATCGCCAACGCACGCTCGGCAATGCAATCAGGCGCGAAGGTCGAGCAGCGTGCCCAGTTCATCCGGCGTGGCGGCAACCGCCGCGGCGCCTGCCTGCTCCAGCTCCTCGCGGCTGCCGAAGCCCCACAGCACGCCGATGCCGCGCACGCGATTGGCTACCGCGCCTTCGATGTCGAAATGGCGGTCGCCGATCATCACCGTTTCCGCTGCGGTCGCGCCGAAGTCCGCCATCGCCGCGGCGATCATGTCCGCCTTCTCGCTCTGCGCGCTGGACGGGTCGGGCCCGTACAGGCGAAGGAAGGCGTGCCCGAACGGTAGTTGCGCCAGGATCGGCTGGGCATGACGGTGCGGCTTGCCGGTGACGATGGCCAGCTGGTGGCCGGCGTCGAGCAGTCGCCCGATCAGCGGTTCGATGCCCGGGTAGACGCTGTGCTCGCGCCAGCCGTGCGTGTCGAAACGCTCGTGGTAGTGCTCCACCGCCGCCTCGACCTGCGCCGTGTCATGGTCCAGCAGCGGCGCAAAGCTGTGCCGAAGCGGCGGACCGATCCAGCGGCGCAGTTCCTCCTTGCCCGGGATCGCCACGCGCAGCCGCTCCAGCGCGTGCTTCACGCACGCGGTGATGCCGTGCTCGGAGTCGATCAGCGTGCCGTCGAGGTCGAACAGGCAGAGCATCAGCGGTCCGCGCGTGCCTTGAGCGCGGCCACGGCCGGCAGCTCCTTGCCTTCCAGGAACTCCAGGAACGCACCGCCGCCGGTGGAGATGTAGGAAACCTTGTCGGCGATGCCGTACTTGTCCACCGCGGCCAGCGTGTCACCGCCACCGGCGATCGAAAACGCCTTCGAGGCAGCGATGGCGTGCGCCAGCGTTTCGGTGCCCTTGCCGAAGGCGTCGAACTCGAACACGCCGACCGGGCCGTTCCACACCACGGTGCCCGCCCTGGCGATCAATTCGGCGTAGCGGCGCGCGGTCTCGGGCCCGATGTCCAGGATCATCTCGCCGTCCTTGACCGCGTCGACCGGTTTGACCGTGGCCGGCGCGTTCGCGGAGAACTCCGGCGCCACCACCACGTCGACGGGCAACGGCACGTCGGCGCCGCGGCGCCTGGCTTCTGCGATCACCTTCTTCGCCGCCTCGATCAGGTCCGGCTCGTACAGCGAGTTGCCGACGCCATGGCCGGCCGCCGCGATGAAGGTGTTGGCGATGCCGCCGCCCACGATCAGCTGGTCGACCTTGCCGATCAGGTTGTCGAGCAGGGTGAGCTTGGTCGACACCTTGGAGCCGGCCACGATCGCCAGCAGCGGGTGTGCCGGCTGTTCCAGCGCCTTGCCCAGCGCGTCCAGCTCGGCCGAAAGCAGCGGGCCGGCGGCGACCTGCGGTGCGAAGCGGATCACGCCGTGGGTGGAAGCCTGCGCGCGGTGCGCGGTGCCGAAGGCGTCCATGACGAATACGTCGCAAAGCGCCGCGTACTTCTTCGACAGCGCCTCGTCGTCCTTGCCCTCACCGACGTTCATGCGGCAGTTCTCCAGCACGACCACCTCGCCCTCGGCGACATCCACGCCGTCGAGGTAGTCGGCGACCAGGCGCACCGGCGTGCCGAGCCTGTCGCCCAGCCATTTCGCCACCGGGGCGAGCGAGGACTCGGCGTCGAACTGGCCCTCCTTCGGACGACCCAGGTGCGAGAGCACCATGACCTTCGCGCCGGCGTCGCGCGCGGCCTTGATGGTGGGCAGCGCAGCGTCCAGGCGCTGGGTCGAGGTGATGCGGCCGCCGTCGATCGGCACGTTCAGGTCTTCGCGGATCAGCACGCGCTTGCCGCGCAGTTCCAGATCGCTCATGCGGGTGATGGACACGGCGCTACTCCTCGAAAAGGGGATGGCAATTCAACCGGGCGCCCGGGGAGGGCGCCAACCGCCTATTGTCCGGCGCGGGTTGCGATGATGCAACGCCGCAACCGGCGCGAGGCGTCGGAGCGCGTGGTCGCGCCTGCCCGGTTTATCCTGCCCCCACTTACCGGCACGGAGAATTCCATGGCAGCGGAACTGTTGGCGTTGTACGGCTACTGGCGCTCCAGCGCGGTCTACCGCGTGCGCATCGCGCTCAACCTCAAGGGGCTGCGCTACGAGACCCGCCCGGTGCACCTGCTGCGCGACGGCGGCGAGCAGCACGGCGACGCCTATCGCGCGCTCAACCCGCAGCAGCTCATTCCATGCCTGCGCGACGGCGAACGGGTGATCACCCAGTCGATGGCGATCATGGAGTACCTGGAAGAGACCGTCCCCGAAACGCCCCTGCTGCCGGCCGACGCGCGCAGCCGCGCCCGCGTGCGTGCGTTGGCGCTGGCCGTCGCCTGCGACATCCATCCGCTGGGCAACCTGCGCGTGCTGCAATACCTGGAGGGCCGGTTGGGTGCCGACGACGCGCAAAAACTGGCCTGGTCGCGGCACTGGATCGAGACCGGCTTCGACGCGCTGGAGGCGATGCTCGCCGGCAACAGCGCGACCGGCCGCTACTGCCACGGCGACACGCCGGGCCTGGCGGATGCCTGCCTGGTACCGCAGGTGTACAACGCGCTGCGCTGGCAGCTGTCGATGGACCGCTGGCCGACCATCGCGCGCATCCACGCTGCGTGCAACGAGCTGGACGCATTCCAGCAGGCGATGCCGGAGCGCCAGCCCGACGCGCCGTAGGCGCCCATCACGCGGGACTCTGCTCCCTCTCTCTCCTCCGGGGAGAGGGTCGGGGCGAGGGGCCGGGGCTGGCGAAGATGCCTGCCCGTGCGAAGGGTGGCGGAGACTGCCTCCAGCTTCGAGCGGTACTTCACCGTCAGCGTGGTCCCAACCCCCAGACCTCTCCCCGGGGGAGGGCGAGCTAAAAGAAAAGGGCGCGTTGCCGCGCCCTTTTCATCAACCCCATCCGGAAACCTCAGAAACCCAATCCATACGGATCGTTCCCGACCAGTTCGGTGGCCTCGGCACCGCCACCTTCCGACAGGCGGATCTTCAACGCCAGGCCGTCGCGCGAGTCGGCCTTGGCCAGCGCCTCCTCCAGCTCGATGCGTCCGCTCTTGTAGAGCTTGTAGAGCGACTGGTCGAACGTCTGCATGCCTTCCTGCAGGCTGCGGTCCATCGCTTCCTTGATCTCGTGGATCTGGCCGCGGCGGATCATGTCGCGGATCAGCGGCGTGTTGAGCAGCACCTCCACCGCCGGCACGCGACGCCCGTCCTTGCCGATCACCAGGCGCTGGCTGATCACCGCGCGCAGGTTGAGCGCCAGGTTCATCAGCACGTTCTTGTGCGCCGATTCGGGGAAGAAGTTGAGGATGCGCTCCAGCGTCTGGTCGGCGTTGTTCGAGTGCAGCGTGGCCAGGCAAAGGTGGCCGGTTTCGGAGAAGGCGACCGCAGCCTCCATGGTATCGGTATCGCGGATCTCGCCGATCATGATCACGTCCGGCGCCTCGCGCATCGCGTTCTTCAGCGCCTCGTGATAGCTGTGCGTATCCAGCCCGACCTCGCGCTGGTTGATGATCGACTTCTTGTGCCGGTGCAGGTACTCGATCGGGTCCTCGATGGTGAGGATGTGGCCAGGCGAGTTGGAATTGCGGTGGTCGAGCATTGCCGCCAGCGTGGTCGACTTGCCCGAGCCGGTGGCGCCGACCACCAGGATCAGGCCGCGCTGCTCCATGATCAGGTCGCGGAAGATGGTCGGCAGTTGCAGCTGGTCGATCGAGGGGATCTCGCTCTTGATCGCGCGGATCACCATGCCCACTTCGCCGCGCTGCTTGAACACGTTGATGCGGAAACGGCCGGCTTCCTTCACCGCCAGCGCCATGTTCAGTTCCAGGTCGCGTTCGAACTGCGGTACCTGGCCCTCGTCCATCAGCGAATAGGCGATCTTCTTGACCATGCCGCCGGGCAGGCCGGTGTTGCCAAGCGGGTAGAGCTTGCCCTCGACCTTGATGTTCACCGGGGCGCCGGTGGTCAGGAACATGTCCGACGCGCCCTTGTCTACCATCAGCTTGAGGAAGTAACCGATATCCACGAAGGACCCCTGATGTGATCGCGCCGCCGTTTGGCGCGTTGCAAAGCGAGATTATGCCTGCCCACAATACGCGGCGACACTGCGCGAGGAATGAGTGATGGTGCACATCTTTTCCCGGCCGCCCGGGCGCAGCAAGCGTATCGGCAGGGCGGCGGGTGGCTTGACCCTGGGGGTGCTGATGCTGGCGCTGGCCGGCTGCGCCACCGTGCCTCCGCCGGACGCTTCGATGAACCAGGCCCAGGCCCTGCTGCAATCCGCCCGCGATGCCGGCGCGGCCGACTACGACCCGGTCGACCTCGGGTTCGCCCAGGCCAAGTTCCAGCAGGCGCAGACCGCGATGGCGGCCCGCAAGTACGCCGACGCCGCCAGCCTGGCCGAGGAGGCCCGCGCCGACGCCGAACTGGCCCGCACGCGTGCCCAGCTGGGCAGTGCACGGGCGCAGATCCAGGCCAAGGTCGAGGAGAACACCCGCCTGCGCGAGCAGACCGAGGCCCACGCGCAGCCGGCCCCGGCGCCCGCGCCGGCTCCCGCCAGCAGCGCGCCCGATACCCTGCAGGACATGCCTGCCCCGTCGGCGTCGGTGCTGTCCGCACCGTTGCCTCAGGACGGCGGCTTCCAGCCGGTGCCCGCGCCGGCGACGAGCACCCAGGCGAATGACGGAGGCCAGCGATGAAGCGCCTTGCCACTACGGTGTTGATCGGCCTGATGGCGCTGGCCGGCCCGGCCCTGGCGCGCCAGGACGACATGGACGTGAACCGGCTCAACTCGAGCCTCAACCAGTTGGCCAGCGATCCCACCCTGGGCACCTATGCGCAGGCCGAGCAGGCGCTGGCGCACGCGGCGATCGACCGCCTGGAACAGGCCAGCCGCAGCGAACGTCCGCATGCGCTGTACCTGGCCGAACGCCGGGTCGACCTGGCCAAGGCGGCCGCGCAGCTGCAGGACGCACGCGAAAAGCTCGACCAGCTCGACCGCGAGCATGCCCAGATACTGCTGGACGCCAGCCGCCGGGAGGCCGAGGCCGCCCGCATGGAGCTGGAACGCCAGCGCATGCAGTACCAGATGGCACAGGAAGAGGCCGCCCGCCTGCAGCAGCAGGGCATGGAGGCCTCGCAGGCGGCCGAGCAGGCGCGTGCCGAGGCCGAGCGCGCCAAGAAGCTGGCCGCCGCGCAGAGCCGCGTTGCCCGTGCCGCCCGCCGCGAGGCCGAAGCGGCCGCCCAGGCCGCCCGTGCCATGCGCTCGCAGATGCAGGGCGATGAGTCCCTCGCGCCTGCGACCGGGAAGCCCGCGCCGAAGAAGAGCTCCAGCAAGGGCAGCAAGGGCCACTGAGCTGGCGCAAGCCCCTGTAGGAGCGCACCTGTGCGCGACCGTGATGGCGGTCGCGCACGGGGTGCGTTCCTGCAGGAAGTCGCTCGCAACAGGCGAGCCCGACCGTGCAAAACCGCATCCCGCGGCGGCTTCCCGCGGTGGCTTGCGCGGCCCCGGGGGCGAGAGTAGGGTCAGGGCTGCCACGGCACATCCGTTCCATGGCTCACTGACCTGAAACATGCGCCCATTTCCCCCGCACTGTTGGTCCCTGATTCGCGACATGCGTACGGGGCGTGGGCGCGCGCGCTTCATCCGCCCGCGGGCGTGCCGATCACGCGCCCGCTCATCTCGCGAGGAGGTCGGATCATGTTTGAAAACCAGCAGCGTGACGATGTCGAAGCCTTGATGAAAGCCGACGCCGAATTCCGCCGGCTCTTCCAGCACCACCGCGAACTCAAAAGCAAGGTGCACGATGCCGAAATCGGCGTGCTTCCCATCGACGATGTCACCTTGGCAGGGATGAAGAAAGAAAAACTCCACGCCAAGGAACGCCTGCAACGCATGTGGGATGCGCGAGTCCCGCAGATCCACTGAATCCACCGTTTCCCTGGCGGCCCCGGCCCTTCACCGAGAAGTGCCGGGGCCGCGTGTTTTCCGGCTTCGGAAAAAGCAGCCTGACTTGACGGCTCGGTTATCATTGCGGGCTTGTCCAGCGCCCGCGGGCGCCGCCAACGACGGAGTCGCCATGACGGTCCACCAAAGCGTGCTCGAACTGATCGGGAACACCCCGATGGTGAAAGCCCAGCGCCTCGACACGGGGCTTTGCGAGTTGTTCCTGAAGCTCGAGAGCGCCAATCCCGGCGGTTCGATCAAGGACCGCATCGGCCTGTCGATGATCGAGGGCGCGGAGAAGGCCGGCAGGATCAAGCCGGGCGCCACCCTGGTCGAAGGCACCGCCGGCAACACCGGGCTGGGCCTCGCGCTGGTCGCACAGGCCAAGGGCTACCGGCTGATCCTGGTGGTGCCGGACAAGATGAGCCGCGAGAAGATCTTCAACCTCAAGGCGATGGGCGCCGAGGTCGTGCTGACCCGCTCGGACGTGGCCAAGGGCCATCCGGAGTACTACCAGGACATGGCCGAGCGGATCGCCCGCGAAACGCCCGGCGCCTACTTCATCAACCAGTTCGGCAATCCGGACAACCCGCGCGCGCACATCCAGACCACCGGTCCGGAAATCCTCGAGCAGATGGACGGCCGCGTGGACGCGGTGGTGGTCGGCTGCGGCTCCTCGGGCACCATGACCGGCCTGTCGCAGTACTTCGCCGAACATTCGCCGGACACCGAGATCGTGCTGGCCGACCCGGTCGGCTCGATCCTGGCGCAATACATCAACGAAGGCACGCTCTCGGACAAGTCCGCCAGCTGGATGGTCGAAGGCATCGGTGAGGACTTCCTGCCGACCATCAGCGACTTCTCGCGCGTGAAGAAGGCCTACGCCATCTCCGACCGCGAAAGCTTCCTCACCGCCCGCGAGCTGCTGGCGAAGGAGGGCATCCTCGGCGGCTCCTCCACCGGCACGCTGCTCGCCGCCGCGCTCAGGTACTGCCGCGAGCAGGGCACGCCCAAGCGCGTGGTGACGCTGGTCTGCGACACCGGCAACAAGTACCTGTCGAAGATGTACAACGACTACTGGATGCTCGACAACGGCTTCATCGAGCGCCAGCAGCACGGCGACCTGCGCGACCTGCTGCTGCGGCCGTTCGCGCAGCGCGACACCGTGGTGGTCGGGCCGAACGAGCTGTTGATGACCGCCTATACGCGCATGAAGCTCTACGACGTGTCGCAGCTGCCGGTGATGGACGGGCAGAAGCTGGTCGGCATCCTGGACGAGTCGGACGTGCTGATGCACGTGCACGCCAACGAGGTGCGCTTCCGCGATTCGGTGTCCACCGCCATGATCACCTCGCTCACCAAGCTCGACGTGCATTCGCCCATCGAGGCCTTGCTGCCGGTGTTCGAGCGCGGCCACGTGGCCATCGTGGTCGACGGCGACCAGTTCCTGGGCCTGATCACCCGCATCGACCTGTTGAACTACCTGCGCCGCAAGGTTCACTAAGGTCGTCGCGACGCCGTCTTCGCAAAACCGTAACTACGCTGCGCCCTCGCCCCGAAGGAAGCCAGACCCCATGTGTGGAATCGTTGCCGCCACCGCCCAGCGCGACGTCGCCCCGCTGTTGATCGCCGGCCTCAAGGCGCTCGAGTACCGCGGTTACGATTCGGCCGGGCTGGCCGTACTCGACGGGGGCGACATCCGTCGCGTGCGCGCCAAGGGCAAGGTGCGCGAGATGGAGGCGCTGTACCTGGCCGACCCGCTGCGCGGTGGCACCGGCATCGCGCACACGCGCTGGGCGACCCATGGCGTGCCGAACGAGACCAACGCCCACCCGCACATGGTCGGCCGCGTGGCGCTGGTGCACAACGGCATCATCGAGAACTACGCCGAGCTGCGCGCCGAGCTGCAGGCGCGTGGCCATGTGTTCACCTCCGAAACCGACACCGAGGTGATGGCCGCGCTGATCGAGGAGCGCATCGCCGGCGGCATGGCACTGCGCGAGGCGGTGCTTGCCACCGTGCGTTCGCTGGAGGGCGCCTACGCCATCGCGGTGATCAGCGCCGACCAGCCCGGGCACGTGGTCGGCGCCCGCCGGGGCGCGCCGCTGCTGGTCGGCATCGGCATCGGCGAAAACTTCCTGGGCTCCGACGCGCAGGCGCTGATCCAGGTGACCAACCGCATGGTCTACCTGGACGAGAACGACGTGGTGGAAATCACCCGCGACCGCGTGCAGGTGTACGGCCTGGACGGCACGCCGGTCGAGCGCGCGGTGCACCAGAGCGAGCTCTCCACCGACGCGGTCGAGCGTGGCGACTACCGGCACTACATGCAGAAGGAGATCCACGAGCAGCCGCGCGCGGTCAACGACACGCTTGAGGCGCGAATCGGCCCGCACGGCGTGCTGCCGAACATCTTCGGCGTCGGCGGCGACGAGCTGCTGGCGAAGGTCAAGGGCATCCACATCATCGCCTGCGGCACCAGCTACCACGCCGGCCTGGTCGCCAGGTACTGGATCGAGGAGCACGCCCGCCTGCCGGTCAGCGTCGAGGTGGCCAGCGAATACCGCTACCGCGACACGGTGGTGCCGGCCGACACGCTGTTCGTGGCGATCTCGCAGTCCGGCGAAACCGCCGACACGCTGGCCGCGATGCGCGAGTCGCGCCATCGCGGCTACCTGGGGACGCTGGCGATCTGCAACGTGCCCGAGTCCTCGGTGGTGCGCGAGGCGGACCTCAAGCTGATGACTCGCGCGGGTCCGGAGATCGGCGTGGCGTCGACCAAGGCCTTCACCACCCAGCTCGCCGCGCTGGCCCTGCTGTGCCTGAAGCTCGCCGAGCAACGCGGGCTCGACAAGGCGCGTTACGCCGACCTGTGTGCCCAGCTCGCGCACCTGCCGCGCGCGATCGAGCAGGCGCTGAAGCTCGAGCCGCAGATCGTCGAGCTGGCGGCGCTGTTCGTGCCGCTGGAACACGCGCTGTTCCTGGGCCGCGGCGCGCAGTACCCGGTCGCGCTGGAAGGCTCGCTCAAGCTCAAGGAAATTTCCTACATACACGCCGAGGCCTACCCCGCCGGTGAGCTCAAGCACGGTCCGCTCGCGCTGGTCGACGAGGCGATGCCGGTGGTCGCGGTGGCGCCCAACGGCCCGCTGCTGGACAAGCTCAAGTCCAACCTGCAGGAAGTACGCGCCCGCGGTGGCCGGCTGATCGTGTTCGCCGATGGCGACGCGCCGATGGATGGCAGCAACGCCAGCGGCACCACGCTGCGCATCAACGGCGGCGGCGACTTCATCGCCCCGGCGGTGTTCACCGTGCCGCTGCAGTTGCTCGCCTACCACGTCGCCGTGCTGCGCGGCACCGACGTCGACCAGCCGCGCAACCTGGCCAAGTCGGTCACGGTGGAATAGGCCCGCCCCTACATGGGGCCGTGTTCGACCTGCCGTTCGCGTTGCATGAGCGTCCATTGGGCGTGTTCGGTCAGCGCAGCGTGGCCGAGCGCGCGCAGGATCGAGCGCTGCTCGGCCGGGTCGTCGGTCTGGTCCAGCGCGTTGCGTGCAGTGCCGAGGATGCGCTCCATGAAGCGGTACTGCTTGAGCAGCACCTTGTCTGCCTTGCGGTAGGCGTAGGCCTCGCGCACGGCGGCGACGATCGAGAGGATGCCCATCACCGCGACCAGGGTGGCCTTGGTCTCGTCCTCCAGGCGCAGCGCGAATAGCGCCAGCAGCACGCTGATCGATACGCCGCCCCACAGGCTGAGCGCGCCCAGCGCCTCGGTCACGCGGTGCAGTCCGGCGCACTCGATGCTCTTGCGTTCGTAGTAGTGGAGCTGCCCCGAGCGGCCCGATTCACCCACCCATTCGGCGATCACGCTGGCCAGTTCGCCGGCCGTGGCCGGTGGCGCGTGGCTGGGTGGCAGCCCCGAGGCGCGCATCACGTTGCGGATCCAGCCCAGCTCCACGTTCTGCCGCTGCAGGAAATCGTCGTGCGCGAACGCATGGTCGCGGGTCAGCGAGATGCCGGCCCGGCGCCAGTACGACTGGATGCGCAGGCCCTCGGCCAGCGCGCGGTAGTCGAGGTATTTGCGGTGCCAGCCGCGGCGCTTGGCGATCGCGGTCATCGTGGTGCCGAGCGCGAACAGCAGCAGGAACAGGTAGATCAGGTAGTTCTGCGCGGCAAAGTGGGCGTAGCAGGTGAAGGCGATGCCCATCAACGCGGCCAGCGTGTAGATCGTGCGCATCGCCAGCAGCACGCGGCGCTGGAAGTGCATGGCCAGCCAGTCGGCTTCGCGGAAAGTGCGCTCGATGCCCATGCGGCTCGTGCCCGTGTCGCCGGCAGGCGCTGAGCCGTCGATCGCATCGGCATACCTGGTGCACTCGTCGTTGAACTCCGCCATGCGGTCGAACATCAGCCGGAATGGCGTGGGCAGGTGGTCCTCCGGCGTTGCCGCCAGGGCATGGCGCCATGCCGCCTTCACGGCCGGTCGCGTGTCGTCCGCCACGTCCGCCCGCGCGCAGAGCACGTGGTAGAGCAGCCGCTCGTCGCCCGCGGCCAGGATATGGTGCGGGTCGCGGTCCTCGCTGGGCGGGCCGGGCAGGGTCCCGCGCAGGTGGTAGCGCACGATCTGCGCGGTGCCGCCGAGGCGGTCGGAGGGCTGGCCGTCCCAGATCGCCAGCAGGATGTGGCAGTGGCTGGCGATGTACACGCCTGCCTGCGCGTACTGCTGGTCGCGCGCGGTGCCCGGGTTGCCGACCTCCCGGTGCGAACGTCCCTTGCGCACGGGCAAAGCCATGACTTCGGCCTGCGCGCAAAGGGCCTCGAAGCGCGTGCGCGCCCCGGGGTTGGTGAAGTCCTCCACGTAGAGCTCGCGCGGCAGCGGCAACGGAGCGATCAGCCGCGCACCCTGCGCCAGCGCCTCCTCGGCCACCAGCTGGTCGCCGCCCTCGGCCAGCGCGGAGAGCACCACCAGCGGCAGCGAAGGCCAGGCGGTCCGCAGCGTCCCGAACAGTTGCCGTACGGCCGCGCGGACGGCCTCGACGTCGGCCGGCGGCAGGTCGCGATGGCTGGTCACGCCGATCACCAGGGGCGTCATGGATGCTCCAGGACTTGCGGCCGGAGGCGCCACGGCGGCCGACGGATCGACCGCCGTTCCCTGCGCAACCGGGGCGCGGTTGCGCGGCGAGTGCTAGCTGAAGCGGTTGATGATCGTCGGATCGCGCGTGGTGCTGGCCGACGCCAGCGTGTCGTCCGGAATCCTGGGCTTCGGCGGCGGGTTCTCCGGCGGCTTGCGCTCGACAGTGGACTTGGGTGGGTTCGGGGTGCCCTGGTTGGTGCGTGGCTTGGCCATGGTAAGCCTCCGATGGGCCTGGGGCGGCCGGCTGGCCGCCGTGAGCGTGTACGTCTTGCGGGGTTACGGTCCGGTGATGCCCGCGCGACGGCCATCAGTTGTTCTTGATCGACGAGCAGCCGATGGTGCCGGTCCGGACGGTTCCGAGCGTCGAGTAACCCCTTGCCTTCGAGCATCAGGCTCAGCCTGAAGATCCGGGTGCGGCAGATCCGACTGTCGCTGAGGTCGGTCAAGGTCATGCACTGCCCGTTGGCGGCCACCTCGGGCGACGGGCGGCGGGCTGGCCCATTGCAGCGGCTGCAGGTCGCCGCCGGCGGCATTGCCGGTCAGCCCCCCAGGCCGGGATCTGCGGCTGCGGCCGCCCTCGTTGTTGCGGCCGCGCGGGTCGATATCGACCGACCGGGGCGTGGTGGACGTGTCCAGGCTGACCCTGGTCCATGGTGCGGTCTCAGGCGGGGTGGAGTCGGGTCAGCGCGCGAAGGCGAGCGCGCGCCTGTCGAGGACATCCTGCAGGCGTTGTTCGAAGGCGGGGTTGGGCGGAAACGCGATGTGCGCCCGCGCCAGGCGCCGGACCAGCGCCGGTTCGCGATACCCCGACGTCCACAGCCGCCGCGCCAGTGGCCGGGCCTCGTCGGGGCGCCCGAGCGCCAGCAGTGCGTCGACCTGTGCCGCGAGCAGGCGCACGTCCCCCGCACCGCTGTCGACCGCGCGCAGGTCCTTCAGGACGGCCAGCCGCAGGGCCTGGGCGTCCTTGCCCGCCTGCAGGTCGGCCAGTTGCAGGCGGGCGCGCGCGGTGGACAGCAGCAGGCTGCGTTCGTCCGGCTGGTCCGCCAGCATGGGCGTGAGCCCCGCCAGGGCGGCCTGCGCATCGGCGCGGGCTGGTGCTTCTTGTCCGGTCGCCTGCCGCCAGGCCGCGCGCTCGATGCGCGCCTCGGCCAGGTCCTGCTGCCAGGCGGTGTTGCTGGGATCGTGCCGCGCCAGTTCCTCGAGCGTCTGCACGGCACGCGCCAGCAGGGCGCGCGGTGAACGGATGTCGCCCTGCGCGCGCCGCAGGCGGGCGAGCTGGGTCGAGTACAACCCAAGGCTTTCCCTGACGTCGGTGAGAGTGGGATCGAAGCGGTGCAGCTCCTCGATCACCGCAAGCGCCTCGCCGGTCTCGCGGTCCGCCTGTTCGGCACGGCCGGCCAGCGCCAGCGTGCGCGCCAGGATCGCGCGCACGCGGGCCATGTTCTTGCGCTGGTCGTTGTCCTGCGGGTGGGCCTGGCTGAGCTGCGTCTCGATGGCGTCGTCGGCCGAGTATTCGCCGATCGCGGTGAGCAGGTCGCCGCGCATCAGCGCCAGCTTGCCCAGGTTGTTGTGCGCCTCGCCGAGGTGCTCGAGCCATTCGCTGCGCGGCGAGGCATGGGCGGCCAGCAGGCGGCAGCGCTCGAGCATGCGCTGGTAATGCGTCGCCGCGTCGTCGAGCCGGCCACGTGCTTCGAGGACGTGGCCGATGTCGTTGTCCAGCGTGCTCAGTTCGAACAGCACCCGCGGGTCCGTGCGCGCCGGCGCACCCATCCGTTCGAGCGTGGCCTGCGCGGCGGCGAAGTAGCGGCCGGCTGCCTCGAGGTGGCCCTGGTACCAGTCGCTCATGCCGAGAAACGCCTGGACGCGTGCGTAGGCGATCTGGCGTTCGACGTCGGCCGGTGCGGCGTGGGCGAGCGCGCGCGCCAGCGGTTCGGCTGCCAGGTACGCGCTGGTGGCCGCGGCCAGGCGACCCTGGTCCAGCCGCACGCTGCCGATCTTTTCCAGCGCCTTGGCGCGCTGTTCGAGCACGTCGTCGGTCACGTCCGTCGCGGGCAGCGACTGGAAGTAGGCCATCGCCTTGTCGTCGACCGCTTCGAGGATGTCCAGCCGCTGCACCTGGGCCAGCTTGTCGTTGAGGTCGCCAAGCATGAAGCCGATCAGTGCCTCGGCCTGCTTCTGCCGGCGCTCGGCGGCGCGGCGCGCGATCACCGCGTCGATCGCCAGCAGCGTGGTCACCAGCATGATCAGCGTGGACAGCGCCGCGATGGCGGCGAGGCGCCGGTTGCGTCGCTGCAGCTCGCGCCGGCGCAACTGGTCCAGCTCCAGCCCGAGCAGGCCGGCGACCAGCTTGAGCTTGGCGGACTGCCGGCCATCCTTGCCCGGGCGTACGTCGGCGGCGACCGGCTCGCGCCCGCCTGCGTCGGCCTCGTCCAGCGGGTCGCACAGGGCGGCGGAAAGGCATTCCTCGCCGTGTTGTGCCGCGGGCGCGTTCGGCTCGCCGGCAACGATCAGGCAGAAGATCCGGTCGCCGCGCCCCAGTCGCCGGAACGCCCGGACCTCGGCGCCGACCCAGCGGGACGCCGCGGCCGCCGGAGAGCACACCACGATCAGGTTCGCCGATTGCGCCAGCGCGAGATCGACCTTTCCGCCCAGGTCGCTGGAGCTGGCCAGTTCCTCGCGGTCGCGGAAGATCGGGGCGAGCCGGCGCGGCACCGGACCGGCGGCGGTGACCAGGCCGACCAGCCGCGCGGGCACGCGGTAGGTTTCCAGGGCACGGTGCAGCCATTTGGCCCAGCGCCGGTCACGGTGGCTGTAGCTGATGAAGGCGCGGTAGCGGAAATCGCCGGTGGGGGAAACCTGGTTCATGCGCACGACCCTCGCGAGTCGCACAGCCCCCTGGCGCTGGCGGCGCGGCGGAAGCTAGCACTCCACGCGTGATGCCCGCTTCACGTGCGCGCCTGGCTTCCGGCCCGCGCGGTCATCCGGACAGCCGGTTCATTACCTCGCGCAGGCCATCGCGCCAGTCCGGCAGCGGGCTGCCCAGCTGCCGGGCCAGGCCGCGGTTGTCCAGTACCGACCAGGCCGGCCGGCGGGCCGGCGTGGGGTAGTCGGCGGTGGCGATCGGCTGCACGCGCGGGACGCGCGGGAGCAGGCCACGCGCATGGGCTTCGGCGAAGATCGCGCTGGCAAAGCCGTGCCAGCTGGTATGGCCGCTGGCGACCAGGTGGTGCGTGCCGCACAGCGACGCGCGCGCACCCGGCTGCGCGAACCAGCGATCGAGCAGCGCCAGGCTCGCGCGCACGATCAGCCCGGTGGACGTGGGCGCGCCGTATTGGTCGGCGACCACGCGCAGTTCGTCGCGTTCGGCCCCCAGGCGCAGCATGGTGCGCATGAAGTTGTGCCCGTGCGGGGCATACACCCAGGCCGTGCGCAGGATCAGGTGGTCGGCGCCGCTGGCACGCAGGGCGTCCTCGCCAGCGAGCTTGCTGCGGCCGTAGGCGCCCAGCGGGCCGGTAGGCGCGTCCACCGGGTAGGGGATCTGCGCGCTGCCGTCGAACACGTAATCGGTCGAGTAGTGCACCACCAGCGCACCGTGGGCGGCAGCCCAGTTCCCCAGTTCGCCCACGGCGGCGCCGTTGATCCGCGTGGCCAGGGCCTCTTCCTGTTCGGCGCGGTCGACCGCCGTGTAGGCAGCCGCGTTGACGACGACGTCCGGCTGCAAACGATCGAGCAGCGCGCCCAGGCCGGGCGCGGCCAGGTCGGCGACTTCGGCCCGTGCGCCGTCCCACAACGTGCCATCGCGCGTCGCTGCCGCCAGCTCGCCGCGCGCGGCCAGCCCGCCGTCTTCCACGAAGCTGCGGCCAAGCTGGCCGTTGGCACCCAGCAGCAGGATTTTCATGGCGCGTAGACGGGGAGGCGCTCGGGCGGCACGTCCTTCAGGAACGGCGCGCGGGTGTCCTTGTCCGACAACAGCGGCGCGCTGATCGGCCAGTCGATGCCGATCTCCGCGTCGTTCCAGCGGATGCCCGCGTCGTGTTCGCGCTCGTACAGCGCGGTGCACTGGTAACTGAACGTGGCAAATTCCGACAGCACGCAGAAGCCGTGCGCGAACCCCTCGGGGATCCAGAAGTGCCGGTGGTTGTCGGCGGTGAGCATGGCGCCGACCCAGCGGCCGAACGTGGGCGAGCCGCGACGGATGTCCACCGCGACGTCATAGACCTCGCCCTCGAGCACGCTGACCAGCTTCCCCTGCGGGTCGGGCCACTGGTAATGCAGGCCGCGCAGTACCCCGCGCGCAGAGCGCGAGACGTTCGACTGCACGAAGCGGAGGTCGATGCCGGCCTCGCGGTATGCCGCCTCGTTGAAGCTCTCGTAGAAGAAGCCCCGCGCATCGCCGAACACCTGCGGCTCGATCACCACCGCGCCCGGGATGGCCGTCTGGATGACCTTCATCGGACCAGGCCCTGCTTGACCAGGTTCTTCAGGTACTGCCCGTAACCGGTCTTGGTCAGCGGTTCGGCCAGCCGCAGCAACTGCTCCGGACCGATCCAGCCCTTGAGGAAGGCGATCTCCTCCGGGCAGCACACCTTCAGTCCCTGCCGGTGCTCGATGGTCTGGATGAAGTTGCCCGCCTCCATCAGCGATTCGTGCGTGCCGGTGTCCAGCCAGGCGTAACCGCGGCCGAGCTGCTCCAGGTGCAGGGCGCCTTCGGCGAGGTAGCAGCGATTGAGATCGGTGATTTCCAGCTCGCCGCGACCGGAGGGTTGCAGCGAGGCGGCGAAGTCGCAGGCGCGGCCGTCGTAGAAATACAGGCCGGTGACGGCGTAGTTGGATTTCGGCCTGGCCGGCTTTTCCTCCAGCCCGACCACGCAGCCGTCGCCATCGAATTCGGCCACGCCGTAGCGCTCTGGATCGCGCACCCAGTAGCCGAACACGGTGGCGCCGCGCTCGCGCGTCGCCGCGCGCTGCAGTCGCTCGGTCAGGCCCACGCCGTAGAAGATGTTGTCGCCCAGGACCAGGCAGCTCGGCGCGCCGGCGAGAAATTCGCGGCCGATCAGGAACGCCTGCGCCAGCCCGTCCGGCGAGGGCTGCACGGCGTAATGGATGTCCATGCCCCACTGCGAACCGTCGCCCAGCAGGCGCTGGAACAGCGCCTGCTCGTGCGGCGTATTGATCACCAGCACCTCGCGGATGCCGGCCAGCATCAGGATCGCCAGCGGGTAGTAGATCATCGGCTTGTCGTACACCGGCAGCAGCTGCTTGCTGATGCCCTGGGTGATCGGATACAGCCGCGTGCCGGAACCGCCGGCCAGGATGATGCCCTTGCGTGCGCTCATGCTGCGGTCCTCACGATCCGAGCCGTTCCATGCGATAGCTGCCGTCCAGCACGCGCTGCACCCACAGCTGGTGGGCCAGGTACCAGTCGACGGTGTGCGCCATCCCGCTCTCGAACGTGTGCGTCGGCGACCAGCCGAGCTCGCGCTCGAGCTTGCCCGCGTCGATGGCGTAGCGGCGGTCGTGGCCCGGACGGTCCTTGACGAAGGTGATCAGTGACTCGCGCGGGCGGCCGTCGGCCAGCGGACGGCGCGCGTCCAGCAGCGCGCAGAGGGTCTTCACCACCGTGAGGTTCTCGCGCTCGGCATTGCCGCCCACGTTGTAGGTCTCGCCGATACGGCCGGCATCAAGCACGCGCCGGATCGCGCTGCAGTGATCGCCCACGTACAGCCAGTCGCGGACGTTGCGGCCATCGCCGTAGACCGGCAAAGCTTCGCCTGCCAGCGCTTTCTGGATCACCAGCGGAATGAGCTTCTCGGGAAACTGGTAGGGCCCGTAGTTGTTCGAGCAGTTCGTGGTGAGCGTGGGTAGGCCGTAGGTGTGGTGGAACGCGCGCACCAGGTGATCGGAGGCCGCCTTGGACGCCGAATAGGGCGAGTTGGGCGCGTACGGCGTCGTCTCGCTGAACTTGCCCTCGGCGCCGAGCGAGCCATACACCTCGTCGGTGGAGACGTGCAGGAAGCGGAACGCTTCCCGCGCAGCGCCCTCAAGCCCACGCCAGTAGTCACGCGCGCACTCGAGCAGCCCGAGCGTGCCCACCACGTTGGTCTGGACGAAGGCCGCCGGGGCGTCGATCGAGCGGTCCACGTGCGATTCGGCGGCGAAATTGACGATCGCCTGCGGCCGATGCTCGGCCAGCAGCTTCGCCACCAGCGCGCGGTCGCCGATGTCGCCCTGCACGAACAGGTGCCGGTCGCTGCCCTCGAGCGGGGCCAGGGTGTCTAGGTTGCCGGCGTAGGTCAGCTTGTCCAGGTTGACCACGCGCAGGCCGTCGGCGACCGCCTGCAGCACGAAATTGGCGCCGATGAAGCCAGCGCCCCCGGTGACGAGCAAGGTATCCATGAGCCCTTTCGCTTGGGTTCCAGACACCTATTGTGCCTGATCGCTCCCCCGGCAGCCGCCGGCGGCGGCGCGTCCGGCTGACTGGAAATTAAGGAAAAAGCGGGCTTCGCGGTAAGATGGCGGCCCGACATCCCCGCCTGTTTGCCCACACGATGACCAAGAAGCACGCCGCCTCTCTCGGACTAGGAACGCGGTCGATCCATGCCGGCCAGTCGCCGGATCCGAGCACGGGCGCCATCATGACGCCGATCTACGCCACCTCGACCTACGTGCAGGAGAGCCCCGGCAAGCACAAGGGCTACGAGTACTCACGCACGCAGAACCCCACCCGCATGGCCTACGAGCGCTGCGTGGCCGACCTCGAGGGCGGCGTGGCCGGCTTCGCGTTCGCCTCTGGCCTGGCCGCGGCGGCCACGGTGCTGGACCTGCTCGACTCGGGCAGCCACGTGATCGCGATGGACGACCTGTACGGCGGCAGCTACCGCCTGTTCGAGCGCGTCCGCCGACGCTCGGCCGGGCTGGACTTCGACTTCCTCGACCTCAACGACGCCAAGGCGCTGAAGGCCGCGCTCAAGCCCAACACGCGCATGATCTGGGCCGAGACGCCCACCAACCCGATGCTCAAGCTGGTCGACCTGGCCAAGGTCGCCGCCTTCGCGAAGAAGCACGGCTTGATCCTGGTGGTCGACAACACCTTCTGCTCGCCGATGGTGCAGCGGCCGCTGGAGTTCGGCGCCGACCTGGTGCTGCACTCGGCCACCAAGTACCTCAACGGCCATTCGGACATGGTCGGCGGCATCGTGGTCGCCGGCAACGAGGAACTGGCCGAGCGGATGGCCTTCCTGCAGAACTCCGTGGGCGCCGTGGCCGGCCCGTTCGACGCCTTCCTGGCCATGCGTGGCCTGAAGACGCTGCACCTGCGCATGCAGGCGCACTGCCGCAACGCCATGGAGCTGGCGCAGTGGCTGGAGAAGCATCCGGCGATCGAGCGGGTGATCTACCCTGGCCTGAAGAGCCATCCGCAGCACGCGCTGGCGCGCCGGCAGATGCACGGTTTCGGCGGCATCATCTCGATCGAGGTCAAGGGCGGCCTGCGCAAGGCACGCCGCATGCTCGAGCGCTGCGAGCTGTTCGCGCTGGCCGAATCGCTCGGCGGCGTGGAGAGCCTGATCGAACATCCCGCCATCATGACCCACGCCTCGGTGCCGCCGGCCAACCGCAAGCGGCTGGGCATCAGCGATGGACTGGTCCGCCTTTCGGTGGGGGTGGAAGACCTCGCCGATCTAAAGGCCGAACTCGAGGTGGCCCTGGCCTAAGCCCGCCGCGGCGAACTGACCGACCTATGGATACCAAGAAAAAACTCATCACGGGGAGCTCTTCCCGGCCCCGCCTGGCGCTTGCCGACATCGTCGATGGCGCCAGGAACTACCCGGTCTGGTGGATTCTCGCCTGGCAGGACATCCGCCAGCGCTACCGCCGCTCGGTGCTGGGCCCGTTCTGGATCACCCTGACCATGATGGCGACCATCGCCGGCATGGGACCGCTGTATGCGGCGCTGCTGAAGATCGACGCGCGCGACTTCATCCCTTACCTGGCGCTGGGTCTGATCGCCTGGGGACTGGTGTCGAGCATCATCCTGGAAGGCTGCCTGACCTTCACCGGCGCGGACAACATGATCCGCTCGGTACGGCTGCCGCTGAGCATGCACGCCTTCCGCTTGATCGCGCGCAACGTGGTGATCTTCCTGCACAACATGCTCGCCTACGTGCCGTTCGCGATCTACCTGGGCATCCATCCGAGCTGGCTCTGGCTGATGGCCATTCCGGGCATGCTTATGATCGTGCTGGCCTCTGTCCCGGTGGCGATCATCCTGGGCATCTTGTGCGCGCGTTTTCGCGATATGCAGCAGATCGTCGCCAGCGTGGTGCAGCTTGCCTTCTTCCTGACACCGATCCTGTGGAAGCCCGAGTTGCTGGGCGCGCGCGCCTACATGGCGAAGTTTAACCCGCTCTACTTATTCATCGACGTGCTGCGCGGGCCGGTCTACGGCTACTTGCCTGGGGCCAAGGTCTACCTGGGGGCGGCCGCGGTCACGCTGTTTCTGTATGTGTTGGCCATTCCGCTGTTCTCACGCTACCGCCAGCGCATCGCGTTCTGGGTCTGAACCATGGCATCGATCATCCTCCAGAATTGCAGTCTGGCATTGCCGGTCTACGGCACGGGCAACCGGTCGCTCAAGCAACTGGTCATGTCCACCGCCACCGGCGGCCGCATCGCCGCGGGCAGCCGCAACATCACCGTGGTCAACGCGCTCACTGACGTCAGCCTGACCATCGGCGCTGGCGATCGCGTCGGCTTGGTGGGTCACAACGGTGCGGGCAAGACCAGCCTACTGCGCATGCTCGCCGGGGTCTACGAGCCGAGCGGCGGCGTGCTGCAGGTGGAAGGCACGGTCACCAGCCTGATCGACGTGACGCTGGGCATGGACCACGAGGCGACCGGCTATGACAACATCCTGATCCGCGGGCTTATCCTGGGTCTGACGCGCAAGCAGATCCGCGAGTTGACGCCCGACATTGAGTCCTTTTCCGAGCTCGGCCAATACCTTTCAATGCCGGTGCGCACCTATTCCAGCGGCATGGTGCTGCGCTTGGCCTTCTCCATCGTCACCTGCATCCATCCGGACATCCTGCTGATGGACGAATGGCTGAGCGTGGGCGATGCCGGCTTCGTCAAGAAGGCCGAGGACCGCCTGAAAGGCGTAGTGGATAAGGCCAGCATCCTGGTGATGGCCTCGCACAACCCGCGCGTGATTTCTGAACTGTGCAACGTCGTGGTCACGCTCGAGCACGGCCGACTAGTGAGCGTGGAGCGAAAGTAGCCGATCCGCCCGCAGTCCGAGGAGTGCCATGTCCGAAACCGTGATCCCCAACCTGATCAGCGCCGTGGTCACCTTCCATCGCGAGCGCGAACTGGCGGTGCCGACGCTGCACGCGATCGAGCGCATGCGCCGGCACGCCGAAGCGCAGGGCCTGCGCGTGGAGCTGGCGATGACGCTCGACGGCGACGATGCGCAGACCGAGGAGGCGGTACGCTCGCACCCGGTGTTGCGCGAAGGCGACTTGCTGCACAAGGTGCAGCTGTTCGACCTGTCGCTGTGCCGCAACTACTCGATCGAGCGCGTTCGCGGCGAATTCATCGCCACGCTCGACGGCGACGACCTCTTCAGTGAAAACTGGCTGGCCTCGGCGGTGCAGACCATCCGGGCGCACGGCGCGGCCACCATCACCCATCCGCAGTGGATGATCGCCTTCGGCACGTGGAAGGCGTACTGGGAGCAGATCGACCAGACTGACCCGCGCTTCGTGCCCGAGACGCTGATGTCGTTCAATCACTGGAACGCCTGCTCGGTGGCCCGCCGCGAGGTCTTCGTCGAACATCCCTACGTCTACGCGCGCGCCGGGGAGACCGGTTTCGGTTTCGAGGATTGGCACTGGAACTGCGAGACGATCGCGCATGGCTACGTCCATCGCGTCGTGCCGCGCACCTTTCGCCTAGAGCGGCGCAAGGCGCAGGGGTCGCTCAACGTGGCGCACCAGAGCCATGCGGCGATCCTTCGACCGACCCCCTTCTTCGACTCGCTATGAACGCATACTCTCTCGTTCGCGCCGTATATCGCTTCGGTGACCGCGTATTGCTGCGGTGGCTCCCGGCCTCCGCCCGTAGCCGCGTGCAGGGCGTGCTGTTCCGCCTGGCGCGCGGCACTTATCCCGAACGCATCGAGGCGCGCTCGGTCGCTGAATTCGCCGGCAACGCACCCAGCAACAAGCTGGCCGCCTCGCGGCGATTGCCATCTTGGGCGGAGGCGGAGGTCGCCGTGCTGGTGGAGCTGGAGCCGGAACTAGCCGCGCTGGTCGGCGAGGAGGCGTCGCTCGAGCCCTATTTCATCCCCTGGGATATGACGTACGTGGGCGTCCGTTACGCGGACGCTCGGCGCCAGCTTGCCGGCGACTACGGCAGCTTGGTGCTGGTCGGTGGCGGCCGGATTGATGCTGCAGCGCTTGCCGATGCTCCCCGGCCACTGGCCGTGATCGACATCGACCGCGACCAGACAGTCGCCGCCTTGGCGCGCAAGGCGGGCGCGGTCTACGTCGCCCTGCCGGCCGAACACCTGGACCAGAACGACCACTGCGCCGTACTCGCCCGCTTGGTGCTGCAGATCGCGCCGCGGCAATTACGCCATGCGCGCCATCCGCTGCTGGACCGCTGCATCGAGCGGCATGGGCTTGCGCTGGCGTCGGTGACCGAACTCCGGCCGCTGCAAACTTCGGTACCCGGGAACGGCATGGCAGAGCGTTTGCCTGGGCTATGATCGGTGGCTGCGCGTTGTACTGGCAACGCGTGGGTGATGGTAGCGCCTGACCGGCAGCCGACGAGGAGAGGGCGGTTACTGAACGCGGCGAGGCGTCATTGGCGCCATGGCTGATCGCCGATCGTTGCACCGGGGGCTCTTGTCCCCGGGCGCGGGTCCTGTGGCGCGTGCACTGATCATGCTGGCAACTGGACTGCCGCTCGCGGCAACACAGCATTGAAGGCAATGGTGGCGGCGCTCAACGCCACGCCTGCGAGAGGAACGAAGAGGGGATGGTGACGACATGAGTGGAGAGCCCGTGGCGATCGGTCGCCCGATGATCCTCGTATTGGGTATGCATCGCAGCGGCACCTCGGCCGTTGCCGGCACACTCTCGCACCTGGGTGTGGATTTTAGCGAACGGCTGATCGAGGCCTCGCCGGACAACCCCAAGGGCTACTTCGAGCACGCCGACGTCTGGCGCCAGGACCACGACATCCTGCAGGCCCTGGGCTCGGCCTGGGACGATCCGCTGCCGCTGCCCGAAGGCTGGCAGCAAAGCGATGCCGTACGGCAGGCGGAAGCGCCCATCCGGGCCATCCTCGAGCGCGACTTTGGCGGTTCCGGCCCGCTCGGCGTCAAGGATCCGCGCATGTGCCGGCTGGTGCCACCGTGGCGCAAGCTGCTTGCGCGCGAAGGCTTCTCCGCCCGCGCGGTGCTGGTGGTGCGCCGGCCAGAGGAAGTGATCGCCTCGCTGGCCAGGCGCGACCACCTGCCCGCCGATCAGGCTGCCTGGGTCTGGCTGCGGCACGTGATCGAAGCCGAAGCGGCCACGCGCGGGATGCCGCGCGTGCTGGTGCGCTACGAGCAGCTGCTCAAGGACTGGCGCACCCAGGCCGCGCGGATGGCGCGCGCACTGGACATCGCCTGGCCGCGCGAGCCTGGTACGGTCGGCGCCGACATAGACGCGTTCCTTGAACCGGCCTTAAGGCATTACCGCGCCGGCACCGGCGCCGGTCTTGCAGTCGGCCCGTTGAACGGCTGGCTGGAACGCACCTATGCGGCGATAACCGTTGGAGACGGCGAAGACACTGCCGCGCTCGATGACATCGCCGCGGAGATCGCGCGCGCCGACCAGACCGGTGCGGCGAACGCGGCGGTACTGCGCGCCACGCGCCGGCTCAGCCTGCAGTTCCAGGACACGCTCACCTGGTCCGAGACAGAGCGGCAGGGATTAGTCGCCGGCAGTGCGCAACTGCGGGAAAACCTCGACCGGCATGCGCGCGAACTGGCTGCCGCCAAGGCCGGCAACGCCCAGCTGCGGGAAAACCTCGACCGGCATGCGCGCGAACTGGCTGCCACCAAGGCCGGTAACGCCCAATTGCAGGAGAACCTCGACCGGCATGTGGATGAGTTGGCCGCCATGCGGAAGGGCAATGCCCAATTGCGCGAAAACCTCGAGCGGCATATCGCTGCGTTGGATCAGATGAAACATACCAATACCCGGTTGCAGGAAAACGTCGAGCGGCACGCCGTCCGGCTATCTGAGATAAGCAGGGAACTGGCAGGCGTTGTGGCCGAGCGCGACCTGCTTTTGGGCCAGCGCGATCGACTGGCGGACGAGCTTTCCAGGGTCTATGCCTCCCGCTCGTGGCGCATTACCCGCCCGATGCGCGGCGCCGTTCGCATGGGAGGGCGAATGCTCCGGCCGCCGGCGCCGGTGCCTGCCGCGTTGGCGCCGGTCGAGCCGCCGGTGCCCGTCATGCCGGTGGCCGCTCCGATCGACGATCCGGCAGCCGCCCTCGAAGCGGCCTTCGCCGCGGCCACCGGCCCGCGCATCCTGATCGTCACCCCGGACATCCTCGGGCCGATCCGTAACGGCGGCATCGGTACGGCGTTCCACGCGCTCGCGGTGACGCTGGCCCAGGCCGGCCGCGCCGTCACCATTCTCTACACCCTGGGCCAGCACAACGAGGATGGCGCCGGCATCGCCCGCTGGGAGGCGTACTACGCCCGCCAGGGCATCCGTTTCATCCCGGCCACGCTGGAGCATGGCGAGCCGCGGCTGGACGCCCCTCACCATTGCTGGCGCGCCTATCGCGTGTACCTGTGGATGAAGGCACACCAGGCCCAGTTCGACATTGCCTATTTCCCAGAGTGGAAGGGCGAGTCCTACTACGCCTCGCAGGCGAAGCGGCTTGGGCTGGGCTTCGCCAGCCTGACCATCGCCGTGGTCACGCACAGCTCAACTACCTGGGCCGAATCGGGCAACTATGTGCTGCCGCGCCAGTTCGACGACCTAGTGCTCGAGTACCTGGAGCGCCGTAGCACCGAAATGGCCGACGTGGTGATCAGTCCAAGCCAGTACATGTTTGACTGGATGGCCCAGCGCGGTTGGCAGATCAACGCACCCACGCACGTGATCCAGAACCTGATGCCGGCCGAAGCCATCGCCGATGAGCATGCCGAGCCGGGCGCCTTCGCCGTCACCGAATGGGTGTTCTTCGGGCGGCTGGAGCGCCGCAAGGGGCTGCACATATTCCTCGACGCGCTGCGCCGCGTCCCGCCGAAACTGCGCGAACGCGTGCGCGTCACGTTCCTGGGCAAGGCCGTTCAGACGGCCGACTTCGATTCGTTCGCCCTGATCGCCGAGAAGACTGCCGATTGGCCGCAGCCGCCGCAGATCCTTACCGACCGCGACCGCGACCAGGCGCTGGACTACCTGCGCCAGCCCGGTCGCGTGGCGGTGATCGCCTCGCTAGTGGAAAATTCGCCCTATACGGTGCTCGAGTGCGTGCTGGCGCGTATTCCGTTCGTTGCCGCCGACGTCGGTGGAATCGCCGAACTGGTGCATCCGCAGGATCGCGAACGCGCACTCTTCAAGCCCACGCCGACTGGCCTGGCACAGACCCTGGTGCAGTTGGAGTCCGGCCGCTACAGCCCGCCGCGCCCGGCGCAGCCGGCCACGGCCACGCGCGATCGCTGGCTGGCCCTGCAGGACGAACTGGCTGCCGCTGCCAAGGCCGGCGCGGAGGCGGAAGCGCCGAGCGCCGATGGCCCGCACATCAGCGTCTGCCTGGTCCATTACGACCGCCCGCACCTGCTAGCCCAAGCGCTGGACTCGCTGCGCCAGCAGACTTACCGGCACTTCGACGTGGTCTTGGTCGACGACGGCAGTCCCTCGCCTGAGGCGAAGCAATACCTGGACGGCTTGCGCGAGGAATTCGCCTGGCGCGGTTGGACCCTGCACCGGCAGGCCAACGCCTACCTCGGCGCCGCGCGCAACGCGGCGGTGCGCCTGGCGCGCGGCGAGTACGTGCTGTTCATGGACGACGACAACCTCGCCAAGCCCGACGAGCTGGCCGTGTTTGCCCACGCCGCGGCGCACTCGGGCGCGGACATCCTCACCACCGTCAGTGATGTCTTTCGCGACGACGAGAACGCCGGCCGCCCGCCGGCTCGCAGCCGCGAGCTGTGGATACCGCTGGGCAACGCCGCTGGCCTGGGCGTGTTCCGCAACGTCTTCGGCGACGCCAATGCACTGGTGCGGCGCAGCCTGTTCGAACGCCTGGGCGGCTTCACCGAGGACTACGGCGTGGGCCACGAGGACTGGGAATTCTTCGCCCGCGCCACGCTTGCCGGCGCCGACCTGCAGCTCGTGCCCGAACCGCTGTTCTGGTACCGCGTGGGCGAGGCCAGCATGTTGCGCGCCGGGCAGGCGCAGACCGACCACGCGCGCAGCGTGCGGCCGTACTGGGAGGGCCTGCACGAGGGCGTTGGCCCGGCGCTGGCGTTCGCCCTGCATCTGCAGCGCCAGCCGCCCTCAGGCATCCCGTCGGCGGACGCCGCGCCGGCGCGCTCGCGCCTGGCGCGCCTTGCGCACGCCGTGCTGAGCGGCCAGGCGCATCGGCGCTTCCTGCACCTGCTGCGCACCGAGGGCGTGCGCGTGGCGGCAGCGCGGGCGCTCCACTATAGTGGCCTGCGCCGGCGCTGAGCGCCCGCTTCCCTGAGGAAAACCGAATGCCAAGCCCGCACGACCGTCCAGCGGCCGTACCCGCTTTCGTGGGCCTCTTGCCACGCCGGCCCAGGCGCTGGTTGTCGTCCGTGACCCTCGCGTGCGGCCTGGCGGCCTGCGCTGCCGTCCCACCCGGCGCCAGCGTGCAGCGGCTGACCGACCAGCAGTTCGCGCCGACGCAGACGGTGGACGTGCTGGCAACCGCGCCCGCGGCACCGTTCGTGCCGATCGCCCGCCTGCGCGTAGCCGACCCCACCGGCGCCGCCACCCGCGAGCAGCTGGTCGCCCAGCTCTCCGACACCGCGCGCGGCCTCGGCGCCGACGCCCTGGTGATCGAGCGCGTCGAGCGCAACGACACCTCACGCGTGGCGTTCGACCCTGCCGGTGGCCAGATGCAGGGTGGGCAGGCGGTCGCCTCGATCGCGGTGACCGCGCTGGCCATCCACTACCGTCCCTAGTGCGGCGCGCCTGCATCGCGCAAGCCGCGCCTTGTGCCGCGAAGAGCGCCACGTAGAATGACCCGCTTTTGTGGTCGCCGGCGCGCGGCTTGATCCCTTCCCAACCCGGAGGCCAGGCCACCGATGCCGATGCTGCCCCTGTTCCATGCGCTGTTCCTGCAGTCCGCGGCGCAAGCTCCTGCCCAGGTGATGGCGCCCGCCGCCGCGTACGCGCCGGCACAGACGCCAGCGGCCATCCAGCAGGTGGAAAGCCACGGCTACACCTACCAGGTCCAGGGCAATACCCTGCTCGCCACCGCCGACGTGCGCGCCGCGCTGCAGTCAGCCGACTCGCCGCGCGAAGCGCTCACCGCGCTGCGCCGCGCGTTCATCGCCAAGGGGCATTTCCTGGTGGCGATCGTGGCGCGGGTGGAGGACCGGCAGGTCCTGCTGCACGTGGTGCAGGGGCGCCTGACCCGGGTGGAGGGCCCCACGGCGCTGGCCCGCTTCTTCGAGGGCCTGAAGAACGACGAGCAGGTGCTTTCCAGCGACGTGATCCGCCAGGGCATCCTGGCGCAGGCCTATGCATCCACCAACGGCATGCAGCCGCAGGTCAGCTTCAAGCCGGCGCCCGAAGCCGGCGGCAGCACCATGGTCATCGGGCAAACCGCCCAGCCTGACGCCAGCCCGCTTGGCGGCAGCTTCACCGTCGGCAATTTCGGCAACCGCTACGCCGGCCACCAGGTCGCCCAGGCGCAGGGTTACGTCCGCCATGCCGGGGTCACCCTGCAGGCCAGCTACTCGCGCGCACTGACCGGCCTGGACCAGGACACCCGCGGCGCGTACTACGCGGCGGCGGGCGCCACGCTGTCCTGGGTCAGCCCCTGGGGCACCTACCAGCTGGACGACCAGTACACCAAGTACGAACTGGGTGATGCCTTCGCTCCGCTGTACCCGATCGGCCACATCCACGCCTGGGGTGTTTCCGGCACGCAGTTCCTGTACGCCGATGACACCAGCCGCTGGACGCTGAGCGAAGGCGTGCATGCGGTGCGCACCCGTGACACCGTCTTCAAGTACGCCTACACCCTGCGCGACCAGAGCTATCTGGTCGCCAACCTCGGCACGGATGTGTCCTGGCGCTTCGGCGGCCTGTTCGGCCGCCCGGCGAGCCTCGCGCTGGGCGGGCAGGTGAAGCTTGGCGGCGCCCGCGCGCGCAACGGGTTCGATCGCGGTACCGGCAATCCCACGCCCCACTTCCGCGCGTACAGCGCCAATGCCAGCTTCACCCAGGCGATCGCCGGCGGTTGGGTCGGCACGTTCGCGCTCAGCGGGCAGGCCAGTACCGACATCCTGCCGTCGCACGAGCAGTGGGTGCTGGGGGGCTTGAACAACATGGCCGCTTACCTGCCGGGCACCCTGGTAGGCGACCGCGGATACCTGGCGCGGCTGTCGGTCACGGCACCGCAATGGTCGTTCGGCGCGTTGCGCATGCAGCCGAGCGTCTTCGGCGAACAGGCCGCCGTGCGCTACAGCTACATCGCGCCGCGCGCGCCCACCTGGCAGGCGCTGAGCGACGCCGGCGTGAGCCTCAATCTCGACTTGCCGGCCGCGGGCGTGAGCAGCCAGTTGACCTATGCCTGGCCGCTGGACTCGCGCGAGGTTCCACGCAAGCTGCGCGCCGGCCAGCGCGCCCACCTGTTCTTCTATCTCCAGGCCGCCTTCTGACCTCGCGGCGGGCGCCGCGTGCGCCCGCCGTGCGCGAACGGCACACATTTCCTTCATACGCACGCTTCGCTCCCTGCGAAGCGCGGACTGCGCGTGCGCCTGATACGCGCGCTACATGAGTCCGCTTTGCGGAACACGCTGCCTTCACCGGCATATGAAGAGGCTAGCGCTCAGCCAACCGCCGAGTTCGCCGACCACCCATGGACGGTGATGCGTGGTGGCAGGGGTCGCGGTGGCCGGTGCCGGTGAGGGCGCCGGCCGGAGCGCGCAGTCTTATCCAGGATCGAGCTTTGAAGGAGAACTCATGAACAAGCATGCCAACCGTGCTTCGCTCGCCCTCGCGCTGAGTGCAGCGCTGGGTGTTACCACCACGATGGCGCAGACGGCACCGCCTGCGGCCACCCAATTGCCGGGCAAGGGAACGGTCGTCGCCGGAAGCGCCACCGCCGGTGCCGTCAGTGGCGGCGCGCAGACCATCACCGTCGGCAACGGCACGGTGATCGACTGGGGCAGCGGCACCGACCTCAACTCCGCTGGCGTGGGCGGCTTCAACATCGGTTCCGACGCGTCGCTCACGTTCGCCGGTGGCAACGGCGTGCTGAACATCGACAGCAGCGGCAATCCCTCGCAGATCTTCGGCAACCTGACCAGCACCGGCCCGAACGTCTTCGTGGCCAACCGCAACGGCATCGTGGTCGGCGCCGGTGCGACCGTCTCCTCGCCGGCGGCGATCGGCCTGATCGGCAATGCGCTCAACAGCACCGGCGGCTTTGACGGTACGGCCGGCTCGGTCGACTACAACGCCACCACCGGCGGCGACGTGACCGTGCAGCAGGGCGCCTCGATTTCCGGCGCCACGGTCATGGTGACCGGCGGCGACGTGGTCTCGATCTCCGGCGCGGTCAACTTCCAGAACACCGCGCAGATCAGCGGCAGCCAGGTGAACATGCTGGCGAACATCACCGGCGCGACCGGCAGCTCGCTGACCGTCAGCGCCGGCGCCGCCCGGAGCGACTATGCGGTGCGCGTGGGCAGCGGCAAGACCGTCAGCGCCGACACCGTCACCATCATGGGCATGGACAACGGCAGCCAGCGCGGCACCAAGCCGAACATGATCATCCAGGGCACCGTGCGCGGGCAGACGATCAACCTCGGCGGTGCCGTGGGGGACTTCAGCCATTCGATGAGCGACGTCTTCTCCGGTCCCTCCGGCAGGCTGGTCGCCTCGAACGTGCGCATCGCCTTCACCGGCAAGGTGAAGAACGCGCCGTACCTCAACACGTCCTTCCGCTACAACTACCTGCCGATCACGCAGCTCACCAGTGGCGGCGTCTCCCTCGAACTGGAGCCGGTGAACTACACCACCAATGGCACCTCCAACGGCAAGGCCGCGGCGAACATCCTGGTCACGGGTGACGTGAGGCTGGTCTCGCCGGTCTACATCGCGAACGTGGGCAACTACGGAACCACCACGGCGACCACCGGCGCGCTCGTCCTGCCCAACACCCATCTGGTCCTGCAGTCGACCGGTGACATCAGCACCCAGGGCAGCTTCTACTGGCCGGGCTATGTCTACCTGGGCAACATCGGCACCAACAGCAACGGCTCGGCCGCGCCGGGCACGCTCGGCGCCGGCACCATCACGCTGGCCGGTGGCTACTTCAGCAACGTGCTGCCGGGCAGCGTCGACGCCGGTGGCGGTCTCCACTTCGTCACCCGCAACCCGCTGAGCCTGGCGAACGGTCTGGAAGTGCGGACCAACGCCAACAGCTGGATCAACCTGGGTACGGACGCGCTCACCACCGGCTATCGCAACGGCACCTATGGCGGCATCTTCATCGCCGGCGTGCGCGGCGATGGCGTGGTCAACTACGGCCCGATGGATCCTTCGCGGTTCCACACGCAGCGCCAGTAAGCGTCGCGGCAATGCGGTGACGGAAGGGGGCTTCGGCCCCCTTCTTCTTGCCCGACGTCGCGCGGCTTGTGTGGTGGCGATGCCTCAAGCGGTTGCATGTGGCGTCTCCCGCGTTGTCCCTGCGCGGATGAGGCCGTTACCATCACCAGCCCGCCACGGTCACTGCCATGGCCTGCGTTCCCGGAGTTCACATGACCGAAGCCGCGCATCCTGAAGCCCACGCGGTCGTCCCACCGAGCGTGTGTTTCGTCTGCGAGCCGGGCCGCCTGGAGATGCAGGCCTTGTTGCTTGCCGCATCATTGCGGGAAGACCATCCCGATCTGGTTCTGGTGGCGGCCACGCCGCGCGAGTTGCCGCCAGCGACCGCCGAGGGGCTTGCGCGCCTTGGCGTCAGCTGTGTGCCGATCCGCAATCCGCTGGCCGCCGATTACCCGATCGGCAACAAGGTGGCTGCGCTTGGAGCCGGAGAGCCACGGGGCCTGCGCGTGTTCCTGGACTCGGACATGCTTTGCATGCGGGCGCTGGAGTGGGGGCCGCTGCGTAGCCACGCGATGGCGGCCAAGCCGGCGGACCTCGCGACCTTCAACGATGCCGCCATGTGGGAGCGGCTGTACGGCAGGTTCGATCTCGATGCGCCGCGCGCGCGCACAGTCACGACCGTCAGCCTCGAGTTGACCTTTCCATACTTCAATGCCGGCCTGGTGGCCAGCACGCGCGCAGTCGAACTGGCGCGGCAGTGGGAGCGCATCGCGCGCGACATCGACGCCATGGACGACATCCATCCGCGCCGGCCCTGGCTGGACCAGATCGCCCTGCCGCTGGCCGCAGCGGCTCTGGACATGGAGCCTTGCTGCCTTGGGGACGCGTGGAATTACCCGGCCCACATCAAGCCCGTACAGGACGACCCATACATCGTTCACTATCACCATGCGACCGCCATCGCGCGCGACGATGCCATGCTCGCCCGCGTCGCGGTGATCTGCGAGCGCCACCCCTGGCTGGAGGAACGGCTGGCAGCGGAGCCGGGCTGGCAGCGCGTGCATCACGCGTTGCTGCGCCGGAACCGGACCGGAACGCGTTCGCGCTGGTCGTGGCAAGGGCGGCGGTCCAGGGCGGTACCTGGCAACCTGTTGATCACCGGCGTCCCGCGCAGTGGTACCAGCTATCTCTGTCATTGCCTGGATCGCCTGGACAACCTCGCAGTGATCAACGAGCCGCAGATCCTGTTCGACGGGCTGCGGTTCGGACCCGAACCGTGGATGGTTCCGGTCGTCCACGCGGACCTGAGAGCGGCGATCGACGCGGGCGAGCCGGTCGAGAACAAACTGGATTCCAGCGGTTGCGTGACCGAGGACACCGCCGTCGAAGAGGCGAGGACCGAATATCGGCCGCGCCTTCGCAACCGGGACTGGGTGATGGCCAGCAAGAATACGCTTGCCTACATGGCCCGCCTCGATGGCCTGCTGCACGTCATGCCGGAGGCAAGGGTGGCGATGTGCATCCGCCACCCGGCCGATACGCTCGCCTCATGGAAAGTAACCTTTGCCCACCTCGCTTCCGGCGATCCACGCGAGCTACCGGTGGGAGGACTGGCCGATCCTTACTTGCCGGCGCGCCATCGCGGTGCGCTGGAACGGATCGCCGCGCTTGAGCATCCCGCCTGGCGCAGGGCGGCGTGGTGGCGCATGTTGGCCGAGGAGGTGCTGCGCTGGCGCGACCACCCGCGCGTGACGGTCGTGCGTTACGAGGAACTCGTCGCCCACCCGGCTGCGCGGATCGCCGCGTTGCTTGGACCCCTGGCGTCGCGTGCAGGCCGACCGATCGCCCCGTTCGAACCATCGCAGGTGCGCACGCGGCGGCGGCGGGGCCTGGATGCAGAAGACTGGCGTGCGTTGCAGGCCCTCTGTGGTGGCCTGGCAGCCGCACTGGGTTACCACCTGATCGAGCCCGATCTCGGCGTCGAGGACGGCAGGCAAACTGCTGGGTAGCGCCAGTCCCGCCTGACCGTGGTGTGCATCCGGCGAGGCGGCGGGGCTGCATGCTGTTACCATGGCGGGCTTTGTTCCACCGCGACAACGGCCGCTGCGCCGGGTGCGCTTATCGTGCCAGGACCAGCAGAAAGGGGGCGACGGGTTTTGCGTCGCAGCTGCGAGCCACGTGCGCGTTCCAACCATGGCGCTCCTCCCGGATGGATTCGGGTCCATCGTCGATACACGACCGCGCTGGCGGTCGCCGCCTGGCCACCGGGGGGAGGGCCGGACGGTTTTTTTGGCTTTGGAGAGCCTCGATGAACAACACGCCCAACCCCCGGTCCGCATGGAAGGCAGCGGCCAGGGTCGTCGCTGTCCTGGTGCTGGCCGTATTCATGTCGACCGTGATCGACCCCTACCTCGGGCTCGCGAGCCCGTTGCCAGCGCAGCTGACCAATGCCGTCATTCCGCTGCTGGCGATGTTGCTTGCGTGGGGCTTGAGCGGCCGTGCCTGGCTGGCACTTGCCGTGGAGGCCGGGTTGCTTGCGGCGTTGGCGTATGCGGACCACACCAAGGTCACCTTCCTTGACACCGACCTGGTGTACGCCGACTTCACCGTGATTGGCGGGTTGCTCAAGGATCCCCAGCTCGTCCTGGGTTTCCTGCACCCGGCCATGCTGGCCGTTGGCGGGCTGGCGCTGATCGGCGTCGCCATTGCGTTGTGGTGGGTGTCACGGCGGGAACGCCGGGCGCACTGGGCATTCCGCGCTGGCTTGGTGGCGGTCGCGGTCACGGCAGGCGTGCTGCTGTGGAACCGGCGCGCGCCGGACGTGATCCGCCCGCTGCGCTGGGAGGTTTTCCAGCAGGTGGTCGGTGCGCAGCGGGTTGGCGTCGCCGGCAACATCCTGCTGGGCCGGATGACTGCGCGCGACGTCAAGCGCCCGCCGGACCCGGCGGCGATCAAGGCGTTCTGGAACGAACCGCTGGTGCGCAAGGCCGAGCGGGAGGTGAATGCCGCGGGCACCGGCGTGCGCCCGGACATCGTGGTGATCCAGAGCGAATCGCTCTTCGAGCCTTCGCAGCTGTGCGGCTTCTCCGACACGCCGGTACTCCAGCGGGTAGCGGGCGTCGCTCCGGGGTTGCCGGGCAACCTGCATGTCCCGGTATTCGGCGGCCGCACGCTGCAGACCGAGTTCGAGACGATCAGCGGCGCGCCCATCGCCTACTACCCGGGTTCGATGTTCGCGTACTACGAACTGGTCGACCACCCGATCGACGCGCTGCCGCGCGTGCTCGACCGGCTCGGCTACACCACCCTGGCCATGCATCCGAACAAGCGCGGGTTCTGGCGGCGCGATACCGCCATGCCCGAGATGGGCTTCGGGACCTTCCAGGACATCGGCAGCTTCGTGTATCCCCGGGACTTCTCCGAGCGAGGCCACGTGACCGACGCGGCGCTCACGCGGGCGATCCTGTCCGAGCTCGATTCGGCCACCGGGCCGACCTTCGTGATGGCGGTCAGCATGGACAACCACGGGCCGTGGGGGCAGTTCGCGCCAAAGGACGACTCGGCGCTGGGCCTGCCCGACAAGGTGACCGGCGAGGCGAGGGCCCAGCTGGCCGACTACGTGGCGCATGCCATCGACGCCGACAAGGCCTACGGCTTTCTGCTCGATGCGCTCAAGCGCCGCGGGCGCCCCACCATTGTGCTGTTCTACGGCGACCACCTGCCCGCGCTGCCGCCGGTCTACGAACAACTGTGCTTCAAGGACGGCAAGCCGCCCCAGAAGCATTTCCCGCCGTACCGGCTGTGGGCCAATTTCCCGATCCCGCAGCCGCCCGACGTGGAATGGGCGTACCTGCAGCAAGGCCTGCTGATGCGCTCGGCCGGCCTGCCGCTGCAGGGCCACGTGCTGGCCAATGCGCTCGCCGGGATGATTGCGCAGGACCCGACGGTCGACGCGAAGGACCGTGCGCGCGTGCTGGCCGAATACGCCAACATCGCCGCCGCCAACGTGGCGCGGGTGGCGCCCACGACGGACAAGCCGCGGACGGTGTTCGTGGGGCAGGACCACGCCCTGGACACGCTGATGAAGCTCGAGGCCGGGCGCCAGGTGGGTGGAGAGATCGCGCTGCGCTACGGTGACCTGCACCTAGCGCCCAAGGGCGCCGATGCCTCGGCCATTTCCTTCGACCTCAACGGGGGGATGGCCTCGCTCACGCTGCGGCCAAGCATGGCCCAGCCGACCGCCGAGTGCATTGGCAACCCGCAGGCAAGCGCGGCAGCGATCACTGTCGAGGCCGACGGGCGGGTCCTCTACCGCGCCCGCCTGACGCCCAGAACGCTGCGTCTGGCGACGCTCGATACGCGCGGCATCAGGTGGCTCACCCTGCGCGTCGACCAGGGCAACCAGACCGACATCTGCGACCGGGTGAACGTGCGCGTGGCGCAGATGCTCTGCTACACGCCCGGCTGCAATGTGCCGGCCTCCACGCCGATGGTCGAGGTCGCCCGCCATGCTCCTTCCCGGTTGCTGGCCGCCGACCCGATCGACGGTGACATCGCGGCCCTGGGCAGCCTGGTGCCCAACCGGCGCAAGCAGGTCGCCTCGAAGATGGCCAACCTGACCTGGCTGGTCGGACGCGAGAAAGGCCAGCAGGCGGGCGCAGCGCCCTTCCGCATCGACCAGGACGCCCAGCTGTTCATGCATCCGTCCGAGGACCACAGCACGTGGATCGACTTCGACGTGACCGGCGCGGACGACCTGGAGCTGACGCCGCAGATCAACCGGCTAACTCCCGAGTGCAAGGCGATGAACTCGCCGGGCAGGGAGGGGGGCCTGGTCGGCCTGACCGTGACGCTGGACGGCAAGCCGGTGGTACCGCGGCTGCTGGTCGACCGCGACTACGCGAGGAAGCTGCCGGTAAAGCTGGCTGGCGGCCACACGCTCCGCATCGAGGTGGACAAGGGCAACCAGGTGTCCTCGTGCGACTGGTTCTCGGTCGGCGTGAGCAAGCTCGATGGCCCGGCGCTGGATCAGCCGACGTCGCTGTCCGGACTTCAGTAGCCGGTGATCGCCCCCGCCCCGGCCGGCGGTGGGGGCGTCGTCGGGCCCGGCCACCAGCCATGCGTTCGCACCAGCAGCGGCGGTTCCATGGTCGCACCAGCCGGTTTTCAGGATCGCGCACCGTTCGGTACAGTGGCGGAGCCTAATGGGGCAAAGGGCATTGGGGAGCGAATGAATATCGACCGGAAGCGACTGCACGCATCCTTCGGATGGCTGGCTTTCCTGCTATTCCTGGTGCTGGGTGGCGTCATCAGTCTCCTGCGCGGGCAGGACAACTGGTGGGACATCACCAACTACCACATCTACAACCCGTGGAGCCTGCTGCACGACCGCTGGGGCAAGGACCTGTACGTCGCCGGGTCGCAGGGTTATTTCCATCCCTGGCTGGACATTCCCTACTACCTGGCCGCCATGGAGTGGTTCCCCTCGCGGCCCCGGCTGGTGAGCTTCCTCGCCGGGCTGCCCTACGGCTTCCTGATCTTCGTCGTCTTCCACATCACCCGGAAACTGTTCAGCACCGCGCTTGCCGTCGGGCCGTGGGAGCGGCGCTGCCTCACCGTGGCCACCACCGTGCTC
Organism: Frateuria sp. GZRR33; assembly: GCF_051900425.1. NCBI lineage: Bacteria > Pseudomonadati > Pseudomonadota > Gammaproteobacteria > Lysobacterales > Rhodanobacteraceae > Frateuria > Frateuria sp. GZRR33. The sequence goes on from NZ_JBHZGK010000001.1 coordinate 138,857, forward strand.
GCGGTGACCGGCGTGTCGGCGTGGACCCAGGCGGGAACGACCACGAACGAGGTGACGGTCGCAGCGCTGGTACTGTCCGCGGTCTACCTGCTGTTGACTACGCCTGCCGCCCCGCAAGGGGGCCGCGTGCCGATGGGCCGCTTCGTCGCCATGGGTGCGCTGGTCGGTGCCGCGGCCGGGCTGAAGCTCACCGCCGCGGTGTACGTGCCGGCGCTGGGCCTGGCGATCATCTTCCAGCAGTGGAGCTTGCGACCGGTCGTGCGCGCCCTGGTGGCCTATGGGGTCGGCTTCCTGGTGCTGTTCCTGATCACCTACGGGCCATGGGCCTGGCACCTGTACCAGACCACGGGAAACCCGCTGTTTCCCATGCTCGCGAACGTATTCGTCTCGCCCTTCAGCGCGCCAGCATCAGGCCAGCTCGTCAAATACCTGCCGTCCAACATCGGTGAATGGCTTTTCTACCCGTTCTACTGGCTGAACGACAAGCCAACCGTATACAACAAGCTGCCGTTCCGAGATGGCCGTATCGCGGCGTTCTATGTCGCCTGCATCGTTTACTTCTGCGCAGGTCGATGGCTGCGTAAGAAGGAAGGGACAAGGACCTCGACCAGAAGCCTCTCGGTGATGGTGTTCTTCTGTGCCGCGTCATACATCGTATGGCTGGTGCTCTTCTCGATGCTGCGTTACGCGATCGTCATCGAAGCCATGGCTTCGCTCTGCACGGTCGCGATCATGGTGGCGCTACTGACCCGCGCGGGAGTCGAGAGACTGGCGGCACCTAGATCCTGGGCTGTGGCTGCATTCACGTTCCTTCTGTTGGGGTTCACGCACTACCCAGAGGTGCCGCGGATCGGCTATAGCCAGAAAACGTTTTCCTCCAATGCGCCGCAACTGCCGAAAAACTCCCTAGTGATAATGGCAAACCAGCCCATGGGTTTGCTTGCTCCACTCATCCAGGCGAAAAACCCGGGCGCCTCCTTCGTGGGGATCCCCGAATGCTTCAAGACGGGCCTGTGGTGCAATCAGCAGTTCTTCCACTATGGCCTTGGTGACCAGATCCGAAACAAACTGGCCCACCACCGTGGTCCAATCTTCGTCGCTTTCTACACCAGCAGGAACCCGCCCCTGCCGCAATTGCCGCTATTCGGCATCCAATTCTCGAGACAAGATTGCCTACAGATGCGGACTAACACCACGGGGCCGGTCTCTCTGTGCGGTGCGCGTTACAAGGATTCGGGTGGGGTGACGGAGCCGGTCGCGGCGGCCGTGCCTCCAAAATTCGATTTGGTTTACCCGAGCGATGACGTGGAAAAGTCGCTGCGGCTCAACTACAAGACCTACCAGCGCCTCACTGACGGATCTATTGAAGTAGTGCCGCTTCCGCCCGGGACCGCAATCGGAACACTGGTCAGTCTGACCGCCCCTCACAAGGGCAGCCTCCACGTCGAACTGAGCCGGCGTGAATGCGCGCCGGGCGTCGATATTGCAGCCTACCGGGCAGACCAGCGCGAACCCTTCTATCAAGGTCAGATGTCATACGCGAGCCACCGACAGACGGTCGACATCAAGATCGACGCCGACCGCTACCCGGCCGAATTCATCCTTGACCTGGCCATGCCAAGGACCGCGCAGCACAACTGGTTCTGCAACGTGTCGGTGACCTGGCAATCGCACGCATCCCGGTATGGGAATCGTTGACTAACAGTTGGCCCCATACTCACGGGGTATGCGCGGTGGCACATGGCCTGCGCGACCCCTCAGCCGCCCGGGGCAAGTAACCTGTACAGCAGATCTCCCATCAGCGGGCAGCGGATATACATCAGGTCACGCGCGTCGGCGGCGGCAGTCTAAGCGGACGCCGCGGGCGCGATGTGTCGCGCTATCGGTAGCGGATCCATGAAAAAAACAGTACCGAGCAGAACTTGATTGCGTAGAACAGATCGTTCCCTTTCTTGCTTTTCCCCGAGTGTCTCTGTTTGAAGTGAATGGGCACCTCACGGAAGCGGGCGCCAGTCTTGGCCGACAGCATAAGGAACTCGGACGCCTGGAACTGATCCTCATAGAGGTTGAGTTTCTTCAGTGAGGTCACTTTGATGGCCTTGAATCCGCTGGAGATGTCGGTGATTTTCTGGCCGCTCAAAAGGTTGAACAAGGCAGTGAAGAACTTCACGCCCCAATGCCGCCAGATGACAGTTATGTCGTGCTTGCCGAGGATGCGCGACCCGATTACAACGTCGGCCTCGTCGCGTGCGAGCGGCATGATCAGCGAGGGAATTTCCTCGGGGTTGTTCTGTCCATCAGCGTCGATCGTGATCGCGTACATGTAGCCCAGGTCGATGGCCAGGTTATACCCGGAGCGGAGCGCAGAGCCCTGGCCGCGGTTGGTCAACTGTCGGAAGTAGACACATCCGGACGCCCGGACCACTTCCTCGGTGTCATCACTGCTGCCATCGTCCACAACTACGACAGTAAGCGTTCGTCCAAACTCGCGCAGTGCAGCGAAGCGCTCGATGAGATGAACAAGATTGTCCGCCTCGTTGTAGGAAGGCACGATGCACAGCGTCTCACGTTGCGCCTTGGGCGGGACCTTCGCGAACTCTTCGGACGCCCGGAAATGCTCCAGCGAGCAGGCTCGATTCAGAAGATCGAGCTTTCGCTTGTTGACCTCGTTTCGATCGAGTGACTGGAGATTGAGCACGAATAGGATGCCGATGGCGAGCATCATCGCGAGGATGATGCCACCGTTCTGAGATGGTGGTAGACCAAATCGGGTAGCCACCACGCGCAAGAGCGCAGGTAGCACGCTGATGATGATCAGCAGGAGACCGAGGACGAAAAGATACTGATCACGCGCTCGTGCGGTCGCGAAATCACGCAGACGCCGAGCAGAGAGGATCAGCATAACCGCGCCCATGATGATGCTGACCGGGCGAAAGGAGTTCAGAAAAAAGTCTTGCATAAGGAGGCTTCCCAGATGAATCAACGGAGCACGTGCTGACGGTACCAGTTGACGGTTTTCTCCAAGCCCTCGCGAAGCGATAGGTGTGGTTCGAAGCCAAGCGCCTTTTGGGCTTTGGCATAGTTGGCGAAATTCTTGTCCACCTCGCCTGTCCTGGCGGGTTCGTGCCGGATGCGGCGCGGCCTGTCCGGGAAGAAAGAGTAGATGAGGTCCGCAAGTTCGGAGATGCGCGTTCCCGATCCGGTAGCCAGGTGGAAAACGTTGAAGGATCCCGTGTCTTGTGCCAAGGCCTTGAGGATGCCCCTGCATAGATCTCCAACGTAAATGTAATCCCGCATCGATTCACCATCGCCATAGATTGTGATCGGCTGGTCCAGGTGTATTTGGTTGATATAACGTGTGATGACGCCTTGCTTGTGAGCGCTGTATTCGCCGTAAACATTGCCGAAGCGGCAGCACGCGGTATTCATGCCGTATGACGTGGCGTACGCACTGCAATAGCCCTCGCCTGCCAATTTGCTTGCACCATACGGTGAAATCGGTTGCGGAACGGAGTGCTCGTCCACAGGCGGAGGAGCATTTCCCATGAGGGCGCCGCCGGTCGAAGCCATGACAAATTTTTCGACCCCGGCCGCCCGTGACGCTTCCAGCACATTCAGGGTGCCTTGCGCATTGACTCGGAAATTCTCGACAGGAGACTGGATCGAATCGACCACGTTGCCATAGGCGGCCAAGTGGATGACGGCGTCCACGCCGTCGAAACACGGCAAAAGATCATCTGGATTGCGGATATCTTTTTCGTAAAGTTCGACATCCAGCCCCTCGAGATAGGCTCGGTCGCCGGTCGACAGATTATCGACGACAACCACCTCTGACTCCTGGTCCATCAGCATGCGTATAAGATTGGCACCGATGAAACCCGCTCCGCCAGTCACCAGAACGCGTTTATATAGCATGTCAGCCATTAGGGTGCCTTTTTGTCAATGGTTCGTCTGAGGCGCTCCACGCCACGCGCCGCCGGTAGATTACCTGAGCATCAGGAGCTTATGCGTTGAGCTGCCGCTTGCAAGCGGTGCCTGGCTCACTTATCGGCCGCCCGCCGGCAGCCACGTTACCCATGGTAAACAAAGTGGGCGAAACAAAGCGAATGTCGCTAGTTGTCGCGCGAAGAGGCCCCGCCCTTGCCGTCGGCTTCGCTGCATAGCGGCATCTCACGTGGGCGTGGACGCGCACGTGCTCGATCCTCGACACCCTCCCCGGGTGACCAGGCATGCGTATGTTCAGCTCGAAATCGGTCCGGGGCCCGCTCTCTGAAGTGCGTGCTGTATAGTTGGTCGCCCATCGACCTCGTGGTTACGATCCGTGCCGCATATCGGTACTTTCTGCTGCGGGCAACAAGCGGCCGCCACGGGACAATAAGGCGATGCCATGAAGAAGTTCCTGCAGCGCGCCATTCGCGCGCTTATTCTGCTGCTCACCGTTGTCGTATTTTGCGATTATCTGTGGCGCCATCCTGAGTTGGCCGCTCAGCTAAGGCACACGCCGCTGCATGTGCTCGCTGAGGTGTTTTTGCTATACCTGGCGTGGTTCGGCGCGGCGGGCTTGGCCCTGCACGCAACATTGCGCGTGTGCGGTAAGCCGTTGCGCGCGAGCGAAAACATCATTCTTAATGCGTATTCCACGCTCGTGAACTTTTTCCTGCCTGGGCAGGGCGGGGTCGCGGTGCGTGGGCTGTATATGAAAAAAAGGCATCAACTGTCTTATAGTCGCTACATACTGGCGACCCTGCTCTTTTACGTTTGCTACGCAATCGTTAGTGCTGTAATGCTTCTGGTGTCCAGTCGCCCGTGGTGGCAAACATGCGTCGGGATTGCGGCAGTGATAGCCGGGAGCTGTTTCGTATTCGGTATCTATCAACGCCGTACGCAAGCCACCGTGACGGAAGGAGCCAGCTTGCTCAACATCGCGTTGTTGTTTGCGGCCAGTTTTTGTCAGGTGGCAGCGCAGGCGGCAATTTTCGGGCGCGAGTTACGTACGATCGACGCGAGTATCACGCTGTCGCAGGTCGTGACTTACACCGGCGCCGCGAACTTTTCCATATTCGTTGCGCTGACCCCTGGGGCGATCGGCATCCGCGAATCGTTTTTGATGTTAACCAGAAGCTTGCACCATATCGAGACCGCCACAATCATGGCCGCGAGCGCCTTGGATCGAGCCGTCTTCCTCGTGTTTTTGGGCGTGCTCTTTCTTCTTAGCCAGGCCTTTCACGCACGAAGACATCTCGGCGTGTGATTGCCCGCGTTCATCACGTTGAGAGCTTTCTCAGCACAGCGAGCTGGTTTCCCCCGAGCTGGAACTTGCTGTAGTGCTCCAATTTGAAGCCAAACTCCTCACACACATGACGGAATAGCGTCTTGTTAAAAATGGCGACATGATCGTTGACGACGTCCTTGCGTACGAGCCCCAAGAAGGCAAGGCTTCTCAGAACGATGTGGTTTCCGTACGGAGTCGGCGTGGTAAGGATGAATAGTCCGCCGTCCACCAGTGCCTTGTTAACGTTCTGAAGAAACGATTTCAGATTCCACAGGTGCTCGATCACCGCAAGCGCCAGCACGCAGTCGAACTTGTCTTCGATCGGCCAATCGGCCGAATCCAGGTCGACAGCGACGAAATGATGGGCAGGGTACCGGCTTTTAAGCTCATCCACGCTGCTCTGGAGAGCTTCCACGCCAGCGTAGGAGCTAATGGAGTCGCGGATAGCTTTCGATTCGAGAAGCGATGCTGCTCCGCAGCCAAGCTCCAGGATGCGGCCCTTGAGAAATGGAGCGACCCGCTTGGATCTGGCGCGGGCCAACCATGTGGTCAATGGTGCAGCGTTGTTTTGCCCAAGATATGGGACCGCTTCGGTTTTTTGCTTCATTGCGTAGGTAGCTCATCCAGTTTGCCAGCTAGGCAGGTTGGTGGCGTTACACAGTAGCCTGCCTAGCCGGCGTGCAGGCAGGTAGGGCTATGCTTTGTCCGTCTGCGCTCGGGCCTCGGTTTTGTTGTTCCACAGCGAGACGCACGGGATCTTGGTGCGGTCGCAGCGGCCGGCATATTTCCTGGCGATCTCGGTCACTTCCTCCATCAAACCCTCGCTCAGGGTGATGGGGTTGAGGCCGAGATGGAGGAAGCGGTCGTTGGCCACGAACAGGTCGTTCTCGTCGGCCTCGTTGCGCGGATTGGGCAGGTTCTCGATGGTCGCGCCGGTGCGCTCGGCGATCATCCGCGCCAGGTCCCGCACACGGTGGGTCTCGGTCATCTGGTTGAAGATGTGCACCCGGTCACCGCGCTTGGGCGGGTTCTCCAGCGCCAGCTGGATGCACTTGACGGTGTCCTGGATGTGGATGAACGCGCGCGTCTGCCCGCCGGTGCCATGCACCGTCAGCGGGTGGCCGACCGCGGCCTGCATCAGGAAGCGGTTCAGCACGGTGCCGTAGTCGCCGTCGTAATCGAAACGATTGATCAGGCGCTCGTCCTTGCGCGTTTCCGCCGTCTGCGTGCCCCACACGATGCCCTGGTGCAGGTCGGTGACGCGCACCTTGTCGTTCTTGTTGTAGAAATGGAACAGCAGCTGATCCTGGGTTTTGGTCATGTGGTAGATGCTGCCGGGGTTGGCCGGGTAGAGGATCTCGTTCTCGACCAGCTCGCCGCCTTCCACCTCGACCTTTACCTTGAGGTAGCCCTCAGGAATCTTCATGCCGGCGGTGCCGTACCCGTAAACGCCCATGGTGCCCAGATGGGCGATATGGATGTCCTGGCCGCTCTCCACCACCGCCGCCAGCACGTTGTTGGTGGCGTTGAGGTTGTTGCTGACCGTGTAGCGTTTGTGCGCACTGCTCTTCATCGAATACGGCGCGGCGCGCTGTTCGGCAAAGTGGACGATCGCGTTGGGGCGCCACTCGCGCAACAGGTCGAGCAGGCGGCGGTAATTCACCGCGACGTCGATATTGTGGAACGTGATCTCCTTGCCGGAGACCTCCTTCCATGCGCGCAGGCGCTCGCTCATCGGGCGGATCGGGGTGAGCGAGTCGCACTCGAGCTCGACATCGATCTTGCGCCTGGAAAGGTTGTCGACGATCGCCACCTCGTGGCCTTGCTGCGAAAGGTGCAACGCAGTGGGCCATCCGCAGAAGCCGTCGCCACCGAGGATCAATACTTTCATCTTCGCTCTCCCGGCCGCAGAAGTCGGCCTTTTCCCTGAAAAGTTCGAGTTTGGCATTAAAGTGCCGGGCTCGGCCAACACGGGGCGTGCCTGCATGCGCTGGAGGCGCCCGGTAGCGGGGTCGAAATGCAGCCCGCACTCCTTCGGCGTGTCGTTTTCCCACCACCACCGTCCCGCCCGTTCATGCTCGCCTTCGGCAACCGCGCGCGTGCAGGGCGCACAGCCGATGCTCGGATAGCCCTTGTCGTGCAGTTCGTTGTACGGCACGCCGTGCCGGTGCAGGTAGGCCCATACCTCCTCGCGGGTCCATTCCAGCATGGGATTGAATTTGTACAACCCGCGCGCCTCGTCCCACATGACTTCCTGCAGCGCGGCACGGCTGGCGTTCTGTTCGCGGCGGAGCCCCGTAATCCAGGCGCGCTTGCCCCGCAGCGCCCGGCGCAACGGGTCGACCTTGCGCACGCGGCAGCAGGCGCGGCGCAACGCCGGACTGTCGTAAAAGGCGTTCGGCCCGTTTTCGGCGACCCATGCGTCGAGCTCGGCGGCCTCCGGATGGACCAGCCGCACCTGCACTCCGTAGCGCCGCCGTACGCGCTGGATCAGCACGTGGGTTGCCTCGGGCAAGCGGCCGGTGTCGACCGAAATCACCTCCAGCGCTACGCCATGGCGTGCCGCCAGGTCGATCAGCACCATGCTTTCCGGGCCAAATGCCGTCGACAGGGCGGCCGGCTGGTAGATGGCCGCGATCTGCCGCAGCAGGTCAAGCGTATGTGCCAGCTTCGCTTCTGGCGTCCGGGCGGGGCTCGGCGCGTCTTCGTTGGCGTCCATCGGTCCCATGCTCGTCGATTTGCTCCTGATGTGCGACTGGTGCCGGTCGCCCGACGACACGGTCGGGCGAGCGATGGAGTAAGCTCGCGTCCGCTTGGGGGCGCGCCACCGCAAGGGTGGCGCTCGATAGTGGGCGAGGTGACCGGGCCCGGCCCGGCGGAGAGGGCATTGCAATGGGCAAGGACGTGAAGGCGATGTCAATGGCGGCCTCGATCACGCTGGCGCTGGCAGGCCAAGCGGCCGTGGCAGGGGTGACGCCAACGGCCGCCCAGTTGCCGGGCAAAGGTACGATCGTTGCCGGCACGGTACAGGCGGGCGCGATCGCCAACGGGGTGCAGACCATCACCGTCGGCGACGACAGCTCGGGCATCGCGGTGGTGGACTGGGGCAGCGGCAGCCTCAACGCCGATCAACCCGCGGGCTTCAACGTGGGCGCCAATGCCACGCTGCATTTCGCCGGCGCGAACGCCACCAGCAACGCTGTGCTCAACATCGACAGTAGCGGCCAGGCATCGCAGATTCTCGGCACGGTCGACACGCAGGGATCGAACGTCTCCGTATTTGTCGCCAACCGCAACGGGATCATCGTAGGCGCGACCGGCAACATGACGGCCAGCGGGCAAATCGGGCTGATCGCCAACGCCATGGATGCGACGCAGCAGAGCACGTTCAATGGCTCGCCGGACTACGCCGGCAGCGGTGGCGACGTCAACCTGGTGCAGGGTTCCAGGCTGGCCGGCTCGTCCGTATTGGTGACGGGTGGCAATGTGGTCACGGTCGACCTGGCGAGCGTGTCTGGCCCGGCTCCGGTGAGTCTGCGGTCAGGCCTGCCCAGCTCGGGTACGGGTGCGCAAAATCCGTCGGCCCAGTTGAACCTGGGTGCGGGCGCGCCTGCTGTCTTCGGCGGCGGCACCATCGAATCGGCCGGCAGCGCCACCAGTACCGGTGATATCGACCTGGCCAGCTCGTTCGTCACCGTGCAAGTCGCCGGGACCTTCACCAACGCCGGCGCGCTCCGCCTCGGGTTCAACAGCTTCACCGGCGTGCTGGACAACGAAGGTGTCGTGAACGCATCGGGCAGCGGTGGCGACCGGCTTACCGTAGGCGGCCTGATCAACAACGGCAGCTTCGGAAGCAGCACCGTGCCGTTCGACAGCATCACCACCACCGCGGGCGGCATCGAGAACCACGGGCCACTGTATGGCGGCCTGGTAGCCACGCAAGGAGGCGGGCTGGTGAACTCCGACCACATGGAAACCGACGGGTTGGTGATCCGCGGCGCACTGACCAACAGTGGCTATCTGGGCGTCACCAACGACGGCATCTACAACATCCAGATCGTCGGCGGCGACGTGGACAACAGCGGCATCTTCGCCGGCGGCGGGGCGGGTACCTGGATGCAGGTCTCGAACGGCAGCGTGGTCAACACCGGCCGGATCGAGGCGATGGATGAGATCCAGACCCTTTCCGATGCGTCGGCGGCAAGCTTCCGTCCGGGCGCGGACTACTCGATCAGCAACAGCGGCACGATCGTGGGCGTCGCTGGTTTTTCCGCCAACACCGACCATGAAGGGCCTGCCGCCGATAACGACTCGACCGGCAGCTTCAGCAATACCGGCACGATCGACGTCAGCGCGGATGGCGGGCTCGCGATCGATGCATGGAACGACGCCATGCTCGCCGGAACGGTCCGGGTCGCAGGCAATCCGATTGGCGGCAACAACAGGATCAATGCCGCGTCCGTCGTGGCTCACAATGGCGTCATGACGCAGCTCGCGCCGCTGTATGCATCGCAGGGAATTACCCTCGGAGGAGGCCAGGTCAAAGTCATGGCGGACGTGGACACGGTCAACTACGGGGTCTACATCGATGGCGGCCACCTCGCCGGTTCGGACTACGACATCCGCATCGCTGCAGGCAAGACCGTGTCCGGTCCGGAAGTGCGGATCGAAGGCAGCGATGCCGACACACACCCGAACCTGATGCTGCAGGGCACCGTGGCCGGCGGTACCGTGGCGATGGGCTATCGCTCGCTGACCGGCCGGACGTTGCTGCCGCTGGGCGACGTATTTGCTGGGCCGAACGGGCGCATCCTGGCGACGGGTGCCCATCCGTGGGTGTCGTTCAACGTCACTGGCCGGGTAAAGATCGCGCCGTACCTGAGCACCAGCTTCCGCTACAACTACCTGCCGATCACGGTGACCGACGTCGGCTCGCTGGCGCTCACGCTCGATCCGGTGGCCTACCAGACCAATGGCACCGACAACGGCAAGGCGACCTTCAACATCCTGGTCAATGGCTCGGTGGTCCTCAACGACCCGGTGCTTGCGACCGTGCACGCCGGCGATACCGTGGCGTCGGGCAGCTGGCCCAACACCCACCTGGTGCTGCAGGCCACGGGCAACATCCAGACTGCCGCCGCTAAGGACTTCTACTGGCCCGGCTACATCTACCTCGGCACCATCGCCAAGGACGCCGCCGGCCACGCGCTACCGGGCACGCTCGGCACCGGCACGATCACCACGGGTGGGGAGTTCAACAACGTCCTGCCGGGCAGTTCGGCCAGCGGCGCGGGCATGCATTTCATGAGCGGCCACCCGCTGGTGCTCGGCGGCAACGTAATCACCAACGCCAGCGCATGGATCAACTTCGCGCTCGATTCGGTGACCCGGGGCTACGCCGACGGCAGCCTCGACACGCAAGGCCACGCCTTCTACGGCGGCACACGCTCCGACGATGGAAGCGTCACTTACGGGCGGTTGGCGCCATCGCGCTTCCACACGCATCCTGTCGACAACCGGCGCTAGGCGGTCGCGTCTGCGGACCGGCCACGGGCGCCACCGTTCCCGCCGAGGGCAGGAACGGTGGCACGGGGATCAACCCAGCACCTGCTCCAGCTCCGGGAGCAGCTTGAACAGGTCGCCGACCAGGCCGATGTCCGCCACTTCGAAGATCGGCGCTTCGGCGTCCTTGTTGATCGCCACGATGGTGCCGGCGTCCTTGATGCCGGTCAGGTGCTGGATGGCGCCGGAGATGCCGATGGCCATGTACAGCTCCGGCGCGATGATCTTGCCGGTCTGGCCAACCTGCATCTCGTTCGGCACGTAGCCGGCGTCCACGGCGGCGCGCGAGGCACCCACGGCCGCGCCGATCCTGTCGGCGAACTTGTAGATGATCTCGAAGTTTTCCTTCGAGCCGACGCCCCGGCCGCCGGAGACGACCTTGCTGGCGCTCTGCAGGTCCGGGCGGTCGCTCTTGCCCTGCTTCAGTTCGACGAAGCGGGTGTGCGAGGGCAGTGCCACGTCGAGGGTCAGGGCTTCCACCGGCGCATTGTTCGCGCCGCTGGCAGCGGCCGGCCAGGAGGCGGTGCGGATGGTCGCGACCACGGCCTGCGCCGGGTCGGCCTCGACCGTGACGATCGCGTTGCCGGCGTAGATCGGGCGCTTGAAGGTGTGGGCGCCTTCGACCGCCATCACGTCGCTGACCTGCGCCACGCCGAGCAGGGCCGCCACGCGCGGGGCGAGGTCCTTGCCGAAGGTGGTGGAGGGGGCGAACACGTGGCTGTAGCCGGCGGCGGCCTTGGCCACCTGCGGCGCCAGCACGGCGGCGAGCGCGTGCGCGTTCTCGGCGCGGGTCGCGGTCAGCACGCGGCTTACGCCTTCGATCTTCGCGGCCTCGGCGGCGACGGCATCGGCGTTGTCGGCCAGCACCAGCACGTCGATGGCTTCGGGTTTGACGGCCGCGGCGGCGCTGACCGCGCGAGCGGTGGAGGAGTTCAGCTTGCCGTCCAGGTGTTCGGCGATGACGAGGATCTTGCTCATGTCTTGTCTCCTGTTCCCGGCGGCCGCTTACAGCAGGCCCTTCTGCTTCAGGGTGGCGACCAGTTCGGCCGCGTCCTTCACCATCACGCCCTTGCTGCGCTTGGGCGGCGCGGCGTAGTGGGTGGTTTTCAGGTGATCGCCGCCTTCGACGCCGAGCGAGCCGAACTCGATCACGTCGATCGGCTTGGACTTGGCCTTCATGATGTCCGGCAGCTTGATGAAGCGCGGCTCGTTCAGGCGCAGGTCGGTGGTGATCACGGCCGGCAGCTCGGCCTCGATGGTCTCCAGCCCGGCGTCGACCTCGCGCGTCACCGTGGCCTTGCCATCGGCGATCTCCACCTTGCTGGCGAAAGTGGCCTGCGGGCGATCCCACAGCGCGGCCAGCATCTGGCCGGTCTGGTTGGCGTCGTCGTCGATGGCCTGCTTGCCCAGGATCACCAGGCCCGGCTGCTCCTTCTCGACCAGCTTGAGGAACACGCGCGCGGCGGTGAGCGGCTGCACGGCATCGGCGGTGGTGACGTGGATGGCGCGGTTGGCGCCCATCGCCAGCCCGTTGCGCAGGTGCGCAGTGAGGTCGGCCGGGCCGATGCCGACGATCACCACCTCTTCGGCGACGCCCTTCTCGCGCAGGCGCAGGGCCTCTTCGAGGGCGATGTCGTCGAACGGGTTGGCCGAGAGCTTGACGCCCTCGGTCACCACGCCGGTGCCGTCAGGCTTGACCTGGATGCGGACGTTGTAGTCCACGACGCGCTTGTAGCCGACCAGAATCTTCATTTCGGTTCCTTGGATGTGCCGCTCCGCGCGCGGCAGGGGAAGGGACATGAATCGCCGATTCTAACCCGAGCGGCCATGCGCCGGCGTATGCGGGTTCATCGGTAGAATGGCGCGTTGGCGCATATGGGAGCGTGCATGAAGGTCTTGGTTTGCGGCGGTGCCGGCTACATCGGCTCGCACATGGTTCGCCACCTGCTGGCGAGTGGCCACCAGCCGGTGGTGCTGGACAACCTCTCCACCGGGCACCGCGAGGCGGTCGGAGACGCGCCGCTGGTGCAAGGCGACCTGATGGACCGTGCGGCGCTCGCCGGACTGTTCGCGGGCACGCGCTTCGACGCAGTGATCCATTTCTGCGCGCGTTCGCTGGTCGGCGAATCGGTCGAGCAGCCGTACGCCTATTACGACAACAACGTCGGCGGCACCTTGAACCTGCTCCAGGCGATGCGCGAGGCGGGCGTGGCGCGATTGGTGTTCTCCTCCACCGCCGCCGTGTTCGGGCAACCGCAGGCGCCGCTGATCGACGAGCAACACGCCACCGCGCCGATCAACCCCTACGGCGCCAGCAAGCTGATGGTCGAGCGCATCCTGGCCGACGCACACCGCGCCTACGGCCTGCGTTCGGTCGCGTTGCGCTACTTCAATGCCGCCGGCGCCGATCCGTCCGGGGACATCGGCGAATCGCACCAGCCGGAGACGCACCTGATCCCCAACGTGCTGCGTTCGGCGCTGGGGCAGGGCGCAGGGCTGAAGGTGTTCGGCGACGACTACGCGACCGCCGACGGTACCTGCGTGCGCGACTACGTGCACGTGAACGACCTGGCTGCGGCGCACCTGCAGGCGCTGGGCTTCATGGACGCCCACGAGGGCGCGCATGTGTTCAACCTGGGCAACGGGCAGGGGTTCACTGTGCTGCAGGTGATCGAGGCGGCGCGCCGGGTCACCGGCGTGGAGATTCCTTTCGAGCGTGCGCCGCGTCGTGCCGGCGATCCGGCGGTACTGGTGGCCTCCAGCGCGCGGGCACGCGAAGCGCTGGGCTGGGCGCCACGCTACAGCGACATCGGCGCGATCATCGAGACCGCCTGGCGCTGGCACCGCGCGCCGCGTTACTGACGCGCGCCCGCCCCATCGGCAGCGGCATAGGGAAAAGGCCGCTGCGACGTCGGCAGGCCCAGCAGCTCGCCGGCCTCCAGCGTGCGGAAGCCGGCATGGCGCGCGGCCAGCATGAAGATCCGTTCGATGGCATGGGCGAACGTGCCGTCGAGCTGGCCCGCCTCGGCTTCGAATTCCCATGGGCCGAGGTGCGCGTCCAGCAGCGGGCGCAGCGCTTCCAGCCGTGCCCAGAACATGCTGCCGGCGATGAAGCGGTCGCGCTCGACCTCGGGCTCGGCCAGGCCCAGCCGCGTGGCCAGGTAGTCGACCGTGTCGCGGTTGGCGCCCCAGTAGAAGCCGAGCGGCTGGACGTGACCGTCCGCTGCGACCAGACCGAGTGACGGTTCGGCGGCGAACGCGGCCGTCACCGCATGCGCGCGCACCGGCGAGACCAGCCCGTCGAGCAACTCTCGCCGCCAGTGCTCGCCATCCTGCCGATGCACCGAGCGCTTGGTATGCAGTTTCAGCACCACCTCGACCCCTTCGTCGAGCAGCCGGTTGGCCACGTGCAGGAAGGGCAGGATGTCGCGGCCGCGGTTCTCGAACACGTGCAGCTCGGCCTGCGCTCCCAGCGCGTCGAGCCGTTCGCGCACGGCCGCGGCCCGCTCGTGCGCGGTGGTGACGACGATCCGCCATGGCAGGCTGGTGGCTTCGAGCGCGGCCAGGATCTCGTCCAGCACTTCGACGTACCACACGTGGATGACTGCGCACGGCCGCGTGGTCGGCGCGGCGGGCGCCTCGCGCAGGGCGTCCCGGGTTGCCTGCAGCCAGGCGTGGCCCAGCCGCGCGTCCGGCTCGAGCACGGCACCCTCGGCCCATTCGTTCCAGGCGTTGACGAACACCAGCGGCTGGGCGGGTTGGCGCCGGCGCGCCGTGGCGATCGCCTGGCGCAACCAGTCGCGGTAGCCGCGCGGCGAGGCGTGCGCGAATACGCGGCCCTTGCCGCTGCGCCGGGGCTCGTTGTCCCAGCCTGGGTTGACGCCGGGGTAGCGCAGGTACGGCGGCTCCGGTTGCGCCACGGCCTGGCGCGCCAGTTCGCGCCAGTCGTGCACGTCGCCGTGGAAGTCGGGGTTGAGCAGCCGCTGGCGCGCGGTGATCGGCGCAAGCGTGGTGTTGTTGGGCGGAAACTCGACCGCCGCGTCAAAGCCGATCTCGCGCGGGTCGACCCGGTCGAAGCTCTGCACGTAGGCGAGTTGGATTTCACCGATGCCCGCCTCGCGGCACCACTGGCGCCAGCGTGCCGCGGTGGCCTTCGGGTCGGGCAACAGGCCGGGACGGTAGACCAGCAGCAATGGCTTGCCCTGCACGCGCAGGTAGCGCGGGTCGCGCAGCCAACGCGCGACGTACGCGATGAAGGCCAGGTCGTCCTCCGGGCTGTGGCGCTGGCCGATCAGCAGGTCGTCGGCACGGCCGTCCCAGCGCCGAGACCAGTTCTCGTTGGCCCAGCACAGGCACAGCGGCAGATCCAACGACGGGTCATCCAGCCACTGCAGCAGTGGCTGCTCGAGCAGCCGCTCGCCGCCGAACCAGTAGAAATAGCTGCAGAACGCGCCGACGCCGTACGCACGGGCCAGCGCCATCTGGCGGCGCATCACCGCGGGCAGGCGCAGGTCGTAATACCCCAGCGCGCCCGGCAGGCGCGGCTGCGCGTGGCCTTCGAACTGCGGCAGTGCGCGCGTCACGTTGGTCCATTCGGTGAAGCCCTCGCCCCACCACGCGTCGTTCTGCGGAATCGGATGGAACTGCGGCAGGTAGAACGCCACCAGTGTCGCCGGAAGCGGCACGGGCAGCGCCTCGGCGCGCGCTTCGACGAAGCCGATCGCGCGTCCGGCGGCGTGCCGGTGCGGCCGGCGGCCGGCGCCGGCGGTGGCCTGGCCGCGCGGCCCCGCGGGGACCAGGTTGACGTAGCGCTCCAGAAAGCGCTGGCGCAGCCGGTCGCGCATGGCGGTGGGCAAGGGCAGGGCGCGGAAACCCAGCCGCAGCGCGCGGAAGAGGTAACGCTTGGCAGCGGAGGACGTCATCGTGCGGATCAACCCAGGACGCGCTCGAGGGTGGCAGCGGCGGCTTCCACTGAAAAGTGCCGACGCACGTTTTCCAGGCCGCACTCGGAAAGTTGTCGCCAGAGCCTGGCGTCGCGGCTCAGGCGCAGCGTCGCTTCGACGTATGCGGCCGCGTCATCGGCAACCAGCACATCGACGCCGTCAGTCAGTTGCATCCCTTCCACGGCGATGGTGCTGGCGATGACGGGCAGGCCGTAGCTCATCGCCATGTTGATCTTGCCCTTGACCCCGGCGCCGAAGCGCAGCGGCGCGAGCGACGCCAGGCAGCCGTCCAGCCACGGCTCTAGCGCGGGCACACGGCCGTGCAGTTCCAGGCCGGGGCGGGCGAGCTCCGCGCGAGCCTCGTCCGGCAGGTCACCCAGTACGTGCACGCGCAGGTCCGGCAGGGCGTCGCGCAGGCGCGGCAGGATTTCCCCGGCGATCCAGCGGATCGCGTCGGCATTGGGCGGATGGCCCCAGCCGCCGATGAACACCAGGTCCCTGCGCGCCTCCTGCGGTTGGCGGCAGCCATGCACCTTATGGATGTTGGACAGCAGCTCGACGCGCGCGCCGGGCAGCAGTTCCGACAGCAGCGCCTGCTCGTGCGCGCTCACTACGAGGGTCGCGTCGCAGCGCTCGATCAGGCGCAGTTCGCTGCGCCGCGATGCGGCGGCCTGCCGCGCCAGTCCCGGGTGCCCGGCGAGGTCCGCGGCGCGCCCCTCGCGCAGGAAATGCAGGTCGACGGTGTCGAACACCAGCCGCGCCTGCGGCGCGTACCGGCGCACCAGTCCGGCGTACTGGCCGGCGACGGTGTGGCGGCAGAGGATCACCGCGTGCAACTGCCGCCCGTGCCGGCGCAGCCACTTTGCCAGCTCTTCCTGGCCGAGCACCTCGCAGCCCAGTTCGCCCAGCGCGAGCCGGTCACGCCGGCTCGCGCGGCGGTCGTCGGGGAAGAAGCAGGTGCTCCAGCCCTGCTGGTCCAGCAGGCGCAGGATGCCGCACAGGCGCAGCGAGCCGGAGTCGCGCGTCGGGTCGGGCACGGTGCCGTCCACCACCAGCACGCGGCCCCGTGCCTGCCAGCGGACCGCCTGCTCCAGCGGCGTGCCGGGTGGTGGCTGCAGGGCGAGCTGTTCGGCCCACTTGGCGGCGAACGCGGCCTGGTTGATCACCTGGTGGCGCTTCGTGCCGCTGCCGGGGTCGGTGCCGGAGGTGATGCCCTCGCAGTGGACCACCGTGCTGGCCGGCTCGTAGTACACGGCAAGGCCCAGTTGCCGCACCGCGAAGGCCAGGTCGGTGTCTTCGTAGTAGGCCGGTCGGTAACGGGTATCGAAGCCGCCCACGCGGTCGAACACCGCGCGCCGCACGAGCAGGGCGGCGCCGGTGACGTAATCGGTGCGGCGGCGATACTGGAAGGCGGGGGCGTCGCGGTCCTCGAAGCGCCCGGTGTTCCAGCAGCTGCCGTCGGCGAACACCAGCCCACCGGCCTCCTGCAGGCGCCCGTCGGGATAGACCAGCCGCGCGCCGGCGATGCCGCAGTCGGCGCGCTCGGCGAAGCAGGCCAGCAACGCGTCCAGCCAGCCGGGCGTGACCTGCGTGTCGTTGTTGAGGAACAGCAGGAACCCGCCCTTCGCCGCCGCGGCGCCCGCGTTGCAACTGTCGATGAAGCCGAGGTTGTGCGGGTTGCGCAACAGCCGCAGGTTCGCCACCCGGGACAGTACCTGGGCGGTGTCGTCCGGCGAGGCGTCGTCCACCACGATGACCTCGAACGCCGCGTGCGCATCCTGGAGCGCGAGCGAACGCAGGCAGGCGAGGGTGTATGCGAGCTTGCCGTGGACCGGGATGACGATCGACACGAGCGGCGCGTCCGCACCGGGCAGGGCAAAAGGCTCGAACGGCACGTCCAGCGGCAGCAGCGCCAGGCCCTCGTCGGCCGCCGGCTCATGCGAGAAGTGCTGGCGCACGCGCGCCAGCGTGCCGCCCCAGCCGCGCAGTGCGATGCTGCCGCGCACGCGTTGCCACTGGTAGCCAAGGCGCCGGAAGCGCCATTGCAGGTTGCCGATCAGGAGCGTGGCCTCGCGGCTTACATGTTCTGGTAGTTCGGGCCGGAGCCGCCCTCGGGCGTGACCCAGGTGATGATCTCGTACGGATCCTTGATGTCGCAGGTCTTGCAGTGCACGCAGTTGGCGGCATTGATCTGGAGCCGCTTGCCACTGCTGCCATCAGGCATGGCGTCTTCGACGATCTCGTAGACGTTGGCCGGGCAGAAACGCGTGCAGGGGTTGTCGTATTCGACGCTGCAGCGCTCGATGCAGATGTTGGTGTCGGCCACGTGCAGATGGACCGGCTGGTCCTCGTCATGCTCGGTGGCGGCAAAGTAGACGCCGGCCAGGCGGTCGCGCGGGGGCAGCTCGCGGGCGACGTAGTCGCGCTTGGGTTCTTCGTACTCCCCGACTTTCTCCAGTGAGCACCAGTCCGGCTTGTTCTTCAGCGTCCACGGCGAGGCGCCGCGGGTGAGCGTTTCCCACGCGGCGTTGGCCATGCCGAACCACAGACCCTTCTTGAAGCCAGGCTTGATGTTGCGCACCTGCTTCAGTTCCGCCATCGCCGGCGAGGCGCGCAGGGTGGCGTCGAAGCCGGCGGCGTTCAGGCCGTTGGCGGCCAGGTGCTCGGCGGCGAGCATGCCGCTGCGGATTGCCTGGTGGGTGCCCTTGATCTTGGGCACGTTGAGAAGGCCCGCGGTGTCGCCGATCAGGATCGCGCCGGGCATCTCGACCTTCGGCAGCGACTGGTAGCCGCCGGTGACGATGGCGCGGGCGCCGGCCGAAAGGATGTTGCCGCCCTCGAGCAGGGGCTTCACGTGCGGATGGTTCTTCCATTGCTGGAAGGCTTCCCAGGGCTTGTACTCCGGATCGCGGTAGTCCAGGCCGCTGACGTAGCCGAGCGCGATGCGGTCGCCGTCCAGGTGATAGAGGAAGCTGCCGCCGTAGGTGCTGGTGTCGGCCGGCCAGCCGAAGCTGTGCACGATCTTGCCGGGGGTGACGCGTCCGGCGGGCACCTGCCACAGCTCCTTGATGCCGATCGAGTAGCCCTGCGGATCGGAGTCCTTGTCCAGCGCGAAGCGCTTGATCAGCTGCTTGGTCAGGCTGCCGCGCGCACCCTCGGCCAGCACGGTGACCTTCGCCTTGATGTCGATGCCCTGGGTGTAACCGCTCTTGTGCGTCCCGTCCTTGGCCACGCCCATGTCGCCGATGCGCACGCCGGCGACCGAGCCATCCTCGTTGTAGACGTTGTCGGCGGCGGCGAAGCCGGGGAATACGTCCACGCCCAGCGCCTCGGCCTGCGGCGCCAGCCAGGCGCACATGGCGCCGAGCGAAACGATGAAGTTGCCGTGGTTGTTCATCCCCGGTGGCACCGGCAGCTTGCGCCCGCCGGTCTTGCTGAGGAGCCAGAATTCATCCTCGCCGGCGGGCACGCAGATCGGCGGCGGGTTGTCGCGCCAGCCGGGCAGCAGCGCGTCGAGCGGACCCGGTTCGATCACCGCGCCGGACAGGATCTGCGCGCCGATGGTGGAGGCCTTCTCGATCACGCAGACGGTGGTGTCCGGCTGCAGTTGTTTCAGGCGGATCGCGAACGACAGCCCGGCCGGGCCTGCGCCGACCACGACCACGTCGTATTCCATCGTTTCGCGCTCGCTCATGGCGGACTCCGTGCGGCGTACTTACAAGGAAGGACCGGCATTGTCCGGTTTCGCAGGCCCGGCGGCAAACCGGGCTCTTCACTAACGACCGCTTGCAATCGCTTTGCAGGCCGTGGCGATAATCGGAAATACACCCCGAAGGACGAGGCATGAATTCGACTCCGCCGATCGCCGACATCGACCTGCGCCGCGCCAGCGTGTGCCAGCTCCTGCACTGGCTGGCGGTAGGTCGCGTGCAACCCCAGGCGCTGGCCGACGTCTACCAGGCGGCGATCGAGCGGATCAATCCCGAGCTCAACGCCTACGTCGACCTGCGCCCCGGCCTGCTGCAGGAACAGGCGCGCACCGCGACACATCGGCGGCGCGACGGCGTGCTCGGCCGCCTCGATGGCATACCGATCGCGCTGAAGGACAACTTTGACATGGCCGGCTGGCCCACCCGCGCCGGTTTGCCGGGACGCGAGCAGCCGGTGCAGGACGACTCCCACGTGGTTGCGCGGCTGCGCGCTTCCGGCGCGGTGCTGGTGGGCAAGACCAACATGGACGAGGCGGCGCTGGGCGCCGCTACCGACAATCCGCACTACGGGGCGACGCAGAATCCGTACAAGCAGGGCTACAGCGCGGGCGGTTCGTCCGGTGGTGCGGCCGCGGCGGTGGCGGCCGGGCTCGCGGCGGCGGCCGTGGGGTCGGACAGTCTCGGTTCCATCCGCATCCCGGCCAGCTACTGCGGCGTGTATGCACTCAAGCCCACGCACGGCGAGATCTCCGCCCGCGGCATGCTGCCCGCGGCACGGCGGCTCGATGCCGTGGGCCTGCTCGCGCGCAGTGCCAACGATCTGACCGTGCTGCTGCAGGTGCTGGCCGGCTACGACGCCGACGACGCGCGCTCGCGCCGGCGCCGCGTGGCGTTCTCGCCGCCGGACTGGGAGCCGGGCAACCTGCGCGCCGGCCTGCTGCCGGACCTGGCGGCGGTGGGCGTGGAGCCGGAGGTGATCGAGGTGTTCGAATCGGCGCTGGCCCGCCTGCCGCGCGAGCTCGGCGAGCGGCGCACGGTCGACTTCTCCGATTGGAACTTTGCGCGCACCCGCCGCGCCGGCCTGCTGCTGATGGAGGCGGAAATGCTCGGCACCTTCGCCGAAGACCTGGCCGATACCGCGCGCCCGGTCTCGCCGCGCCTGCGCGAGATGCTCGGCTACGCCGCGCGCAAGAGCGCGGCCGACTACGCCATTGCCGACCGCGTGCTCGACGCGGCCACGCTCAAGATGCGCCGCCTGTTCGCGCAGATCGACGTGCTGGTGCTGCCGACCACGCCCCAGGGCGCGTTCCCGCTGGACGGCCCCGCGCCCGACTCGGCGGCCGACCTCACCAGCTTCGCCAGCCTGGCCGGTTGCCCGGCGGTGAGCATCCCGATGGGGGCCTTGCCGGACGGACGTCCGATCGGCATGCAGTTCGTCGGCGCGCGTGGTTCGGACCTGCGTCTGCTGGAACTGGCCGCGGTATGCGCCTCGACGCTGGACGTGGAGCCGACCTACCCGGCGATCGCCTGAGCGCGTGGGCTGGCAGCCGCTCGCGCTGGAGGGCGCGGACCTCGCGCTCCGGGCAGACTGGCTGCCGCCGGCCGAGGCGGATGCGCTTTTCGGCGAGCTGCTCGAAACCATTCCGTGGGAAACCCATGTCATCCGGATGTTCGGCCGCGAGGTCGCCTCGCCGCGTCTGAGCTGCTGGATCGGCGACCCGGGCGCCGGCTACGTCTATTCGCGCACGCGCTTCGAGCCGCACCCCTGGCCACCGGCACTGGCCGCGCTGCGCCCGCGCCTGGAGCGGGCCTGCGGCAGCGCTTTCAACAGCGTGCTTGCCAACCTCTACCGCGACGGCCGCGACGCGATGGGCTGGCACAGCGACGACGAGCCCGAACTGGGCGCGGCGCCGGTGATCGCCTCGCTCAGCCTGGGCGCGGCACGTCGCTTCCTATTGCGTCGCAAGTCCACCCGCGGTCCGGTGGCGCTGGAACTGCCACTGCCGCATGGCAGCCTGTTGCGCATGGCCGGCGCAACCCAGCGGCTCTACCAGCACGCGCTGCCGCGCATGGCGCGCGTGCAGTCGCCACGCATCAACCTCACCTTCCGCCGGATCCTGTAGGAGCGCACCTGTCCGCGATGGGGATGCATGGCGGTCGCAAAGGAGCTCCTGCCGGAGGGCATGCACCTTGGCTTGCTCCCGGACGCCGGCGATAATCGCGACTTTCCCCAAGGTGCCCGTGCGATGACCGAGAAGACCGTACTCAACGACACCCATCGCGCGTCGGGCGCCCGCATGGTCGACTTCGGCGGGTGGGACATGCCGATCAACTACGGCTCGCAGATCGAGGAGCACCACGCGGTGCGCCGCGACGCCGGGATGTTCGACGTCTCGCACATGACCGTGGTCGACCTGCACGGTCCGCGCACGCGCGAGTTCCTGCGCCACCTGCTCGCCAACAGCGTCGACAAGCTCAAGGCGCAGGGCAAGGCGCTGTACTCGTGCATGCTCAACGAGCAGGGCGGGGTGATCGACGACCTGATCGTGTACTTCTTCGACGAGGCGCACTTCCGCCTGGTGGTGAACGCCGCCACGCGCGCCAAGGACCTGGCCTGGATCGAACGGCAGGCCAGGGCGTTCGACGTGGAAGTGAAGGAGCGTCCCGACTTCGCGATGATCGCGGTACAGGGTCCCAACGCCCGCGCGAAGGTGATCGGCCTGCTGCACGAGGTCGACCGTCCGCGCATCGAAAAGCTCGGCCGTTTCGCCGCCGCCGCCGCGCAGGGCCCCCACGGCATGCCGCTGTTCATCGCGCGCACCGGCTACACCGGTGAAGACGGCTTCGAGATCATCGTGCCCCGCGAGCAGGCGGTCGCGCTGTGGCAGGCGCTGGTCGACGCGGGCGTGAAGCCGGCGGGCCTGGGTGCGCGCGACACGCTGCGTCTGGAAGCGGGCATGAACCTCTACGGCCAGGACATGGACGAGACGGTGTCCCCGTGGGAGGCCAACCTGGGCTGGACCATCGCATTGGACGAGGGGCGCGACTTCATCGGCCGCAAGGCGCTGGAGACGCAGAAGGCCGCCGGCGTGCCGCGCGTGATGGTCGGCCTGGTACTCGACGAGAAGGGCGTGCTGCGCCACGGTCAGAAGGTGCTCACCGCCAACGGCGAGGGCGAGATCCTCTCCGGCAGCTTTGCGCCCACGCTGGACAAGGCGGTGGCCTTTGCGCGCATCCCGGCCGGCGACCCTGGCGAGGTGCGGGTGGATATCCGCGGCCGCGAGGTGCCGGTGCGCGTGGTGAAGTACCCGTTCGTGCGTGACGGCAAGCCCTGCGAAGGCATCTGATTCACGCGCGCCATCCCTTTATGCGAGTTCCCGCCGAGCGGCTAGAATCGCCGCTCCATTCCACGACCAACGACTGGACCCGACCATGAGCGAGATCCCCGGCGACCTGAAGTTTCTCAAATCCCACGAGTGGGCCCGCGTCGAAGACAACGGCGTGGTGCGCGTGGGCATCTCCGACCACGCGCAGGGCCAGCTCGGCGACCTGGTCTACGTGGAGCTGCCGGAAATCGGCGCCAGCGTGCAGGCCGGCACGGGCGTGGCGGTGGTCGAATCGGTCAAGGCCGCTTCGGACATCTATTCGCCGGTGTCCGGCGAGATCGTCGAGGTCAACGAGCTGCTCAACGACAAGCCCGAGACGATCAACGAAGACGCCTTCGGCGACGGCTGGATTTTCGCCGTGCGCATTTCCGATCGCGCCGAACTGGATGAACTGCTCGATGCCGACGCCTACGCCGAGCAGATCGAGAACGAGGACCACTGACGGTCCGAAGATCGTGCGCCGCATCGTCGGCGCACGATCGGCCACCGGCCTCCTCGACTCGCGGGGAAGACCGGCTCGGGAAGCGCCACGAACCACCCGCGATCGCCATCGGTCGTGCCGCTGGTCGACTTCCATTCATTCGAACGAAGCCCCTCGTTGCCCGTCGACTGACCTGTCGGGCGAGCCGCGGTAGCGCGCGAACGACGCGGGGGTCGAAGGTGGGCGACGTGGCGTAAACCCTTGTGGTGCAAGGCTTTGCGCGGCATCGGCTAATTGAGTGGTTATTTTGATTGGACGTTTATACGTCCATTTGAAAATGCCCTTATTGCTCCGCAAGCCCTTGCCCCGCGGCCCTTTGCGGCCTCGGGGAGGGGCTTTCGACAGGTCAAATTTTCTGGTCGAAATCAATTGACAGTTGAAATCTTCAGGAATAGCTTTCGCTTCAGATCAGGGGAACGGGTCCACATGGCAGCATCGAAATTCATAACGCCTTATGTCGATCACGGCGAAAAGGCCGGCGCGGTGCGCAAGATCACCGTGTCGATTCCGCTGCATGTCCTGCGTCTGCTTTCCGACGAGCGCACCCGCCGTCAAGTCAACAATCTTCGGCACGCCACCAACAGCGACTTGCTGGTGGAGGCGTTCCTGCACGCTTTTACTGGGCAACCACTGCCAACTGATGAGGAGCTGAGACGAATGGCCACTGCCAAGAAAACCGCTGCGAAGAAACCGGCCGCCAAGAAGGCGCCCGCCAAGAAGACCGCTGTGAAGAAGGCCGCCGCGAAGAAGCCGGTTGCCAAGAAGCCGGCGACCAAGAAGGTCGCTGCCAAGAAGGCCGCCCCGAAGAAGGCTGCCGCCAAGAAGCCGGCCGCCGCCAAGAAGGCTGCCGTCAAGAAGGTTGCCGTGAAGAAGGTTGCCGCCAAGAAGCCGGCCGCCAAGAAGGCTGCACCGGCCAAGGTGGTCAAGGCCACCAAGACCGCCAAGGCCACCAAGACCGCCAAGGCCAAGAAGTAAGCGTTTCCAGAAGACCAACTAGCGGTATCGACTTTCTCTCCCTGCGGTGCCCAGCGCAGGGAGGGTACTTCGAAGAGCGATTCGTCCCGGCCCCGGCCGGGACGCTTCGTTTCAGGACCCCGAAAAAGCAGGGTCTGCCAGCGGCCCAAGTATTTGCCGCAACGGCACATTGGCGGTAAGTTGTGCGCACTCGCGCCGCGCACGTCCAGGGGGACGGCCGCTCCTACAGGGGGAAAAAGCGCGGGTATCTCATGCCAGCCAATGGTGAACGTCCCATGGATACCCGTACCAGTTCGATGCGCGCGCACGCGCGCGGGGCCGCCCGGCCCACCTTGATCGCCGTTATCGCCATTTTCGTCCTGCTGGCCGTGGCCAGCTGGTTCCTGATCCTGCAGCCGCACCAGGAACTGGTCATGCAGGACGGCGGCGGCCATCCGTCGACCCCGGTCTCGACCGACAAGATTGCCGTGGCGCCGCCAGCCAATGTCGAGGCGATGGACTTGAACCAGTTGCTTGCCGAGGCGCGCAAGGCGATGAACGATCATCGCGTGCTCGCCCCCGCGGGCAACAACGCCTTCGAGTTCTACCTCAAGGCGCTGGAGAAGCAGCCAGGCAATCCGGTGGCCACCGATGCCCTGCGCGAGACCTTCCCGTTCGCAGCCAGCGGCGCGGAGCAGGCGATCAACGGGCGCGACTTCAACGAGGCGCAGCGCCAGATCGATCTGCTGGCCAAGGCCGATCCGGCCAACTACACGCTGACCATCCTGCGCTCCAAGCTCGACGCGCAGCGCAAGCTGCTCGACAAGGAACAGCAGCAGGCGCTTGAGCAGCAGCGCCAGCAGCAGCTGGCCGCCGACAAGGCGGCGGCGGACAAGGCGGCAGCTGACAAGGTCGCCGCCCAGCAGAAGGCACAGCCGTCCGAGCAGAAGGCGCAGACCGAGGTTGCCGCGACGAACGCGCCCGCCACCGCCGAGCCGGCGAAGCCGACGCCGCAGCAGGTGGTGAGCACGGATCCGGTGATGACCAAGTACGTGCAGCCGCGCTTCCCGACCCAGGCGCAGCGTACGCGCACGCAAGGCTGGGTGCTGGTGGGCTATACGGTCGATACCGAGGGCAACGTCAGCGGCGTGCAGGTCGTCGACGCCCAGCCGCGCCACCTGTTCGACCGCGAGGCGATCAACGCGGTCGAGCGCTGGAAGTACAAGCCGGCCACGCGCAATGGCACGCCGGTGGAGGCCAAGCTTCAGAAGAAGATCGAGTTCAAGCTCTGAGCTGACGCGCGGGACAAAAAAGGCGGCGCTCGTGCGCCGCCTTTTTTTATGCCTTCGGGGCGCGCATCAGTGGCGCCGATGGCGCGCGGCGCGAGCCCGCCGCGGCTTGGCCGGCGCGCGGTCCGGGACGTTCCTCTCCAGCCCGGCCCAATCCACGTGCGGCAAGCCGAGCAGGCTGTCGAACACCATCGGCATCAACCCCGACGGCGTGGGCACGCCGGCATTCCACATCGTCACCACGCCGGCGTGGTACTTGGGGAAGAACCCGATCATCGTGCGGTAACCCTCGACCGCACCCGCGTGGTAGACCAGTGTTTCGCCGCCGTAGGTGAAAACGCGCCAGCCCAGTGCATAGGCTGCGGAGGTGAGGCGGCCGTTGCGCCAGGGAGAGGAATGCAGTTCGGCCGGCGTGCGCACACCCGGCGCATGCAGCACTTCCAGCGTGGCCGGCGTGAACACGTCGGGGCGCCCACCCATCTGCGCGATCAGCCATTTCTCCATGTCGCGCAGGCTGGCGTTGACGCCGGCCGCCGGGGCCACGCGGTAGTAGTTCTCCTTCGGCTCGAACGGCACCCAGCCGCGCCGCGCGCGGCGGTGCGGGCGCGCCCAGCTCTTGCTCGATTCCAGCCCGGCCCGGCCGTAGCTG
The DNA here is from genome assembly GCF_051900425.1 of Frateuria sp. GZRR33. Taxonomy (NCBI): domain Bacteria; kingdom Pseudomonadati; phylum Pseudomonadota; class Gammaproteobacteria; order Lysobacterales; family Rhodanobacteraceae; genus Frateuria; species Frateuria sp. GZRR33. Next base: position 165,103 of record NZ_JBHZGK010000001.1, read on the forward strand.
GCGGTGCTCATGCCCAGCGGCAGGAAGATCCGCCGGTCGACCAGCTTGTAGAAGAAGTTGCCGGTCATCGCGTATACCACGTCGCCGATCAGGCTGAAGGCGACGTTCTGGTAGCCGTAGCACTTGCCCACGCCGCAGGTCATGTCGACCTGGTCGAGCTTGCGCACCAGCTCTTCGTAGGGCACGTCGTCCTCGAGCATGTTGTCGTAGGTGTTGCGCGGCAGCCCGAGGCGCTGGCCCAGGATGTCGGCGACGGTGGCGCGCTGGGTGTCCGGCATGTTCTTGAGCTTGAAGAACGGCAGGACGTTGACCAGCCGCGTGTCCCACGCCAGCTTGCCGTCCTGCACCAGGATCGCGGTGAGCCCGGTGGCGAACGCCTTGGACAGCGACGCGAGGCGGAACACGGTGTCCGGTTTGACCGGTTCCTTGTCCGCGGCATCGGCGTAGCCGATGGTGCCTTCGAACACCACCTTGTCGTTGACCACGACCGCGGTCGCCAGGCCGGCGACGGCGTTGCGCTGCTCCAGCTTGCCTAGCCACTGCCTGTACGCCTCCAGTGTCTCCTTCACCCGTGCGGGCGGGAGCGACTGCGTGGTGGAATCGATGGCCGGTGCGGTGGCGGGTGGCGAAGCTGGCGTGGAAGCGTGGGCCAGCGAGGGGGTAGTCGCTGCGCCGAGCAGGCCGGCGATCAGCAAGGGAAGCGTACGAAGCTGCATGCCTGGAAGGGTCCGGCGCAAAGCCTTGAAAGGGGAACAAGAGACGGCCTGGGGCAGGCACGATGCCCTCGATTGTGGGCTACGCGGGCCAGCTCGACAACGTGAGCAGGCAGTCGCCAGGCTGCCGGTGTTCAGCCGGTCGGGGTGGGTGCGCAGGCGCCGCGTCCGGCGCGCGACTGCCGACCGGCCCGCCCATGCTAGGCTTTGGCGCTCCCCACGAGGCTGGACTCTCCGTGAGCCTGCGCCACAACGCCCGCGCCGACGAGCGCAGCGGGCTGATCCTCTCCACGCTGGCCTTCTTCCTGGTGATGGCCGGCTATTACATCATCCGACCCGTGCGCGACCAGTTGGGCGGCGCGGTAGGGTCGCAGTCGTTGCCGCTGTTCTACGCGGTGACCTTCGCCGTGATGCTGCTGCTGACCCCGGTGTTCGGCTGGCTGGTGGCGCACGTGTCGCGCCGGCGGCTGCTGGCCTGGAGCTACAGCTTCTTCATCGTCTGCCTGGTCGCCTTCGTGCCGGCATTCCTGGCGCAGGAACGGATCGGCGCGCGTCTGCTGGGCGTGGTGTTCTACGTCTGGGTCAGCGTATTCAACCTGTTCGTCGTGTCGCTGTTCTGGAGCTTCATGGCCGACATCTTCGTCAGCCAGCAGGCGCGGCGGGTGTTCCCGCTGATCGCGCTCGGGGGCATGGGCGGGGCGATCTTCGGGCCGCTGCTGACGCGATGGCTGTTGCACGTGCTCGGCGTGGCGCAGTTGCTGGTGGTCTCGTCCGCCGCCCTGGGGCTTGCGCTGTTGTTGCTGCTGCAACTGTCGGCGCGCGACGAACTGGCAGGCGACGGACGCGCCTCGCAGGGTACCGGTGGCTCGCTGTGGGCCGGCATCCGCGAGCTGTGGTCGCGGCCGTTCCTGCGCTACATGGCGATGCTCATGCTGCTCGGCGACGGCATCGGCACGCTGGCCTACGCGTTGATGGCCGACTACGCGAAGGCGCATTTGGCCGACCGCGTCGCGCGCACCTCGTTCTACAACGACCTGGACCTGGCGACCAACGCGCTCGGCGCCCTGCTGCAGCTGACGCTGACGCGATGGCTGCTGGTGCGGTTCGGCGCCGGCTGGGGCCTGGTGGTGCCCGCCCTGGTCAATATCGGCCTGCTGCTGATGGTCGCCGTGTTCGGCCCCGGCGACGTGCGTCTGCTGGGCATGGCCGTGCCGTTGCTGGCCGTGATGCTGGTGACCACGCGCGGGTTCGCCTATGGCATGACCAAGCCGGCGGTCGACGCGCTGTACACCCGCGTGCCGCGCGAGACGCGCTACAAGGGCAAGAACTTCGTCGAGACGGCCGTGTGGCGCTTCGGCGACGTGCTGGTGACCAGCGGCGTAAGCCTGCTGGCGTGGCTCGGTGTGGGCGTGGGCGGCATGGGCTTGATCGGCGCCGGCGTGGCGACGATGGCGGCGTGGGTCGCGCGACGGGCCGGGCGGGCACCGGATCTGGCCAGGGACTGAGCCGGGCCCGCGGCCGTAGGGTGGGCTTCAGCCCACGCGCCCTGGCAAGGTGGGCTGAAGCCCCCTAAGAAAACGATCAACTGGTGATGTAGCGCTGCAACTGCTCGATCTGCTCGGCCTGCGCGTCGATCACCGCCTTGACCAGATCGCCGATCGAGATCACGCCGACCACGCGGCCGTCCTCGACCACCGGCAGGTGGCGCACGCGGCGCTCCGTGCACAGGCGCATGCAGTCGAACACGTCGGTTTCGGGCGCAATGGTCAGTGGATCGCTGCTCATGATGTCGGCCACGGCCGTCTGCGCGGAGGAACGTCCCTGCAGGATCACCTTGCGGGCGTAGTCGCGCTCGGAAACGATGCCCGAGAGCGACGCGTCCTTCATCACCACCAGCGCGCCGACGCGGCGTTCGGCCATCTGCCGGATCGCGTCGAGCACCGGGGCCTCGGGTGCGATCGCGTAGACGTCGCTTCCCTTGCTCTGCAGAAGATGCCTTACCTGACGCATGCCCGGTGCTCCTCTTCGGCTTGCGCCGAGTCTAGCGCCGCGGTGTCGGCGGGGCGTGTAGATGCCGACCGGCGGCCCCGGGCGGGCTACAGGTGTTCTTCTTCGACGAAGTACAGCGGGCGTTGCTTGCTCTCGGCATAGCTGCGTCCCAGGTATTCGCCGATCACGCCCAGCGCCAGCAGCTGCACGCCACCGAGGAACAGGATCACCAGCATCAGCGTCGGGTAGCCGCGGACCGGGTCGCCCCAGATCAGCGCCTTGGTCAGCACCCATAGCCCGTAGACGAAGGCAAGCAGCGAGGAACCCAGCCCGACCCAGGTCGCCAGCCGCAACGGTGCGCTGGAGAACGAGGTGATGCCCTCGATGGCCAGCTGGGTCAGGCGCCAGTAGTTCCATTTGGTGCGGCCCCCGTGACGGGGCTCGCGCTGGTAGCGCACGGCGGTCTGGCGGTAGCCGATCCAGGCGAACAGGCCCTTCATGAAACGCTGGCGTTCGCGCAGTTTCGACAGCGCATCCAGCGCGCGGCGCGAAAGCAGGCGGAAGTCGCCGGTATCGCGCGGCAGCGGGGTTTCGGAGAGACGCTCCATGGCGCGGTAGAAGCCGGCCGCGGTCAAGCGCTTCAGGCGCGTCTCGCCGGCTCGCGCGCTGCGCGTGGCGTAGACCACGTCGAAGCCGGCGCGCCATTGCTCGACGAGCTCGGGGATCAACTCGGGCGGGTCCTGCAGGTCGGCGTCGATCACCACGGCCGCGCCAGCGGTGACGTGGTCCAGTCCTGCGGTAAGCGCGGCCTCCTTGCCGAAATTGCGCGACAGCTTGAGCGCACGCACGCGCCGGTCGCCTGCCCGCAGCGCCTCGATCGCGGGCCAGGTGCCATCGGTGCTGCCGTCGTCGACGTAGAGCACGGCGCTGTCCAGCGCCAGCGTGTCGAGCACGGCGCCAAGGCGCTGGTGGAACGCGTCGAGTACGGCCGCCTCGTTATAGGCGGGGACGACGACGGTCAGTTCGCTCATGGTCAGTGTCCTCGCCGCACGCGCGGGGGATGGTTCGCGTCCAGGTAGCCGGGGCCACCCAGGTGCTGCATCTGTCGAAGGATCCATTGCGTGCGGCGCTGGACGTAGGCGCTGGGGCGGTCGGCATGCAGGCGGCGCGGGCTGGGCAGCACCGCGGCCAGGCGCGCGGCCTGCGCCGGTCCAAGCCGCGCCGGCGGCACGTGGAAGTACGTCTCGCTCGCCGCGGCCACGCCATAGATGCCGTTACCCAGCTCGGCGATGTTCATGTACACCTCGAGGATGCGCCGCTTGGGCCAGGTCAGCTCGATCAGCACGGTGTAGTAGGCCTCCAGCCCCTTGCGCACGAAGCTGTGGCCATTCCAGAGAAACAGGTTCTTGGCGACCTGCTGGCTGATCGTGCTGGCACCGCGCAGGCGCTTACCCTCGTCGGCATCGTCCAGCGCATCCTGGATCTGTTCGAGGTCGAAACCGTGATGGAACGGAAACTTCTGGTCCTCGCTGGCCACCATCGCCAGCGGCACGTACGGCGACACGCGCTCCCACGGCACCCAGTGCTGTTGCAGCCGGAAATCACGCTCGCCGTGCAGCCAGGCGCCCACGCGCCGCTCCATCATCATCGCCGAGGTCCACGGCGGCACGAAGCGCAGCACCAGCACCACCAGCCAGGACAGCGCGAGCCACGAGACCACCAGGATGGCGAGCGGGCGCAGCAGGCGGCGGAGGGCGGTGCGCAGCGGTGGCATCGTCTTGGCGTCGACCTTGGGTAGCAAACCCGGGGAGTATAAGCGGCCTATTGTCCCCCGCCGCCGCTGCCCCCATCTCGACTGATTCCCCGTGACGAGGTCTTTTTTGTGGAAACCGTGCTTGTCGAAGACGTGCTGCATCGCTTCGTGCTCGAACGCGCCGGCGTGCGTGGCGTGCTGGTGCGGCTGGGCGCCGCCTGGCGCGAGGTCGCCGGGCGCTCCGACTACCCGGCACCGCTGCAGGAGCTGCTGGGCCAGAGCCTGGTCGCCAGCGCGTTGCTGACCGGCAACATCAAGCTGGAGGGCGCGCTGTCGATCGAGCTCAAGAGCAGCGGCGCGCTGCGCCTGCTGTTCACCGAGTGCAGCGACCAAGGGCGGCTGCGCGGCCTGGCGCGCTGGAACGATCCGCTGCCCGAGCCGCTGGACCTTTCCGCGCTGCCGGGCGCCGTCATGGCGATCACCATCGGCCACGCCGAGCGTGGCCAGCGCTACCAGGGCCTGGTCGAGCTCGGCCAGCCGGAGCTGGCCGGCGCGCTGGAAAACTACTTCCGCCTGTCCGAGCAGCTGCCGGCACGCCTGCTGCTGGCAGCCGACGGCGAGCACGCGGTCGGGCTGATGCTGCAGAAGCTTCCGGGCGAGGGTGGCCACGATGCGGTCGAGGACGAGGATGCCTGGAGCCGCGTGCTGCACCTGACCGGCACGCTGGGCCGCGAGGAAATGCTGGCGACCGCGCCGGAGCACTTGCTGTACCGGCTCTATCACGAGGAAACCGTGCGGCTGTTCGAACCGCGACCGCTGGCGTTCGGTTGCAGTTGCTCGCGCGAGCGGGTCGAATCGATGCTGCGTTCGCTCGGCAGGGACGAAGTCGAAGCTGCGCTGGCGGCGCGCGATGGCGAGGTCGAGGTGATCTGCGAGTTCTGCGCGCAGCGCTACACCTTCGATCGCATCGATGCCGAGCACGTGCTCAGTGGCGGGGTGAGCGCGGATACGTCGACGACGTCGCAGTGAGCTGGCAGGGCGGGCTGAAGCCCTCCCTGCGCCACCATCGTCTGCATCACGCCACGGCCGGCGTCGGATCGGCCGGCAACCACACGCTGATCGGCTGCGGGCGTGCGAACAGGAAGCCCTGACCGTAACGGCAGCCGACGCGCATCAGCGCCTGGCGCTGGTGTTCTTCCTCGATGCCTTCGGCGATCACCAGCATGTTGAGCGAGTCGGCCAGTACCTGGATCGCGCGTACCACGGCCAGGCCCTGGCCGTCGCCCTCGCGCGGCAGCTCGGTAATGAAGGAGCGGTCGATCTTCAGTGTCTCGAACGGGTACTGATGCAGGTAGCTCAGCGAGGAATAGCCGGTGCCGAAGTCGTCCAGCGCCACCCGCACGCCGCGGCTGCGCATGTTCTCCAGGATGCGCTTGACCTGCGCCGGGTTGTCCAGCAGCGCGCGCTCGGTCACCTCGATGCGCACCTGCCGCGGCGGCAGGCCGTGCTCGGCGAGCAGGGCGAGCAGGCGGGCATCCAGATCCGGAAGACGGAAATGGCGGCCAGACACGTTGATGCTGACGAACCCGTCCTTGCCCAGCAGCTGCGGCGCCTGCGCGCAAACCTGCTCGAAGATCTGCCAGTCGATGCTCTCGGCGCAGCCGGCTTCCTCGGCGATCACCAGGAATTCGCCCGGGGCGAGCAGGCCCCGGTCCGGGTGGTGCCAGCGCAGCAGCGCCTCGTAGCCGACCACGCGGCCGTCTTCCAGCGCCACGATGGGCTGATAGAACGGCACGAATTCGTTGCGCGCCAGGCCACGGCGCAGGTCGCTCTCCAGCTCCAGCAGCGACAGCGCCTCGCGGCGCAGGCGGTCGTCGAACACCGCCGCGCGGTGGCGGCCTTCGTCCTTGGCGCGATACATCGCCGCATCGGCGTCGCGCAGCAGCTCTTCCGGTTTCTGGTAGTGCGGGCCCGGCAGGGCCACGCCGATCGAGGCAGAGGTGAATATTTCCTTGGCGCCCAGGCGGAACGGTACCTGCAATTCAGCGATGACGCGCTCGGCGACCGCCACTGCGGTCGCCGGGTCGGCGATACCTTCCAGCAGCACGGCGAACTCGTCGCCGCCCAGGCGCGCGACCACGTCGCGGGTCTTCAGGCACGCGCGGATGCGCCCGCCGACCTGGAACAGCAGGTCGTCGCCCACCAGGTGCCCGACCGAATCGTTGATGACCTTGAAGCGGTCCAGATCGATGAACAGTACGGCGAAGCCGCCCTCATCCGGTTCCCCGCGATAGCGTTCCAGCGCCTGCTCCATCCGCTGCAGCAGCAGCGTGCGGTTGGGCAGGCCGGTAAGCGAGTCGTGCAGGGTTTCGTACTTGAGCCGGCGCTCGACCCGTTCGCGTTCGGCGATCTGCTCGCGCAGGTCGCGGTTGGCCAGTGCCAGCGCGCGGGTGCGCTCGGTGACGCGGCGCTCCAGCCCCGCGTAGGCCTGTTTCAGCGATTCGGCCGTGTGCTTGCGCTGCAGGGCGTTGGCAATGTGGTAGCTGACGAAGGTGAGCAGTTCCTGGTCACGCTCGTTGTAGGTGTGCTCGGGGGTGTAGCTCTGCACCGCCAGCACGCCCATCACCTTCTCGCCCCACACCAGCGGCACGCCGAGCCAGCACAGCGAATGGGTACCCTGGCGCTGGATCTCGCCCAGCGCGGTCAGCCGTTCCAGTTCGGCAGAGTCGGCCAGCAGTGGCTTGCCGTGGCGAAGCACGTATTCGGTGGCGCCGCGGCCGTGCAGTCGCGGCGCCGGCACGTTGTCCACCTCGTCGACCGAATAGGGGAAGGTCAGCTGCCCGTTGTCTTCGTCGACCAGTGCAATGTAGAAGTTCCGAGCGTAGAGGAGTCCGCCGATCACCCGGTGTACGGCCGAGTAGAAGGTATCGAGGCCCTCGGAGGTGCTGGCCAGTTCGGCGATGCGGAACAGTGCCGCCTGCAGCCGCTCGCCGCGCTGGCGCTGTAGCACTTGCTGGCGCAGCACGCGATTGGCCTCGCGCAGGGCGGCCGTGCGGTCGGCCACGCGCCGCTCCAGTTCGGTCTGCGCCTGGCGCTTTTCCAGCGCGGCCTGCACGTGCTGGGCCACGTAGCAGAGCAGCTCGCGGTCCTGCGTGGTGTACTGGGTATCGGCGCGGTAGCTCTGGATCACGATACCGCCCACCACCTTGGCTTCGCGCAACAACGGCACGCCCAGCCAGTGTTCGCAGTCCGGCCCGATCAGTACCAGTCGGTCGGGCACCGTGCGGTTCAGCTCTTCGATCGAGCCCATCATGGCGCGCCCGCCCTTGAGCAGGTTCCAGGTCAGGCTGTGTTCCAGGTCGGCCAGCGGCACGCTGCGCTCGGGCGAGGGCGGGTCGCGGTCGGCCGCATCGGCGTAGTACGGGAAGCGCACGCTGTCGGTGGCTTCGTCGTAGAGCACGATGTAGAAGTTCTCCGCATACATCAGGCTGCCGACGATGGCGTGCAGCGAGCGCATCATCTCGGCCATGTTGCGTTCGGTGCCGGCCTGTTCGGCGATGGCGAAGAGCGCCCGCTGCAGCCGCTCGGCGAGCGCCAGGCGCGAAATCGCCTCATACAGTCGCGCGGTCTCGGCCTGCTGGCGCATCCGCGTACCGGCCAGGCGGCCGAACCAGGCCAGCCGTTCGCGCAGCGGCTCGGACAGCGGCGTCTCCGGTTCCAGCACCAGCACGCGCAGCCCTTGCGGGTCCTCGGCCAGTTCCATCCGGCCGGCGGCGGCCGGAACCTCTTCGCCGCCCAGCTGGCGCCAGCCCAGGCGGGCGCGCACGTGCCAGTCCGACAGCAGGGTTTCGCAGACCGCCGCCACGCTGCCCGCGTCCGCGGCTCCGAACAGCCGCTCGACCGCCCGGTGCAGCACTTCCCGGTCGGCGGGGAAGGTCGGGGGCTCGCGGGTGGGAGGAGCCGGGTTCATGGCGCGTTTTCAGATTCCGTGGCGGGGCCGTGGCGTGACTATATCGTGCGCGGAGGGCTTTGTCGGAGTCTGTTTTGCCTGAATTTTCATCCCCGGGGAACCCTCTTTTCACGCCGGGGTCCACCGATGCGGGTTATGTGCCTGGGTTCACCGTTTAGGGGCCTGCCCGCTTCCGATGGGGTGTTAGGTAAAAGTAAAGGAGCTATACTCCCCCCAAACGAATGGCATACGCCTGCCTGTCACCTGCCGAACGCCCATACCGACCATGCGCCGCCTGTTGCCCCTGCTGATCTTGCTGATGCCGCTCGCCGCGGCAGGGCAGTCGCTGGACGGAAACCGGCAGGCCGTGGCGCAGCAGCTGCTGCACCCGACCACCGGCCAGGCGGCCGACCTGGGCTATGGGGTCGGGCTACGCGACCGCGACGGCCGCATGCTCATGCTCAAAGCGGGCGTGCAGCCGGCCGGTGCGAGCCAGCGTGCCGACGCCCTGCTGGCCTTTCCGGTGACCGACGCCGGCAGCGTCAGGTCGACCGACCTGCAGTACGGGCTCGACCCGCATCTGCAGATCCACGCCGGCGTCAGCGAACACAACGGGATGTCGCCCAGTCCACGGGTGGTCGGCAGCGAGATCGGCGCGACGTACAACCTCGGCCGCTACAGTGTCGGCGTGAGCGTAGGCGCCGACAGCACGCCCGACCAGCGCCTGCCGCGGGTCCTGCCGGGCGCCACGCCCGGCGTGAACGGCCTGCCCGATTTCGACAGCAGCGCCCAGCTCAATGCGCGCGGTCGCGTGGCGGTCGGCGGGCATAGCGGCATCGACCTGGGTGCCAGCGTGGGCCGTATCCGCCTGCTGCCGGGCAACGAGCTGGGTATCAATTCGCTGGACCAGAAGGCATTGACCTTCGGCGTCGACCACGGACCGCTGAGCGGCACGCTGGTCGGCCGCACCATGCAGCCGACGCTGCCGGGCGGCTACTACGGCGACAAGCGCTGGAGCAGCATCGACCTGGGCGTCACCCTGCGGCTGCCGTGGCAGGGCGAACTGAGCATCGGTGCCCAGAACCTGTGGTCCTCGGGAACCTCGGTGCCCACGCCGGCAGGCCCTGAGCCCGATCAGTCGCGCACGCCGTACGTGCAGTACCACCAGGACCTGTAAAGCACATCGAACAAGCAAAAGGCCGTCGCATGCGACGGCCTTTTTGTTTGACTGGCTGTTGCGTGGATCCGGCGCATCCGCTTGGCGCTGCAGCCATGGTCTTGCTCAACCAGACTGCAGCGTGCAGCGCCCAGCGGCAAGGGAAGTTCCTCGCCTTTCGGAGCGTGCCTTCAATCCTTCTTGCGGATGCGCAAGTCGCCGCTGAAGGTTTCCACGTGGATGCGGCCGTTGCCGCCACCGACGTCGGCGTTGAGTTCGCTGCCGGGGCCATGATCGTGCTCGATGGCCTCGCCGAAATCGCTGCGCAGGTCGCCGCTGAAGCTGCTCGCATGGATCGATGCGGAAAGGTTCGATGGCACCTGGATCTGCACGTCACCGCTCATGCTGTCGAGGTCGATGCTGCCGTGCTCGGCGAGGCCGCCGCTGAGCTGCACGTCGCCCGAGACCGTGCTCAGGTTGAATTTCTTCCACGGCCCGCCGCTGGCCTGGATGCGGCCGGAGACCGTCTGCAGGTCAGCCTGGGCGCCCAGCGCGGGCGCAAGGATGTCGCCACTGACCGTCTGCAGGTCGGCACGCTCGGCATGGCCGGATTGCTGCACGGTGCCGCTCACGCTTTCGACCGACAGGTCGGGGGTGCGGGCGTTGATCCGCACGCGGCCGCTGACCGAATTGACCGAGATCTCGCCGCCGTCCATGCCGTCGATGCCCAGCGGCGCGCTGACCACTTCCACGTCCAGCGTGGCACCCTTGGGCACGTGCAGGTCGAGCGTGGTATCGCCCATCGAGTTGTCGCCGTTCCAGTTGAACCAGCCCTTCGAGCCATCGCCCCTGGGCTTGACCTTGATTTCCAGGTCGCCGTTGTCGCCGTCGATGGCCAACGGCGCGGCACCTTCGCCGAGCGAACCGGTGACCTGCACCTCGTTGCGGTCCCAGGCGGTGATGGTGACCTGGCCCTTGACGTTGCTCACGCTGATGCGTGCGTTGGCATTGGCCGGGTGGTGCAAGTTGATCGGGGTGTCGGCCAGCGCCTGGCCGATGCACAGGGCGAGCAGCAGGGGAAGATAGCGTACGTTTTTCATGCCTTGACTCCTCGAGGGGTTCTCAGCCTGCCTGCTGGTCGAGCTGGCGCAGCCGCGATTGCTGTTGGCGGGTGCGCGACAGAAGTCGCTGCAGTGCCGGTGAATGGGGGGCCTGTTCCAGTGCCTGCCTCAGTTCCAGGCGCGCGGCGTCCAGTTCGATCGCCGCACCGGCCAGGCGCGGATCGTCCGGCTTCCACGGCTGGGCCGACGCGGTGACGGTGGTCTGCGGGTGGTCGGGCAACTGGCCCTGGCGCAGGCTCAGGGACACCGCGAGCAGGCTCAGGCCCGCGAAGCTGGCGGCAAGAAGCCAGCCCGGGCGCGAGCTGGCGCGCACCGGTTCGGCCGGTTCCAGCGCGGCGTCGATTCGCGTCCACAGGTCGTGGCGCGGTGCGACCGGCGCGCGCAATTCGCGCAGCTGTCGACGCCATTCGAATTCGTTCATGACGACTCTCCGGGTTCGAGCATCCGGCGCAGCAGCCCGCGTGCACGGTGCAATTGCGCCTTGGACGTACCGACGGCCATGTCCAGTTCGCTGGCGATCTCCTCGTGGCGCCAGCCTTCCACGTCATGCAGTACCAGTACCGCGCGGGCACGTGGCGGCAATTTGGCGATGGCGCGCTCCAGTTCCTCGCGCTCGGCGGCGCAGAAGGGCACTTCGCCGGGATCGGGCAGGTCCTCTTCGCCGACGAAACCGACCGGCTGCGCCCCGCGCGAACGGATGTCCATCAGCGCCACGTTCACCGCCAGCCGGTACAGCCAGGTACCGAAAGCGCTCTCGTGGCGGAAGTCGCCAAGCTTCTGCCAGGCACGCACGAAGGCGTCCTGGGTCAGATCCTCGGCACGGGCGTGGTCGTAGCCGGCCAACCGGTAGACCGCACCGTAGATACGGTCGACATGCTGGCGGTACAGCCGCTGGAACGCATGGCGATCGCCCCGGGCCGCGGCGCGCGCGTCATCGGCGTCGGACCACGCGACAGGCGGTGGCGGCATCGGGCTTCCAGTGGCGAGGCAGGCGGCTTCCATCTTGCCAGCTTGGATGCACGGAAGTGGCGGAACGTTTAAGGCTCGCGCTCCCTCTGTACAAAGGGAACGGGCTGGGGTGAGGGGGCGATGGCCGCGAGTGGCGTGCGTCTGGCAGGCTGCGTTTGCCGCCCCAGCAAATCCCCGCACTCTTGCGAGGCTCGCCTTTCAGCCCGCCCCTCTCCGGAGGGAAAAGGGTGCTGGTCTGCGGCAGGCCCGGGAGGTGCCCGGATACCAGCCCCTCTCCCGGCGGGAGAGGGGCTTCGTCCATCAGGCCGTGGCGGCGCGGGGCGCGGTTTCGGCGGCGGACAGCCCGCTGGCCACGCGCTGCTGTTCCTGGTGCAGGCGCTCGGGCATGCGCGGGCCGAAGCTGGCCAGGTACTCGCCGATGGCGTCGAGCTCGGCCTGCCAGCCGGCAGTGTCGATGTCCAGCAGTTCGCTGGCGGCTTCGCGCGGGAGGCTCAGGCCGTCCAGCTTCAACTCGCCCTCGGCCGGGATGATGCCGATCGGCGTCTCCACGCCACGAGCCTTGCCGTCGACGCGGTTGATCATCCACTCCAGCACGCGCAGGTTCTCGCCGAAGCCCGGCCACAAGAACTTGCCGTCCTTGCCCTTGCGGAACCAGTTGACGTGGAAGATCTTCGGCAGCTTCATGCCCGGCTTGTCGAACGACAGCCAGTGCGCGAAGTAGTCGCCGTAGTGGTAGCCGCAGAATGGCTTCATCGCCATCGAGTCACGACGCAGCACGCCGACCGCGCCGGTTGCCGCGGCGGTGGTTTCCGAACCCATCGCCGCGCCCATCAGCACGCCGTGCGCCCAGTCGCGCGCTTCCATCACCAGCGGAAGCAGCGAGGGGCGGCGGCCGCCGAAGACGATCGCGTCGATCGGCACGCCCTGCGCGTCCTCGGCCTTCTCCGACCAGGTCGGGCACTGCCTTGCGCTCACGGTGAAGCGCGAGTTCGGGTGCGCGGCCGGCCCGTTGGCCGGATCGTAGGGGCGGCCCTGCCAGTCGGTGACCGGCGTACCGGGCAGGCCTTCCCACCACGGCTGGTTGTCGGCAGTGACGGCAACGTTGGTGAAGATCGTATTGCGCGAGATGGATTCCAGCGCGTTGGAATTGGTCGCCGTGCTGGTGCCCGGCGCCACGCCGAAGAAGCCGGCCTCCGGGTTGATCGCGTACAGGCGGCCGTCCGCGCCGGGCCGCATCCAGCAGATGTCGTCGCCCACGGTCCACACCTTCCAGCCGTCCTTGCGGTAGCCCTCCGGCGGAATCAGCATGGCCAGATTGGTCTTGCCGCAGGCCGAGGGGAAGGCGGCGGCGACGTAGTGCGTCTCGCCCTTGGGATTCTCGATGCCCACGATCAGCATGTGCTCGGCCAGCCAGCCCTCGTCGCGGGCCTGGTTGGAGGCGATGCGCAGCGCGTGGCACTTCTTGCCCAGCAGCGCGTTGCCGCCGTAGCCGGAGCCGTAGGACTTGATCGTGCGCTCCTCGGGGAAGTGCATGATGAAGCGGCGCTCGGGGTCGAGCTCGCCGGTCGAGTGCAGGCCCTTCACGAACGTGCCTTCGCGCTCGATGCGCTCCTGCGCGGCCTTGCCCATGCGGGTCATGATGCGCATGTTGGCCACCACGTACGGGCTATCGGTGATTTCCACGCCGCAACGCGACAGCGGCGAGTCGATCGGGCCCATGCAGTACGGGATGACGTACATGGTGCGGCCTTCCATGCAGCCGTCGAACAGCGCATCGATCTTCGCGTGCGCCTCGGCCGGATCCATCCAGTGGTTGTTGGGGCCAGCGTCGTCCTGGTTCTTGTGGCAGACGAAGGTCAGGTGCTCCACGCGCGCCACGTCGGACGGGTTGGAGCGGTGCAGGTAGCAGCCCGGGTGGGTTTCCTGGTTGAGCTCGATCAGGGTGCCGTCGGCCAGCATCTCCTTGACCAGCTGCTGGTACTCGGCCTCCGAGCCGTCGCACCAATGGATCTTCGCCGGACGCGTGCGCGCCGCCACCTCGTTCACCCAGCGCTCGAGCGCTTCCAGCTTGCTGGCCATGATGTCCTCTTCAAGGTCTTAGGAAAAAAGGGTTCCGGAACGCTAGTTTGCGTGCACTGGTATTGCAAGGTTGAGTGCAGCAAAAGGCGCGCGCAGGCGCGCGTAACCCCGCCCCTGAAGGCCTTATCAGGCCGGAATCAATGTCGCGATCATGTGTTCCACGTAGGCGTCGAAGTCCTCGTGGCTGATGCGGGGCAGGCCGAGCGTGAAATTGAGCTGCAGGAAGCCGACGTAGGCGGCGTAGGTCAACCGCGCCCGGTTGAGTGCCTCGGGGCCGGACAGGCCGGCCTGGCGGAAGGCGGTGGCCAGGAACTCGGTGCGGCGTTGCGACACGCGCGCCATCACCGGGACCACCAGCGGGTGATCGAGTGCCTTGAGCAGCGCGGCATAGACGCGATGCGGACGCAGTTCATGGGCGACACGCCGGAACAGCTCCGGCAGCCGCTCGCGCGGATCCGCGATGGCCTCGATCTGCGCGATCACCTCGCGCTCGCCGTACTGTTCCCAGCGTTCCAGCGCCGCCTGCAGCAGCGCTTCGCGGGTGCGGAAATGCCAGTAGAAGCTTCCCTTGGTCACGCCCAGCCGGCGGGCCAGGGCTTCCACCGCCAGCGCCCCGACGCCCTGTTCGGCGATCAGGTCCAGGGCGGCGTCCTCCCAGTTTTCGGCGGACAGGCGGGTGCGTTCGGGCTTGCTGCTGGCGTTCATTGGCGCATGGTAGCGCTTGTGGATGGGCTGGCGACAGGCGGGACCCGGTCGCGTGGCACCCACGCTGGCGCGGTTGACGGCGCTTCGATCAGCAATCCATACTCATGCGTATGGTATCAATCCACACAAGTGCTTTTCCGAGCCACGACGGGGTCCCCCTGGCGGTCGACGTGCGTGGTGCCGGCGCGCCGACGTTGCTGTTCGCGCACGGCTTCGGCCAGACCCGGGGTGCCTGGAACGGCGCGGCCGACGTGCTGGCGACCCGCGGCTGCCGCTGCGTCAGCTTCGACAGCCGCGGCCACGGCGAAAGCGGCCGCGTGACGGGCGGCGATTACCACATGGACCAGTTTGCCGGCGATCTTCACGCGCTGGCGCTGGCGCAGCCCGAGCCGCCGGTGCTGGTCGGCGCCTCGATGGGCGGCCTGCTGGGCCTGGTGCTGGCGGGTGAGGCGCGACCGGCGCCGTTCCGCGCGTTGGTGCTGGTGGACATCACGCCGCGCTGGGAAACCGCCGGCGTCGAGCGCATCCTGGCCTTCATGCAGGCCCATCCCGACGGTTTCGCCGATTACGCCGAGGCCGCCGAGCAGGTCGCCGCGTACCTGCCGCAGCGACGCGAGCGCAAGCGCGAAGAGCAGCTGAAGCCGCTGCTGCGCGAGGGCGCCGACGGCCGCCTGCGCTGGCACTGGGATCCGGCCCTGCTTGCCGGCGTCGTGAGCGAAAGCGAGCGCTACCAGCCGCGCCTGCTGGCGGCCGCCGCGCGCGTGGACGTGCCGGTCCTGCTGCTTTCCGGCGAACGCAGCGACCTGGTCTCGCGCGATACCGTGGCCGAGTTTCTCAAGCTCGTGCCGCACGCACGCCACGTGGAGGTCGCCGGCGCCACGCACATGCTCGCCGGCGACGCCAACGACGCGTTTACGCGCGAAATCGCCGCGTTCATCGATGATGTTTTCCCGGACGGCCGAGCCCGCCGCCCGACCATCCCGCAAGAGGTGCATTGACATGTCCGTGTTCCTGACCCTGCTGGCCGCCATCGTGGCGACCGGCGCCTGTGCCTACCACCGCACCAGCCTGCGCACCTGGGCGATCGCCACGGTGGCCGCCACGCTGGTGGTGGGCGTGCTGACCGGCGCCTGGGTGACGATGACCGTGCTGCTGGTCATCGAGCTGCTCATCGCCGTGCCGCTTTTGATGCCGGCCTTCCGCCGCCGCCAGATCAGCGCGCCGCTGCTCAAGCTGTTCGCGCGCGCCACGCCCACGCTCTCGACCACCGAGCAGACGGCGCTGGAAGCCGGCACGGTCGGTTTCGAGGGCGAGCTGTTCTCCGGCAAGCCGGACTGGCGGCAACTGCTCAAGCAGCCGAAGCCCGAGCTCAGCACCGAGGAGCAGGCCTTCCTCGACGGCCCGGTGGAAGAGCTGTGCGCGATGATCGACGACTGGCAGATCACCCACGAGCTGGCCGACCTGTCGCCGGAGGTCTGGGCGTTCATCAAGAAGAACAAGTTCTTCGGCATGATCATTCCCAAGCAGTACGGCGGCCTGCAGTTCTCCGCGCTGGCGCATTCGGCGGTACTGCAGAAGCTGTCGACGGCCTCGGCGACGGTGTCCTCCACGGTGGCCGTGCCCAACTCGCTGGGGCCGGCCGAACTGCTGCTGCACTACGGCACCGAGGAGCAGAAGAACCACTATCTGCCCCGTCTGGCGGCCGGCGAAGAGATCCCCTGTTTCGCATTGACCGGCCCCTACGCCGGCTCCGACGCCACCTCGATTCCCGATTACGGCATCGTCTGCAAGCAGATGGTCGACGGCGTCGAGACGCTGGGCGTGAAGCTCAACTTCGACAAGCGCTACATCACGCTGGCGCCGATCGCCACGGTGATCGGCCTGGCCTTCCGCATGTACGACCCCGAGCACCTGCTGGGCGAGACCGAAGACCTGGGCATCACGCTGGCGCTGCTGCCGCACACGACCCCGGGCCTGGAGGTCGGCCGTCGCCACTTCCCGCTCAACATCCCGTTCCAGAACGGTCCGGTTCGCGGCAAGGACGTGTTCGCGCCGCTGTCGACCATCATCGGCGGGCCGCAGATGGCCGGCCACGGCTGGCGCATGCTGGTCGAGGTGCTGTCGGTGGGACGCGCCATCTCGCTGCCCTCCAACGCGACCGGCGCGATGCGCGCCTCGGCCGCGGCGACCGGCGCCTACGCGCGCATGCGCAAGCAGTTCGGCCTGGCGATCGCGCGCTTCGAGGGCGTGGAGGAAGCGCTGGCGCGCATCGGCGGCCTGACCTATGCCACCGCGGCGCTTTCGCGCTCCACCGCGGCGGCGGTCGATCGCGGCGAGAAACCTGCGGTGACCTCGGCCATCGCCAAGTACCACGCCACCGAATGGGCTCGCCAGGTCGCCAGCGACACGATGGACGTGCACGGCGGCAAGGCGGTGCAGCTGGGCCCGAAGAACTACGCCGCGCGCGGCTGGGAGAGCGTGCCGATCGCGATCACGGTGGAAGGCGCGAACATAATGACGCGCAGCCTGATGATCTTCGGCCAGGGCGCGATCCGCTGCCATCCGTACGTGCTCAAGGAAATGCAGGCGCTCTCCATCGCCGACTACGGCGAGAAGCTGCGGACCTTCGACCGGCTGCTGTTCGGCCACGTCGGATTCGGCATCTCCAATGCCGTGCGCAGTTTCGTGCTGGGCATCACCGGCGCGACCATCGGCCAGAGCGCGGGCGATGCCTACACGCGCCGCTTCTACCGCAAGCTCGACCGTTACTCGGCCGCACTCGCGCTGTGCGCGGACGTGTTCATGGGCGTGCTGGGCGGCAAGCTGAAGTTCAAGGAGAAGCTGTCCGCGCGGCTGGGCGACGTGCTGTCGTACCTGTACATCGCCAGCGCCATGCTCAAGCGCTATGAGGATACCGGCCGCCCGGAGGCGGATCGTCCGCTGCTGGCCTGGGCCTTCCACGAATGCATGTGGCGCACGCAGATGGCGCTGGACGGGGCGATCCGCAACTTCCCGGTCAAGCCGGTGGGTTTCCTGCTGCGCGCGCTGGTGTTTCCGTTCGGTCGCCGCGAAGTGCCGCCTTCCGATCGCCTGGGCCGCCGCGTGGCCGCCATCCTCACCGCGCCGGGCGAGGCACGCGACCGCCTGATCGACTGGGTCTACCTCACGCCCACGCCGAACAACACCATCGGCCGCATGAACGCGTTGCTGCCCGACGTGATCGCCGCCGAGCCGGTCGAACGCAAGTTCGGCAAGGCGCTCAAGGCGGGCCAGCTTGAGGCGCACGACTACGAAGGCCAGTTGGCCGAAGCGGTGCGCGAAGGCGTGATCACCGAGGCCGAGGCCGCGCTGCTCAAGCGCGTGCGCGATGGCGTGTTCGAGTTCATCTCGGTGGATGACTTCGATCCGTCCGAGCTGGGCGCCGCGGTGACCCGGGCGGACAAGCAGCCGCGCTCGGTGGCGGTGGCCTGACCGCCTGACGGTCCCGGGCAGGGTGGGCCCAGGTCGGCTCCATCTCGCCCGGCGCCTCTCTGGGTGATGGCCGGGCAGGGTGCGGTCTCGAGGCCTCTGTTCGAGCACAGGAAGAAGGCGCCGGTTCGTGCAGAGCCGGCGCGACCCGGTGCATCTCACGACGGTGCGCGGCATCACCGGTCGCTGCCTCACAGGCGCTGCACGGCGGTTCGGGGCGCAGCGAACGCCTTGCTGTTCCGCAGCATTACATCGTCGAGCAATTGGGCTATGTTTCTGTCCGTTTCGTTTAGATCGATCTAAACCGCCGAGTCGGTAGGGGGCTGGCGAAGGCGATCCAGGTCGAGCGCAGGGGAAGCGGTTTGCTCTGAATTTGTAACGATCTAAATTCTCTTGGGAGGGGAACCATGAAAAGCCCATTCGTGCCGGTCACGCTGTTGGCCGCGGCGGTCCTGGCAGCGCTTTACTGCGGCAATGCCCAGGCGCAGACCCAGGATCCGCAGAACCAGTCCCAGCAGGGCCAGGCCGACACCGGCACCAAGGCACAGGCGGACCAGGCCGTATCGCTGTCCAAGGTCCAGGTCACCGGCTACCGCTACTCGATCGAAAAGAGCCTGGACCAGAAGCGCGAAGCCAATGCGATCGTCGAGGTCATCACCGCCGAAGACGTCAGCAAGTTCCCCGACAAGAACGTGGCCGACGCGCTGCAGCGCGTGCCCGGCGTGATCATTTCGCGCGACGGCGGCGAGGGCAAGAACGTCAGCGTCCGCGGCCTCGCATCCGAGCTCACGTTGACCGAGTTGAACGGCAACTACATCGCCACCGCCGAATCCAACGGCGATCCGACCCGTTCCTTCAACTACACCTTGCTGCCGTCGAACATGCTCTCCAGCGCCGAGCTGTTCAAGACGCCGGAGGCACGCATCGACGAGGGCGGCATCGGCGGCACGGTGATCCTGCACACGCGCCGCCCGCTGGAAATGGAAGCGAACACCGGCTTCGTCTCCGCCGAAGGCACTTGGGCCGACACGACCAAGAAGACGGACGGCCAGTTCTCCGGCCTGTACTCGTGGCACGACAAGGCCGAGCGCTTCGGTTTCCTCATCGGCTACACCAACCAGAAGCGCACCACGCGCACCATGGGCGCCAGTACCGAAAACTGGCAGTGGTACGGCGATGACTACGACGCCCACCCCGCCACCGACGTCAACGGCCAGCCTTCGGGCATGACTTCCTACTGGTGGGGGCAGTCCGGCTTCAACGACCAGAACCATCCCTACACCGGCACCTTCCAGGATGGCTGGCCCACGGAGTGCGGCTATTACTGCAACTTCATGATGCCGACCTCGGTGAACCTCAACGTCACCAACGAGGACCGCGAGCGCAAGGGCGGACAGGTGACCCTGCAGTTCCGCCCGGTCGACAACCTGACCCTGACGGCCAACTACTTCCGCTTCGACCTGTCGCAGGATTCCCAGACCAACACGCTGAAGATTCCGGAGTGGAACCTGGCCCGCTACGCCGGCGACGGCAACTGGCCCGGCGGGCGCATGCTCGACGGGCTGACCTTCGACCCCAGCGGCACCATCGTCACCGGCGCCAATTACTCGGTGCATCCGGGCAAGACCTACTACTGCAGCGGCGACGAGGCGGCGGCGGGCGGATTGACCAACACCGGCGGCTTCGGCCCGGACGACTGCAGCATCCCGACCCCGCAGATCACCGGCAGCTACAACCACGAAAAGGCGGTGTCGCAGACCGCGGACATCGGTGCCGAGTGGGTGGGCGAGTCCTTCGACGCCAGCGTCAAGGCCGGCCGCACCTGGGCCAGCGGCGGCCCGCAGTTGCAGATTTCCGTGCCGATCAAGCCGCGCCGCCAGAATGCATCGGGCGACTACGACCTGGGCAACTATGCCAGCGCCTGGAGCCTGGTCGGCACGCCGACGATGACCTTCTCGCCGGAACTGATGGCCAATCTCCTCAACGGCATCGGCGAAGTCGACCTCGGCTCGACCGGGTCGTCCTGGACCCGCAACCAGACCAAGCAGAAATACGCCCAGGCCGACTTCACCTGGCACGCCTACGGCGACTGGATGGACTCGCTCCAGTTCGGCGTGAAGTATCGCAACGGCGGCACCCACCGCAGCACCGGCAACAACTACTGGGTCTGCCAGGGCACCGATCCGGCCGACTACGACAACCGCTTCCAGAACGGCTGCGATCCCACCGCCTCGGTGTTCCAGCCGCAGTTCCTGTATGGGCAGCCGCTGGGCAACCTCGCCGGCGGCATCAACGCCAGTTCGTTCCCGGCGATCAACTACCCCGCCTACGTCGCCTACCTCAACCAGACCTACGGGGCGATGCAGACGCGCAACGAGGACAACTTCATCTACAACGTCGGCGAGAAGATCTACTCGGGATACGTGCAGCTCAACTTCAAGACCGAGCGCCTGCGCGGCAACGTCGGCGTGCGCCTGGCGCGCACGCGGCAGCACGCCGACTCGACCGACCAGGTCGATTACTACAACGACTATTTCTTCGACGGCCCCGACGGCAACCCGGCACCGTGCCAGACCGGCAACCTGCCGGCGGCCGGTGCACCCGCCGGGTCCGGTTGCGTCAGCGGCTTCACCACGCTGCCGGACAGCCAGACCAACCCGGCTACCGGGCATGTCTCCTCGTTCGTGGTCAGCTCGCTCGATCGCACCTACACCGACGTGCTGCCCAGCTTCAACGTCGCCTACGACCTGACCGACGACCTGGTACTACGTGGCGCCGCGTCCAAGGTGATCTCCCGTCCCGGCTACAACGACATCGCTGCTCCCGGCGGCCTGCAGTACTACAGCCCCGAATACGTCAACGACCGTCGCCTGATCGGCGGCGGCGACGAAGTGGGCTGGTACGGCGCCGGCAGCAACAAGAGCCTGGAGCCGTACAAGGCCACCCAGTACGACCTGGGCCTGGAGTGGTACTTCCATCCCGGCTCGGTGCTCGGTGTCGACGTGTTCCGCAAGGACGTCAGCAACTTCTCGGTGCCGGTGGTGCAGGACGTGTCGATGGACGTCGGCGGCCAGACCGTGACCGTGCAGAACTACTCGACCACCGCGGGCGGCCGCGATGGCGTCTCCAAGGGTGTCGAGCTGTACGCGCAGCACACGCTGGATTTCGGCCTCGGCTTCCAGGTGAACTACACGTACAACAAGACCAACGAGGCGGCGATCACCCTGGAGGATGGCACCGAGATCGGCACCTCGCCGCTGGTCGGCAGTGCGAAGAACCAGGCCAATTTCACGGTGTTCTACGAGACCGAGCGTTTCCTCGCGCGCGCGTCCTACAACCGTCGCGGCGAAGTGGTGGACGGCCTGGTCAACGGCCTGAACGTCTACGAGGAGCCCTACCAGCAGATCGACCTGAACGCGGCGTACAACATCACCAAGGCGTTCAGCGTGACTGCGTCGGTGCTCAACCTCACCAAGGAAGAGTCGCGCTCGCATCTGGGCAACGACACCAGGGCGCGCTTCTACTCCAACGGCTACGCCGGGCGCATCGTCTACATGGGCCTGACGTACAAGTTCTAGGGAGGCTTTCACCCCGTGCCGCGAGGCACGGGGAACCTTCCAACGGCAGTCGCCTGTACTCCCCGGGCGCTGCCGTTTTCTTGTGTGCATCCCACGCGAAGGCAGCAGCGATGGACGACAACCGCATCCGCAACATCGTCGTCGTGGGCGGCGGCAGTGCCGGCTGGGCCGCGGCGGCGGCGCTGGCCACCTACCTGGGCAAGGGCGCCCGCATCCGCCTGGTCGAGTCGGAGGAGATCGGCATCGTCGGCGTGGGCGAATCCACCGTGCCGTTCATGAAGACCTTCAACGCCCAGGTGCTGGGGATCCCCGAAGCCGACTTCGTCGCGCGGACGCAGGGCACGTTCAAGCTCGGCATCCAGTTCAACGACTGGGCGCGCATCGGCGACAGCTACGTGCACGGCTTCGGCACCATCGGTCGCTCGCTGGGGCCACTGCCGTTCCACCAGTACTGGCTGAAGTTGTTCCTCGCCGGACGTGCGCCCGACATCGGCGCCTTCTCGCTGCCGACCGTCGCGGCCCCGCTCGACCGGTTCACCACCGGCGCGGCCGATGCGCCGCCCGGGTCGCCGCTGGCGGACATCGCCTACGGCTACCAGTTCGACGCCGGACGGTATGCGCGCTACCTGCGCGAGCTGGCCGAGCGCCGCGGCGTGCAACGGATCGAAGGCCGGATCGTCGATGTCGTCCAGCGCGGCGGGGATGGCTTCATCGAGGCCGTGTTGCTCCAGGGCGGCGAGCGCATCGAGGGCGAGTTGTTCATCGACTGCTCGGGGTTCCGTGGCCTGCTGATCGAGCAGACCCTGAAAACCGGTTACGACGACTGGAGCCAATGGCTGCCCTGCGACCGCGCGATGGTCGTGGCGTGCGAAAGCGCCGGGCCGCTGACGCCCTACACGCGCGTGACCGCGCGCGCGGCGGGCTGGCAGTGGCGTATTCCGCTGCAGCACCGCACGGGCAACGGCTACGTGTATTCCAGCCGGCACATCAGCGACGACGAAGCTGCCGCGAGCCTGCTCGAAACCCTCGACGGCACGGCGCTGGGCGAGCCGCGACCGCTGCGTTTCACGCCCGGCAGGCGCAGAAAGTTCTGGGAAAAGAACGTCGTCGCCGTCGGCTTGGCGGGCGGCTTCATGGAGCCGCTCGAATCGACCGCCATCTACCTCGCGCAGTCGGCCATCCAGCGCCTGCTCGGCCTGTTCCCGACGCCGGCGTTCGACCCGATGCTGGCCGATCGCTTCAACCGCGAGTCCGCCTTCGAGCACGAACGCGTGCGGGATTTCCTGGTGCTGCACTACCACGCGACCGAACGCAACGACACGCCGTTCTGGGACCACTGCCGCACGATGGCCATCCCGGACCCGCTGCGCGAGGCGATCGAGCTGTTCCGGATCGACGGCCGCTATTTCCGCAACGGCGAGGACTTCTTCGCGCTGCCGAGCTGGGTGCAGGTGATGCTCGGCCAGCGCATCGTGCCGCAGGGCTACCATCCCATCGTCGACGAGGTACCCGAGGCGGACCTGGTCGCTTTCGTCGAGCGCGCGCGACGGACGATTGCCGCGTGCGTCGAGCGCATGCCGTCGCACCAGGCGTATGTCGACGGGCATTGCAAGGCCGCCCCGGAGTAACCGCCCGGGCGGTCATGAATCGATATCGAAGGACCGGTTGCTCTCCTGCCTGCACGGATTTCCGCGCTTCCCTGTAGGAGCGCACCTTGTGCGCGACCGGTAACTCCACCATCCGGCACGACCCGCCATGGCGGTCGCGCACACGGTGCGCTCCTGCAGGTTCAGGCCGCTCCCTTGATGCGCCCCTGATGCATGGGTTTCGGGATTCCGCTACGACCGTGCAGCGGTCTCGTCCGCCAGCACGCAGCGGTTCTTGCCGCCGTCCTTGGCCCGGTACAACGCCCGGTCAGCGGCCTGGATCAGCGCCTCGTCGCTGGCCACCTGCGCACTCCACGGCGCGACGCCGATGCTGGCGCTGACATGGGCCACGACGGCGCCCTGCGGCGACACCATCGGATAGGGCTCGGCCAGGCTGGCGCCCAGTTCCTCGCAGCGACGCAGCAGCACCGGCAGCGCCTGCATCTGGCCCACGATCAGCGCGAACTCGTCGCCGCCCAGCCGCGCGACCGTGTCGCCGACGCGCAGGTTGAGCTTCAGCCGCGCGGCGATCGCCTGCAGCAGCGCATCGCCGGCGGGATGGCCGTGGCGGTCGTTGATGCCCTTGAAGCCGTCGATGTCCAGCAGCACCAACGCGAAGCCCGGGCCACCCTCGAGCGCATGGCGCAGCGCGGCGCCCAGCCGGTCGTGGAACAGCACGCGGTTGGGCAGGCCGGTCAGCATGTCGTGGGTCGCCTGGTGGCGCACCTGCGCCTCGACGCGCTCGCGCTCGGCGATCTCCTGCTGCAGCTGGTGGTTGCGCTCGGACAGCTCCTCCAGGGTCAGTTCCAGCTTCGCGCGCGCGGCGTAGAGCTCCAGGAACACGCGCACCTTCGATTGCAGGATCACGTCGTTGATCGGCTTGGCGATGTAGTCCACCGCGCCGGAGCGGTAGCCCTTGAGCCGGTTCAGGTCGTCCGCGTAGGCGGCGGTGACGAAGATGATCGGTGTCTCGTGGAGCTGATCGGCCTCGGTCAGCAGTGAAGCCACCTCGAAGCCGTCCATGTCCGGCATGTTGACGTCCAGCAGGATCAGCGCGAATTCGTGGTCCAGGCACAGCGCGAGCGCCTCGTTGCCGCTGCCGGCCTCGTACAGGTCGGCGCCGGCGTGGGCCAGCAGGCGGCGCATCGCCACCAGGTTGGCGGGGGTGTCGTCGACCACCAGGATCTTCGGTCGCGTCGTGTCGGTCATGCGCGGTGGGCCAGTTCGTTGAGCAGCGGCGCGATGCGCGCCAGGGGCAGGCAGTGGTCGGCGCCGGCCTGGTCGAGCGCGGCTTGTGGCATCGCCGGCGCGAGCGCCTCGGCCGGGTCCTGCACGATGGCCAGGCCGCCGGCCTGGCGGATGCGGGCCAGGCCCTGCGCGCCATCGGCGCTGGCGCCGGTCAGCATCACGCCGGCCAGGCCCGCGCCGTAGGCATCCGCGGCGCTCTCGAACAGTACGTCGATCGACGGGCGCGAATAGTGCACCGGTTCATCTACCGAGTAGGCGAAAAAACGGTCGCGCTCGATCAGCAGATGATAACCGGCCGGGGCCAGATGGATGATGCCGGCCTCCACCGGCCAGCGCTCGCGCGCCTCGCGCACCGGCAGCCGCGCGTGCCGCGCCAGCAGCGGCCCGAGCAGGCCGGTGCCCGGTTCGGCGCTGTGGCTGCACACGATCACCGGCAGCGGAAGCGGCGGCACGAGCGCGTGCAGCAGGGGCTTGAGCGCGCCCAGCCCGCCGGCCGAACAGCCGATCACGATCGCCTCAAGCCTTGCCATCGGGTATGCGGAAAACGTTGCGGCGGTAGATCCGGAGATCGGCATCGAGCGCGGTGAAGTCCCCCGCGCTGGCCGCGAACTCCAGGCTCTCGCGCAGCCCCAGGCACAGGAAGCCGCCGCGCACCAGGCTGTCGCGGAACAGGGCGAGCACACGGTCCTGCAGCGGGTTGGCGAAGTAGATCAGCACGTTGCGACAGAGCACCAGTTGCGCCTCGCAGAACACCTTGTCGGTGACCAGGTTGTGGTTGGCGAAGCTGACGTTGCGGCGCAGGCGCTGGTCCAGCTTGATGAACTCGTAGCGCGCGCTGTAGTAGTCGGCCAGCGAGTGGCGCCCGCCGGCCTCCAGGTAGTTGCGCGACCACGCTTGCGCAGCGCGGGCGGGGTAGATGCCCTCCTGCGCGCGCCTGAGCGCGGCCGGGTTGAAGTCGGTGGCATAGATCTGGCAACGGTCGTAGAGGCCTTCCTCTTCGAGCAGGATGGCGAGCGAGTACACCTCCTGCCCGCTGGCGCAGCCGGCCTGCCAGATGTTGATGCGCGGCCAGGAAGCAAGCAGCGGCAGCACCTGTTCGCGCAGCGCGCGGAACACCGGCGGGTCGCGGAACATGTCCGAGACCGGCACGGACAGCCCTTCGATCACGTCGAACACGAATTCCGGCTCGTGCAGCAGGCGGCCGGTCAGCGCGCTGATGGTGCCGGTGGCGTGCGTCTGCACCAGCTGGCGCACGCGCCGGCGCAGCGAGGCGGACGCGTAATGGCCGAAGTCGTAGCCGTGGCGCTGGCGCAGGGCGCGCACGAACAGCTCCAGCTCGATGTCTTCCAGCGCGGGGTCGATCAGGTCCATCGCGCGGCGCTCAGTGCGGCAGCCATACGCGCAGCAGCGAGGCGAGCTTGTCGATGTCCACCGGCTTGGAGAGGTAGTCGCTGGCGCCGGCCTCCAGGCATTTCTCGCGGTCGCCACGCATCGCCTTGGCGGTCAGCGCGATGATCGGCAGCTGCGCGAATGCCGGCTGCGCGCGGATCGCGCGCATCGTCTCGTAGCCGTCCATGCCCGGCATCATGATGTCCATCAACACCAGCTCGGTGGACGGGTTGTCCTCCAGCGCCTTGAGCGCCTTGTGGCCGTCCTGCGCCATGGTGACCGCCAGGCCCCAGCCGCGCATCACCTTCGACAGCGCGAACAGGTTGCGCATGTCATCGTCCACCAGCAGCACGCGGCGGCCCTTCAGCTCCTCGCCCGGCGGCGGCTGCTCGGCGGCACGGTGCGGCGCGTGCTGGATCGAGTGAAGGAAGAGGCTGACCTCGTCCAGCAGGCGCTCGGGCGAGCGGGCGCCCTTGACCACGATGGCGTCGGTGTACTGGCGCAGCCTGAGGTTCTCCTCGCGGCTCAGGTCGCGGCCGGAATAGATCACCACCGGGGGCACGCCGGCGGGTGTGGCGGCCAGGTGTTCGAGCAGTTCCATGCCAGACATGCCGGGCAGACCCAGGTCCAGCACGATGCAGTCGTACCTGGCCTCGCCGGTCATGCGCAGCGCGGCCTCCGCCGAATCGGCCTCGTCGATCTCCACGCCGTCGCGGCGCAGCATCGTGCGCACGGCCGTGCGCGAGGCGGCATCGTCGTCCACCACCAGCAGGCGACGCGTGTTGCCCTCGGCGAAGTGCAGCAGGCGCTCGAACGCCGCGTTGATCGCCTCGCGGCTGACCGGCTTGGTGAGGAAGCCCACGGCCCCCAGCTCGCGCCCGCGGCCGGCCTCGTCGGTCGCGGAGATGAAATGCACGGGGATGTGGCGCGTGGCCTCGTCAGCCTTGAGGCGCTCCATCACGGTCCAGCCGTCCATGCCGGGCAGCATCACGTCCAGCAGCACGCCGGTGGGGCGGTACTCGCGGGCGAGCGCCAGGCCGCTCTCGCCATCGGCGGCGGCCAGCACGCGGTGGCCATTGCGCCGGATCATGTCGGCCAGGATGCGGGCGAAGGCCGGGTCGTCCTCGACCAGCAGGATCACCGTGTCGCGGGGCGCCAGCTGGGCGCGGTCGTCCTCGATCGCTTCGGGCAGCAACGCGCTGGTATGCGCGCGCGGCGCCGGTGCGGGGGCGTGCGTGGGCGTCGTTGC
Source organism: Frateuria sp. GZRR33 (assembly GCF_051900425.1). Classification (NCBI taxonomy): domain Bacteria; kingdom Pseudomonadati; phylum Pseudomonadota; class Gammaproteobacteria; order Lysobacterales; family Rhodanobacteraceae; genus Frateuria; species Frateuria sp. GZRR33. The sequence goes on from NZ_JBHZGK010000001.1 coordinate 192,115, forward strand.
GGCGGACGGGGTAGCGACCGCTGGCGCGTTCTCCGGCAGCAGCACGCTGAACGTGCTGCCTTCGCCCGGCATGCTGCGCAGCACGATGTCGCCGCCCAGCAGCGCGGCGATGCGCCTGCAGATGGTCAGGCCCAGCCCGGTGCCGCCGTACTGCCGGCTGGTGCCGGCGTCGACCTGCTCGAAGGCCTGGAAGATGCGGTCGAATTTCTCGGGCGGGATGCCGATGCCGCTGTCGCTGACCTCGATGGCCAGCAGCGGCTGGCCGACCAGGGCGGGCGGGATGCGCGTATCCGGGACGGGGCGGCCGATGCGCACCCGCACGCCGCCCCGGGCGGTGAACTTGAACGCGTTGCCGAGCAGGTTGTTGGCGACCTGTTCCAGCCGCGCGCTGTCGGTGTGCAGCGCCACCGGCATGCCTTCGTCTACCTGCACCTCGAACGCCAGGCCCTTTTCCTGCGCCACGTGGGCGAAGGTGCGCCTGAGCGCGCGCGCGAACACCGCCAGCGGCAGTTCGTCGATGACCAGCTCCATCTTGCCGGCCTCGATCTTGGAGAGGTCCAGGATGTCGTTGATCAGCCGCAGCAGGTTGGAGCCGGCGTCGTGGATGATCCGCGCCGACTCGACCTGTTCCTCGTCCAGGTTGCCTTCGTCGTTGTCGGCCAGGCTGCGCGAGAGGATCAGCAGGCTGTTGAGCGGCGTGCGCAGCTCATGCGACATGTTGGCCAGGAAGTCGGACTTGTACTGGCTGGCGCGCTCCAGTTCCAGCGCCTTCTGCGCGGTCTCGCGCTGCATCGCCTCGAGCACCTGCTTCTGCTGCTTGAGGATGTCGCCCTTTTCGCGCAGCTCCTCGTTGGACGCCTGCAGCTCCTCGGTCTGCACGCGCAGTTCCTCCTCCGAGACCGTCAGCCGCTGGGACTGCTCCTCCAGCTCGCGCGTCTTGGCCTGCAAGGCGGCGTTGGCGTCGCGCAGGCCCTGCTGCTGCAGGCGCAGCGCCTCCTCGGAGCGGCGCAGGTGCTCGGCCTGCTCGCGGGTCTGTTCGAGCAGGTCCTGCGTGGCGATGGCGCGGGTGAGGTTCTCCTGGGTAAGCGCGACGATCGGCAGCAGTTCGTCCAGGAATTCGCGGCACAGGGACGTGACCGGCTTGAAGCTGGCCAGCTCCAGTACGCCGACCAGGCGCTCGCGGAACAGCACGGGCAGGATCAGCACGTGGCCAGGCAGGGCTTCGCCCGCGGCCGAGTGGATGCGCAGGTAGCGCTCGGGCACGTTGTCCAGGGCGATCGGCTTGCGCTCGATCACGCACTGGCCGACAAGCCCTTCGCCCGGCACGTAGGCTTCGGCCGGGTTCCAGGACTGGCGCAGGCCGTAGCTGCCGAGCAGGTCCAGCCGTTCGCTGGCCGCGTCGTAGCCGTAATACAGCGCGACCCCGGCCTGGGCCAGCGGCGCCAGCTCGCTCGCGAGCGTCGCGCCGAAGTCGCGGTGCGTGCCAACCTCCTGCAGGCGCTGGACCAGCCGCGAGACCTCGGTCTTGACCCAGTTCTGCGCGCTGGCGCCGATGGCCATCCGCTTGAACACCTCGAGCGCGCGCGCGATCTGTCCGATCTCGTCGCGCCGGCCCTGGCGGGTGATGGTGACCGAATGATCGTTTGCCGCCAGGCGCGACATCAGGGTCGTCATCTGGTGGAGCGGGCGGGTGATGATGCGCCGCGTGAGCTGCAGCACGTAGGCGCCGTAGAGCAGCGACAACACCGCCGCGAGCGCGTTGAATATCCGCATGAGCTCGAGCGTGTGCTCCAGCCGCGCGTTGCGCTCGGTCAGCAGCGACTCTTCGGTGCCGGCCATCTGCGCGAGGACGCCCGTCACGTCCGGAACGGTCACGCTGCGGTGGGCGAAGAAGTCCTGCTGGATGCGCTCCCGCGCGCCGGCGTCGTGGGCGCCCCGGCTTACCGGCGTCACCACGTAGGCGACGATCTCGCGTTGCCAGCGCGTGGCGAACGCCTCGGCCCGGTCGAGCCGGGCCTGCTGCAGCGGGTTGTCGGCGGTGAGCACGCGCAGTTGCTTCAGGCCGGTCGCCAGCTCGCGGCCGCCCTGCTCGAACGCGGCCAGCTCCGCGTTGCTCTGCGTGAGCATGTAGCCCCGCGCCCCGACCTGGGCGGTCAGCATGGCGTCCTTGACCGTGTCGATGGCGATCAGCACCCGGTAGGTGTGCTCGGTCCAGCGGCGGTGTACCGTCTGCTGCTGCAGCGAGTAGAGCGTGGCCAGGTTGGCGAGCAGGAACACCACCAGCAGTGGCCCTATCACCAGCAGCATCTTGCGCTGCACCGGCAGGTGCGCCAGCCAGGAGTAACGGGAGGGATCGCGTTGGGAGTCGTCGGGTGTCGCTGCCGGCATGCGTGTGTCGCCGTGGTTGCGGTGGCCGTGGGTATCGCCGCCACGGCTGGCACTGTCCGCCGGCGACGAGGCCAGATTAGCTGCCCGGGATGGGCATGGGTAGGGAAGCGGACCGCGCTTGCGCCGGCCGGCGGCGCCAGCACGGCGGCACGATCAGTCCGCGTCGCAGGGCCACCGTCAGCAGCATGGCCGACACCAGCGAGCAAAGCACCAGGGCCACCACCGACGCCTCGGCGCCGAACACGCCGCCGCTCAGCCAATCCGGGCCGCTGCGGGTGGAAACCAGCCAGCCGTCCGCCTTGGTGCCGGAGACCGGTATGCCGTAGACCGTGCCCTGCATGAAGTTCCAGGCCGCGTGCAGGCCCATGCAGATCCACAGCGAGCGGGTGACCAGATAGAGCAAGCCGAACAGGATGCCGGCCTCGATGGCGATCGCCAGGCCGGCCCACAGTGTGGCGCCCGGATTGTTGAGATGGGCGGCACCGAAGAACAGTGCCGAGACCAGCAGCGCGACCCAGCTGCCGAGCCCTTCCTCGATGATCCGGTAGAGCACCCCACGGCAGATGATTTCCTCGCCGATGCCGGCGCCCAGGCCGACCGTCAGCGCGGCGAGCATCCAGTGTGCGTCGGGGTTGGTGCCGACGATGTCGTAGCTGCCGAGCAGCCACAGGGCACCGACGACGGCGCTGAACAACAGAGCCCCGGCGGCCAGGCCGAGCGCACCGTCGGGCGCCAGGCGCCGCAGCGCCAGTTCGCGTACCGGCCGGCGCTCGATCAGCTTGACCAGCACCAGGTAGGCCAGCAACGGGGCCACGGCGCGGAAGCCGAATTCGCGCAAGCCCTTGGCGATCGGGCTGTCCGTCGGCCCGTGCGGCAGCAACCCGAACAGCATGCTGGCGGCGATCATCAGTGCGACGAAGAACACCAGCCGGGCGACCGGCGAAAACACCAGCCAGCGCTGCCAGCGCGGGGCTTCGGTGGGCGTGACGAAGGCGATACGGTAGCCGTGCATGCGTTTTTCCCCTGGTTGGAGGAGGCACGCTAGCAGCGGCCGCGGTCCGGGCCCAGTGGAGAATGTCACCTCGGGCCCCTGTAGGAGCGCACCTGTGCGCGACCGGGGGGGCATGGCGGAGGTGCGCTCCTGCAGGGGAAGCCGTTACACCTCGACCGAGGCCGCGTGCTCACGCGTGGCCGAGAAGCGCACCTTCGGCCAGCGCTCCTGCGCCAGCTGCAGGTTGACCCGCGAAGGCGCCAGGTACACCAGCTCGCCGGCGGCATCGATGCCCAGGTTCATCGCGTTCTTCTCGCGGAACTCCTCCAGCATCTTCGGATCGTCGCAGTGCACCCAGCGGGCGGTCGCCACGCCGACCGGGTCGAACGAGGCGTCCACGCCGTATTCGTCCTTCAGGCGGTAGGCCACCACGTCGAACTGCAGCACGCCGACCGCGCCCAGCACCAGGTCGTTGCTCATCAGTGGGCGGAAGAACTGGGTGGCGCCTTCCTCGGACAACTGCGCCAGGCCCTTCTGCAGCGCCTTCATCTTGAGCGGATCGCGCAGCCGCGCGCGGCGGAACAATTCGGGCGCGAAGTTGGGAATGCCGGTGAAGGACACCGGCTCGCCCTCGGTGAAGGTGTCGCCGATGGAAATAGTGCCGTGGTTGTGCAGGCCGATCACGTCGCCCGGGTAGGCGCTTTCGACGATCTCGCGGTCGCTGGCCATGAAGGTCAGCGCGTTGGCGATGCGCACGTCCTTGCCGGTGCGCGTCTGCACCATTTTCATGCCGGCCGAATAGGTGCCCGAGCACACGCGCATGAACGCCACGCGGTCACGGTGCGCCGGGTCCATGTTGGCCTGGATCTTGAACACGAAGCCGGTCAGCTTCTCCTCCTCCGGAGTCACCTGCCGGCCCAGCGTGCTGCGCGGGCGCGGGCTGGGTGCGTGCTCGACGAAGAAGTCCAGCAGCAGCTGCACGCCGAAGTTGTTTACCGCCGAACCGAAGAACACCGGCGTGAGCTTGCCGGCAAGGTAATCCTCCAGCACGAACGGGTTGGACGCGCCCTGGACCAGCTCCAGCTCGTCGCGCAGCTCGGCCAGCATCTCGGCGCCGACCGCCGCTTCCAGGCCGGGCGCGTCCAGGCCCTTGAAGATGGTCGAATCCTGCCGGGTGAAGTTCTTGCCCGGCTCGTAGACGTGCACCTCGTCCAGCAGCAGGTGGTAGACGCCCTTCAGGCGCTTGCCCATGCCGATCGGCCAGGTCACCGGCGTGCAGGCGATGCCGAGTACCGACTCGACCTCGTCCAGCAGCTCGATCGGCGAGCGGCCTTCGCGGTCGAGCTTGTTGATGAAGGTCATGATCGGGGTGTCGCGCAGGCGGCATACCTCCATCAGCTTGATCGTGCGCTCCTCCACGCCCTTGGCGCAGTCGATCACCATCAGCGCCGAATCGACCGCGGTGAGCACGCGGTAGGTGTCCTCGGAAAAGTCGGCATGGCCCGGGGTGTCGAGCAGGTTGACGATCTTGCCCTCGTAGGGGAACTGCATCACCGAGGAGGTCACCGAGATGCCGCGCTCCTTCTCCAGCGCCATCCAGTCGGAGGTCGCGTGGCGCGCGGCCTTGCGGCCCTTGACCGAGCCGGCCATCTGGATCGCGCCGCCGAACAGCAGCAGCTTTTCGGTCAGCGTGGTCTTGCCCGCGTCAGGGTGGCTGACGATGGCGAAGGTACGGCGGCGGCGGGTTTCGGACAGGTGCGTGGACATGCTGGGAGCTTCGAATGCGCGAACCGCCGATTGTACCGCGGCACAGGCGTGATCCCTCCCCGTGTTCGCGGGGGAATGCGCGGCAGGGGGTCTGGAACCCTTCCACCGTTTACGGGGGAAGGTGCCCGCAGGGCGGATGGGGGAGGTCCGGCGAAAGGCTTACCCGGGCATCGCGTCCAGGAGCGCCCCCATCCGCCTGTCGGCACCTTCCCCCGCGTGCGCGGGGGAAGGCTCCATAGGAGGCGTGCCGCAGGATCGTTCCCCCGCGTTCGCGTAGCAAGGCTTGGGACGCGGCTTTAGGCGGTCGATCTCTTCAGGGAGGCAGCCCGAGGCGCGATGAGCAGGTCCTCGAAGAACGCCCCGTACGGCTCGGTCGGGTGCGCGATCTGGATCTCCAGCACCCACAGCCCGGCCGAAGGCGTGCCCTCCAGCGTGCCGAGGTCGCCGCCCTTGTGCACCGAGTGTGGGTAGTCGCCCAGGCGATGGCCCTTGATCGCGTGGTTGAAGCGCCAGCCCATCGCCTGCGCGCGTTCGCTGGCGAAGTCGTACAGCGCGCGGCCGCTCAGGCCGTCGTCGCGCCACGTGCGGGCCACTTCGTCGAACAGGGTGCGTGCGGCCTCCGCGCAGGCCTGGTGCTGTGGCGCGTTGCCGAGGGCGAAGGTGTCGCCCACGTCGCCCTCGTGCCCGTCGAACACCAGCCCCAGGTCGATGAAGTAGATGTCGTTGTCCGCCAACCGGACATCCGGGTTGGAGCGCTGGCGGTAGGTCTTGGTCGTGTTGGCGCCGATGCGGATGATCGGCGGGTGCCAGAGGCGCTCGACGCCATGTTGCGAGAACAACTCGGCGGCGATGGCCTTGGCCTCGGCCTCGCCGATGCCCGGCTGCATGCGTTGGCGGATGTCGAGCAGCACCGCCCAGCTGCGCTCGCGGGCGCGCTGCATCAGCGCCGCGTCGTAGCGACGACCGACCGCTTCGCGGTTCATGCGCGACCCCGCGCGGCGTCGCGGAAGGTCACGACCAGCACGTCACGGTGTGCCGGTTGCGCGGGATCGACCGGAGTAACCGCAGTGACCCCGTGGAACACGCGCGCGTCGTCCACCAGCGCCGCGTCGAACGGACGGGTGAGGGTGAAGCTGCCGAGCAGGCGACCGTCGGCGGTGTGGATGGTGGTGGTGCCGCTTTCGATGTTGGTGCGGTCGATGAGCAGCACGAGCACGTAGTCCACGCCGTCGCGGTGCACGCCTTCGGGCGTGGGCTCGCCCGCCTCGTCGGCGCGCGCCTCGATGCGGAACTGGTGCACCTCCACGTGCCAGCGAGCCACGCCCGGGGCGAGCGCCCCGAAGCAGCCATGGCAGAACTCGATGATGCGGCGGAGGCTTGGCCCGTCGGCGGTGACAGGCTCGAACCAGCGCTCGATGTCGCCCTGCAGGGTGTTGTAGGTCTTGCTCTGGTAGTGCGGCTGGTGCGCCTCGCGACGGACGCCAGCTGCGTCGGCCGAGAAGACCGCGTGGCGGCGTCGGCGGTGGCGGCCGGTGGAGGCCAGGTAGGCGTCCGGGGCCAGGTCGTTCCAGCTGGCGGTGAACGCGGCCCAGTCGGGCAGGGCATGCGCGTCGAGCAGCGCCTGCATCGGGCCGGCGGCAACGAAGGCGAAGCCGTCCTGGCGGAGCTGGTCGTGCAGCGCGGGGAGTGCGGCGGTCATGGCTGGGATGGCGGGGAGGGGGCATCAGGATACGCCCGATCGGAACGCCTGCTCCCCTCAGCCATCAGCATGCTGCGATCCGAGCCCTCTCCCCTCAGCCCAGCAACACGCCGCGATCTGAAGCCCTCTCCCCTCAGCCATCAGCATGCTGCGATCTGAAGCCCTGTTCCTCTGGGGAGAGGGCTGGGTGAGGGGGCTGGGGCTCGCGGGAAGGCTTGTTCGTGCGTTGAGGGTATTCTCGTTTGTCGCTCTGTAGCCGGGCTACTGCAGGAGTGGCCCCTCACCCCAGCCCTCTCCCCGCAGGGGAGGTGGAGCAAATCGTGGCGACTATCGGCATAAGGACATCCAGACGTCTAAACGTCTATTGACATGCATGCGCGTCAGGCCCACACTGCGCCCCACTCATCGAGACCGGCGGAGGGATAGGCCCTTTGATGCCGGGGCAACCTGCGGGAAGCGTTCCCGCGACGGTGCCAATTCCTGCGGGGCGCTGGTCGCCACCGAGAGATGGGCGTGATTCGTCGCTGGCGTCGTATCGCCGGTGGCGGGTGGCGACCTTTCCGGTTCCCGCGGGCGATGCCCACGGAGAACCGCATGACCGCCCAGCCGCTGCCCCTGCCCCTGCCCCTGCCCCTGCCCGTATCCGCCGCAGTCACGCCGCGCGTGGACGCCCGCATGGGTGGCCTCACCGCCCAGCGCAGCACCCGCCGGCTGACGCTTTCCCCGAAGTACGGCCATGGCGCGCGCGACGTCGACGTGCGCTACCTCTGGTGCGGCGCGGCCGATGCACCGACCGTGATCGTCCAGGGCGGCATTTCCGCCAGCCGCGACGTGGCTGCCTCCGACGGCGCGGTGGGCTGGTGGCAAGCGCTGGTCGACGCGGGCGCTGCCATCGACCTGGACCATTACCGCGTGCTGGCGATCGACTGGCTGGCGCCGGCCGAACTGGGCGTCGATGCGGTTTCCAGCGAAGACCAGGCCGACGCGCTGGCCGCGCTGCTGGAGGCGCTAGGCATCCATCGCGCGCATGCCTTCATCGGTGCGTCGTATGGCGCCATGGTGGCGCTGGCCTTTGCGGCACGCCATCCGCGTGCGCTGGACCGGCTGGTGGTGCTGGCCGGCGCGCATCGCCCGCATCCGCTCGCCTCGGCCCAGCGCAGCGTGCAGCGCGGCATCGTGCGGCTCGGGCTGGCCAGCGGCCAGGCCAAGGAAGCCCTCGGCCTGGCGCGCCAGCTCGCGGTCACGACCTACCGCGGCCGGGAGGAATTCGCCCGCCGCTTCGCCGGCGCACCCGAATTCCGCGACGGCCGCTTCCGCCTGCCGGTGGAGGATTACCTGGAGCACCAGGGCCGCCGCTTCGTCGAGCGCTTCGACGCCGAGCGTTTCCTCGCCCTGTCCGAGTCGATCGACCTGCACGACGTCACGCCCGAGCGCATCCCCACCCCCGCCACCCTGGTCGGCTTCGCCTCCGACCTGCTGGTGCCGCTGGCGGACCTGTGCGAGCTGCAGCGGCGCCTGCATGGCCCCACCACGCTGGAAGTCCTGCAGTCGCCCTACGGGCACGACGGCTTCCTCAAGGAAACCCACCAGCTCGCGCCGCTGATGCGCGCCGCGCTGGCCTGACATCCCACGGAGCATCCCCATGAGCGAATCGGCCCCCTGTACCCGCGCCGTGCGCGCCGGCATCGAGACGGACACGCAGCACGGAGCGGTCGTGCCGCCCTTGCACCTGTCGACCAACTACAGCTTCGACGGACTCGGCGGCAAGCGGCCGTACGACTACTCGCGCAGCGGCAACCCCACCCGCGACCTGCTGGGCAACGCGCTGGCCGAACTGGAGCTGGGCGCGGGCGCAGTGGTCACCGCCAGCGGCATGGCGGCGGTGGCGCTGGCGCTCGAACTGGTGCCGCCCGGCGGCCTGGTGCTGGCGGCGCACGACTGCTACGGGGGCACCTGGCGACTGCTCGACGCGTGGGCGAAGAAGGGTCGCTTCGAGCTGGCCTTCGCCGACCTCACCGACCGCGCCGCGCTGGCCGAGGGCCTGGCGCGCAAGCCGGCGCTGGTGTGGGTGGAAACCCCGTCCAACCCGCTGTTGCGCATCACCGACATCCGCCACGTGGCGCAGGCCGCGCATGCGGTGGGTGCGCTGCTGGTGGTGGACAACACCTTCCTTTCGCCGGCGTTGCAGCAGCCGCTCGCGCTGGGCGCGGACGTGGTGGTGCACTCGACCACCAAATACATCAACGGCCACAGTGACGTGGTCGGCGGCGCGGTGGTCGCGCGCGACGCAGCGGTAGCCGAGACGCTCAAGTGGTGGGGCAACTGCCTGGGGCTGACCGGCGCGCCGTTCGACAGCTTCCTCACCCTGCGCGGCCTGCGCACGCTGGCCGTGCGGTTGCGCCAGCACCAGGAGAACGCACTGCGCATCGCCGAGTATCTGGCGCTGCACCCGGCGGTGAGCGCGGTGTACTACCCCGGCCTGCCGGGTCATGCGGGCCATGCGCTGGCCGCGCGCCAGCAGCAGGGCTTCGGCGCCATGCTGAGCTTCGAGCTGGCCGGTGACCAGGCGAACGTCGCCGCCTTCGTCGACGGGCTCGGGTTCTTCTCGCTGGCCGAGTCGCTGGGTGGCGTGGAAAGCCTGATCGCGCATCCGGCCTCCATGACTCACGCCGCGATGGCGCCGGAGGCGCGTCGCAACGCCGGCATCGCCGACACGCTGCTGCGCATGTCGGTCGGCATCGAGGATGGTGACGACCTGCTGCTGGACCTTTCCCGCGCGCTCGACCGGGCGGCGGCCGCCCAGCCGTCCAGACGCCGGGTGAGCGCATGAGCGCGGTGCTGGCCGACTGTTCGCAGCCGGCGGCACCCGTCGCCGTGGTGCTGCTGGGCACCGGCGTCGTCGGCGGCGCGCTGCTCAAGCTGCTCGATACGCCGGCGGCGGCGCCGCTGCGGCTGGTCGGTGCGGCCAACTCCCGGCGGCAGCAGACCGATCCGTGGCGGCTGGCGCAACGTAACCTGCGCGAGCAGCTGCGTCACGAGGGCGACCCGCGCGACGACGCTGCGCTGTTCGCCGCCCTGGACGCCAGCGACGCGGCGGCCAAGGTCATCGTCGACGCCACGGCCAGCGCCGCGCTGGCCGTGCGGCATGCCTCCTGGCTGGCGCAGGGTTACCACGTCGTCACCGCGAACAAGGCACTGGCCGGCGGCGAGCTGGCCGGCTGGCGGGCACTGCAGGCGGCGCTTGCGAGCGGCGCGCGCTACGGCGACGCGGCCACCGTGGGCGCCGGGCTGCCGGTGCTCTCCACGCTGCGCCGCCTGCGCCGTTGTGGCGACAGCCTGCTCACGCTGGAGGGTGTGTTCTCTGGCTCGCTCTCCTACCTGTTCAACCAGTACGACGGCAGCCTGCCGTTCTCCGCGCTGCTCGACCAGGCGCGTGCGCTCGGCTACACCGAACCGGATCCACGCTTGGACCTTTCCGGCGAGGATGTCGTGCGGAAGCTCTTGATCCTCGCCCGCCATGCCGGCTTCTCGCTGGGGAGCGACGAGGTGGAAGTCGAAAGCCTGGTGCCGCCCGCCCTGCGCGAGGTGGACACCGCAACGTTCCTGGATCGCCTGTCCGAGCTCGACGCGGCACTGGCCGAGGGCCGCGCGCAGGCGGCCGCACGCGGGAACGTGCTGCGCTTCCTGGCCCGCCTCGACCAGCGCGGCCGTGCGCGTGTCGGGCTGGTCGAGGTGCCACCCACGCATCCGTCCGCGCGGTTGTACGGCACCGATAACCAGTTCGCCCTCACCACCACCCGCTACAACACCCAACCCATGGTGATCCAGGGCCCGGGCGCGGGGCCGGAGGTCACCGCGCAAGCCTTGCTCGGCGATGCCCTCGCAGTGGCGTGCGGAAGCTAGATGGATGAGATCCTTGCCGGCAGCGCCATCGGCGGCGTGTAGCCGGCCGCCCGAGGGACATGCCGCCAGCGGTCCGACGGCGTCTGACGGGTGCTCACGGCAGGGGAGCCGGGCTCTCGCCGAGAGGCGCTCCCGGAGGCCTGGCACCGTACCAGACGGGACGCTCGGTCAGGACGGCTTGCCCAGCTCCCGCCAGCTCTTCTCGCTCACTTCGACATCGAACTTTTTCGCCGCCGCCTTGATGCGCGTCCATGCCTCGTCGCGTTCGTCGTCAGTGACGCCCTTGACCTGATCGAAGCGCGCAATGGCGTTGCGGACGTGGCTGGCGTCCTCCAGCGGCTCCTTGCGCTGGTCGGGAAAGGCGAAATTGCCGCGGGACAGGTCGTCCCGCTTGTCGCTATCGAGCTCTGCCATGGGAAGGTTCCTCGGGTTGGGACTGGATCGGCCGGCGTACTGCGCAGTGAGCGGCGTGTCGGTGAACACGGCAGTCACCGCCCTCGCGCCGGAAGGGTTCCTTTTCCCGCCGGGCCGTGGCGGATCCATCTGGTCGACGATGTTCACCCCCCGCCGGCGCGTCTTGACCGCCTGACCCTAGGGCGCAACGCGGACGATGTTGTCGCGTAAGCGGTAAGCCGCATGTATGGACGGCGTGAGCGCTGCTTGCAAAAAAAACGCGCGGCTCATGGCCGCGCGTCGGGTCGTGATGATGGGTCCGGGTCAGTGGCCGGTGATCTTCTCGGCCTCTTCCTCGTCCGGCGGGATCTGCAACGCATCCGGATGCTGCGCCGCCTGCTCGCGCTCGGCCTCGATGGCCGGCGTGCGCCAGCCCGACGCCACGCCCCACAGGTAGAACACCAGGCCGATCACCCCGACCACGGCGAGGTCGTAGCCATAGGGAATGTAGTCCAGGCCGCCGAATTTCGCGCTGCCGATGCGCGACACGGCCGCCAGCGTGATCAGGTACGCGATCAGCCACCACGCACCCTTCAGGTGCCGGCCGAACTCGTGCCAGCCGTGCTTGGCCGTGTAGTAGAAGTACACCGGCAGCGCGACCACCATCAGCAGGATGATTTCGCCGGTCAGCGGCCACTTGGCCCAGTACAGCAGTTCCGCCGACATGATGAAGGCGATGCCGGCGATCACCGGCAGGCCGGCCAGCTTGAACGGGCGGTGCAGTTCCGGCGCGGTGCGGCGCAGCGTCATCACGCTGACCGGGCCGGTCAGGTAGGAGATGATCGTCGCCACCGAGATCACCGCGGCCAGCGAGTCCCAGCCGCGGAAGAAGAACAGGAACAGGAACGACACCACCAGGTTCAGCCACATCGCCGGGCGCGGCACGCCGGACTTCGGGTCGATGCGGCCGAAGATGCGCGGCAGCGTGCCGTTGCGCTCCATGCCGTAGATCATGCGGGCGGTGGTGGCGGTGTAGGTCATGCCGGTGCCGCTGGGGCTGACGAAGGCGTCGGCGTAGAGCAGGATCGCCAGCCAGTTGAGGTTGACCAGCACCGCCAGCTCGGCGAACGGCGAGCTGAAGTTGATGCCCTTCCAGCCGGCCTGCGCCAGCAGATCCGGCGGCACCGCGCCAAGGTAGGCGATCTGCAGCAGCACGTAGACCACGGTCGCCAGCGCAATCGCGCCGATGATCGCGAACGGAATGCTGCGGCCCGGGTTGTGCGCTTCGCCGGCGAGATTCACCGGGCTCTGGAAGCCGTTGAAGCTGAACACGATGCCGGCGGTGGCCACGGCGGTGAGGATCGCAGCGAAATCGTTCGCGTGGCTGCCGCCGGCGGCGCCGACCGCAAGATTCTCGCCGTGGAAGCCGCTGGCGATCAGCGCGATGCCGGTCGCCGCCGGGATGATCAGCTTGATCAGCGTGATCAGGCTGTTCGACTTGGCGAACAGCTTGACGCTCCAGTAGTTGAGCAGGAAGTACACGACGACCAGCACCGCGGCGATGCCCACGCCCAGTGGACTGAGCTCGCCGTGGGCACCGGGCACCGCGTGGTAGAGGTCCTGCGCCCACTGCCATTTCCAGCCGGCCATGTACTGGACCGAGGCTTCGGCTTCGACGGGGATCACCGAGACGATCGCGATCCAGTTCGCCCATGCCGCGATGAAGCCGACCAGCGAGCCGTGCGAGTAGTGGCCGTAGCGCACCATGCCGCCGGACTCGGGGAACATCGCGCCCAGCTCGGCGTAGGTCAGCGCGATCGACAGGATGATCGCCGCGCCGAGCACCCAGGCCCAGATCGCGCCGGGACCGGCCAGCTTGGCGGCGTTCCAGGCGCCGAACAGCCAGCCCGAACCGATGATCGAGCCCAGGCCTGTGAACATGAGTGCGAAAGGACCGACGTCACGCCGGATGGAAGTCTGGTTCGCCATCGAGGGCCCCTGTGTCTGTCAGGCGCTGAGCGCCAAAACGGTGATGGTCGCAAAGTGGACCGGGCATGTCACCTGCGATGGCGGCTACCTGGGCCCGCGGACGTCCGGATGTCTGGTTGGGATGAGTGCGACGCTCTCCCCGGGGAGCGGGTGCCTCGTGCTGTAGGAGGCTTTCCACCAAAGCGGATCCTTCCCCCGCACGCGGGGGAAGGTGCCCGAAGGGCGGATGGGGGAAGTCTTGCGAAAAGCCTGCTCGTGGATCCGGCCCAAGAGCGCCCCCATCCGCCTGTCGGCACCTTCCCCCGCAGTCGCGGGGGAAGGATTCGGTTGTGCGGGGCGGCGTTGCTACCGAACAGAAATGCCGCGGCGCGCTCCTGGAAGCCTTCCTGCCAACCGTCCGCTGACAACAGAATCCTTCCCCCGCTTGCGGGGGAAGGTGCCCGAAGGGCGGATGGGGGAAGTCTTGCGAAAGACTTACCCGTCGATCCGGCGCAAGAGCGCCCCCATCCGCCTGTCGGCACCTTCCCCCGCAGTCGCGGGGGAAGGATTCGGTTTGGGGGAGCGAGGTAAGCCTCTACCCCTTTCCCGCCGCGAGTCCCTACGCGAGAGGGCTACATTCTCCGTTCGTGCCGAGGCCAGGGGTACCGGGGTCATGACACCCGCTTTGGCTCGCACCCGGAGCTAAACCTTGCCCGCCGGCGCCGCCTGTCCGAACGACGGCGGCCGGTCCGCGGGCGCCGCACCGAACTTCAGGTTCGGCGTCGCGCCCATCTCGAACTCCAGCGTTCCGCCGGTCGCCAGTTCCGCATGGCTGATCCAGCTCTTGGTCCACGGCTTGCCGTTGAAGCGCACCGACTGGATGTACGGCTTGTCTGGCCCGTTCCCCTGCGTGCGCACCACCAGCTTCTTGTCACCAGCGAGCATCACCTCGGCCTGGTCGAGCAGCGGACTGCCGAACACGTAGTTCGTGCTCACCGGATCGACCGGGTACAGCCCGAGCGCCCCCATCACGTACCACGCGCTGGTCTGTCCGCAGTCTTCGTTGCCCGCCAGCCCGTCGGGTTCGGGCCGGTACATCTTTTCCAGCAGCATGCGCACGCGCGCCTGCGTCTTGTGGTGCGCGCCGGTGTAGGCATAGAGGTAGGCCACGTGGTGGCTGGGCTCGTTGCCGTGCGCGTACTGGCCGACCATGCCGGCGATATCCGGCGGCGCGTCGCCGGGCAGCGCCGAGCTGGTCTCTAACAATTCGTCGAGCTTGCGCTCGAACGCCTGCTCGCCACCGAACAGCGGCATGTAGCCGTACAGGTCGTGCTGGTTGAGGAAGGTCGCTTCCCAGGCGTTGGACTCGGTGAAGTCGCGCCACTTGGCGCCATGGCCCATCGCGCGAGGGTCGAACGGTTGCAGCCACTTGCCGTCGCTGCCGCGCGGGCGCACGAAGGTGAGCTTCTTGTCGAACACGTTACGGTAGTTGCGCGAGCGTTCGCGCAGGTGCTTCGCGTCGTCGTGCGCGCCGACGGCCTCGGCCAGGTGCGCCATCGCCCAGTCGTCGTAGCTGTACTCGAGCGTCTTGCTGACCGACTCCCACTCCTTGTCGGCCGGGATGTAGCCCAGCTTGCGGTAGTCCGGCAGGCCGCGGTAGTCATCGTCCATCGCGCGCTTGCGGAAAAGCGGCCAGGCCTTGGCGTAGTCGATGCCGGTGAAGCCCTTGGCGTGCGCCTCGGCGATCACCACGATCGAGTGGTAACCGATCATGGTGCCGGTTTCCACCCCCTGCAGCGGCCACACCGGCGGCCCGTCCGGACTTTCCGCGGTCATGCGCACCAGGCCGTTGACCAGGTCGGGCACGCGCTCGCTCTGGAACAGCGTGAGCAGCGGATGCAGCGTGCGGTAGGTGTCCCACAGCGAGTAAGTGCTGTAGTTGTGCTGGCCCTTGGGCAGCGTATGCACCTTCAGGTCCATGCCGCGGTAGCGGCCGTCCACATCGCTGAACAGCGTAGGCGCCAGCATGGTGTGGTAGAGCGCACTGTAGAAGGTGCGCTTGACCGGCTCGGACGGGCTGTCGATGCGGATGCGCGAGAGCTCGCGCTCCCAGGTGTCGGCGGCCTGCTGCTGCACGCCCTCGAAGTCCCAACCGGGAACTTCCGATTCCAGGTTGCGCCGCGCGCCGTCGATGTCGACGGCCGAGATGCCGACCTTCACCAGCAGCGGCTCGCGCGCCACGTCGCTGAAATGCAGCGCGGCCTTCAGGTGCTTGCCGTGCGCCTCGCGCGAGCCAGTGGGCAGGGCCGTGTCGTCGCTGTACAGCGCGGCGCGGGCGACCGGGCGCGAGAGCTTCATGGCGAAATACATGTAGCGCCCGTTCGCCCACTGGTGCACGCGCCGGCTGCCGACCAGCAGGTCGTCGCCAACGAGTTTCAGGGTCGCGTCGCTGACCTTGGCCGGCACGTCGGGATCGTCGTGGAAGCCGTGCGCCAGGTCGACCAGCAGGTGGCCGTCGCCCTCGCCGTGGAATGTGTAGCGATGCAGGCCGGCGCGCAGCGTCGCGGTCAGCTCGGCCAGGATGTCGTGGTCGGTCAGGTGCACGCGGTAGTAGCCGGGCTGCGCCTGCTCGCCGTCGTAGCGCGAGCGGTAGCCATGGCCGGGCTGGCCGACCGCATCGGGCGGCAGACGCGTGCTCGCGAACGCCGCTTCGTCGAAATGCGACTGGTAGTTCTTGTCCGGTAGCCCCCGCTCGCCCGGCTGCAGCAGCACCGGCCCCTGCGCCGGCATCACCAGCACGTCCAGCATGTCGCTGGCCCCGGTGCCCGAGAGGTGCGTATGCGAGAAGCCCATGATCGACCCGTCGCGCTGGTGGTAGCCCGAGCAGGCGTCCCAGCCGGCGTCGTTGGTGTCCGGGCTCAACTGCACCATGCCGTAGGGCAGGGCAGCACCCGGGAAGGTGTGGCCATGGCCGCCGGTGCCGACGAACACATCCACGAAGCGCGAGACGCCTTCGCCCGCGCCCATCGATGAACGGCCGGCGCCCAGCCGGCTCATCGCAAAACCCGGCAGCGTGCCGGCGCCGCCCAGTGCGGTCAGGGCGCCCATGCCTTGCAGGAAGCGTCTGCGGGTCACCATGTCGAGTTCTCCTGTGGGTCGGTGGGCGGCAACACGGATGCCGGCCCCGGGGTGGAAAGTGGGTTCACGGGTTGCGCAGCAAGGCGGGTTGCGTGTCGGCGAGCTTGACGATCAGCTCGCCGAACAGGCTGTTGGCCCAGGCGAACCACGCGCGCGTGAAGTGCGCGGGGTCATCCTGGTCGAACGCCTCGTGCATGAAGCCGGTGCCCGCATCGGTGTCGCGCAACCAGCGCAGGCACTGGCGGATCTCGGCCGGATCGTTGCTGGTCAGCGCGCGCATGGTGATCGCCATCGGCCAGATCATGCGCAGGCCCTCGTGCGGGCCGCCGATGCCCTCGGCCGCCGTGCCGCGGAAGAAATACGGGTTCTGTTCGCTCCAGGCGCGCGCGCGGGTGCGACGGTAGCGCGGATCGGCGGTCGCGCAGCAACCGAGGTAGGGCAGGCTGAGCAGGCTCGGCGCGTTGGCGTCGTCCATGAACAGGCGGTTGCCGTAGCCGTCGATCTCGTAGGCCCAGTAGTCGCCGTCGGCATCGGGCACGCGGCCGTCGCGTTCGATGGCCTTGGCCACGTCGTCGGCCAGCGCCGTGCAGTCGCCGGCAAAGCCCGCGTCCTGATGGATGGCGCGGCTCATCGTGGCGAGTTGGCGCAGGGAGGCCACGGCGAACAGGTTGGCCGGCACGAACAGGGGGTAAAGGCACGCGTCGTCGGACGGCCGGAACATCGAGTGGATCATGCCGTTGGGGCGTGTCGGGTTGCCGTAGCCCTCCAGCGCCAGCGTCTCGGTGGGGCGGTCGCTGGTGCGCTGGAAGTGGTACGGGCCGCGGCCGTGCCTGCGTTGCTGCTCGCGGAAGGTTTGCACGACCCGGTGCATGGCCGCGCGCCAGTCATCGTCGAACGGCGTGGTGTCGCCGGTTGCCTGCCAGTAGCCGTGCGCCAGGCGGATCGGCCAGCACAGCGAGTCGACCTCCCATTTGCGCTCGCCCACGCCGGGCTTCATGTCGGTTTCGTCGCTGCGCGCCCACGACAGCGGCTGGGCGTGCGGATCGGGCATGAACGCGTTGGCGTAGGGATCCAGGCGAATGCAGCGCGCCTGGCGCCGGATCAGCCCATGGAACAGCCGCTGCAGCGCGCGGTCCTGCTTCGCCAGCGGCAGGTAGGGCGCAACCTGCGCGGAGGAATCGCGCAGCCACATCGCCTCGATGTCGCCGGTGATCACGAAGGTGTCCGGCTTGCCCTCCAGCGTGCCCAGCTCGACCGTCGTGTCGAGCGTATTCGGATAGCAGTTGCCGAACATCCAGGCGAGCTTGGGATCGCCGATGCGGGCCTGTACGCGCGCCAGCTCGCGCTCCACCACGTCGCTGGTGAAGCGGCGCTTGCCCGGCGGCGGGCGCTTGCTGGCAAAGCCGGGCGTGCGGGCCATGGCGACGTCGCCGATGGCGCCGGCGGCTGCCGTGGTGCCCAGCAGTTTGAGGAAGTCGCGGCGGGTGGTCATGGCGCAGTTTCCATGGCATGTGCAAGGTCCTGCACCTGCAGGGCTTGCCGGAGCGCCTCGGCCGAGGCCTTGCTCTCGACATCCAGCGTGACGGGCTCGCCCGGCAGCAGGTCGAAGCCGTTGTCCGACAGGCCGGCATCGAGATCGCCGAAAGACACCCACACGTCGCGCGCCAGCGCATCGGTGGTGAGCGTCAGCGTGTAACCCCTTGCCGCAGGCGCGAGTTGCGCATGGACGTGTGGCTGCGGAAGGCGCAGGTCCTTCGGCAGCGCGAAGAACACCAGGTTGCGCGAGACGGGCTTGCCGTCTGCGATCAGTTCGAAGGCGGCGAACGTGGCGCGTGGATCGGCGCCATCGAGCAGTTGCGCATCGGTGTAACGGGCGATCTGCGTGCTTGCCAGCGGAGCCAATGTCACGTCGTGGTTTTCCTCGCGCCGCACGTGGCCGGCGAAGTCCATCAGGCGCAGCCGCCAGTGCGCGGCAAGCGGTGTCGTGCGGTCGGAGACCAGCGACACGGTGGTCGTTCCCTGATGACGCAACGCCGCCACCAGCAGCGGCGCGTAGAACCGTCGGGCACGGAACTGCAGTGCCTTCCATCGGCCGTACGCATCGATGCTCGACCAGGTCACGCCCGGCCACAGGTCGTTGAGCTGCCAGTAAAGCGAACCCATCGACCTTGGCCGCGAGGCGCGCAGGTGCTCGGCCGCGAGCGCGATGCCGTCGGCCTGCATCACCTGGCTCAGGTACACCAGCGCGGGAAAGTCCTTCGGCTCGCCGTACTCCCGCCGCACGTAGTCGAGCAGGCGCCGGTCGCCGTTGCCGCCGTCGAACTTCTGGTGCGCGCGCAGCACCGGCGCATCCGCCTGCAACGGTGCTGCACCGGCGAACGCACGGATCGTGCGCAGGTCAGGGAACGACTGCAGGCCGTACTCGGACTGGAAACGCGGTGTGATGTCCAGGTAGGCGGTGGCGGGTCTGGCCTCGCCCGACCAGACGTCCCAGTAGTGGTAGTCACCGTCGTCCAGGCTGTTGGCGAAGCCATCGCCGCCCTGGCTGGGCGAACTCGGCCAGTAGGGCACGTCGGGATCGTTCTTCGCGACCACCTCGCGCAGCACCTTGCCGAACAGGTCGCCCATGCCTTGCCTGATGCGTTCGTTTTCCTCCGGCGCCAGCGAGCGCTGGAGCGCCTTGCGGTCGCCCCACGACAACCAGCTGCTCTGCACCTCGTTGTTGCCGCACCAGAGCACGATCGACGGATGGTCGGACAGGCGCTCGACCTGCTCGACTGCCTCCTGGCGGACGTTCGCCACGAAGGCGGCGTCCCGCGGCGGGATCGCGCCGCCGAACATGAAGTCCTGCCAGATCATCAGCCCCATGCGGTCGGCCATCGCATAGAAGGCGTCGGGCAGGTAGTAGCCGCCGCCCCAGACGCGCAGCATGTTCATGTTCGCCGCGCGTGCCGATGCGAGCGTCTGGCGCATGCGCGCCTCATCCACGCGGGTGGGGAAGCTGTCGAACGGAATCAGGTTGGCACCCTTGGCGAAGATCGGGATGCCGTTGACGACGAACGCGAAGCTGCGGCCCCAGCGGTCCTTCTCGCGCCGAAGCTCGACCGTGCGCAACCCGATCTGGTGCGAACCTTCGTAAAGCGGCCTGTCGCTGTCACCCAGCCGCACGCGGACCGTGTACAGGTCCTGCGCGCCGTACCCTGCCGGGTACCACCGCTTCGGATGGTCGATCGTCAGTGGCACGCCCACGCGGTGGCGGCCCGCAAGCACTTCCACATCCGCAAGCCGCCGGGCCACCGGCTGGCCATCCGGCCCGTACACGCGTATTTCCGCGGGCAACGAGGCGTCGCTGTCCGCGTCGATGTCCAGTTGCACGGCCAACTGCGCCGCCTGCGCATCCAGGCGCTTCTGCGCGACATGGAACTCGGCCACGCGCGGCCCGTCCCAGCTGTCCAGATGCACCGGCTGCCAGATGCCTTCGGTCACGATGCGCGGACCCCAGTCCCAGCCGTACTGGTAGGCGGCCTTGCGCACGTAGTTGGCCGTCTGCAGGCCCTTGGGCTCGTCGCCGAAGGCCGAGTCGAACTCGCCCGGCAACGCGTACGGCTGCCGCTTGAGCCAGGGCTGCAGGCGCTTGATGGGCGAGAACAGCCGCACTTCCAGCGTGTTGCCGCCAGCGTGCAGCCAGGGCTTCGCGGGTGCGGCCCAACGCCGGAACATGTTGTCCGCGTCGAGCAGCTTGTGCCCGTTGAGGTAGACCTCGGCAAAGGTGTCCAGCCCGTCGAACACCAGTTGGACGTGGCGGCGCGCCAGCGTGGCCTCATCCACATCGAAACGGGTGCGGTAGGTCCAGTCGGACAAGCCCACCCACTGGATCGCCGCCTCGTTCTGTCCCACGAAGGGATCGGCCACCAGCCCGGCCGCCATCAGGTCGGTCTGCACCGTGCCCGGCACGGTGGCGGCGAGCCAGCGGGCCGCTTGCGGGTGCTCCGCCTCGTGCGCATCGCCCGCTGCGAGGCGGACCTGCCAGCCCTGGTCCAGACGCTGCGTCGCCGGTGCCGCCCACCCCGGACCCGTCAACAGCAGCGCACCGACGAAGCCGGCCAGGCCCGGCATCAGGCGCGTTCTGGCGGGCGCGGGCTGGATCGTCATGACACTCCGCGCTGGGCCGAGGCCGCGATGTCGCGGGCGGCCAGGTCTTGGAGCACCGATACCATCGCGTGGACTTCCGCCGCGTCGCTTCGCCATTCACCCGTCGTCATGCCATCCAGCCCTGTCTGCCGATGGCGCATGCCCGACGGCAACGCACGCTTCGCCGAAGCATGGAACTCTCGCGCGCCCGTCGCCTGGGCCAGCGCAGCGATGTTGCCGGCATGGATACCCGCACCGGGCATGACCACCAGCCGCCCGGCCGCCTGTTGCACCAATGCGCCCAAGGCGACCGCGCCCTCCATCGCACTCGCCCGCGCGCCGGAACTGAGCACGCGCTCGCACCCCAGCCCGATCACCGCCTCCAACGCCTGAGCCGGGTCCGCGACCATGTCGAAGGCACGATGGAACGTGACGCCCAGCCGCCCGGCCGCACCGACCAGCGCCCGGCATCGCGCCTGGTCGACCCGACCCTCGGCGTCCAGCACGCCAAGCACCACGCCGTCGCACCCCAGCGCCACACAGGCCTCGACGTCACGCAGCATCACTTCGCACTCGAAGTCGTTGTATAGGAAATCGCCCGCGCGCGGCCGGATCAACACGTACAGCGGAATCGTCAGCCGATCCCGCGCGGTGGCAATCTCGGCGTAGGAAGGCGTCACGCCCCCCAGCTCCAGCGCCGCGCACAACTCCACCCGCCCGGCGCCACCTTCCTGCGCGGCGAGCGCGGAGGCGACCGAATTGGCGGCGACTTCGAGCAGCGCGGGGGTGGGATTGCGCATCAGGACGCCCGCTCACTCGCGCAGGAACCCCGCAGGCCGGGGATGCAGCCGGGCACGCTTGGATTGGGTGGCGGGCAGCCCATGATGGCCTATGATTTAGATCGATCTATACGGCACGGTAGCATCGCTCGGACAACCATGCATGCGGCGGTGCAGTAACCCCGTAGGCTTGCCCCCCGCGGGGCCGATTACGATGGCGAGATGACCAGACCCAACTCGATCAAAACCATCGGCCTGCTCGCCTATGACGATATGCAGGCGCTCGACCTGGCCGGTCCGCTGGACGTATTTGGCGCAGCCAACGCGTTCGGGTCGGGCTCGCCGAGCTATGAGCTTTGCGTCATAGGCCTGGGCACCCACGCGGTGCGCGCGGAGAACGGCCTGGCCATCGTGCCCGATCATGCGCTCGAAGGCGCACCGCCGCTGGACACCTTGTTGATCCCCGGTGGCGCCGGCGCCCGCCAAGGCCTTGATCGCGACGCGAGGCTGCTGGGCTGGGTGCGCGAGCGGGCGCTGCTGACGCGTCGCGTCGTTTCGGTCTGCACCGGCGCCTACATCCTCGCGGCGACCGGTTTGCTTGACGGTCGGGCGGTTACCACGCACTGGCAGTTCGCGGACGATTTGACGCGCCGGCATCCGGCTCTGCGCGTGGACCCGGACCGCCTGTTCATTCGCGACGGATCTTTCGCAACGTCGGGAGGGTTGACCGCCGGCATGGACCTGGCGCTCGCACTCGTCGAGGAGGACCTGGGCGCCCCGGCCGCCCTCAGCGTGGCCCGCCATTTGGTGATGTACGTGAGACGACCGGGTAACCAGGCGCAGTTCTCGGCACCGCTGGCTGCGCAAGCGCAGGGCGATCGTCGGATGGGCGCGTTGGTGGACTGGCTGCTGGCGCACCTCGACAGCCACCTCAGCGTCGAGCGCATGGCCGAACAGGTCGCCATGAGTACGCGCCACTTCCGCCGGGTGTTTGCCGACACCTTCGACACGACGCCGGCGCGTTTCGTGGAGAAGTTGCGGCTGGAACAGGCTTGCCTTCGGCTGACGGTCAGCCGCGCATCGGTCGAACGCATCGCCGCGGGTGTCGGATTCGGCAGCGCGGATGCGTTCCGTCGCGCCTTCCGGGCGCGCTACGGCACCTCGCCCCACGCCTACCGCGAGTGCTTCTCCCGCTGAATTCTGGCCGGAACCGTCGGCATCCTGTCCTTCCCGCCGTGCTTCCCGGCGCCACACTGTTTCCCACTGTTCCCCGGACTCCCCTCGTGCTCGCCATCACCCGCTACTTGCCGCTCGCCGTCGCTCTTGCACTGGCCGTGCCGGTTTCCGCCAGCGAGACTGCCGCCAGCCGTACCCGCGTCCCGGTCTACACTGCCGATGGCGAGCTGGTGCTGCCTTCGGATTACCGCGAGTGGGTCTTCCTCAGTGCCGGCCTGGGCATGAGCTACAGCGAGAAGGCCCCGGCTGGCGAGCCGACTTTCGACAACACGTTCGTGGATCCGGAGAGCTACCGCGAGTTCGTCCGCACCGGCACCTGGCCCGACAAGACGCAGATCGTGCTTGAAATGCGCGATTCGACCAGCCGCGGCTCGATAAACCGGCACGGCTACTACCAGCGCGGAGGCGCGCAGGATGTCGAGGTCCACGTGAAGGACACCGCGCGCTTCAGCGGCTGGGCCTTTTTCGGCTTCGACGGGAAGACTTCGGCCAAACGGATCCCGCAAAGCGCGCCGTGCTATGCCTGCCACGCCGCCCACGGGGCGGTGGATACGACCTTCGTGCAGTTCTATCCGACGCTGTTGCCGCTTGCCCGGCAACACGCCACGCTGAGCGCTGCGTTTCTCGAAGACGAAGGAAGGACGATCAAATAGGCTCTGTCGGGCTGCCACGGGGCGAGCGGACGCCCGCAGGCTCAGCACTCGATGACGTTCACCGCCAGCCCGCCGCGGCTGGTTTCCTTGTACTTGTCCTTCATGTCCCGCCCGGTGTCGCGCATGGTCTTGATGACCTTGTCCAGACTGACGCGGTGTTTGCCGTCGCTCTTGAGCGCCATGCGGCTGGCGTTGATGGCCTTGACCGAGCCCATGGCGTTGCGCTCGATGCAGGGAATCTGCACCAGGCCGCCGATGGGGTCGCAGGTGAGTCCGAGATTGTGTTCCATGCCGATCTCGGCGGCGTTCTCGACCTGCCAGATGCTGCCGCCCAGCGCGGCGGTGAGGCCGCCGGCGGCCATCGAGCAGGCGACGCCGACCTCGCCCTGGCAGCCGACTTCGGCGCCGGAGATGGAGGCGTTTTCCTTGTAGAGGATGCCGATGGCGGCGGCGGTCAGCAGGTAGTCGACGATGCCGTTCTCGTCCGCCTTCGGGCAGAAGCGCAGGTAGTAGTGGCCGACCGCGGGCACGATGCCGGCGGCGCCGTTGGTCGGCGCGGTCACGACGCGGCCACCGGCGGCGTTTTCCTCGTTGACGGCCAGCGCGTAGAGGTTGACCCAGTCCAGGATGGTGAGCGGGTCCTTCAGCGCGGCCTCGGGCTGGTTGCGCAGCTCATCGGCCATCGCCGGGGCGCGGCGCGCGACGTGCAGGCCGCCGGGCAGGGTGCCGGGCGAGCGCAGGCCGCGCGAGACGCAATCGGCCATGGCCTTCCAGATGGTCAGCAGGCCGGCGCGGGTTTCCGTCTCCGGGCGCCACACGCTTTCGTTGGCCATCATCAGCTGGGCGATGGTCATGCCGTGCTGCTCGCACAGCGCCAGCAGGCGGTCGCCGGTGGAGAACGGGTAGGGCAGTTCGGTGGTGTCGGCGACGATGCGGTCTTCGGCCGCCTCGTCGTGGTTCACCACGAAGCCGCCGCCGACCGAATAGTAATCACGCGTGGCCAGCTCGTTCCCGTCCGCGTCGTAGGCGGTGAAACGCATGCCGTTCGTATGCAGCGGCAGCTTCTGGCGCTTGTTGAAGACCAGGTCGGCCTTCTCGTCGAAGGCGATCTCGTGCTTGCCCAGCACGCACAGCCTGCGGGTGGCGCGGATGCGGGCGAGGATGTCGGGGATGAGGTCCGGATCGATCGTGTCCGGGTGGTGGCCTTCGAAGCCCAGCAGCACTGCCTTGTCGGTGCCATGGCCGCGGCCGGTCATCGCCAGCGAGCCGTAGAGCTCGGCACGTACGCGCGCGACGCGATCGAGCACGCCCTTCTCCTCCAGCCAGCGCTCGCCGAAGCGGGCAGCCGCGCGCATCGGCCCGACCGTGTGCGAGGACGACGGCCCGATGCCGATCTTGAAGATGTCGAAAACGCTGACGGCCATGGGTGCGCTGCGTGGGATGGGGTGAACCCGTTATTCTACGCGCCCCCTTCACGCTTGGCAGTCCATTCGCCGCCGCATGGCCGACCTTGTTCTCTACCAGCGCGACTACTGCCACCTGTGCGACCAGGCGCTCGCCGTGCTTGCCGCGGCGCGGGCGCCGGAGTTCGACAGCGTTTGGGTGGATGACGATGAGGCGCTCGAGGAACGCTACGGCACGCGGGTGCCGGTATTGCGCGATGCCAGGGACGGGCGGGAGCTCGATTGGCCGTTCGATGCGGAGGCGGTGCGGAGGTTCGTGAGGGGCTGAGGCAAGGCTTCCCCCATCCGCCCTTCGGGCACCTTCCCCCGTGGAACGGGGGAAGGACCGTAGCGGGCGCTCCCCGGATGAGCCTGCCTCCGTGGAATGGAGAACGATCGAAGCGGGCGCTCCCCGAGTGAGCCTTCCCCGTTCCACGGGGAAGGTGCCGACAGGCGGATGGGGGTTCCGCGGAGCGCTACTTCGGCGCGAGCACCAAGTGCGCGTTGACGGTCACGTCGTTGCCGATCACCGAGGTGTCGGCGTACTCGCCCCCGCCCACGCCGTAGTCCAGCCGCTTGAGCGTGCCGCTGACGTCCATCAGCGCGGTGCCGCCCGGTTGCGGGGTGAAGGTCACGGTGAGGTCGAGCGGGTGGGCCTCGCCGCGCAGGGTCAACCGGCCCCGCGCGATGACGTGCGTACCGGCCTGGACGAACTCGGTCGCCACGTAGCGGGCCTGCGGGTACTTGGTCGCGTTGAAGAAGTCCGCCCCTGGCAGCGCGCCGTCGCGGTCGGCATCGCCGGTGCTGGCGCTGGTGGTGTCCACGGCCACGTCGAATTTCGATTGCGCCAGGTGTGCCGGGTCGAAGCGGATCGCCGCGTGCCACTGCGCGAAGCTGCCCTGGAACGGCGCGCCCTGGAAGGTCGCGGTGAAGCCGAGCGTGCTCTGGTCCTGCAGCACGCGGTAATCGGTGGCCGAGACCGCCATCGGCAAGGCGAGGCAGAACAGCAGCGGAGCCAGGTGCCGCAGGGCCGGTCGGGTCATGCAGTATCTCCCTTGGACTGGCGACGCAGGCGGGCGAACGGCCACATCCGGCGAAGCACGTCGTCGTTGTCGAACACATGGTGCTTGAGCGCCGCGCCGACGTGGGCCACGAGCACAAGCAACAGGATCCAGAAAAGGTATTCATGCACCTCGTGCGAGAAGCGGCGCAGGTCGGGGTTCTTCGCGGCGATCGCGGGCAGGTTGAACAGCTTGAAGAACTGCAGCGGGTAACCGCGGACGGAGTTGAACCACCAGCCCGACAGCGGCAGCGCGGCGACCAGGACGTACAGCACGGCGTGAACCACGCGCGCGGCCCATAGTTGCCAGCGTGGCGCCGGCAACTCGCGCGGCGGGCGGTTGAACGCACGCCACAGAACGCGCAACACGAACAGCGCAAGCACGGTGAGGCCGATCGACTTGTGCAGCGCCATCCAGTTGACCTTCTGCATCGGCGAGCTGGCCAGGTCCATCAGCAGGCCGAACACGCCGTTGCCCAGGATGAGCAACGCGATCGTCCAGTGGAAGAACTTGGCGACGGCGCCCCAGCGCCACTCGTCATTTCGCAACATCGGCGTCCTCCTGGTGGCGTTCCTCGCGGATGGCCTCGATTTCCAGCCACACGGACACGTGCTGGCCGATCGAGCCCTGGTTGGCGGTCATGCCGAAATCGGTGCGGTCGAGCATGGCGGTGGCGGAAAAACCGGCGACGGTGTGCAGGCCGAAGATGGTGCGCGCCTGGCGGTTGAACGTAAACGGAATGTCGACGGGACGGGTGAGGCCCCGCAAGGTCAGGTTGCCATGCAGCACGCCGTGATGGTCGTCCCTGCGTTCGACCGAGGTGCTGGCGAAGTGGGCGTAGCGCGCCTTGTCCGCGTCGAGGAAAGCAGGCTTGAGGACCGCGGCGTTCCAGTCCGCGTCGCCCATGTCGAGGCTGGCCAGGTCGATGTCCAGCGTCGTGGCGGCGTGGCTCCAGTCGTCCGGATCGAAGCGCAGCCAGCCGCGCGCGATGTGCAGGCGGCCGAACGGACGCGAATAGCCATCGTGGCTCACGCTGAAGAGGATCTGGCTGTGCACCGTGTCGTAGCGGTAGCGATGCCCGGCCGCGCCCGCGGCGAGCGGACACAGCAGGGCGGCGCAGGCAAGCAGGCGGGCAGTGGCGGGCAGGGCGCTCATCAAGCCAAGTCTGGACGATCGTTGGCGTGGGTGCCAGCGCGAATCCTTGGCGTTTCATGCACGCCCCGCGTGTCAAACCTCCAGACCCGCCATTTTTGGAGGTAGGCCATGGCTCGCCCCATCTGGACCGGCACGCTGTCGTTCGGGCTGCTGAACGTCCCGATCCGCCTGATGACCGCCGAGCGCAAGGTCGACCTGCACTTCCGCATGCTCGACCAGCGCAACAACCAGCCGGTGCGTTACGAGCGCGTCAATGCCGAATCGGGCGAAGAGGTGCCCTGGAAGGACATCGTCAAGGCGTACGAGTATTCCAAGGGCAACTACGTGGTGCTGGAGGAATCGGACATCCGCAGCGCGGCGGCCGAAGCGCACGAGACGGTGGAGATCGATACCTTCATCGACGCCGGCCAGCTCACCCCCGCGTACTTCGAGAAGCCCTACTTCCTGGTGCCCGGGAAGAAGGCCGAGAAGGGCTACGTGCTGCTGCGCGAGACGCTCAAGCGCACGAACAAGATCGGCATCGCGCGGGTGGTGATCCGTACCCGCGAGTACCTGTGCGCGGTGATGCCGCAGGAGGAGGCGCTCATGCTGATCCTGCTGCGCTTCCCGCAGGAGCTGGTCGACGCCGACGAGTACGCGTTGCCGGACAAGGCGGCTTCCGAATACCGCATCAGCGACCGCGAGCTGGACATGGCGGGCGAGCTGATCGAGTCGATGTCCGGCAAGTTCGAGCCGGAGCATTACAAGGACGAGTTCCGCGAGCGGCTCACCGCGGTGATCGAGCAGCGGCTCAAGAGCAAGGGCGTCACCACCACGCTCGAGGAAGAGGAGCCCACGCACGCCAACGCCACCACCAACGTGGTCGACTTCATGGCGTTGCTCAAGAAGAGCATCGAGGGCAAGCAGCGCACGCCGGCCAAAGGCAAGGACGAGCCGGAGAAGTCGGACAAGGCCGAGAAGAAGCCTGCGGCGAAGAAGGCGGCCGCCAAGAAGGCCGAGCCCGAGACCAAGAAGGCCTCGCGCAAGAGCCCGGCCAAGAAGGCGACCGCCACGCGCAAGGGGCGCAAGGCCGGATGATCCCCTGTAGGAGCGCACCTGTGCGCGACCGCCATGCATCCCGGTCGCGCACCTGTGCGCTCCTGCACATGAGGCATGCGTGACCATGCACGATCAAACCACCGAGGCTGCCAGTCGCCGGCCACGCGCCGACAAGCCGGTCGACGTCGCCGGCGTGCGCATCACCCACCCTTCGCGCGTGGTCTATCCGGACGACGGCATCACCAAGGGCGAGGTGGCTGCCTACTACGCGGCCGTCGCCGACTGGATTCTCCCCGAGATCGTCAACAGGCCGCTGTCGATGGTGCGCTGTCCCGGAGGCACCGACAGCGCCTGCTTCTTCCAGAAGCACCACGCGGCCAAGCTCGGCTCCAGCGTGCGGCCCATTCCGCTGGAGGAAAAGGAGGGTGGCGAGGACGACTACGTCTACATCCGCGATCGCAAGGGCCTGTTGCAGCTGGTACAGATGAACACGATCGAGTTCCATCCGTGGGGCTCGCGCGTCGACAAGCCCGATTCGCCGGACCGCATCGTGCTGGACCTCGATCCCGCGCCAGGCGTGGCGTGGAAGGCCGTGGTGGATGGTGCGCGCGGCATTCGCGAGCTGCTCGATGAGATGCAGCTGACGAGCTTCGTGCGCACCAGCGGCGGCAAGGGCCTGCATGTGGTGGTGCCGTTCCGGCGCGGGCCCGGCTGGCAGGCGGTAAAGGATTTCTGCGAGCGGGTGGCGGACACGATGGTCGAGCGCGCGCCCGACCGCTACATCGCCACGGCCAGCAAGGCGCAGCGGGAAGGGAAGATCTTCATCGACTGGCTGCGCAACGCGCGCGGGGCGACCAGCGTCTGCAGCTGGTCGCTGCGGGCGCGCGTGGGCGCGCCGGTGGCGATGCCATTGCGGTGGGACGAACTGGGGAAGGTCGGAGGCGGCGCTGCTTTCGGCATGCAGGCCGCGATGGAGCGGGCGCGGAGTCTGAAGACCGATCCCTGGGAAGGCCTGGCCAAGCTGCAGCAGCGGTTGCCGAAGGGCTGAGGCGGGGCTTCCCCCATCCGCCCTGCGGGCACCTTCCCCCGTGAACGGGGGAAGGATCGGGTTGGCGCTTTCGGCAGGCATGCGAGGTGTGGCCAGCGAGCCTTTCCCGTGAACGGGGGAAGGACCGGGGTGGCGCTTTCGGCAAGCTTGCGAGGTATGGCCAGCGAGCCTCCCCTCGTGGTCGGGGAAGGCTCGGGGTCGGGCTTTCGGCAAGCTTGCGAGGTGTGGCCAGTGAGCCTTCCCCCGTTCCACGGGGGAAGGTGTCGACAGGCGGATGGGGGCAACCCGCCGGCTATTTCACCTTCAACACGTCGTTGGCGCGATCCGCCTCCGGCAGCGCGTGCGCCGGGTCGAGCATGGCCGACACCACCTTGCGCGATCCAGCGACCCGCACCACGTACTCGCGGTGCTGCTGCCAGGTCTCCACCGGCACGCGCACGTCCTTGGTGCTGCCGTCGTCGTAGGTCACCCGCAGCGTGTTCGGCAGCACCAGCCGGTCCAGGTTTGCCACCGTCACCGCCGCGCCGTGCGTCCAGTCGCCGTCGATCGGCTGCACCTTGCGCACCGTCATGTCGAAGGTCCAGTTGTGCTGGTACCAGCCACGCCAGAACCAGCCGAGGTCCTCTCCCGCTTCGCTCTCCATGAAGCGGAAGAAGTCCGACGGCGAGGGATGGTGGAAGGCCCAGGTCGCGATGTACTTGCGGAACGCGTCGTCGAAGCGCTCCGGTCCGAGGATCTGCTCGCGCAGCAGCACCAGGCCGAAGGCGCTCTTGAAGTAGCTGATCGGGTGGCGGTACTTCTCGCTCGTTTCATCCGCGCCGTTGAGCAGGACTGGCGCGTCCGGATCGGCGATCACCTGGGCGATCTCGTCCGCCGGATTGCCCTTGCCCGGCGCGTACTCGCCATCGCGCTTGGGTGCGAACTCGCCGTGGTTGAAGGCCTCGTCCTCGTAGATGTCAACGAAGGTGTTGAAGCCCTCGTCCATCCAGGCGTGGCGGCGCTCGTTGGAGCCCACGATCATCGGGAACCAGGTGTGTCCGATCTCGTGCGCGATCAGACCGTGCAGGCCGCCGCCCTTGGCGCGCTTGTGGTCGAACGTGATGCCGGGATACTCCATGCCGCCGGCAGTGCCGGCCTCGTTGATCGCCACCGGCCAGGGATAAGGGAACCACTGCCTGGAGAAGTACTCGACCGAGGCCTTGAGGAACTCGGTGGCCCGGCTCCACTCGCTCTCGACCGGATAGACCGACATCGCCAGCGCGGTCTTGCCGTGCGGCAGATTGATGCGGGCGGCGTCCCATACGTACGCCCTGGATGCGCCGAAGGCGACGTCGCGGGTGTTCTGCATGCGGAAGTGCCAGGTCAGCGTGCCGCCCTGCCTGGGACGGCTGGACGGCTGGGTGACTTCGGCCGGCGTGCGGATCATCACCGTCTTGTCGCTGTGGCGGGCTTCGTCCAGCCGCTTGATCTGCGTCGGCGTGAGCACCTCCTGCGGGTTCACCAGCTCGCCGGACCCGGCGACGATCATGTCCGAGGGGACGGTGACCTTGTAGTCGAAGTCGCCGTACTCCAGATAGAACTCGCTGTTGAGGTAGGGCGAGGTGTCCCAGCCGCGCAGGTCGTCGTAGACGCACAGGCGCGGATACCACTGGGCGATCTCGAAGATGTCGCCGTTCCTGCTCGCGTTGACGTCCATGCGGCCGCCGAACTCGCCCGGCACGGTGAAGCTCCAGGCGATGTGCACGCGCACGCTGCCGCCCTTGGCCTTCACCGCTTCGGGCAGGCGCAGTTGCATGCGGGTGTCGGAGACGACCCACTTCACCGGCGTCAGGTGGCCGCTGCCGTCTTCCACCTGCACCGAGGCGATCTGGTAGCCGTGCGTGAACTCGGTCGGGAACTCGCTGGTGAACGCGCCGCGCGCATCGGTCTTGTAGCGGTTCTGGTCCAGCTGCAGCCAGAGCACGTCCAGCGCGCTGGGGCTGTGGTTGGTGTAAGTGATCGTCTCGTGGCCGCTGAGCAGGCGGCTGGCAGGGTCCAGCGTGGCCTCGATCGTGTAGTCGGCGCGGTTCTGCCAGAACAGCGGGCCCGGCTTGCCGTCGCCGGAGCGGTAGGCGTTGACCGGGTCGGGGTAGGTGAACGGGGCAAAGGTCTGAAGCGGGTCGTAGCGCGGCGCGTCGGCCGCGGCGGCGAGCGTGGCAGCCAGCGCCAGCGCGCCGGCCATGCAGACTGCGAGTGCCTTCATCGAAAGTCCCCTGTTCATGGTTGGCCGCCGGCGCGGATCAGCGCGAGCACTTCGTGGCAGGCGCCCATGGTGTGGTAGTCGACCTTGCCGGCCGGGCTCTTCTCGTCGTCGTACTTGCGGTTGTCGTGGGTGAGGATGCGATACCACGCGCCGTGCTCGTGATCCACGAAATGCTCCCACGCGTACGCCCACAACCGCTCGTACCACTGGTCATACACCGCCTCGCCGGTGCGTGCGTGCAGCAGCGCCGCGGCAGCCAGCGACTCGGCCTGCACCCAGAAGTACTTGTCCGGGTCGCAGATGCTGCCGTCGGGCGCGAAACCGTAATGGATGCCGCCGTGCTTCGGGTCCCAGGCGCGCATCAGCGCGGTGTCGAA
This sequence comes from Frateuria sp. GZRR33, assembly GCF_051900425.1. Classification (NCBI taxonomy): domain Bacteria; kingdom Pseudomonadati; phylum Pseudomonadota; class Gammaproteobacteria; order Lysobacterales; family Rhodanobacteraceae; genus Frateuria; species Frateuria sp. GZRR33. The sequence continues at coordinate 223,524 of NZ_JBHZGK010000001.1, forward strand.
CAGATGCCGGGCGGTCGGCAGCAGCCAGCGTTCCTCGCGGCCGCGCCCGGCCAGGTGCGACTCCAGGATCACCAGCAACTTGGCCCACTCGGTCTGGTGGCCGGGCTGGAAGCCCCAGGGGCGGAACAGGTGGCGCGGGTTGTCGCGGTTGTAGTCCCAGTCGACGTTCCAGTCGGCGTCGTAGTGTTCCCACACCAGGCCGCCGGCCTTGGCCGCCTGGCGCCGCGTCATGTGGTCGGCCAGCAGCAGCGCGCGGTCGAGGTAGCGCACGTCGTCCGTGGCCTGGTAGGCGGCCAGCATCGCCTCGCACATGTGCATGTTGGCGTTCTGGCCGCGGTAGGAGGAGAAGTGCCAGTTCGCGTCCGCCTCGTCGCGGTAGAGGCCGGCCGCGGCGTCCCAGTAGTGCCTCTCCAGCAGCGCCCAGGTCTCGTCCATCCACAGCTCGGCCTCGACCAGACCGGCGCGCAGCGCGCTGGCGCAGGCCAGCAGCACGAAGGCGACGCCGTAGGCGTGGTTGGTGCGGTCGTCCGGCTGGCCGTCGCGCAGGGTCCAGGCGTAGCCGCCGGTGGCCGGGTCGCGGTGCACGTCGCGCAGGTAGCGCAGGCCGTGGCGCGCGGCTTCCAGGTAGGCGGGGTCTTCGAACTCCATCGCCGCGAAGGCGTAGTTGAAGACGAAGCGCGTGCTGCTGACCAGGTGCCGATGGCTGCGGTCGTAGATCGTGCCGTCGTCCCTGAAGTAGTGGAAGAAGCCGCCCGCCGGGTCGATCGCGCGCGGGTGGTAGAACGCCATGGTCCGGGCGATGTGCTCGCGCAGGAAACTCTCGCTGCGGAAGTCGGGGAGGGTGTTCATCGGTTCGATTCCAGGAAGGCGTCGACTTCCGCCGCACTCGGCATCGCGGTGAACGAGCCTTGGCGGGTGACGGTGAGTGCGCCGCAGGCGGCGGCGAAGGAGAGCATCCCTTCAAGCGCCGCGTCGTCGCGCAGCAGCGCCTCGAAGGCGTCGGCATGGCCGAGCGCGGCGAGCCGGTACAGCAGGCCGCCGACGAAGGCGTCGCCCGCGGCCGTGGTGTCGACCGCCGTCACCTGCGGACAGGGCAGCTCGCCGCTTGCGTCGCGGCGGAACCAGCGCAGCGGCCGCGGACCGTCGGTGACCACCAGCAGGCGCGTGCGACCGCGCCACAGACGATTGAGCAGTGCGCCGTCCTCGGCCAGCCAGGCGAATTCCTCGGCACACAGCTTGACCACGTCTGCCAGGTGCAGCGCCGGCCATACCGAGGGACGCGGGTTCGACTCCCGCGGCCACAGCGCCGGGCGCAGGTTGAGGTCGAAGCTGACCAGCGCGCCGGCGGCGTGCGCGCGGCGCATGCCCTCGCGGGTGGCTTCGGCGAGATCGGGGTCGGTCATGCTGTTGGAACAGACGTGGAACACCGCGGCGTCATCGAACGCCTGCGCACGGAAGTGCTGCGGGCGGAACAGCAGGTCCGCCGAGGGCGGGCGATAGAAGTTGAAGCTGCGCTCGCCGCGGGCGTCCAGGCTGACGAATGCCAGCGCGGTGTTGGCTTCGTCGGTGCGCGCCACGTCGGCCACGCCCACGCCGGCGCGCTGGAGGCTGTCGAGCAGGAAGTCGCCGAACGGGTCGCGCGCGAGCATCCCGGCGAAGCGCGCCGCGCCGCCCAGGCGCGCCACCGCCACCGCCACGTTGGCCGGCGCGCCGCCGGCGAAGGGCACGAACGCGCGCGGGAAGCCGGTCGCGCCGCTGCCCTCGGCGTGGAAGTCGATCAGCGCCTCGCCGAAGCAGAGGATCGGACGGCTCATCGATCCTCCAGCGCTGCGCCAACGATGCGCGAACCGCGCAGGCCGTAGAACACGATGTAGGCGTAGCACACCGCCGGAAGGACGAAGGCCGCCTGCACGCCGATGGCATCAGCCAGCGCACCCTGAGCGAAGGGAATCACCGCACCGCCCACGATCGCCATGATCAGCAGGCTGGAAGCCTTTTCGGTCAGCGGCCCGAGCCGCTCGATGCCCAGCGTGAAGATGGTCGGGAACATGATTGAGTTGAACAGGCCGATCGCCACGATGCTCCAGGTGGCGGTCATGCCGGCGGTGCTCATGGTGACTGCCAGCAGCACGATATTGACCGCGGCGAACAGTGCCAGCAGCGCGCGCGGCGAGTAGCGGGTCATCAGCCAGGAGCCGGCGAAGCGGCCGATCATCGCGCCCAGCCAGTAGTAGGACACGTAGGTCGCGGCCGTGGTCTCGGGCATGTTGCCGATGCGCGGCAGCGACAGGTAGTTGACCATGAAGCTGCCGATCGCCACTTCCGCGCCGACGTAGCAGAAGATCGCGATCACGCCGAACAGCACGTGCGGGATGCGCAGCGCGTCGAGCAGCGTGTGGTGCCCGCGGTCGGCCTGCTCGGTGGCTTCCTCCAGCGCCGGCAGGCGGAACAGGTACACCAGCACGGCCAGCACGAACAGCGCGATGGCCAGCCCAAGGTAGGGCCCCTGCACGGCCTGCGCTTCCTGCGCCCGGTAGAGCAGTTGCTCGGCGGGCGAGAGCTGGGCGACTTCGAGCGAGCTTTTCACGGCGACGGCGAGGATGAGCAGGCCGCCGAAGTGGGGTGCCAGGAACGTGCCGAACGAATTGAGCGCCTGCGCCAGCGTGAGGCGGCTGGAGCTGGTTCGCGCCGGTCCGAGCAGCGCCACGTACGGGTTCGCGGCCACCTGCAGCACGGTGATGCCGGTGGCCAGCACGAACAATGCGCCGAGAAAGGCGGGGTAGGAGTGCAGCCCCGCCGCCGGCCAGAAGCCGGCGGCGCCGAGCCCGGCGATCGCCAGTCCCGCGACGATGCCGAGCTTGTAGCCCAGGTGCGCCACCAGCCGGCCGGCGGGCAGCGACATGAGGAAGTACGCGCCGAAGAAGGTGAATTGCACCAGCATCGCCTGCTTGTAGTTCAGCTCGAACAGCGCCTTCAGGTGCGGAATGAGGATGTCGTTGAGGCAGGTGAGGAAGCCCCACATGAAGAAGATCGTGGTGACCACCGCGAGTGCTGCCGGATAGGTGGTATAGCGCTCGCGCGGCCCGTCGGCAGGGGCGGCGGGCGACCGGTTGGGAGCTTGCGTGATGGCCATGGGGGACTCCTTCGGTCCTGTCAGGCGAGGGGCGGGCAACTGCTGGCACGGATCACTAGCTTGACCGGCGCGACGATGCGCCGTGCTTCGGCTTCCGGATCGCGCAGGCGCTCCAGCAGCATCTGCGCGGCCTGGCGCCCGCGCGCGCGCGGCGCGGCGGCGAGCGTGGTGAGCGAGGGCGTGGCAAGCGCGGCCTCGGCGATGTCGTCGAAGCCGGTCAACGCGAAATCCTGCCCCGGCGCCAGCCCGCGCTCGGCGAGGCCGTGCATCAGGCCCAGTGCCACCGCGTCGTTGTAGCAGACCGCCGCGGTGGGCGCGGGATCGGCCTTGAACAAAGCTTCGGCGCAGCGGGCCGCATCCAGGCGGGTGGGCAGGCACTCGACCTCCCAGTGCGGCGCCATCGGGAACCCGACGGCCTTCATCGCCTCACGGTAGCCCGCCCGGCGCTGCCGGCAGGAGGAGGAATCGCCGTGGCCGCCGAAGAAGGCGATGCGCCGGTGGCCCTGCGCGATCAGGTGGGCGGTCGCTTCGCGCGCGCCCTGCTGGTTGTCCAGCGCCAGCGAATCCCAGTGCGCGTATTCGGGCTGCTCGCCGCTGAGTTCGCGGTTGAACACCAGCAGCGGCGTGCGCGCGCCGACCGCGGCCAGCACCTGGCGGGCATCGCTGCCCTCGGCGGGCGAGAGGATGATGCCGCCGGGGCCATGCTCGATCAGCGAGCCGAGCACGGCCTGTTCGCGCTTGGGCGACTCGCTGGACGAACCCAGCAGGGTGACCATGCCCGCCTCGCCCACCACATCGTCCACGCCCGCGGCGAACTCCGCGAAGAACGGGTTGGCCAGCTCGTTGATCACCAGCGCGATCGACGAGGAGGTGCGCCGGCGCAGGTTGGCAGCAGCGCGGTTGTAGACGTAGCCTTGGCGCCGCAGCTCTTCTTCGACGCGGGCGCGGGTGTCCTTGTTGACCAGCGGGCTGTCGCGCAGCACCAGCGATACGGTGGCGCGCGAGACGCCGCAGGCCGCGGCGATGTCGCGCACGGTGACCTTGCGGCCGAGCGGGGTGTTGCTTTCCATTGGGCACCCGGGAAAAGGACGGTTTGGAACGATCCAAATCTAGCCGATCCTGAGCGAACCGGCTTCACGCAGCGCAACATGCGCCGCGGGCGGCGCGCTGCTAGCGTAGGTATTTGGAACGATCCAAATGGAGCCTCCCGATGGCCGTCCGCCTGTCCTGCCTTGCCTTCGCCCTGGCCCTTGCACCCGGCCTTGCCCTTGCGGCCGCCGGCCACGCGGGCGAAGTCGACCCGCGCATCGGCACGGGCGGCGACGGCCACACGTTTCCCGGCGCCACGGTGCCCTTCGGCATGATCCAGCTCTCGCCGGACACGGCGATGCCGGACTTCAAGCACGCCTACAAGTGGGCCGCCGGTTACCAGTATGGCGACGACAGCATCCTGGGCTTCTCGCATACGCACTTCTCCGGTTCGGGCCACTCGGACCTGGGCGACGTGCTGGTGATGCCCATCGCGGGCGAGGTGAGGCTGGAGTCGGGCGATCCTGCCAAGCCGGGCAGTGGTTACCGCTCGCGTTTCGACCATGCCACGGAAGTCGTGCAGGCCGGCTACTACGCCGTGACCCTGGCCGACTACGGCATCCGGGCGGAGCTCACCGCCGGACGCCGCGTGGGCTGGCACCGCTACACCTTCCCCGAGGGCAAGAGCGCGCACCTGCTGCTGGACCTGCGCCCGAGCATCTACGACTACCCGGGCAAGGTGCTGTGGTCGCGCCTGCAGGTGCACGACGACGGGACGGTCACCGGTTGCCGCACCACCCGCGGCTGGGCGCCGGGGCGCGAGCTGTGCTTCGCCATGCGCTTCAACCAGCCGATCACCGCGCGCACGCTGTACGACCGCGAGAACGACGTGGTCTACAAGGGCTTCAAGGGGCCCGGCAACCAGCCGGTCGACCGCGACGCGCAGAACGGCCGCGCGCTGGTCTGCGTGTTCGACTTCGGCAGGCTCGCCAGGCCGCTGGAAGTGAAGGTGGCGATCTCGCCGGTCAGCGCCGCCAATGCCGTGGCGAACCTCGACGTGGACGGCAAGGGATGGGATTTTGACGCCCGCCGCGCGCAGGCGAAGGCGGCCTGGGACAAGGCGCTGGCGGTGATCGACATCGATGCATCGGCCATCGTGCGGAAACAGTTCTATACGGCGCTCTACCACGCCATGCTCTCGCCCACGCTGAGCATGGACGCCAACGGCCAGTACCGCGGGCCTGACCACGCCGTGCACCAGGCCGACGGCTACGAGTTCTACTCGACCTGGTCACTGTGGGACGTCTACCGCGCGCAGCAGCCGCTGATGGTCCTGCTCAACCCCGGACGCAGCACCGACTTCATCCGCTCGCTGATCGCCGCGCGCGAGGCGAGCCCGTTCGGCATCCTGCCGGTGTGGGCGTACCAGGGCCTGGAGACCTGGTGCATGATCGGCTACCACGCCGTACCGGTGATCGCCGACGCCTGGATCAAGGGCGTGCGCGGCTTCGATGCGGACAAGGCACTGGACGCCATGGTCGCCAGCGCCACGTACGGGCCGTACGGCGACCTGGCCGACTACATGCAGCTCGGCTACGTGCCGATCGACAAGGAGCCGGAAGGTGCCTCCAAGACGCTTGAATACGCTTATGACGACTGGTCGCTGGCGCAGATGGCCAGGGCGATGGGGCGCGATGACGTCGCTGCCACCTTCGACAAGCGCGCCGGCAACTGGAAGAACGCGTGGGATCCCCGGACCGGTTTCATGCGCGCGCGGCTGTCGAACGGCAATTTCCGCACGCCATTCGATCCTGCCGCCGCCGGCTACGGCACCGACTACACCGAGGGCAATGCCTACCAGTATTCCTGGTACGTCCCGCAGGACGTGCCGGGGCTGATCCAGGCGATGGGCGGGAACGCGAAGTTCATCCAGCGCCTCGACGGGGTGTTCGACGCGAAGATCGACCCGGCGCACTTCAAGCATGTGGAGGACATCACCGGCCTGATCGGCTGGTACGCCCACGGCAACGAGCCCAGCCACCACATCGCCTACCTGTACGACTACGCCGGCGCGCCGTGGAAAACCCAGCAGCGGCTCGGGCAGATCATGGACAGCCAGTACGCGGCGCGGCCCGACGGCCTGTCGGGCAACGATGACCTCGGCCAGATGTCGGCCTGGTACGTGTTTACCGCGATGGGCTTCTATCCGGTGACGCCCGCCAGCGACGTCTACGCCATCGGCAGGCCGTTCGTCGAACGGGCCACGCTGCACCTGGCCAACGGCAGGGATTTCACCATCAGCGCCGCACCGCTGGACGACGCACACCCCTACGTCGGCGAGGTCACCCTCAACGGCAAGCCGCTGGCCAAGCCGTTCCTGCACCACGGGCAGATCCTTGCCGGCGGCGAACTGCACTTCCGCATGCAGGCGCAGCCGGCGCGGTGACGTGGCTTGCACCCTCTCCCCTCCGGGAGAGAGCAGATGAGGGGCCGGGCTTGCGGGGAGCCGCGCAAGCAAACGCCATGGCAGGCTCAGGCCAGTGTGATACCCGATCCCAGCCCTTTCCCGCAGAGGAGAGGGCGAACGGCGGTGCTGGTCGGCCCTCCCGCACGCGAGCGCGCTATGAACCCTCTCCCCTCCGGAGAGAGGGCAGGGTGAGGGGGCGGGGCTCGCGGGGAAGCTCACAGGGCGGTGGGCCGTTCCACAGCTTCCCGGTAGGCGGTCCAAGGCCAGTGCGACCCCTCGCCTCAACCCCCTCCCCGGAAGGGGGAGGGAGCAGAGCACACGCGCCCGCCATCACCCGCCGCTAACGCGCCGTCGGCTTTCATTGCACGTTTACCGGCCGAGGGGCGATAGGCCGTAAGCTCCGCGGGTCGACGCGCCGTGAGGAACCCTCTCCGCATGCCCAGCCGCCATCGCGCCCTGTTGCCCGAGCTCCGCCGCGGCCTGCACCGCTGGCGGGTGCCGCGTTGGCGCATGGCCGGCCTGCTGAGCGCGGTGCTGGTGATCGTGCTGCTGCCTTATCTGGCCACCAGTACCAGCCATGATGATGCGATGGAAGCGAGCCAGCTGGTCACGCATTCCTCCGAGGTCAAGTCGCTCACTTACCGTATCGCCTACGTCACCCGCAGCAGCGAGGCGGCGATCTTTCGCCTGCTCGAGGGTGCAAAGGAGCCCGGGCTGCTGGACAAGGCCCGCCAGGCCGGCAACGACGTACCCGCGCTGCTGGGCCAGTTGAGCGACATGACCCGCGACAACCCGACCCAGCAGGCCGCGATCGGCGCGCTGGGCAACGTGGTCAACGGACGGCTGGCGTTGCTGGAGCAGGCGCTCGCGCGCATCCAGCACGGCGACCGCGCCGGCGCGGTGGCGGCGCTGCACGACGCCGGCACGCTGTTCCCGATGGACGGCCAGATCGATACCGTCGTGCGGAACGAAGGCACCGTGTTGATGGAACGTCGCGCGCACGCGCGGCGCAGTGCCTTCGAGAGCGCACTGGTGCTGGCGATCACCTCGATCGCGCAGATCGTGCTGCTGTCCATCGTCGTGTTCGTCTCCGAGCGCCAGATCGCCCGCCGCATGCGTGCCGAGACGCGCGAGAGCCAGGCGGTGCGGCGTGCGCAGATGATCGTGCAGGCCGTGCGCGAGCCGATCGCGCTGCTCAACCCGCAACTGTGCACGCTGCTTGTCAATACCGCTTTCAGCGAGTTGTACGGACTGCCGCAGGAGGAACAGCGCGAGCTGCGGCCGCTGCAGGAAGTAGGCGAGGGGGCCTGGACCGATGGCGCGCTGCTGCAGCGCCTGCGCGACGTGTTGCTGCACGATCGCGAACTGTGGGACTACGAGCTGGTCCAGCGCACGGTTGGCGGGATCGACCGCCACGTGATGGTCAACGCCCGCCGCCTGCAGCAGCACGAGGGCGAACAGCCGGTGCTGCTGCTGACCGTCAGCGACGTCACCGCGCGCGCCCTGGTCGAACAGCAGGTGAAGGAACTGAACCGCCAGCTCGAGGGCAAGGTCGCGCAGATCTCCGACGTGAACCGTGAGCTGGAGGCCTTCAGCTATTCGGTCTCGCATGACCTGCGCGCGCCGCTGCGCCACATTGCCGGCTTCACCGGCAAGCTCAAGCGGCACCTGAACGAGCACCTGGACGAAACCTCCGCGCACTACCTGGACGTGATCTCCACCTCCGCCACGCGCATGGCGCAGCTGATCGACGACCTGCTGGTGTTCTCGCGCCTGGGCCGCGGCGCGCTGAGGCTGCAGGCGGTGGACATGCAGTCGCTGGTCGACGAGGCGCGTGCGCTGTGCGAATCGGAGGCGGGCGACCGGCGCATCGAATGGACCATCGGCCCGCTGCCGATCGTGATCGGCGACGAGAACATGCTGCGCACCGTCTGGCAGAACCTGATCGGCAACGCGGTCAAGTACACCGGCCGGCGCGAGGTCGCGCAGATCGCCATCACCGTGGACCGTGACCGCGACGGTGAATATGTCTTCACGGTGGCCGACAACGGCGCGGGTTTCAATATGGAGTACGCCGGCAAGCTGTTCGGCGTGTTCCAGCGGTTGCACCGCGCCTCCGAGTTTCCCGGCAACGGCATTGGATTGGCCAACGTGCGCCGCATCGTCGCGCGCCACGGCGGCCGGGTCTGGGCCGAGGCCGAGCCGGACCGCGGCGCGAGCTTCCATTTCTCGCTGCCGGCCACCGAACTGGCCGAGGCGCGCACCACGAGGCTTTCGTCATGAACAACCGTCACCTGGGTCCCGTGCTGCTGGTCGAGGACAGCCTGGCCGACGCGGAGATGGCCATGGACGCGCTGCGCGAGGCCAACCTGGCCAATCCCGTGGTGCACGTGGAAGACGGCGTCGACTGCCTGGACTACCTGCACTGCCGCGGACCCTGGCAGGGTCGAGAGGACGTCGATCCGTCGGTGATCCTGCTCGACATCAAGATGCCGCGCATGAACGGGCTGGAGGTGCTGACCCGGTTGCGCGCGGACGAGCGGTGGCGGCTGATCCCGGTGGTGATCCTGTCCTCCTCGCGCGAGGAGAGCGACCTGGCGCGCAGCTGGGACCTGGGCGTGAACGCCTATGTGATCAAGCCGGTGGACGTGGACCAGTTCTTCGAGGCGGTGCGCACGCTGGGCCGCTTCTGGGCCGTGCTCAACCAGTTGCCAGAGCACGAATGACTGCGGGTGCTGGACGACGGAACGAAACAGGAGCGCAATAGACTGCATGCCCAACGCCACCACACGACCGCTGCCCACCATCCGCATCCTGCAGGTCGAGGATGATCCGATCGATGCGGAACTGATCCAGGCGGAACTCGACGCCGACGGCATCGAATACCAGGTCCGGCTGGTGGATGACGAGGCCGGTTATAAAGCCTGCCTGGACGAATTCCACCCGGATATCGTGCTGTCGGACCTGAGCCTGCCAGGCTTCTCCGGCCAGCGCGCGCTGGAGCTGCTGCGCCAGCATGACGAGGACCTCCCCTTCATCTACGTCTCGGCCACGCTGGGCGAGGAGGCGGCGGTCGAGGCGCTGCGCAACGGCGCCACGGATTACATCCTCAAGCAGAATCCCACGCGGCTGGCCAGCGCCGTGCGCCGTGCACTGGCCGAGGCCGAGGCGGTGCGCGCCAAGCGCCGTGCCGAGGCCGAGCTGATCCGCGCGCAGCGCTTCGAAAGCCTGGCGATGCTCGCCGGCGGCCTGAGCCATGACCTGCGCAACCTGCTGCAGCCGCTGCTGCTGGCTGGCGACAGCCTGCAGGACTACCAGGACGACCCGCGCCTGGCGCGCCTGGGTGCACTGGTGCGCGACTGCGGCCGGCGCGGCCTGCAGATGGTCCAGTCGATGCTTTCCTTCGCCCGCGGCGCGCGCCGTGCCGAGCAGGTGCGCGTGGGTGCGCTGATGGACGCGCTCGGCCTGCTGCTGCGCGGCAGCGTGCCGCGCGCGGTGAAGATGGACGTCGACATCGGCGACCGCGAGCTGGCGTTCGAAGGCAATCACACCGAGTTGCAGCAGGCCCTGCTCAACCTCTGCCTCAACGCGATCCAGGCGATGGGCGAGGCCGGTGGCCAGCTACGCATCGAGGCGCGGGAGTGCGAGGTGGCGGAGGATTTCTTCCTCCCCGGCGAGCAGCCGCACCTGGGCCGCTACCTTTGCCTCACCGTCGCCGATACCGGCCCGGGGATACCGCCGGAGGTGCGCGAGCACCTGTTCGAGCCGTTCTTCACCACCAAGGAGAGCGGCACCGGCCTCGGCCTGCTTTCGTGCCAGCGCATCGTCGCCGGCCACAACGGCGTGATGCGGCTGGAAAGCGAGCCTGGCAAGGGCACCGCCTTCCACCTCTACATTCCCATCGAAGAACCGGATGTCGAGGCGGTGGCGCAGGAGGAGCAGGGCGAGAGCCTGATGGGCGAAGCCGAGCGCGTGCTGGTGGTGGTGGAGGAGGCCGGCCCACTGTCGCTGCTGGTCGACATCCTCGACGGCTACGGCTACCAGCCGCACGCCAGCCAGAGCGGCACCGCCGCGCTGCAGTGGATTGAAGCCCACGGCGTGCCGGACCTGGTGGTGATGGATGCGGACATGAACCTGTTCACCGGCGTGCGCACGCTGGCGGCACTGCTCGAGCACGGCTATCGCCGCTCGGTGCTGCTGCTGGCGCGCCCCGAGGCGCCGCCGGATCTGGAGGAATTGCCCCGGCTGGACCGTCTCTACCTGGTCGACAAGCCGATCAACACGCAGCAACTGTTGCGGACGATGCGCCAGGCGCTGGGCGGGCAGGAGGTGGAGGTAGGTGACTAGATCCCTCTCCCCGCGGCCAGGAGAGGGTTGGCGAGAGGAGAGGTTCTCGCCCTTGTGGGAGCTTGCTTGCGGCCCCCGGTACATTCCCCGACACGGCGGGAGGGCCACGCAAGAACGAGAAGCAAGGCAGCGCTCCCGGGGACATTCCACGGAGCCCGCGCCCCCCAGCCCGACCTTCTCTCCAGGATGCGCCCCTCGCCGTAGGAGCAAGCGTCAGTCGATGCCGAGCTTCTTGAGCTTGTAGCGCAACGCCCGGAAGGTGATGCCGAGCTTCTTCGCCGCCGCGGTCTTGTTGTAGCGGGACTCTTCGAGCGCCTTGATGATCGCGGTGCGTTCGAGGTTGCTGATGTAGTCATCCAGCGGCACGCCGCTGCCCGGGCCGGTGGCGTGCGGCACCGCCGGCTGCGCGGCCACCGCGGCACCCGGTTGCGGCGCGTGCATGGCGGCATGCGCGGCATTCATCGGCTCGGGCTGGCGCAACGGCCGTTGCGGCAGCATGAGATCTTCGGCCCCGATGCTGTCGCCATCGCACATCGCCATGGCGCGCTCGAGGATGTTTTCCAGCTCGCGCACGTTGCCGGGAAAGTCGTATTCCTCCAGCGCCTGCTGCGCATCCGGCCGTAGCCGTCCGGGCGTGCCGCCGCTCTTGGCGGCCAGCGAGCGCAGGATGAAGGCAGCCAGTTGCGGCACGTCGCCGCGGCGCTCGCGCAGCGGCGGCACGCGCAGTTCGATCACGTTGATGCGGTAGAACAGGTCCTGGCGAAACTGGCCCTGCTCGACCAGCCGGGCGAGATCCTTGTGGGTGGCCGAGAGGATGCGCACGTCCACCGGCACTTCCTCGCGCGCGCCGATCGGGCGCACCGCCTTTTCCTGGATCGCGCGCAGCAGCTTGACCTGCATGTGCAGCGGCAGCTCGGCGACCTCGTCCAGGAACAGCGTGCCGCCGTGGGCGGCCTGGAACAGGCCCTCCTTGTCGGCGCTGGCGCCGGTGAAGCTGCCTTTCTTGTGGCCGAAGAACTCGCTTTCCATCAGCTCGGAGGGGATCGCGCCGCAGTTGACCGGCACGAACGGTCCGCTGGCGCGCGGCCCCTGTTCGTGGATCAGCCGTGCGACCAGTTCCTTGCCCACGCCGGACTCGCCGGCGATGTAGACCGGCGCCTGGTTGCGCGCGAGCTTGGCGATGGTGGCGCGCACCTGCTGCATGGCCTGCGAGTCGCCAACCAGCCGTCCGGCCGAGCCGGTCGCCGTGGCGCCACCGCCGCTCTTGCGCTCCTCGGCCAGTTGCAGCGCGGTGCGCACCAGCCGGCGCAGCATCTGGATGTCGACCGGCTTGGAGACGAAATCGAAAGCGCCGGCCTTGAGCGCATTCACTGCCGCGTCGACGTTGCCGTAGGCGGTGATCATCGCCACCGGCATGTCCGGGTGGGTGGCGGCGATCAGCTCGATCACCTCGTGGCCGGTGCCGTCGGGCAGGCGCATATCGGTAAAGCACAGGTCGTAGCTGCGTTCGCCCAGGGCCCGGCGGGCCTCGGCCACGGTCCCCACCGCCTCCACCTGCAGGTCCATGCGGCCCAACGTGATGGTGAGCAGCTCGCGGATGTCGCGTTCGTCGTCGATGACCAGGACGGTCTGTGCGGACATGGTTCTCTTCGGCAGGCGGAAACAGTGGAAGGGTATAGCAGTTTGGCGGTTCTGTGCTCTGCTCCGGACCAAGAAAATGGCGTGACTGCGCGCTTCACGCTCGGCTCCCTCTCCCCGTTTTCGACAAGAGCAGGGAGAGGGAGCCGAGCGTCACGCCGCCTCGCCGGCGTCGGCCGGGTGCCTTGCCGGCGGCGTGAGGGTCAGCCGGAAGCAGCTGCCGCCGCCGGCGACGCGCACATATTCGAGCGACGCCTGGTTCGCCTCGCTCATCTGCCGGGCAAGGTACAGGCCCAGCCCGGTGCCGTACTCGTGCGTGGTGTAGAACGGCTCGAAGATCTGCGCGGCCACCTTGGGCGCGATGCCGGGGCCGCGGTCGATCACTTCGAGGATCGGCACGCCGTGTTCGCCCTGGCGCACCACCACCATCACCCGCGCCGGCTCGCCGGGCATGCGGCCATAGCGCAGCGCGTTCTGCACCAGGTTCCACACCACCTGCTGCAACTGCTGCGGATCGGTCACCGCGGCCACGGCCACCGAGCCGGTGATCACGCGCAGCGAATCGCCGCCGATGTCGTTGCCCTGCTTGTATTCCTCCACGAAGCCATTGGCCCAGCGGCCCAGGTCCAGCGTCTCCGGGCGCGAGCGCTCGCGACGGGAGAGCTGCAGGATGTTCTCGATGATCTCGTTCAACCGCACGCAGTGGTTGTTGATGATCTCGACCATGCGTGCGTCGCTGGCGGCAAGTTCCTTGGACTCGGCCAGCAACTGCGCCGAGTAGCGGATCGCCGCCAGCGGGTTGCGGATCTCGTGCGCGATCGAGGCGGACAGGCGCCCCAGCGAACTCAGGGTCAGCTCCTCCGCGCGCCGCGACAGCAGCGAGGTGTCGTCCAGGAAGATCAGTACGTGCGAGTCGTCGTTGGGCGCCAGGCGGGTGAACCGCGGCACCACCTCCGGCACGCCGTCGGCCAGCTGGGTGGCGGTCTCGTCCAGCTTGCCCGAGGTCATCCAGTGGTACAGGCGGCGCGAGAGCTCGGGCGCCAGCTTGCCCAGGTCGCGCTGGTCCGACGGCGGGTTGCCCAGCAGCATCCAGGCCGATTCGTTCAACTGGTGGATGCGGTTGGCGTCGTCCACCAGCAGCACGCCGGTCTTCATGCGCCGGATGATCAGCTCGTTGACCTGCGAGAGGTTGGCCAGGTCCAGGCTGCGCTGTTCGGCCAGCGCCTCGGTGGCGCGCAACTGACGCCCGAGCACGTGGCAGAGGGTGGTGGTGGCGAAGTACGCCACGCCGAGCAGGCCCGATTCGAGCAGGTCGCCATCACCATGCGCCTCCACGAGCAGCGTGTGCCCCAGCATGCCCAGCGTGGCCAGCGCCGCGAAGAAGCATGAAAGCCGCAACGGCAGCACCAGCGCGCCGGTGGAGAGGTTGACCGCCAGCATCATCGCGATGCCGATGCGCGCATCGTGGATCAGCCAGGCGGCCAGCACCGCCACCATGATGTCGACCACCAGTGCGCCGGAGACCACCAGCCGCGCGTTCGCCATCGCGTTGCGGGTCTGCACCAGCATGCCCAGGGCGAACAGCAGGTAGACCCCGATCACCACGTAGGCCAGCACCGGCTGGTCGACGGTCGGCCAGGTCAGTCGCGGCGAGCTGAGGGCCAGGCCGGTGTAGACCAGTGCCTGCGCCAGCCGGAAGTAGTTGAGGAAGAACAGTTCGTGGCGGATCGCCATCGCGGCCGGGCGGGCCGGCTGGAAAACGGGCGGTTCGGCGCTGGGTATCGTGGAAGGCACGTTGACGGCTTGGACGTGGCGTTCGTCCGAGTATAGACAGGCCGGCGCGTGCCGCCAGCGCCGTGGCGCACGGATGGGGCGGCACGGGCGGCACTTTCCATCACGGCCGCGTTTGCGCGAAAATGCCCGGCCGTATTGCGCGATTCGTGCCCGGTTGACTCCAGGCAGCGCGCACTGCACGCCGGCAGCGTGCTGAAAGCCGCCGTCCGACCTCTCCCGCGCCCACGCAGCCCCAAGCGCGCGTGCGGCCCGATACGTTTTCCCCGTTCGCTCGAGGTATAGGAATGAATTTCCACGAGTACCAGGCCAAAGAGCTGTTCGCGCAGTACGGAATTACCGTGCCGCCGGGCAAGGTTGCCAACTCCCCCGACGCCGCCGTCGACGCCGCCAAGGCGCTGGGCGGCTCGCAGTGGATGGTCAAGGCGCAGATCCACGCAGGCGGCCGCGGCAAGGCCGGCGGCGTCAAGTTCTGCAAGAGCCTCGACGACGTGCGCGCTGCCGCCAAGGGCATGCTCGGCACGAACATGGCGACCTACCAGTCCGCCGGCCGCGCGCTGCCGGTGAACCTGGTGCTGGTGACCGACGCCACCAACATCGCCAAGGAGCTTTACCTCTCGGTGCTGGTCGACCGTGACTCCAAGGCGATCTCGTTCATCGCGTCCAAGCACGGCGGCGTGGACATCGAGCAGGTGGCCCGCGACACGCCCGAGGACATCCACACCATCGTGGTGGACTTCGTCGAAGGCCTGCAGCCCTACCAGTGCCGCAACCTCGGCTTCGCGATGGACCTCAACGCCAAGCAGGTCAACCAGCTGACCAAGATCATGCTGGGCCTGTACAAGCTGTTCAACGAGAAGGACCTGTCGCTGGTGGAGCTCAACCCGCTGGCGATCCTCGAGGACGGCAACCTGGCCGCGCTCGACGGCAAGGTGAACTCCGACGACAACGCCGACTTCCGCCATCCGGAACTGGTCGCCATGCGCGACCTGACCCAGGAAGACCAGGCCGAAGCGGCTGCCGTGCAGCACAACCTCAACTACGTGACCATGGACGGCTCGATCGGCTGCATGGTCAACGGCGCGGGCCTGGCCATGGCCACCATGGACGTGATCAAGCTGGCGGGCGGCGAGCCGGCCAACTTCCTCGACGTCGGCGGCGGTGCCACCAAGGAGCGCGTGACCGAGGCGTTCAAGCTGATCCTCTCCTCCGACAAGGTGAAGGCCATCCTGGTCAACATCTTTGGCGGCATCGTGCGCTGCGACCTGATCGCCGAGGGCATCATCGCCGCGGTGAAGGAAGTGGGCCTGACCATCCCGGTGATCGTGCGCCTGCAGGGCACCAACGTGGAGAAGGGCCGCGAGCTGCTGGCCAACTCCGGCCTGGCGATCACGCCGGCCGACGATCTCAACGACGCGGCGCAGAAAGCCGTGGCCGCCGCGAAGTGAGGAGCGAACAAGCATGAGCGTTCTGGTCAACAAGAATACGAAGGTGCTGGTGCAGGGTTTCACCGGCCAGCAGGGCACCTTCCACGCCGAGCAGGCGATCGACTACGGCACCAAGATCGTCGGCGGTGTCACCCCGGGCAAGGGCGGTTCCGAGCACATCGGCCTGCCGGTGTTCAATTCGATGGACGAGGCGGTTGCCGAGACCGGCGCCGACGCGTCGGTCATCTTCGTGCCGCCGCCGTTCGCGGCCGACTCGATCCTGGAAGCGATCGACGCGGGCATCCGCGTGATCGTCGCGATCACCGAGGGCATCCCGGTGCTGGACATGCTGCGCGTGAAGAACGTGCTGGCGCAGCATCCGGAGACCGTGCTGATCGGGCCGAACTGCCCGGGCATCATCACCCCGGGCGAGTGCAAGATCGGCATCATGCCGGGGCACATCCACAAGCCGGGCAAGGTCGGCATCGTGTCGCGTTCGGGCACGCTGACCTATGAAGCGGTGTTCCAGACCACCAACGAAGGCCTGGGCCAGTCCACCTGTATCGGCATCGGCGGCGACCCGATCAACGGCCTGAACTTCATCGACTGCCTGAAGCTGTTCCAGGACGATCCGCAGACCGAGGGCATCATCATGGTCGGCGAGATCGGCGGCAGCGCCGAGGAAGACGCGGCCGAGTTCATCGGCGAGTACGTGACCAAGCCGGTGGTGTCGTTCATCGCCGGTGCGTCGGCCCCGGCCGGCAAGCGCATGGGCCATGCCGGCGCGATCATCTCCGGCGGCAAGGGCACGGCGGCGGCGAAGTTCGCGGCGCTGGAGAAGGCCGGCGTGACGACCGTGAAGTCGCCGGCCGACCTGGGCAAGACGCTGGCGAAGCTGATGAAGTAAGGCGCGTCACTTCGCGCACGACAGAAGGCCACGCGAAAGCGTGGCCTTTTGCTTTTAAGGCTCCCTCTCCCCTCCGGGGAGAGGGTCGGGGTGAGGGGCCGGGGCTCGCGGGAAAGGCCATTCGAACCTGAAGAGCAGAGCTGAGGCGCTTACGAAGCCTTCCGCGAGAGCGCCCCCTCACCCCAGCCCTCTCCCCGAAGGGGAGAGGGGGCCACAAGCGTTGGCCCGCCAAACACCCGCCCCCACTATCATGGCGATCCCCCAACGCCCCTTCCTCCCATGAGCACCCAACTCCGCCTCGCTTTGGCCCAGTTCGATTTCACCGTGGGCGCCGTCGCCGCCAACGCCGCCAAGATCCGCGAGCTGACGAAGCAGGCGCACGCGGGCGGCGCGGACCTGGTGGTGTTCCCCGAACTGGCGGTCAGCGGCTACCCGCCCGAGGACCTGCTGATCCGCCCGAGCTTCCTGCAGGCCTGCAACGAGGCGATCGCCACGCTGGCGCAGGACACCAACGGCCTCGCCGCGCTGGTTGGCTTCCCGCACAGCGAGGGCGAGGTCTACAACGCCGCCGCGCTGTTGCGCGATGGCCGCATCGAGTGCGTCGCGCACAAGCAGGCGCTGCCCAACTACGGCGTATTCGACGACAAGCGCTACTTCCGCCCGGGCCACGCCAGCGCCATCGGCATGGTCAACGGCGTGCGCGTGGGCTTCCTCGTCTGCGAGGACATCTGGGAGCCCGAGCCGGCTGCGCAGGCGGCTGGGGCGGGCGCAGAGCTGATCGTAGTGATCAACGCCTCGCCCTGGGACGACGCCAAGCAGGCCACGCGCGAGGCCTTGCTCGCCGCGCGGGCGCGGGAAACCGGCTGCGCCATCGCCTATCTGAACCTGGTCGGTGGGCAGGACGAGGTGGTGTACGACGGCGCCTCGATGCTGGTCAACGGCGACGGTACGGTCGCCGCACGTGCGCCAGCCTTCGTCGACGCGCTGCTGTGGGCCACCTTCGATCCGGCCACTCGCACGCTGAGCGCGGAGAACTGGCCGGTCGCCGCCGATACGCGTCCGGAGGCGGTGCTGTACGCCGCGCTGGTTCGCGGCATCCGCGACTACATCGACAAGAACGGCTTTCCTGGCGTACTGCTGGGCCTTTCCGGCGGCATCGACTCCGCGCTGACCCTGGTGCTCGCGGTCGACGCGCTGGGCGCCGAACGCGTTACCGCGGTGATGCTGCCGACCCGCTACACCTCGAAGCTCTCGCTGGACGGTGCGCGCGAACAGGCCGAGCGCCTGGGCGTGGCCTACCACGCGATCGATATCGAGCCGACCTACCAGAGCTTCCTGGCCGCGCTGGCGCCCGCCTTCGGCGGCAGGCCCGCCGACACCACCGAGGAAAACCTGCAGTCGCGCACCCGCGGCGTGATGCTGATGGGCCTGTCCAACAAACACGGCCATCTGCTGCTGGCCACCGGCAACAAGAGCGAAATGGCGGTCGGCTACGCCACGCTCTATGGCGACATGTGCGGCGCCTATGCCCCGCTCAAGGACGTCTACAAGACGGTGGTGTACCGGCTCTCGCGCTGGCGCAACGAGGCCGGCTGCGTGATCCCGCCGGCGGTGATCGACCGCCCACCCTCGGCCGAGCTGCGCGAGGACCAGACCGACCAGGATTCGCTGCCGCCCTACGACGTGCTCGACACCATCCTCAAGCGCTTCATCGAGGACGAGCAATCGCAGGCCGAGATCGCCGCCGCCGGCTTCGAGCCCGATACGGTGCGACGCGTCGCCAGCCTGGTATTGCGCAACGAATTCAAGCGCCGCCAGGCGGCCCCCGGCCCACGCGTCACCACCCGCGCCTTCGGCCGCGAACGCCGCTATCCCATCACCTCCGGCTGGAGGTAGCACCTGCAGGAGCGCTCCGGTGCGCGACCGCGATCCAGCATGGGTCACGCACAGGCCGGTTCCTGCAAAAAGGAAAGGCCGGCGATGCGCCGGCCTTCTTTTTTCAATGATGTCCCGAGAAGGGAATCAGCTTGCGCAACGTCGACGGCGCATGCGGCCACTTCGGATCGTCAAGGTACGGATGATCCGGATAGTTGAGCGCCAGCACCTTGCGCACGTTCTCGGCCTGTGCCTTCTGGTCCAGCGCCAGGTAGCTGCGCGCCAGGATGGCCAGCGCGTCGCCCGTCTGCGGTGCCTGCTGGTAGTGCTCGACCACGTACTGCGCGCGGTCGGCCGCCGCCACGAACGCCTTGTTGCGAAGGTAGAACTTGGCCACATTGATCTCGTACTGCGCCAGGATGTTGCGCAGGTAGATCATGCGCTGGCGCGCATCGGCGGTGTAGGCACTGTCGGGGAAGCGACGGGCCAGCTCGGAAAAGTCGTCGAACGCCTGCAGGTTGTAGGCCTGGTCGCGCCGCGCCTGCGAGCCCTCGCGCGAGATGAAGCGCTCGATCACGCCGCTGGTGCGACCGAAATTGATCAGGCCGCGCAGGTAATAGGCATAATCGACATGCTTCTGGGTCGGATAGGTCTTGATGAAGCGGTTGATCGTCGAGTACGCGTCGTCCGGCTGGTTGTCCTTGTACTGCGAGTAGGCCAACTCCAGCTGCGATTGCTCGTTGTAGTCGCCCGACGGGAAGCGCGCGATCAGGCGCTGGTAGGCCTTGGTCGCCGCGGCGTAGTCGCCGTTCATCAGGTCGTCGTGGGCGGTGGCGTAGAGCTTCTCCACCGGCATGGTGTCGATGGTCTCGCGCTTGTGGCCGAACATCGAGCAGGCGCCCAGCGAGAAGCCCAGGACCAGCACGGCGAGCAGTTTGAAGAATACGCGCATTGGGAATTTTGTATGGATGTGATCGTGGGGATGATAGCCCAAACCGTCGGCCACCCGCGGAGGGCGGCATGACCGTCATCCGTCACCAGGCGCAGGTTCCGCTGTCGGCGGCAGGCAGGCGCTTCGACCAGGCGCTGGCCGAGATGTTCCCGGACTATTCGCGCTCGCGGCTGGCCGGCTGGATCAAGGCCGGGGCGGTGACCCTGGATGGCGCCGTGGCGCCGCCGCGCCAGCTGCTGCGCGGTGGCGAGCAGGTGCGGCTGGAAGCCGAGCTGGCCAACGAGGTGCAGAGTGCGCCCGAGGCGATCGACCTGGCCATCGTGCACGAGGACGAACACCTGCTCGTGCTGGACAAGCCCGCCGGCCTGGTGGTGCATCCGGGCGCGGGCAACCCGGCCGGGACCCTGCTGAACGCGCTGCTGCACCACGACGCCACGCTGGCCGAGCTGCCGCGGGCAGGCATCGTGCACCGGCTGGACAAGGACACCTCCGGGCTGATGGTGGTGGCCCGGTCGCTGGCCGCGCATACCGCGCTGGTGGACATGCTTTCGCGGCACGAGGTGGAGCGGCAGTACGAGGCGGTGGTGCTCGGCACGCTGGTCGCCGGCGGCACCGTCGATGCGCCGATCGGACGGCACATGGGCGACCGCCTGCGCCAGGCCGTGCGCGACGAGGAGGACGGCAAGCACGCCGTCACGCACTACCGCCTGCGCGAGCGCTTCCGGGCGCACAGCCTGATCCAGTGCAACCTGGAAACCGGCCGCACCCACCAGATCCGCGTGCACATGGCGCACATCCACCATCCGCTGGTCGGCGATCCGCTCTACGGCGGCAGCCTGCGCCTGCCCAAGGGGGCGACGCCGGCGCTGGTGGCCGCGTTGCGCGGCTTCCGCCGGCAGGCGCTGCACGCCGAGCGGCTGGCCTTCGAGCATCCGGCGACGGGCGAGGCGATGGCCTTCGAGGCCAGGCGGCCGGGGGACATGGACGCATTGATCGCAACGCTGCATGCCGATGCGCTGGAGCAAAGCGAGCCGTAGCCTGCAACGCGGGCCCTCCACCGACGGGAGGCATGCACGGGCGCGCTATGCTTGCCGCTCCCCCGAGACGGCCATCCCCGTGACCGAACCCTGGATCCTCCCCGACTGGCCCGCGCCGCGTGGCGTGCATGCGGCCGTGACCACGCGCCACGGCCCGGGCATTTCCACCGGCGCCTACGCGCGCTTCAACCTCGGCCTGCGCAGCGGCGACAGCAGCGAGGCGGTAGCGAGCAACCGCGACGCGCTGGGCCACGCACTCGACCTGCCGTCCGGGCCGCGCTGGTTACGCCAGGTGCACGGCACCACCGTCGCGCAACTCGGACCGCTTGCCAGCGACGAGGAGCCGCAGGCGGACGCGGCCGTGGCGCACCTGCCCGGCACGGTGCTGGCGATCCTCACGGCCGACTGCCTGCCGGTATTGTTCTGCAGCGAGGACGGCGCGCGCATCGGCGCTGCGCATGCGGGTTGGCGCGGCCTGGCCGCGGGTGTGCTGGAGGCGACGATGGACGCGATGGGGACGGCGCCTGCACGGCTGATGGCATGGCTGGGGCCCTGCATCGGCGCACCTTCCTACGAGGTAGGCGAGGAAGTGCGCGCGGCGTTCGTGGAGCGGAACGCGCAAGCGTCCACCTGCTTCACCGCGACGCGGCCCGGCCACTGGCGCTGCGATCTGGCCGGCCTGGCGCGACAGAAACTGGCCGCCGCTGGCGTGACACGCATCCATGGCGGCGGCTTCGACACGCTGGTCGACGAGCGCTTCTATTCCTATCGTCGTGATGGCGCCAGCAGCGGCCGTTTCGCAAGCCTGATCTGGCGCGACTGAGGCAGGGTGGGCTTCGGCCCACCGCCACCTCGCGACGATGGCAGGCAGGGCCGGAGTCCACCCTGCGCCGGCCTCAACTCACGGCGGGAATGCTCGCCACGCCTTCCTCGATCGCCGCGCGATGGGCCGCGCAACGCGGCAGCATCCGCGCGAAATAGAACCGTGCGGTATCCCGCTTGGCCTGCCTGAACGCCGCGGACTGCGCGCTGCCCTCGGCGGCCGCCACGCTGCGCGCCCACATGTAGGCCAGCGCCACGTAACCGGAGTAGTAGAGGTAGTCCACCGCCGCCGCGCCCAGCTCTTCCGGGTTGGCCTGCGCGCGCTCGGCCAGCGCCATCGTGAGCGCCTGCCACTCCTTGGCCGCCTTCGACAGCGGCCCGATGAATTCGCCCAGCGCCGCGTCGCCCGCGTGCTGCTGGCAGAAGCCGGCGATCTCCTCCAGGAAGTGGCGGAAGCCCGCACCCTTGAGCTGCATGATCTTGCGGCCCAGCAGGTCCATCGCCTGGATGCCGGTGGTGCCCTCGTAGAGCGTGATGATGCGGGCGTCGCGCACGAACTGCTCGACGCCGTTCTCGGCGATGTAGCCGTGGCCGCCGTAAATCTGCAGCGCTTCCTTGACGCTCTCCTGCGCCAGCTCGGTGAGCACGCCCTTCACGATCGGGATCAGGAACGCGACCAGCTCGCCGGCCTTCGCCCGCGCGGCCTCGTCGGCGGCGCGCTCCTCGACGTCCAGCTGCAGCGCGGCGTACAGCATCAGCGCGCGGCCGCCCTCGACGATGGCGCGCTGGGTCAGCAGCATGCGGCGCACGTCCGGATGCACCACCAGCGGGTCGGCCGGCTTGTCGGGGTAGACCGGGCCGCTCAGCGCGCGGCCCTGCAGGCGCTCGCGGGCGTAGTTGAGGCTGTTCTGCAGGCCGCGCTCGGCCAGGCCGATGCCCTGCACGCCGACCGCCAGGCGAGCCGCGTTCATCATCGTGAACATCCCGAACAGCCCCTTGTGCGGCTGGCCGATCAGCCAGCCTTCGGCGCCGTCGAAGTTCATCACGCAGGTGGGCGAGCCGTGGATGCCCATCTTGTGCTCGATCGCACCGGCAGCGACCGCGTTGCGCGCGCCCATGGAGCCGTCGCGCGCGACCTTGAACTTCGGCACCACGAACAGCGAGATGCCACGGCTGCCGGCTGGCGCGTCGGGCAGGCGGGCCAGCACCAGGTGCACGATGTTCTCGGTGAGGTCGTGCTCGCCGGCGGTGATGAAGATCTTGGTCCCGGTGACGCGGTAGCTGCCGTCGGCGGCGGGTTCGGCGCGGGTCTTGAGCAGGCCCAGATCGGAGCCGGCCTGCGGCTCGGTCAGGCACATGCTGCCGCACCAGCGGCCCTCGACCATCGGCTTGAGGAAGACCTCCTTCTGCCAGTCGTCGCCGTGCAGCTGCAGCGCGTGCGCCGCGCCCTGGCTGAGCAGCGGGTAGTTGCCCCAGGCGAGGTTGGCCGAGTCGAGCATCTCCTTCATCGCCACGCCGATGACTTCCGGCAGCGCCTGGCCGCCCATCGTCTCGGGCATGGTCAGGCCAGCCCAGCCGCCTTCGACGTAGGTGCGGTAGGCCTCCTTGAAGCCCTTCGGGGTAGTGACCGTGGCGGTCGCCTTGTCGAAGTGGCAACCCTCGGCGTCCCCGGAGGCGTTGAGCGGGGCGAGCACCTGCTCGTTGAAGCGCGCCGCTTCCTCCAGCACCGCATCGAGCAGATCGCGGGTGTGGCCCTCGCCGCCGGCCAGCGGCGTCAGCGTGGCCTCCGCGCGGAACAGGTCGTGCAGCACGAAGCGCATGTCGTCGAGCGGGGCCTTGTACATCGTCATCGGAAGTTCCTCGGATCAAGCGTAGGGCGGGCTTCAGCCGGCCATTGCGGTGTGTGCGGGGGCGTGGTCAGCGCCAGGTATTGGCGATGCCCGGCACCGGCGAGAGCCAGTCCTTGCCGGAGAAGTCGAAATCGCGCGGCGCCTTCTCCTGCTCCGGTTTGGCCCGGACGCTGCCGGAGAGCGTGTAGGGCAGCGCGCCGGCACTGCCCTTCGCGGCGCTGGCCGCCAGGGCCTTGGCCATTGCCGGCGTCGGCAGCACGTCGATCTGGACCGAGTCGCCAGCGAAGGCGGGGATGTCGCGCTCGAAGTTGCCGTGCACGCGCACCGGCACGCTGTCGGCCATCGCCAGCTGCGCGTCGAGCGCGGTGAAATCCATGCCGCCGTAGCTGTTGTTCTGGATGCGCACGGTCAGCCGCCAGGCACCGCCGGGCGCAAGCTCCAGCTGCTGGATGCTCACGGTGGGCGGGAACACGCTCTTGCGGGGCGGGCCGCAGGCGATCAGGGCGAGGGCCAGCGACAGCGGGACGATCCAGCGCAGGAAACGCATCGTGGGATACTCCAAACGATCGTTCGAATCCCTGATTCTAACCATAGCCGGCCGGTCCGCGTCAGCCGAACGGCGGACGCGACGGTTGGCGTGGTTTCGCGGTGCGCGCCGAACGGGCATCATCAGCGTCTTTCGCCCCAGGGTTCCCCACGCATGTCACGCCGCTACGTCGCACGCCGCTCCCCCATCCACGGCAATGGCGTGTTCGCCACCGCGCCGATCAAGAAGGGCGAGGAGATCGTCGAGTACAAGGGCACGCTGATGACCCACGCCGAGGCCGACGACATGTACGGCGACGGCGGCGAGACCGGGCACACGTTCCTGTTCACGCTCAACGACGACTACATCATCGATGCCAACCGCAAGGGCAATACCGCGCGCTGGATCAACCACAGCTGTGCGCCGAACTGCCGCGCCGTGGTGGAGGAAAGCGAAAGCGGCAACCCGCGCAAGGACCGCGTCCTGATCGAGGCCATCCGCGACATCAAGCCGGGCGAGGAACTGACCTACGACTACGGCATCGTGCTGGATGTGCCCTACACCGCGCGGCTGAAGAAGCTGTGGCAGTGTCTGTGCGGGTCGCCCAACTGCACCGGGACGTTGCTCAAGCCCAAGCACTAACGCCCGGATGACATGCGCAAGACGCCTTGCGCATGCAGCACGCGTCATGCTCCCCGTTTCATTCGCAGGAGACCACCATGACGCCATCGAAGAAGCTCAGCGGCCGCGCCATCGCCGTGCTCGCCACCGACGGGTTCGAGTATTCCGAACTGACCGAACCCAAGCGACTGCTCGAGGAAGCCGGCGCCGACGTGCAGGTGGTCGCGCCCGGCGACGCCAAGGAAATCAAGGGCTGGAAGGGCGGTGACTGGGCCGGCAGCGTGCCGGTGGACATGAAGCTGGAGGAGGTCGATGCCTCGGACTTCGACGCGCTGGTGTTGCCGGGCGGGGTGATCAACCCCGACAAGCTGCGCACGCAGCCGGCCGCAGTGGAACTGGTGCAGGCGTTCGCCAAGGCCGGCAAGACGGTCGCGGCGATCTGCCACGGGCCGTGGACGCTGATCAACGCGGGCCAGGTCGATGGCCGCAAGGTGACCTCGTGGCCGTCGCTGAGGCAGGACCTGGAAAATGCCGGCGCCAAGTGGGAGGACCGCGAGGTCGTGCGCGACGGCAACCTGATCACTAGCCGCAAGCCGGATGACATTCCGGCGTTCGCCAACGCGGTGATCGAGGCGCTGGCGGCCTGAGTCCGGAGGCTTCCCGCAAGACTTCCCCCATCCGCCCTGCGGGCCCCTTCCCCCGCGCGCGGGGGAAGGATCGTTAGCGGGGTTCCAGCGTGGCCTGCGCCCGCGTGCGGGGGACGAACGGCTGGCGTGGCCTTCCCCGGAATCCCCCTTGCTGGGATGGGTCGGAAGCGCTGGCCCCCGGTCATCCCTCCCCCACGTGCGGGCCACGAGCAGCCAGCGCGGCCTCCACCGTGATCCTTCCCCCCGTTCCACGGGGGAAGGTGCCGACAGGCGGATGGGGGAGGCCTTGCCTCAGCCCTCAATCCTCCTCCGCATGCGGCTTCCACGCCTCGGAAAGCTGCCTCTGCACCGGAGGCGGCACCGGCTCGTAGTGCGACAGATCCAGGCTGTAGCGGCCCTGGCCCCCCGTCATTGCCTTCAGTTCGGTCGGGTAGTCGGTCAGCTCCGCCAGCGGCGCCTGCGCCCGGATCAGCAACTCGCCGCCACGCTGCGTATCGGTACCCATGATGCGCGCGCGCTTGCCGGCGAGACTGCCGGTGACGTCGCCCACGCTGGCCTCGGGGATGGCGACTTCCACATCCACGATGGGCTCCAGCACGATCGGCCGCGCCTTGCCCACCGCGTCCATGAACGCCTTCCTGCCCGCGCTGACGAACGCCACCTCCTTCGAATCCACCGGGTGGTACTTGCCGTCATACACGGTCACGCGCAGGTCCTGCATCGGATAGCCGGCGACCGCGCCGTTCTCCATCGCCTGGCGCACGCCCTTCTCGATTGCCGGCAGGAACTGGTTGGGGATCACGCCGCCCTTGACCTCGTCGACGAACTCGAAGCCGGCGCCGCGATCGAGCGGGTCCACGCGCAGGAACACCTCGCCGAACTGCCCCGCCCCGCCGGTCTGCTTCTTGTGCCGGTGGTGGCCGTCGGCGTGCGCGGCGATGGTCTCGCGGTAGGCAATGCGCGGCGGATGTGTATCCACCTCCACGCCGTAGCGCTCGCGCATGCGTTCGAGCATGACCTTCAGGTGCAGCTCCGACAGCCCGCGCACCACGGTCTCGTTGAGCTCCTTGTGGTGCTCCATGCGCAGGCACGGGTCCTCCTCGGCCAGCCGCGCCAGCGCCTGCGAGAGCTTCTGCTCCTGGCCCTTGTGCCGGGGCGTGAGCGCCAGGGCGAACATCGGCTGCGGGTAATCCATCGACGCGAGGTGGATGCCGTCCTCTTCGTGCGAGTCGTGCAGCACGGCGTCAAAGTGGATCTCTTCCACCTTGGCCACCGCCGCAATGTCGCCTGCGATCGCCTGCTCGATCTCCACGTGCGCCTTGCCGTCGAGGCGGAACAGGTGGCCCACCTTGAACGGCTTGCGCGAATCATCGACGAACAACTGCGTGTCGCGCCGGATCGTGCCCTGCCACACGCGGAACACGCCCAGCTTGCCGACGAACGGATCGTTGACGATCTTGAAGACGTCCGCGATGACGTGCTTGGCCGGATCGCCGTCGACCGTGATCGCCTCGCCCTGCCCATCGACGAACGGCGGCGGATTGCCCTCGGCCGGATTGGGCAGCAGGCGGCCTGCAAGGTCCAGGAACTCCGCGGCGCCCACGCCGGTGCGCGCGCTGACGAAACAGATCGGCACCAGGTGGCCTTCGCGCAGGCATTGCTCGAACGCGTCGTGCAACTGTTCGCGGCTGAGCGCCCCTTCGCCCTGGTCGAGGTAGGCGCCCATGGTTGCTTCGTTGATCTCCACCACCTGGTCCACGATCTGCTGGTGCGCCGCGGCCAGCGAGGAGAAATCGGTCGTGCCGTCACTGTGGAAGAAGCAATCGAGCACCTGCGTGCCGCCCTGAGCGGGCAGGTTCACCGGCAGGCACTCCGGCCCGAACTCGTCGCGCAGCGTGTCGACCAGCATCGCCAGACGCGCGCCCTCGGTGTCGATCTTGTTGACCACCAGCACGCGCGCCAGGCCGCGCTCGCGCGCCCGCTCCATCATGCGCCGGGTACCGTGCTCGACGCCGTTGCCGGCGTTGACCACGATCGCCACCGTCTCCACGGCCGCGAACGCCGCCAGCGTGGCGCCACGGAAATCGGCGTAGCCGGCGGTGTCGATCAGGTTGATGTGGCAGCCGTCGCGGTCGATGCTCGCGATGGTGCTGTCGATGGAATGCCCGCGCGCCTTTTCCTGCGCGTCAGTGTCCGACTGGGTGGTGCCGCGTTCGACCGAACCGATCGTCTGGATGACGCCGCCGGCATGCAGCAGGGCTTCGAACAACGTGGTCTTGCCGGTGCCGGCGTGGCCGGCGAGCGCGATGTTGCGGATGTTTCCCGTGTTGTACGACACGATGCGACCCTCCTCTTGCGGGGCGCGGGACTCGCATCGGCATGAACGGCGCCGCACGAGGCCGCGCATGGCGGCTGACGATGGCGGGCCGTCATGGTCGTCCTCAAGCGCGCGAGCGCGGGCGGGGCGGTCATGGCGGGGTGCGGCGGGTGCCGCCTGTGTAGCCTTGTGCGATCGGTGCGCGCGGTCAAGTTGCAATGCGGGCGGGAACCCCCTGGAAACGTGATGGTCTTGCGAAGGCGGGCATGAGACGGCCCGCTTCCCCACGCACGGAGCTTTTCCCATCGTTTCCCCGCCGCAGGTCCCGCCCCATCGTTGGCGTCCCCCTTCGCCGCGCGCCGGACTGGCGCCGCTGGACGAGGACACCCGCGCGCTGCTGCGCGCCCGGCGCGAGCGGACGCCGCCGCGCGAACCCTGGCGGTATCGCCTCGCGCTGGTCCTCATGCTGGCGCTGCATGGCCTGTTCGCCATTGTCGTGTGGTGGGAGATGCAGCCACGGCCGGCGCGCGAAGTCGTCCATGCCCGCGTCGGCGGTGCGTTGCAGGTGCGCCTGATCGCGCGTCCGCCCGCGACGGCTCACGCAGCACCGCCTGCCGTGCCGAAGCCACCGTCCGCCACGCCGGCGGCACCACCGGTGCGCGAGCGGCCACGCCAGGACGCGATGACCGCCAGCCTCCCCGCCCCGGCCAGCGCCGTGACGGCCGTGACGCCACGCCTCTACGACAGCCCCGGCCAGCCCCTGCTTCCGGCTGGCGCCGCGACCGTCGCCACGCCGACGCCCGGCTACGTCCAGCGCATGCCACAGGGCGACAGCCGGGTGATGCGCCACGACACGCCGATCAAGTACCAGGCCACGCGCTTCGAGGAGTACTTCCCGCCGCCGGACGAGACGATCCTGGGACAGGCCCGCCGCGGCATCCTCCGCGCTACCCACACCGGCGAAAAGAAATCGGTCAGCCTCGGCCATGGCATCCACCTCAAATGCAAGACGCTGTTCGGTATCCCCACGCCCAATTGCACGATGCCGCCCGCGCCACCCTCGAAGAAGGACGGGGACGAGCGCCTCGACATGGCCCCGGCGCCGCTGGCCAGGGAACTGGAGCCGCCGGCGCGCAAGCTGTCCGAGTGCATCGCCCTATACCGCGACGGCAAGCCGCTGCCGCACGGCTGCCCGGTCGATACGCCCGCGCGCGCGGTGGATGCCGAATGCGGCGAAGCGCGCCAGGCGGGCAAACCGTTGCCGGCGCATTGCCGCAAGCCGTGACGTGCGCCATCGCAAGGCGGGCGCATCGGCCGGCGTTTCACGCGCCCGCGGCGCAGCCACCCCGCAAGCTACACTTTCGCCATGCCCCAGCCCCCCGCGGACAAGCCGAGCGACTCGCCCGCCGACGCGCGCCCGGTGGTCATGCTGCGCTCGCCGCGCGAGGCCGCGTCGGAAGCCATCGTCTACCGCCGCCGGCGCGCTGAACGGCCGCACGACCGCGGCCTGCGCATCGCCGGCCTCGCCGGCACGTTGCTGGTCCATCTGATGGTGTTGTTCGGGGCCATTCTCGGCCCTGCCTACGACCTGCAGGAACCCGAATACAAGAGCGAGCCGCTGCAGGTGCGCCTGATCGACAAGCCCGAGCCGCCGCCTCCGCCGCCGGTGCGCGGCACGCCGCCCAAGCGCGTGGGGCCCCGCCACCGCGGCAACACGAGCACGGCTACGGCGACGCAGGCGCCGGCTACGCCAGCGACACCGACGCCCGCCAGGCCCGACACGCCAGTCATCACCGTGACTGCACCCAAGGCGACCATCGAGATTGCCAAAGCCGCCGCGCCGGCCCCGCCGCGAACGCTGCCGCGTCCGCAGCCCACGCCGGACCTCACGCCCGTGCCGCTCGCCGGCACGCCGCCCCGGATCAACCTGGACACGCCGGCGGCGATACGCCCGGTACCACCGAAATTCCAGCCCGAGCCCGTGCGCAAACCGCAGCCCGAAGGCAACCGGCCGATGCCCACGCCGCCTTCGCTGGCGATGCCTGCCGTGCCCGCGCAGGCGGCCCCGCCAGTGGCGGCTCCCCGCATTGCGCTGGACCAGGTGGCGCCGCCGAAGGCGCTGCCGCCCAGTACGGTGGAACTGGTGCGTCCGCAACCGCCGGCCGCGCCAGCCACGCCCGAGGTCGAGGCGATTCCGTTGCCGGCGCAAGCCGCGCCCACCATCAACCTGGCGCCACAGCTCAGCGCGCCGACGCCGCTGGTGCCCCGCGAACGCCCGCGCGTTCAGGCGCCCAGCATCCAGCTCGCCGAGCCAAGGCTCTCAGCCGTGCCGCTGGAGGCGACGGCCGCACCTGCCGCGCCGCAGCCGGCCGCGCCCGCCATCGACGTGCCCGCCATCGACCTGCCCACGGCGAACGCGCCCGCGGCATCCATTGTCCTGGCCCGCCCGCAGGTCGCCGTCACGCCCTCGAGCGAACCCACGCCGGGGCAAGCGGCCGCGCCGGCCGCACCCGCCGGCGAAGCCGCCACCGCACCGGGCAGCGCGAGCGCGCAGGAGAACGCGCCTGCCAGTGCCCCCGAGGCGGCACCACAAGGCAGCGACACCGGCACCCCGGGCGCCCGCGAAGGGGCGCCCGAGACCGCCAACGCCAACGGCACGCCCGCCCCGCAGGCCGGGCAGGGCAAGGGGCAGGGCGAGGGCAGGCAGGGCAACGCGCAGCCGGGTGCGGCCGAGGGCGTCGGGAAAGGCCGGCTGGGCAGCTACATCCAGCTCAAGCCGCACGGTGACGCCGAAATCATGGACCACCGCGCGCCCGACATCGGCTATCGGCCGACGCGCTTCGAAGACGACTGGGCGCCCGAAGGCGAGAGCTCGATCGACACTGCGCTGCGCCACGCGGTCGAGAAGACCACCATCAAGCACACCTTCCACCTGCCGCGGGGCGTGCGGCTCAACTGCAAGGTCAGCCCGCTGTTCCCCCTCGCGCTGTTCGGCTGCGGCGGCGATCCGCCCGCGAAAGCCGCGAGCGATCCGGACCTCTACAAGCGCCTGAATCTGGCGCCGGTGGAGTCGCTCGATCCGACGGCATCCGCCAGCGTGGCGAAACCGGCCACGACGCCCGTCCCTGCTGCGCCCGTCCATCTGGACAATGCTGCGCAGTGTGCCGCTGCCCGCGTCAGTGGCGGTCCGTTGCCGCCCGGGTGTCCGGACGTCGTGGACGGACCGCCACGGCCGATGCGGGCCCCCGCGCCGGCGACCAGTTCATGGGTACCTGCGAGCGACCAATTCCGCTGAGGTACAGCGTCGACGGGGGGCGTCGCCGAGTCGATTGGGCGACGGACGTCCGTTTGCAGGCCGGCCAGGGCGGGCTCGAGCCCACCCCGATCACGTGGCGGGGCACACCGGCCTCTTGCGGGACGGGACGCAAGGGACTGGGCGTGTCCACCGCGAAAGCGGATCGCCCACCGAGGCGTGGGCGTGACTACGGATTCCTTGCGGACCTCGACCCCGTACCCGCCGACGGCTTGGTCGGCCGGTTGAGGTAGACCGCATTCACGCTCTGGGAGTTGGCGAACACCAGGTCGGGATAACCGTCCCCATCCATGTCGCCGGCCGCGATGCCATAGGTGTCCGCATCGTCGTCGCCGAGCTGCACGCGGGCGAAGTGCTTGCCCGAACCGTCATTGAAGTAGACCGCGTTCGGCTGGCCGTCGTTGCCCTCTACCAGGTCAAGGTCCCCGTCGCGGTCGAGATCGGCGGCCGCCAATGCGTAGGTCCGCGCGTCCGCCGGGCCGAACGGCACGGCTTGCGCGAACCGGCCCGATCCACTGCCCAGGTAGATCAGGTTGGCGCCGTCGACCACGCCCAGGGCCAGGTCCGGCGTGCCGTCACCGTTGAAGTCGCCGGCCACGACCCGGCGGGAATCGGCGACGCTACCGGGCAGGGCGTACTCGGTGAAGCGGCCGGAGCCATCGCCAAGCAGCACCACGCTGGCCTGCCGGTCCCTGCGAGCGAACGCCACGTCGATATGGCCGTCCCGGTTGAAGTCGGCAGCTGCAACCGATGTCGATGCGCCGTCCGCGCTGCCGAGCGTGTGGGGGGCACCGAACCCGCCCTTGCCGTCGCCGGGGTAGAACACGTCCGGGTCGTGCCGCCTCGCCAGGACCAGGTCCGGTGCGTGGTCTTCGTTCACGTCGGCAAGGACCGCGCCCCGCGCGTTGCCGCCGCGCGTGCCCAGCCGCAGGCCGGGCGTGAAGTTCCCCTTGCCGTCGCCAAGAAACACCTGCGGCGGCAGTACGTCGTGGACGACGACTGCATCCAGATCCTTGTCCCCGTCCAGGTCGGCCAGGCCGATGGCGTAGCTGGGCATGGCCGCGTTGCCGATGGCGCGGGCTTCCAGCAGGCGGCCGTTGCCGGCGTTGAGGAAGGCGAAGTCCGGCTGGGCCCAGTGCCTGCCATTGGCGACCACCGCATCCAGGTCCCCATCGCCATCGAGGTCGCCCAACTGCACGTCGGCGCTCATCTGTTCGGACAGGTCGAACCACAGGAACGGGTCCGCCTCGAAGCTGCGTGCCTGGGTTGGCGGCGGGGCAACCAGGGCGGAACCGAGCAGGATGCAGAAGATCGAAAGCATGTCGTGTCCCTTGTTTGCGTGCGGTGGCGGGGCCGCGGCCACGCGCTCTGAGGCCGAACGCACGTCCTGCCCTTGCAGCCGTGCGGGCGACCGACCCGCTGTGGGTGCAGCGTCTGTCCTACTTCCGTGGGCCTCGCGTGGCTGATTTGGGTTTGGGCGTGGGCAGGGCCGTCGCGGTCGAGACGAGAAGGGCCTGCAACCGGTCCGCATCGTCCAGCCATTCGTCCGCGACAGGATAGGGTTTGGCGCCAGGGTAGGGTGGGTGGCGCGGCAGGGCTGCCGTCAGAGCTGCAGTGGCGTCCACCCCCTTGACGAACAAGCTGTTGTCGCAGGCGAAGGCAACCACTTTGCCGTCGACGTAGATGCCGTACTCGCCGAACATGCGCTTGAAGCCGATGCGGCCGCCGAGGCCGGATTGCTCGATGACGTAATCGACAAAGGAAGGATCGGTACTCATCAGTCAGTGCCTTGGTGTGGCGGCTGTACATGCGTTCCGCGGCTGCCGGCGGGCCAGAATGGATCGGCGCTGCCTACGAGCCGTTCCCGTTTCCACCCAGCTCCCGGACCAGGGACTCCAGTGTGGCGTACATCGGCAGGCTCTGGCCGATATCGTATTGCCCCGCGGCCACCTCGGTCCGCGCCTGGCGGCAGGTTTCGGCCCGCCCCGAAGGGTCCTCATCGAGGAGCCTGCTGGCCGCGTCGTCGCCCTGCTGCCGCACCAGTGCCATCTGGTTGGCAAGGATGCGTTGCGCCGCTTCCTCGCCACTGGACTCCCGCACGGCAGTGACCAGCGCGGTCTGGTACATCCGGCTGGCGTCCAGGAAAACCCCGTTCCGGCCGCGCTCCTGCCATGCCCGGAGCAAGCCCTTGGGCGGTACAGACGCACCGGGCATCGCGTCACAGGCAGCAGCCAGCGTGGACAGGTAGTGCTGGAGCGTGATCGTGAACCCGATGGCTTCCCAGCGCGCCTCGACCTCGGCCGTGTCGGTCGACCGGCGGTTCCGGGAGGCCGAGGTCGTCAGCGGACCGGTATGCGCCCTGATGCGCGCGACGCAGGAGGGGTAGGGCGGCTCTTCCCCGGCCACCTCGTCGCACAGCGTGACGGGCAGCAGCTCCTTCAGGCGCCCGGACCACAGGTCGGCGTCGATCCGCGGCGGCAGGTCCTGGCCACGTCCGCGCTCGAACCACTGCAGCGTGTAGTAGCTATGCGCGCCCTTCACGACCACGATCAATGCGGTTTCGCCGCGCGCCGCCTTGTCTCCCGCGACGCGGCCGCAGCCAGCCACCGCGGCAAAGGCCTCATGGCCGTCGACGGCGGGCGGGTCGAGCTCGATGCCGTAGTAGGTGTCCGGACAGCGCTGCCTGAAGCCGGTGGCGAGGTCGCTTGCGAACTCCTGTGGCGTGCGGTCCGAGTTGGCGGCGCCCGCCTCGGCCTCGAGGGTGATGCGCTGGGACCACGCCCCGGCGGTCTCCTGATCGCGTAGCGCCTCGAAGAGGTAGTGGGTGCCGTGTGTTTCCTCGTTCGCACGGTGGAAGCCTGTCGGCATGCGCCAGGCGACGAGCTGGCCGAAGACCGGCATGATCGCCATGACGGTGTCCTGATCCCGGGCGCGTGCGCCCGGTGGCATGGCCAGCGTGCCTGCCAGCACAACGATCCCTGCCCTGACCCATTGCCTGCCTGCCATGTCCGCGCCTTGTCCGTATGGCGAGCCGGCAGCTTAGGGACTCCCTGCTGGCAGGCCATCAGCCATGCGCTGAGGCCGGCGTAGTCCTTGCGCGCAGTGGAAGGGCGAATCGGCGCGCGAGCGTGCGGGCGACTGCGCGGGACTGGTGCGGGCGCAAGCCCGCAAAGCTCAACGGCAGCGGTTGATTTGCGCGCGCAGGCTTTCGGCGGCCTCGCGGGCGGCGGTCGCGAAGTCTTCGCCGTTGCCGGCGTAGAGGATGGCGCGCGAGGAGCTGATCATCAGGCCGGTGCCGTCGGCGGTGCGGCCGTGGCGCAGGACGGCTTCGACGTCGCCGCCCTGGGCGCCGATGCCGGGGACGAGCAACGGCATGTCGCTGACCAGGGCGCGAACTTGCGCCAGCTGTTCGGGCCAGGTGGCGCCGGTGACCAGGGCGCAGTTGCCGTTGCCGTTCCAGTCACGGGCAATGGTGCGGGCCAGGTGCTGGTAGAGCGGCAGGCGTTCGCCGCCGGTGCTTTCGACGATCAGGTCCTGCAGGTCGGCGGCGCCGGGGTTGGAGGTGTGGCAGAGCAGGATGACGCCCTTGTCGGCGCGTTCCAGGAAGGGCTGGATCGAGTCGCGGCCGAGGTAGGGGTTCAGGGTGACGGCGTCGGCCTGGTAGCGCTCGAAGGCTTCCGTCGCGTAGTGCCGGGCGGTGGAACCGATGTCGCCGCGCTTGGCGTCGAGGATCACCGGGATGCCGGGGTGCGCGTCGTGGATGTGGGCGATCAGTCGTTCGAGGGCGTCTTCGGCGCGCAAGGCGGCGAAGTGGGCGATCTGGGGTTTGTAGGCGCAGACGAGGTCGGCGGTAGCATCGACGATGGCGCGGCAGAAGGCGTAGACCGCGTCGGGCTGGTCGCGCAGGTGGGCAGGGAATTTGGCGGGCTCGGGGTCGAGGCCGACGCAGACGAGGGAGTTATTGCGCTGCCATGACTGGTGCAGGGACTGCATGAAGTGCATGGGAGGCTCCTCGTTGGTGGTGGTGGTGGTGAAGTTCGAGGCCAGCTTGGCCCCTCACCTCAATCCTCCCCGGAGGGGAGAGGAAGCGAAGGAGGCGCTTCGCGCTGCTTTGTCTCGATTGAAGCGGGCCCTCACCCCAACCCTCTCCCCGGAGGGGAGAGGGAGCTGGAGCCACGGGCCTCCCTTGCCCAACCCTCTCCCCGGCTTTGCCGGGGGAGAGGGAGTAGCAGCGGCGGCTTAGGCCAGCTTCTTGTACTTAACGCGCTTGGGACCGGCGTCGTCGCCCAGGCGGCGCTTCTTGTCGGCTTCGTACTCGTTGTAGTTGCCGGGGAAGAACTCCACGTGCGAGTCGCCCTCGAAGGCGATGATGTGCGTGGCGATGCGGTCCAGGAACCAGCGGTCATGCGAAATGACCACCGCGCAGCCGGGGAACTCCAGCAGCGCGTCTTCCAGCGCGCGCAGGGTCTCCACGTCCAGGTCGTTGGACGGCTCGTCGAGCAGCAGCACGTTGCCGCCCTGCAGCAGGGTCTTGGCCATGTGCAGGCGGCCGCGTTCGCCGCCGGACAGGTTGCCGACGATCTTCTGCTGGTCGGTGCCCTTGAAGTTGAAGCGGCCGATGTAGGCGCGCGACTGGATCTCGAAGTTGCCGATGGTGAGGATGTCCGAACCGCCGGAGACCTCCTGCCACACGTTGTTCTTCGCATCGAGCGCGTCGCGCGACTGGTCGACATAGGCGAGCTTGACCGTGTGGCCGAGCTTGACCTCGCCCGAGTCCGGCTGCTCCTTGCCCATGATCATCTTCATCAGCGTCGACTTGCCCGCGCCGTTGGGACCCATCACGCCGACGATCGCGCCGGCCGGGATCTTGAACGACAGGTCATCGATCAGCAGGCGGTCGCCGAAGGACTTGGACACGTTCTTGAACTCGATCACTTCATTGCCCAGGCGCTCGCCCGGCGGGATGAAGATCTCGTTGGTCTCGTTGCGGCGCTGGTATTCGACCGAATTCAGTTCCTCGAAGCGGTTGAGGCGCGCCTTGCCCTTGGACTGGCGGCCCTTGGCGGCCGAGCGGATCCACTCCAGTTCCTTTTCGATCGCCTTCTGGCGCGACTTCTCCTGCTGCGCTTCCTGCTTCAGGCGCTGGTCCTTCTGCTCAAGCCACTCGGTGTAGTTGCCCTTCCACGGAATGCCGCGGCCGCGGTCGAGCTCGAGGATCCACTCGGCGGCGTTGTCCAGGAAGTAGCGGTCATGGGTGACCGCCACCACGGTGCCGGGGTAGTCCTGCAGGAAGTGCTCCAGCCACTCGACCGACTCGGCGTCCAGATGGTTGGTCGGTTCGTCGAGCAGCAGCATGTCGGGCTTGGACAGCAGCAGGCGGCACAGCGCCACGCGGCGCTTCTCGCCACCCGAGAGCGGGCCGACCTTGACGTCCCACGGCGGCAGGCGCAGTGCGTCCGCGGCCACTTCGAGCTGGCGCTCCAGCGCGTGGGCGTCGTTGGCGGCAAGCAGGTTTTCAAGCTGCTCCTGCTCCTTGGCGAGCGCGTCGAAATCGGCGCCTTCCTCGGCGTACGCCGCATAGACCTCTTCCAGGCGCTTCTGCGCGTCGAGGATCTCGTGCACGCCTTCCTCGACCACTTCGCGGACGGTCTTCTCGGGATCGAGCTGCGGTTCCTGCGCCAGGTAGCCGACCTTGATGCCCGGCTGCGGACGGGCCTCGCCCTGGAAGTCGGTGTCCACGCCGGCCATGATCTTGAGCACCGTGGACTTGCCCGCGCCATTGAGGCCCAGCAGGCCGATCTTGGCGCCGGGGAAGAAGCTGAGCGAGATGTCCTTGATGATCTGGCGCTTCGGGGGAACGATCTTGCTCACCCCGTTCATGGTGTAGATGTACTGCATGCTTCGGCTCCCTAAGGGCGTCCGCGGGCCGCAAAGGCGGTCCGGCGGCTAAAGGCGGGGAAATGACCGCCAATTATCGCCGATCGGGCCCCGTCTTGCCATGCGGCGGGCCTTTGCGCCCCGGAGCCTTGGGGTTTTGCCGCGGGGAGCGGGCGATGGAAGCGATCGGCGGCGTACGCGGTTCGAGGCGTGGCTGGCGCGGGCTGGAACGGTGGGTCGGCCGGCAGGCGGCCCGCCGCGGGCGGCTGGCGACGTTCGCCTACGAGTTCGTCTGCTTCGGCGTGAAGCAGGCCTCCGCCTGCCTGTTCGGCGGGTTGATGGTGGCACTGCTGCTGGCCTCGTGGCGCTGGTACCCGGCCGAGGCGCCGCTGGCGCGCTACGACTTCATCACGCTGATGGCGATCGCCATCCAGCTGGCGCTTCTGGCCACCGTGCTGGAAAGTCCGCGCGAGGCGCGGGTGATCGCGTTGTTCCACGTCGTCGGCACCCTGATGGAACTGTTCAAGACGGCGGTGGGCTCGTGGACCTATCCGGAGCCGTCGCTGCTGCGCCTGGGCGGCGTGCCGCTCTTCTCCGGCTTCATGTACGCCTCGGTCGGCAGCTACATCGCGCGGGCCTGGCGGCTGTTCGACTTCCGCTTCAGCGCGCACCCGCGCTTCGCGCCCGCCGTGGCACTGGCGCTGGGCATCTACGCCAACTTCTTCACCCACCACTACCTGCCGGACGCCCGGCCGCTGCTTTTCGTGGCGCTGGCCTGGCTGTTCCGGCGCACCTGGATCCACTACCGCATCCGCCGCGTGCACCGGTGCATGCCGCTGCTGCTCGGTTTCGTGCTGGTGGCGTTGTTCATCTGGCTGGCGGAGAACGTGGGTACCTTCAGCCGCGCCTGGCTTTATCCGGCGCAGCGGCACGGCTGGTCGATGGTGCCGCTGTCCAAGCTCGGCTCATGGCTGCTGCTGATGGTGATCAGCTACGTGATGGTCTGGGCGCTGCACCGGGGCGGCGCCGATGGTGGCCGCAAGCCCCCGGCGGGGCTACACTTTCCGGCTTGCACCCATCCCCACCCGCCGAGGCGACGCATGTTCCCGACCGATTGCACGATCGAAGGTTTCGACCCTGAGCTGGCCCGCGCCATCGCCGACGAAGCGCGCCGCCAGGAAGACCACGTCGAGCTGATCGCCTCGGAGAACTACGCCAGCCCGCGCGTGATGGAAGCGCAGGGCTCGGTGCTGACCAACAAGTACGCCGAGGGCTACCCGGGCAAGCGCTATTACGGCGGTTGCGAGTACGTGGACGTGGCCGAGCGCCTGGCGATCGACCGCGTCAAGCAGCTGTTCGGCGCCACCTACGCCAACGTGCAGCCGCATTCGGGCTCGCAGGCCAACCAGGCGGTGTACCTGGCGCTGCTGCAGCCGGGCGACACCATTCTCGGCATGAGCCTGGCCCACGGCGGCCATCTCACCCACGGCGCCAAGGTCAACATCTCGGGCAAGCTGTTCAACGCGGTGCAGTACGGCGTGAACGAGGCCGGCCTGATCGACTACGACGAGGTCCAGCGCCTGGCCAGCGAGCACAAGCCGAAGATGCTCGTCGGTGGCTTCTCCGCCTACTCGCAGGTGGTCGACTGGAAGCGCATGCGCGAGATCGCCGATTCGGTCGGCGCGATCTTCTTCGTCGACATGGCGCACGTGGCCGGCCTGGTCGCCGCCGGCGTGTACCCCAGCCCGCTGCCGCACGCGCACGTGGTCACCTCGACCACCCACAAGACCCTGCGCGGTCCGCGTGGCGGCATCATCGTCGCGAAGGACGCAGGGGAGGAGATCGAGAAGAAACTGCAGTCGATCGTCTTCCCGGGCATCCAGGGCGGCCCGCTGATGCACGTGATCGCGGCCAAGGCAGTCGCCTTCAAGGAGGCGCTGGAACCGGACTTCAAGGCCTACCAGCAGCAGGTCGTCAAGAACGCCCAGGCGATGGCCAGGACCATCATCCAGCGCGGCTACAAGATCGTCTCCGGCGGCACCGAGAACCACCTGATGCTGGTCGACATGATCGGCAAGGGCGTCACCGGCAAGGACGCCGAAGCGGCGCTGGGCAAGGCGCACATCACGGTCAACAAGAACGCCGTGCCGAACGACCCGCAGAAGCCTTTCGTCACCTCGGGCCTGCGCGTGGGCACCCCGGCCGTCACCACCCGCGGGTACAAGGAAGCCGACTGCATCGATCTGGCCAACTGGCTGTGCGACGTGCTGGATGCCCCGGCCGACGAGGCCGTGATCGCCAAGGTTCGGGGACAGGTCGAAGCGCAGTGCAAGAAATTCCCGGTGTATGCCTGAAGGGCCGCGAATGGAGAATGGTCAATCGCCAATCGTAGAGGCGGTTTCCTCGGGCTCTGGCTCTTTACCATTGTCTGTTTCCCACTGACGATTCCGACCTGATGCATTGCCCCTTCTGCCAGCACGAAGACACCCGCGTGATCGACTCGCGGCTGACCGAGGACGGCGCCACCGTGCGCCGTCGTCGCGAGTGCCCGCAATGCGGCGAGCGCTTCAACACGTTCGAAACGGCGGAGTTGAAGCTGCCAGCGATCGTCAAGAGCGGCGAGCGGCGCGAGGCGTTCGACGAGCGCAAGCTGCGCACCAGTTTCGAGCGCGCGCTGCAGAAGCGTCCGGTGGCCAGCCATGACGTGGACAACGCGGTGCGCGAGATCATCAACGACCTGCGCCGCAGCGGCGAGCGCGAGGTGCCTTCGCGCCAGGTCGGCGAACTGGTGATGCGCGAGCTGAAGAAGCTCGACCAGGTCGCCTACGTGCGCTTTGCGTCGGTCTATCGCAAGTTCGAGGACGTGCAGGCGTTCCGCGAGGAAATCGAGAAGCTCGAGCGCGATCTGCCCGGTCTCGATGGCCTGCAACTGCCGCTGCTCGGCAGCGGCAAGCGGCCCGCCAAATAGCCGCGGACCGAAGTAGGGTGGGCTTCAGCCCGCCGGCTCTGATGCGGAGGAAGCGGTGGCTGAAGCCCACCCTACGATAGTGGCGCCATGACCGAAGCGTTCTCCAGCATCGACCACCTGCACATGGCGCATGCGTTGCGCCTGGCCGAGCGCGGCCTTTATACGACCCAACCCAACCCGCGCGTGGGCTGCGTGATCGCGCACGGCGAGCGCGTGGTCGGCGCCGGCTGGCACCAGCGGGCGGGCGAGCCACATGCGGAGGTGTTCGCCTTGCGCGAAGCGGGCACTGCCGCGCGGGGCGCCACGGCCTATGTGACGCTGGAGCCCTGCGCGCACTTCGGTCGTACCCCGCCGTGTGCCGACGCGCTGGTAGCCGCGGGCGTGGCGCGGGTGGTGGTGGCGGCGGAAGACCCGTTTCCCGCGGTTCGCGGGCGAGGGCTGGAGAAGCTGCGCGCGGCAGGCATCACGGTGGCATCAGGGCTGCTGCGCGAGCAGGCGCGCGAACTCAACGTCGGGTTCTTCAGCCGGATCGAGCGCGGCCGGCCGTGGGTCCGGGTGAAACTGGCGATGAGCCTGGACGGCCGCACCGCGCTGGCCGGCGGCGAGTCGAAATGGATCACCGGGGCGGCCGCGCGGGCGGACGTGCAGCGCTGGCGCGCACGGAGTTCGGCGATCCTGACCGGCAGCGGCACCGTGCTGGCCGACAACCCGCGCCTCACCGTGCGTTTGCAGGAAGGCGCGGACCGCCCCCGGTTTTCCGCGCGGATGGCCGGGGCAGGGGACAACTCCCTCTCCGCCGACCCCGCCGGGGGAGAGGCGGCGGCCTTTTCCCCGGCAGCACCACTGCGCGTGATCCTCGACCGCCAGCTCCGCACGCCCGCCGGCAGCCACGTGCTCGATGCGCAGGCGCCAACCCTGCTCATGCATGCGGCCAACGCGCCGGTGCCACCGCACCTCGCGGGCGCCGATCGCATAGCGCTGCCGGAAGGACCAGGCGGCCTGGACCTGCATCTCGCACTCGCCGAGCTCGCCCGCCGCGACATCAACGAGCTGCACGTCGAAGCCGGCCCCACGTTGTGTGGGGCGCTGCTGGCGGCCGGCCTGGCCGACGAACTGCTGCTCTATATCGCGCCCGTGTTGCTCGGCGACACGGCACGCCCCCTGCTGGCCCTGCCGCCGCTGGCGCGGATGGAGGAGCGTTGGCGCCTGCGCACGCTGGACCGGCGCATGGTGGGTGAAGACATCCGCCTGCAGCTGCGAGCGGAGGTGTAGGAGCGCACCCTGTGCGCGACCACCATGCGGCGCCGAACCGCGCGTTCGCGCGCAGGGTGCGCTCCTACAGGGATCGGGGCGCCGGTGGTAGACTTCGGCGGCCGGCTTCGCCGGCACACGCGTCTTCAGGGCGGGGCGAAATTCCCCACCGGCGGTAGGTTTCGCAAGAAACGAGCCCGCGAGCGCTTCCGCCTCGGCGGAAGGTCAGCAGATCCGGTCGAACACCGGAGCCGACGGTCACAGTCCGGATGAAAGAAGACGGTCGCGCGCATGGCTGCCAAGGCCGTGCGTGGGCCTCATGCCTTGGGGCGTTCTCGCTCGACGTCACGGAGAACGTTTCATGTCCCCATCCTTCTGTTTCGCCGCCTCCGTCCAGCAGGTGCGCTGATGTTCACCGGCATCATCCAGACCGTCGGCCGTATCGCGCGGCTCGAACCGCGCGGCGGGGATGTGCGCCTGCACGTCGATACCGCCGATCTCGACCTGGCCGACGTCCAGCCGGGCGATTCGATCGCCGTGTCGGGCGTGTGCCTGACGGCGATTTCGCTCGGCGAGCACGGCTTTGCGGCCGACGTGTCCAACGAAACCCTCTCGCTCACCACCCTGGGCCAGCTCAAGGCCGGCGATCCGGTCAACCTGGAAAAGGCGCTGCGGCTGGCCGACCGGCTGGGCGGACACCTGGTGTCCGGCCATGTCGACGGCGTGGGCAAGGTGGTCTCGATCGCGCCCGACGCGCGCTCGCAGCGCTGGACCTTCGAGGTGCCGTCGCAGCTGGCGCGCTACATCGCCGCCAAGGGCTCGATCTGCATCGACGGCACCAGTCTGACCGTCAACGAGGTGGCCGGCACGCGCTTCGGCGTGAACCTGATCCCGCACACCGTCGCACACACGGCTTTCCACGCCAGGCGCGCGGGCGACGCGGTGAACATCGAGGTGGACGTGATCGCCCGCTACGTCGAGCGGCTGATCGGCAGCGGCCAGGCGCCGCGGCTGGACGAGGCGTTCCTCAAACAGCACGGCTTCGCCTGACTGCAAGCCGCTCTCCCGGCGAGGGGCGGTGGGGTGCGCGCCCGGCGTGCGCCCACCGGGCCTCTCATCCGCAAAGCAACCGGATCCCACGCATGCCCTTCAACACCATCCCCGAAATCCTCGAAGACCTCCGCGCCGGCCGCATGGTCGTGATCCTCGACGACGAGGACCGCGAGAACGAGGGCGACATCGTCATGGCCGCGCAGATGGTGCGGCCGGAGGACGTCAACTTCATGGTCCGCGAGGCGCGCGGCCTGCTGTGCCTGACGCTCACCGAGCAGCGCACGCGCCAGCTCGGCCTGCGCCCC
This sequence comes from Frateuria sp. GZRR33, assembly GCF_051900425.1. Lineage (NCBI taxonomy): Bacteria > Pseudomonadati > Pseudomonadota > Gammaproteobacteria > Lysobacterales > Rhodanobacteraceae > Frateuria > Frateuria sp. GZRR33. Next base: position 265,677 of record NZ_JBHZGK010000001.1, read on the forward strand.
ATGGTCAGCGACAACACCTCGCCGTACCACACCAACTTCACCGTCTCGATCGAGGCGGCCGAGGGTGTCACCACCGGCATCTCGGCGCACGACCGCGCGCGGACCATCCAGGTGGCGGTCAAGTCCGACGCGAAGCCGCAGGACCTCTCGCAGCCAGGCCACATCTTCCCGCTCACCGCGCAGCCCGGCGGCGTGCTCACCCGCGCCGGCCATACCGAGGCCGGCTGCGATCTGGCGGCACTGGCCGGGCTGGAACCGGCGGCGGTGCTGATCGAGATCCTGCACGAGGATGGCTCGATGGCGCGCCGCCCCGAGCTGGAAGTCTTTGCCGCCAGACACGGATTGAAGATCGGCACGATCGCCGACCTGATCCGCTACCGGCTCGAAACCGAGAAGACGATCCAGCGCGTGCACGAGGAAGAGGTGCAGACCGAGTTCGGCCCGTTCCGGCTGGTCGCCTGGCGCGATGCCATCCGCCACGGGCTGCATTACGCACTGGTGCGCGGCACGGTCGACGACGGCGCGCCGGTACTGACTCGCGTGCACGTGCGCAACACGCTTTCGGACGTACTCCACCTGACCCGCGACGACCTCGGACTCACTGTCACCGCCGCGCTCCGTCGCATTGCCGACGAAAGCCGCGGCGTGCTGCTGGTGCTCTCGGGCGAAGACACCGCCGAGGCGCTGCTGGCGCGGCTCAAGCGCCAGCCGGTCGCGCTGGCGCCGGAGGATGCCCAGCAGCAGGAATGGCGCCAGCTCGGGCTGGGCGCACAGATCCTCACCGACCTGGGCGTGCACAAGCTGTGCGTGATGGGTACGCCGCGCAAGCTCGTGGGCCTGGCCGGGTTCGATCTGGAAGTGGTGGAGTACGTTTGATGGCGTCGCCGGCGGCTCACGCTGTAGGAGGGCACCTGTGCGCGACCGGGAAGGTGGTCGCGCCCAGGGTGCGCTCCTGCCCGGGCAGGTCGTCGGCAGAGGCAAGGCCTCCATCGAAGGCGATCGGCAACCCGTTCGCAGCTGTCTTAGGATGACCCGCAACCCACCGCCATCAAGCCCATGCCCAACGCCCGCATCCGCCTGATCGCCCCCTCTGGTTACGCCCACGACCCCGCCGTCATGGCGCGCGGCGTGGCGCGCCTGCGCGAGGCCGGCTGCAGCGTCGAGGGCCTGGAGGTGCTGGAGCGCGCCGAGCTGCGTTTCGCCGGCAGCGATTCCGAGCGTGCGCGCGACATCAATGCGCTGGCCACGCTCGACACGCTGCCGGACATCGCCCTGGTCACCCGCGGCGGCTACGGCGCGGCGCGCCTGCTCGCCCAGCTCGACTACGACGCCCTGCGCGAGCGGCTGGCCGGTTCCAGCCTCGCGCTGGTCGGCCACAGCGATTTCACCGCGCTGCAGCTGGCGTTGTACGCCCGAAGCGGCGTGCGCACCTTCGCCGGCCCGTTGTTGGCCGACCTGGGCGCCGAACCGGCACCGACCTTCACCTGGAAGCACTTCTGGACCACGCTCTGCTCGGATGCCACCGTCGCCACCTGGCCCGGCACCGGCGAGGCCACGCTGGACGCGCAGGGCACGCTGTGGGGCGGCAACCTGGCGGTGCTGTGCAGCCTGCTCGGCACGCCGTATTTCCCGGCGATCGAGGGCGGCATCCTGTTCGTCGAGGACCTGGCGGAGCCGCCGTACCGCATCGAGCGGCTGTTCTACCAGCTGCAGTTGTCCGGCGTGCTCGCAAGACAGCGCGCACTGGTGCTGGGCGACTTCCACGCCTGCCGCCCGGGTCCGCGAGACAACGGCTACGACCTGGAGGCGGCCCTCGCGCAGCTCCAGCGCAGCGCCGGCGTCCCGGTGGTCCGTGGCTTGCCGCACGGTCATGCCGACCGTCAGCTGACGTTGCCGTTCGGCGGCCAGGCTCGCCTGCGTGTCGCGGGGGGCGAGGCACGGCTCGAATGCTCCCATTACCCGCATCCGTCCCTGTAGGGGCGCACCCTGTGCGCGACCCCGCCGCCCCGGGTCGCGCACAGGGTGGGCTCCCACAGGAGATATCGCCGGCCCAAACCCGTAAAATACCCGGCCCCGCAAGGCCTTCCCGTCTGCCCAAGGATTCGCAATGAAGATCATCGAAGGCGACTTCGCCACGCCCACGGGCCGTTTCGCCATCGTCGCCGGCCGTTTCAACGGCTTCGTCGTCGAGCCGCTGGTGGCCGGCGCGCGCGACGCACTGGTGCGCCATGGCGTGAAGGACGAGGCGATCGACCTGATCCGCGTGCCGGGCGCCTGGGAGATCGCGCTGGCCGCGCACAAGCTCGCCAACTCGGGCCGCTATGCGGCGGTGATCGCGCTGGGTGCGGTGATCCGCGGCTCCACGCCACACTTCGACTACGTCGCCGGCGAGTGCGCCAAGGGCCTGGCGCAGGCCGCCTACGCCTCCGGCGTGCCGGTGGCGTTCGGCGTGCTGACCACCGACAACATCGAGCAGGCGATCGAGCGCGCCGGCACCAAGGCCGGCAACAAGGGCGCCGACGCGGCGCTGGCCGCGCTGGAAATGGCCAACCTGTACGGGAAGCTGTGATGAGCGCACCGCAGGGCATCGACCTGGCCGCCCGTTCGCGCGCCCGCCGCCGCGCGCTGCAGGCGCTGTACGCCTGGCAGTTGTCGGGCAGTCACATGAAGGCCGTGATCGACCAGTTCCGCCATGAGCAGGACATGGAAGTGGCCGACCTGGATTACTTCGAGGACCTGCTGCACGGCGTGGAAGCGCACGTCGGCGAGCTCGATAGCGCCCTCAAGCCCTATGTCGACCGCGAGGTTGACCAGATCGATCCGATCGAGCGCGCCGCGCTGCGCCTGGCCGCCTACGAACTGAAGTACCGGCTCGACGTGCCTTATCGCGTCGTCATCAACGAGGCGATCGAAGTGACCAAGCGCTTCGGCGCCGACCACGGGCACAGCTACGTCAACGGCGTGCTGGACAAGCTCGCCGGCGAACTGCGCTCGGCCGAGAAGGGTGCGCGCTAGCCCGTAGGGTGGGCTTGGGCCCACCCCGCCGGCGCCCGTTACGGACGAGCGGCGGGCTGGAGCCCCTCCTGCGCCGTCCCTACGGCTCGCACTGGCGGCTGTTGTCGGCGATGGCCGCAATGCGCCACTGCCCATCCACCCGCACCAGGTTGAACACGTCCGTGCCGCAGTGGTGCGGCTTGCCGTCGAGCAGGAAGGTGTAGGGCGCCCACACCACCGCCAGGTCGCGGTCGACCATCACCTGCGGCTTGCCGATGCGCTCTTCGATGTTTTCCTTGCCCGGCTTCACGTGGTCGACGAAGTCGCCCAGGGTGAGCTGCACCGGCTTGCCCTCGCGCATCAGCGTCGCCGTTCCGGCCGGCAGCACCTGCGCGCGCATGGCCGCCTGGTCATGCTTGGCCATGGCGTCGAAGAAGGCATGCACCGGCTCCAGCACGCCGCGGGCGCCGGGCGTGTCCGCCAGCGCGGCGGCGCAGACCAGGATGAGGCCGCCGAGCAGCGGCAGGAGCCGCTGGTGGCCGATCGAAAGCGCAAGGGCACGGCCGTGTCGAAGCAGGGAAGGGCGCATGCTGTGTCTCCCGGGGCAAGACCCGATTCTAACCAGCGTGATCGGCGCCGGAGCCTGTGCCATTGGGCAGGGTCGGCAAGGCGCGAGGCTTGCATCCGCGGGCGGGCGGATGCTCTGCTTGCGCGTTCCCAAGACGACGGCCACGCCATGGAATTCCGCCTGATCGACCGCATCCGCGAACGCACCGCGCTGGCGCGCGAGGACGTGCGGCTGGGGATCGGCGACGATGCCGCGGTGCTCGCGGTTCCCCCTGGCCAGCAACTGGCGGTGGCGATCGACACGTTGGTCGAGGGCGTGCATTTCCCGCACGGGACCGCACCGCAGGACATCGGCTGGAAGGCGCTGGCGGTGAACCTGTCCGATCTGGCCGCGATGGGCGCGACGCCGGCCTGGGCGCTGCTCGCGCTGACCCTCCCGCAGGGCGATCCGCCCTGGATCGATGACCTGGCGGAGGGCTTCGCCCGACTGGCGCGCGAGCACGGCGTGGCGCTGGTCGGCGGGGATACCACCCGCGGTCCGCTCTGCCTGAGCGTCGCGGTGCACGGTTTCGTGCCGGCGGGGCAGGCGCTGGCGCGCAGCGGGGCCTGCGTCGGCGACGCCGTGTTCGTGACCGGGTCGCTCGGCAGCGCCGCCGGCGGACTGCGGCTGGTGCAAGGCAGGCTGCCGTTCGATCCAGGCAACGAGGCGCACCGCAGCTTGCGCGCGCGCCTGGACCGCCCGACGCCGCGCGTGCGTGCGGGCGTGGCGCTGCGCGCGCATGCGAGTGCCTGCATCGATGTGTCCGACGGCCTGCTCTCCGACCTGGGACACATCTGCGCGGCCAGCGGCGTCGGTGCCGAACTCGACCTCGATGCGCTGCCGTTGCTGCCCGCGCTGCGCAGCGTGTTTGGTCACGCCGCCGCCCGCGAACTGGCGCTGACCGGCGGTGACGACTATGAGCTTTGCTTCACCGTGCCGACCGCCGCGGTCGGCCCCATGCAGGCGGCGCTGGCCGAAGTCGGGGCACACGCCACGCGCATCGGGGCGGTCATCGAAGGGCAGGGCGTGCGGGCAATCGGCGGCACTGCACTGGCCGCGATGCGGGGCGGCTGGGATCATTTCGGTGCCTAGCCAACCCGCGCCCGCGTGCGCGCGCAAACCCACGGAATCCGCATGACCGACAGGAAGAACCTCACCCCCGACCAGCGCCGCCGCCTGCTCGCCCTGCCGGCAGGGTGGCTCGCCTGCGGATGGGGCTCGGGCCTGGCGCCCGTGGCGCAGGGCACGTTCGGATCGCTCGCGGCAATCCTGCCCTGGCTGGCGCTGCGCCACCTGGGCCTGCCGCTCTACGTGCTGGTGCTGGTGCTGGCCTTCGCGCTGGGCGTATGGGCCTGCGACGTAGGCGGACGTGCACTGGGCGTGGACGACCACCGCAGCCTGGTATGGGACGAGTTCGTCGGGCAGTGGCTCGCGCTGCTGCCGCTGCTCCTGCTGCCGGCGCCGTGGTGGATGATCGCGGTGGGCTTTGGCCTGTTCCGCCTGTTCGACGTGTGGAAGCCCTGGCCGATCGGCTGGCTGGACGGCCATATGAAAGGCGGCCTGGGCGTGATGATCGACGACGTGGTGGCCGGCGCCTACGCGGCCATCGTGCTGGCGCTGGTCGCCCTCGCCCTGTAGGAGCGCACCTGTGCGCGAGCACCGGTCCAGTTGGTGGATGGCGGTCGCGCACAGGGGTGCTCCTACAAGATCTTGAGGCCATGTCGGCGACAATGGCCGCTTTCGCCTGAGGAGCCCCGCCATGCTCTACCGCCGCCTCGGCCGCACCGGCCTGCAATTGTCCGCGCTGTCATTTGGCGCGTGGGTGACCTTCGGCCGCCAGGTCGGGCGCTCGCAGGCGCGCGAGTTGCTGGCGCTGGCGTGGGACCGGGGCGTCAACTTCTTCGACAACGCCGAAACCTACAACCGCGGCGACGCCGAGCGGCTGATGGGCGACGTGCTCGCGGACCTGCGCTTCCCGCGCGACAGCTATTGCGTGTCGAGCAAGGTGTTCTTCGGCGCCGTGGACAACCCCAAACCCACCCAGCGGGGGCTCTCGCGCAAGCACGTGATCGAGGCCTGCCACCAGGCGCTCGAGCGCCTGCGCGTCGATCACCTGGACCTCTACTTCTGCCATCGCCCCGATCCGGACACGCCGATCGAAGAGACGGTGGCGGCGATGGACACGCTGGTGCGCCAGGGCAAGGTACTCTACTGGGGCACCAGCGAGTGGCCGGCCGAGGCGATCGCCGAGGCGCACCGGATCGCGCGCGAGAACCACTGCTACGCGCCGGTGGCCGAGCAGCCGCAGTACAACCTGCTGCATCGCGAGCGGGTCGAGCGCGAGTACGCGCCGCTGTACGAGCGCTTCGGCATGGGTACGACGATCTGGTCGCCGCTGGCGTCCGGGCTGCTGGCCGGGCGCTACAACGAAGGCATTCCGGACGACTCGCGCCTGGCGCAACCGGGCTACGAGTGGTTGCGCGAGACGGTGCTCGGCTCCGGGCGCGAACGGGTGGAGCGGGTGCGCCACCTGGCGCCGATCGCGCAGGAGCTCGGCGTGAGCCAGGCGCAGCTGGCGCTTGCGTGGTGCCTGGCCAATCCGCACGTGTCCACGGTGCTGCTGGGCGCGAGCCGGCGCGAGCAACTGGAGCAGAACCTGGCGGCGCTGGAGCTGGTGCCGCGCATCGACGCGGCGATGAGGCAGCGGATCGAGCAGGCCGTGGGGTGAGGGCTTCCGCACACGGCCGGGCGCCCGCGCTCGGCTCGCTTTCCTCTCCGGGGAGAGGGTTGGGGTGAGGGGCCGGGGCTCGCGGGGATATTCGCGTTAGGTGTTGCCTTGCGTGTTGTTCTTGCTGGGTTTTTCCGCGACTGGGCTCGCCTGCGGCGGGCTTTCGATCGCCTGCCGGCGCTCGAGTCACTTTTCTTTGCTGGCCCAAAGAAAAGTAACCAAAAGAAACGGCCTGGCGCAGCCCGGGGTGGCTGAAAAGCTAGGTGCCACCTCGCCCTGCTTGGATGGTCTCTTGCTCTTAGAGGAGCTGCCGCCGCTTTACCGCGGGCGCTCGGGAGTTGGGGCAAGGGGGGGGCTTGCGGTGGCGTGGGGCTGCTACCGATTTGCGCCTTCAGAGCGGTCGAGGGTTCTGACGCGCCGAACCGCACGACGAGCCGAGCCGAGCACGACGGCTTCGTTCGTTTCGCTTTGTGATTGCGAGCCCTACTGGCGAGCACGACAAGCTCCGTCGGCGAGAGACCCACAAAAGCCGATACCAGCAAACCCGCTGCATGCCTCCCTTGCCTCACCTCCCGAGCGCCCGCGGTAAAGCGGCGGCAGCTCCTCTAAGAGCAGGAGACTGACCAAGCAAGGCGGGGAGGCACCTAGCTTTTTGGCCACCCCGGGCTGCGCCAGGCCGTTTCTTTTGGTTACTTTTCTTTGGGCCCGCAAAGAAAAGTGACCCGAGCGCCGTCAGGCGATCGGAAGCCCGCCGCAGGCGAGCCAAGTCGCGGAGGAACTTGCAAGAACGACAAGCAAGCCCCTGCTCGGCGACCATTCCCGCGAGCCCCGGCCCCTCACCCCGACCCTCTCCCCGGCGGGGAGAGGGAGCAGAACGGGCAGGCATGCCTTTCTTCGGCCGCGGTGTCCGGCCGCTTGTCCGCCTGTCCGTCGCCGTGTCCGCGGACAGCGGACACATCGAACACGGTTTCCGCAAAAGCACGCAGCCGCAAGGCCTGCGCGGTTCCGACACGACTTGGCACGGCGGTTGCTCAACCAGCCACAGTCATATCCGTCAGGACCGCCCGATGATCCGCGACACCTCCGCTCAAGACCGCCTGGTCGAGGTCAAACCCAACCGCAAGCGCCAGTTGCTGTTTGCCGGCATCGGCCTGGCCGTGCTGGCGACGCTGGCCTTTGCGCTGCCGACCGCGATGCGGCTGTTCTCGGCCGACGCATCGGTGAGCGCCTCGCGCCTGTCCTTTGCCACCGTCGAGCGCGGCCTGTTCGTGCGCGACATCGCGGCCGAAGGCAAGGTGGTGGCGGCGGTCAGTCCGACCATGTACGCCACCTCCGGCGGTGCGGTCACGGTCAAGGTGCATGCGGGCGACACGGTGAAGAAGGGCCAGGTGCTGGCCGTCATCGACAGCCCGGAACTGACCAACAAGCTGCTGCAGGAAGAGTCCAACGCCGACGCGATGGAAGTGGAATACCAGCGCGCGCAGATCGAGGCCCGCAAGCAGCGCTCCTCGCTGCAGAAGGCCTACGACAACGCGCTGATCGACCAGCAGGCGGCCGAGCGCGACCTCGCCCGCAACGAGAAGGCGTTCAAGCTGGGCGCCGTCTCGGGCATGGACGTGGACCGCGCCAAGGACACCCTGCAGAAGGCCAGGCTGACCACCCAGCACGCCAAGTCCGATCTGGGGATGGACAACGCCAGCCTGAACTTCGACATCAAGTCGAAGAAGCTCGCGCACGAGCGCCAGGTGCTGCTGGTCAAGGACCTGCAGCGCCAGGTCGACGACCTCAACGTGAAGTCGCCGGTCGATGGCCAGGTCGGCCAGCTGTTCATCGCCGAGCGCGCCACCGTGGCCAAGGACGCCAAGCTGCTGAGCGTGATCGATCTCTCCGCGCTGGAAGTGGAGATGCAGGTGCCCGAGAGCTTCGCCCGCGACCTGGCGATCGGCATGAACGGCGAGATCACCGGCAACGGCCACACCTGGAAGGGCATCGTCAGTGCGATCTCGCCCGAGGTCGTGAACGGTGAAGTGGCAGCGCGCCTGCGCTTCGACGGCAGCACGCCGAAGCAGCTGCGCCAGAACCAGCGCCTGTCCGTGCGCATCCTGCTCGACAAGCGCGACAACGTGCTGACCGTGCAGCGCGGCTCCTTCGTCGACGAATCCGGCGGCAACTTCGCCTATGTCGTGCACGACGGCATTGCCGAGAAGAAGCCGATCCGCGTGGGGGCCAGCAGCATCGACAAGGTCGAGATCCTGGATGGCCTCAAGGAAGGCGACCGGATCGTGATTTCCGGCACCGACAACTTCAAGGATGCGGCCAAGGTCGCCATCAGCGACTGATCACTGGCGGGGAACGGAGCATGGGGAACAGGAAAAAGATGAATCCGGAGGCGGCCTCCTCGCCGTGGAAACCCCCGGAGTGGTGACCCCAGACACCACGTGCACCTCATCCCGTTCCCCATCCTCCGTTCCCTGCACGAACCACCACCACCACCGAAGGACGTAACCATGCTCAAGATGACCCACCTGTCCAAGGTCTACCGCACCGAAGTGGTGGAGACCTACGCCCTGCGCGACTTCAACATCGACGTGAAGGAAGGTGAATTCGTCGCCGTCACCGGTCCGTCCGGCTCGGGCAAGACCACCTTCCTGACCATCGCCGGCCTGCTGGAGACCTTCACCGGTGGTCACTACCACCTCGACGGCATCGAGGTGAGCCAGTTGAACGACAACGCGCGGTCGAAGATCCGCAACGAGAAGATCGGCTTCATCTTCCAGGCGTTCAACCTGATCCCCGACCTCAACGTCTACGACAACGTCGAAGTGCCGCTGCGCTACCGCGGCATGAAGGGCGCCGAGCGCAAGCAGCGCATCATGGACGCGCTCGAGCGCGTGGGCCTGGCCTCGCGTGCCAAGCACTACCCGGCCGAACTCTCCGGCGGCCAGCAGCAGCGCGTGGCGATCGCCCGCGCGCTGGCCGGCTCGCCCCGCCTGCTGCTCGCCGACGAACCGACCGGCAACCTGGACACGCAGATGGCCCGCGGCGTGATGGAGCTGCTGGAGGAGATCCATCGCGAGGGCGCCACCATCGTCATGGTGACCCACGATCCGGAGCTGGCCGCCCGCGCCCAGCGCAACGTGCACATCATCGACGGCCAGGTGGTCGACCTGTCCGAGGAGCCGCGCTTCCACGCCCACAACGCTCGGGTCGCCGACGCCTGACGTTGCCTGAAAGTCCCCTACCTCGGCGTCTGCCGGGGGAGAGGGGGCAACGCCGACGCCTGACGTTGCCTGAAAGCCCTCTCCCCGGACCTGCCGGGGAAGAGGGAGCAGAAGCGGCCGTGCATCCACCTATCCGGGATATCTCCGACATGTTCGCCTACTACTTCCAGCTTGGCCTGCGCAGTCTGCGCCGCAACCCGCTGTTGACCGCGTTGATGGTGATGGCGATCGGTTTCGGCGTGGCCGCCTCGATGATCACCTACTCGGTGTTCCGTGCGACCTCGAACAACCCTATCCCGCAGAAGTCCGATCAGCTCTACGCGGTGCAGATCGCCAACTGGAAGGCGGAAGACCTGGACCAAGGTGAACCGCCTCCGGCGCTGACCTACACCGACGCCATGGCCTTCATGCAGGCGCACAAGGCCAAGCGCCAGACCGCGCTCTATCCGATCGCGCCCTCGGTGATCCCGGCCGACGCCAGCCGCCTGCCGATCGAGGAGAACAGTTACGCCTGGTATGGCGATGCCTTCGCCATGTTCGACATCCCCTTCCTCTACGGCGGCCCGTGGACGCAGGCGCAGGACGACGCGCGCGCCGCGGTGGTGGTGATCGGCAAGAAGCTCAACGACAAGCTTTTCAACGGCAAGAACAGCGTTGGCAAGACGATCAACCTCGACGGGCATGACTACCGCATCACCGGTGTGATCGGCGAGTGGGATCCGCAGCCACTGTTCTTCGACCCGGTCAACACCGGCGGCTTCGGTGACCCGATCGGCCTGTTCATTCCGTTCACCCGCGCCATCGACCTGCAGATGACCACCGCGGGCAACAACAACTGCAACGAAACGCCGGGGACCGGCTGGGACAACTGGCTGCATTCGGAGTGCATCTGGATCGAGTACTGGGCCGAGCTTCCGACCCCGGCCGACGCCGATGCATACAAGCGCTGGCTCACCGGCTACGCCGCCGAGCAGCAGCGGGCCGGCCGCTTCAAGTGGGCGCCGAACGTGCGCCTGCGCGACGTCACCGACTGGCTGGACTTCCAGAAGGTCGTCCCGCCGGAATCGAAGATCTCGCTGCTGGTGTCGCTGGGCTTCCTGCTGATCTGCCTGGTCAACACCATCGGCCTGCTGCTGGCCAAGTTCATGCGCCGCTCGCCGGAGATCGGCGTACGCCGGGCGCTGGGCGCATCGCGCAAGGAGATCTACGCGCAGTTCCTGATCGAGGCGGGCACCGTGGGCCTGACTGGCGGCGCGCTCGGCCTGCTGCTGACCGGCCTGGGCGTGCTCGGGGTGGGCTGGGTGTTCGACGAACAGATCGCCCGCCTGGCCACGCTGGACGGCTCGCTGGTGGCGCTGACCCTGGTCGCCGCGGTGCTGGCCACCTTGCTGGCCGCGTTCTATCCCACCTGGCGGGCCGCGCAGGTCCAGCCTGCGTGGCAGCTGAAGTCCAACTAGAGGAGCGACGACGATGTTGCAGATCAAGCCCATTCTCGCCGCCCTCAAGCGCCACAAGGCCGGCACCGTCCTGATCGCGCTGCAGATCGCGCTGACCCTGGCGATCGTGTGCAACGCGCTGTTCATCATCCAGCAGCGCACCGAGCACCTCTCGCGCCCGACCGGGATGACGGAGACCAACCTGCTGACCGTGGCCAACCGCTGGGTCGGTGCCGACGACAAGAACACGCCCTCGCTCGGCAAGACCGACCTGGAGGCGCTGCGCCGCATGCCGGGCGTGGTGGACGCGACCATGACCAACTCCTACCCGCTGCGCGGCGGCGGCTGGTCGACCAGCGTCAACACCACACCCGAGGCGAAGAAGGAGATGGCGCACACCACGCTCTACTTCACCGACGACCACGCGTTGGCAGCGATGGGGGCCAAGCTGGTGGCCGGCCGCAACTTCCGCCCGAGCGAGATCGAGTGGGTCGACGCGAAGGAGTTCCAGACCACGCCGGTGGTGATCGTGACCAAGGCGCTGGCGGACAAGCTGTATCCGGACGGCAGCGCGCTGGGCAAGGTGCTGTACCACTCCGGTCACACCAAACCCAGCACCATCGTGGGCATCGTCGAGCGCCTGCAGGTGCCCTGGACCGGCACCTGGGCCAGCAACTTCGCCGAGAACACGATCCTGATTCCGCGCCTGCTGACCGGCAACTTCGGTAGCTACCTGGTGCGCACGCAGCCCGGGCAGCTCGAGCGCCTGACCAAGGCCGTGCCGCAGTTGCTGATCCAGACCAACCGCATGCGCGTGATCCCGGAGGAACGCGGCGTGCGCACCTTCGCCGAAGTGCGCGAGCAGGCCTACAAGAGCGACCGCGGCATGGCGATCCTGATGGGCGTGGTCTGCGCGGTGCTGCTGGCGATCACCGCCGCCGGCATCGTCGGCCTGACCAGCTTCTGGGTGGGCCAGCGGCGCAAGCAGATCGGCGTGCGCCGGGCGCTGGGCGCGACCAAGCACGACATCCTCTCCTACTTCCTCACCGAGAACCTGCTGATCGGCGCCGGCGGCGTGCTCGTGGGCGCGGCCCTGGCGATCGGCATGAACCTGTGGCTGGTGAGCCATTTTGAGATGGAGCGGCTGTCGCTGCTGTACGTGGCCGCGGGCGTGATCGCGCTGCTGCTGCTGGGGCAGGGCGCCGTGCTGGCGCCGGCGATGAAGGCCTCGCGCGTGCCGCCGGTGGAGGCGACGCGTTCGGTCTGATCTGCGCCTCACTCTCCAGCGGGACGAGGGCCGCCCAAAGGCGCGGTCCCGCCCGCCACTTGATCGAAGGCGGGCAACGGTTCGGGCGAGCGCAGAGCTTGCGCTTCGCCCCTGCCTCACTCCAGACCCTCTTCCCACGGACGGGAGCGGGCAGACACGGGATGCCGGATGTTTCTCCATTACCTCCAACTCGGCCTGGCAAGCCTTCGGCGCAACCCGCTGCTGACGGCGTTGATGGTGATGTCCATCGGCTTCGGCGTGGCCGCGTCGATGATCACCTATGAGGTGTTCCGGGTGGTTTCCAGCGATCCGATCCCGCACAAGTCCGCGCGCCTGTTCGTGCCGCAGATCGACAACCGCGGGCCGCGCTACAACCGCGATGGCGAGCCGCCGGACGCGCTTACCTATACCGACGCGGTGGCGCTGATGCAGGCCCGGCGCGCGCCGCGCCAGACCGTGCTGTACGCGGTGGGGCTGTCGGTGATGCCACGGCAGCCGGGCCGGCTGCCGTTCAAGGCGCTCGGCTACGCCACCACCGCCGACTTTTTCACGATGTTCGACCTGCCGTTCCTGCACGGCGCCGGCTGGCCTGCCGGCAGCGACGCTGCGCGCGTACCGGTGGTGGTGATCGGGCGCCAGCTCAACCAGCGCCTGTTCGGCGGAGCCGACAGCGTGGGGCGCGAACTGGTGATGGACGACCAGGCCTACCGCGTGGCCGGCGTGATCGACGACTGGAACCCGCAGCCGCGCTTCTTCGACATGTTCAGCAGCAATGGCTACGCCGACGCGCCGCAGATCTTCATTCCGTTCCAGTTTGCCGTCGACGCCGGCATCGAGACCTACGGCAACAACAGTTGCGGCAGCGGCGGCAAGCGCGGTTCGGACCGGCAGAGCTGGCTCCGCGGCGAATGCGTCTGGATCAGCCCATGGGTGGAGCTGGACGACGCGGCGCAGGTACAGGGGTATCGCCGGTTCCTGGAGGACTACGCGGGCCGGTTGCGCGAGGCGGGCCGTTTCGGCTGGGCACCCAACGTGCGGCTGCGCAACGTGCGCCAGTGGCTGGACTATCGCGGCGCGGTGCCGCCGGAAAGCCGGATCGCGCTGGCCGTGGCGATCGGCTTCTTCGCGATCTGCCTGGTCAACACCATCGGGCTGCTGCTGGCGAAGTTCCTGCGCCGCGCGCCCGAGATCGGCGTGCGCCGCGCGCTGGGCGCCTCCCGGGGAGACATCTATCGGCAGTTCCTGGCCGAGGCGGGCATGGTGGGGCTCGCCGGTGGCGCGCTGGGCGTGCTGCTGACGGGCGTGGGCATGTTCGGCGTGGGGCTGGTGTTCCAGCCGCAGATCGCGCGGCTCGCCCACCTGGACCTGCGGCTGGTGGCGCTGTCGCTGGCGGTGGCGATCGGCGCCACGGTGCTGGCGGCGTTCTATCCGACCTGGCGGGCCGCACAGGTGCAGCCGGCCTGGCAGCTGAAGTCCAACTGAGGCAAGCCATGGACATGCAGGTCAGGCCCATCCTCAGCGCGTTGCAGCGGCACAAGGCCGGCGCGGTGCTGATCGCACTGCAGATCGCGCTGACCCTGGCGATCGTCTGCAACGCGCTTTTCATCGTGCACGAGCGGCTGTCGCACCTGTCCGAGCCGACCGGGCTGGACGAGGCGAACACCTTCGTCATCCAGAACGAGTGGGCCGGCAAGGCGTCCTACGCGCGACTCGACGCCGAGGCGCGTGCCGACCTGGAAGTGTTGCGCCGCCTGCCGGGCGTCGCCGACGTGACCATCAGCAACTCCTATCCGCTGCGTGGCGCCGGCTGGGATGACGGCATCCGCCTCTATCCCGGCCAGCTCACCGACACCACCGGCGCCACCGTGTACTTCGCCGACGACCATTTCCTGGGGACACTGGGGCTCAAGCTGGTCGCGGGCCGCGACTTCCGGCCCGAGGAGATCGGCGCCATGGCGGCCCAGGATCGCCTGGACCCGGGCGAGGTCATCGTCACCCGGGCGTTGGCCCAGGCGTTGTTCCATGGCGACGGGGCGGTCGGACGCACGATCTACCTGGCGGGAGGCAACCCCGCCACGGTCGTCGGCGTGGTCGAGCGGCTGCAGGCCCAGAGCGTGGCCCGCTGGGCGGCCGACTTCGCCCACCGCGTGGTGATCGTTCCGCGGCGGCTGGTCAGCTCGCTGGGTACTTACTACATCGTGCGCACGCATCCTGGCCAGATGGCCACCGCGATGCACGCGGCGCCCGCGGCGCTGGTCGCCCGCAATCCGCGCCGCATGTTCGACCCCGAGCTGGGTGTGCTGAGCTTCGCCCAGGTGCGCGAACGCGCCTACGAGAGCGACCGCGGCATGGCCACGCTGATGGGGGTGATCAGTACGGTCCTGCTTGCGATCACCGCTGCGGGAATCGTCGGCGTCACCAGTTTCCGCGTGGGCCAGCGGCGTCGGCAGATCGGCATCCGCCGCGCGCTTGGCGCGCGCCGCCGCGACATCCTCGGCCATTTCCTTACCGAGAACCTGCTGATCGCCCTCGCCGGCGTGCTGCTTGGCGTGGTGCTCGCCGTCTCGATGAACGTTTGGCTGGTGGTACGGCTCGGCGCGCCACTGATGCCGCCCCTGTACCTGCTGGCCGGTGTGGTGCTGCTGCTGTTGCTGGGGCAGGCAGCGGTGCTCGCGCCGGCGATGAAGGGTTCGCGCGTGCCGCCAGTGGAGGCCACGCGCAGCGTGTGATGCAGCCCGGCCTTCCCGAGGGGGAGGGATCCGGCGAGGAGACCTGATGTTCGGCTACTACCTCCAACTTGCGCTGCGCAGCCTCGGCCGCAACCGCGTGCTGACCACGCTGATGGTGCTCGCGCTGGCGCTGGGCATCGGCGCGTGCATCACCACACTGACCGTACTGCGGCTGCTCTCGGGCGACCCGCTGCCCGGCCGCAGCGCGCAGCTCTACTACCCGCAGATCGATCCGTATCCGAAGGACGGCTACATCCCCGGCGAGAGCAGGCCGCAGGAGAACCTCACCTGGGTCGACGCGAACAACCTGTTCCACGCCCACCGCGCGCCCCGCCAGGCGCTGGTCGCGCTGGGCTCGGCCAAGATCCAGTCACGCGACGCGGGCGGGCGTCCGTTCTTCGGCGATGCGGTGATGACCACCGCCGATTTTCTGCCGATGGTCGGCGCGCCGTTCCGCTACGGCAGCGCGTGGAGCGCCGATGACGATGCCGCCGGCGCGCGCGTGGTGGTGATCGCCGACTTCCTCAACCAGAAGCTGTTCGGCGGCGCCAACAGCGTGGGCCGCACGCTGCGCCTGAACGGCCACGACTTCCGCGTGGTCGGCGTGCTCGGCCACTTCTCGCCGCAGCCGCGCTTCTATGCGATCAATATCGGGCGCAGCTACGGCGAGGGCGATGCTGCGTTCCTGCCGCTGCGCGCCGCGCGCGCGGTGCAGCTGGATCCGAACAACATCAGCTGCTGGGAAGCGGCCGACATCGAGCACCTGGAAACCGCGCCGTGCATGTGGCTCGGCCTGTGGGTCGAGCTGCCCGACGCCGCGGCGGTGGCCAGCTACCAGCGCTTCCTCGACGGCTACGTGCGCGAGCAGATCGCGCAGGGCCGCTTCCACCGCACCGACACGGCGCTGCCGGACGTGCTGCAGTGGCTGCGCAACGAACACGTGGTGCCCGACGATGCGCAGCTGCAGGCCGGGCTGGCCTTCGGCTTCCTGCTGATCTGCGTGACCAACACCATTGGCCTGCTGCTCGCCAAGTGCCTGCGACGCTCGCGCGAGATCGGCGTGCGCCGCGCGCTGGGCGCCACGCGCGGGGCGATCTTCGGGCAGTTCATGGTCGAGGCAGCCATCGTCGGCCTGGCCGGCGGCCTGCTCGGCCTGGTGTTCGCCGAGCTGGGCCTGTGGGGCATCCGCCACCAGCCTGCCGAATACGCGAGCCTGGCCCGCCTGGACCTGTCGATGTTCGCGTTCACCTTCCTGGTCGCGCTGCTGTCGGCGCTGGTCGCCGGGCTGCTGCCGGCCTGGCGCGCCTGCGTCGTGTCGCCCGCGCCGCAACTGAAGAGCACCTGAGGTCACGCCATGGAAATCGGACCCATCCTGGCCAGCCTGCGCAAGCACCGTATTCCGGCGCTGCTCATCGTGCTGGAAATCGCACTGGCCTGCGCGGTGCTGTGCAATGCCGTGTTCATGATCAGCGAGCGCGCCGGCGAGATCGGCCTGCCCAACGCGATCGACGAGCAGGCCTTGAGCGTGGTGACGCTGACCGGCGCCGACCCGGACCGCGCCAGCAGCGAGATCCCGCGCAACCTCGACGCGCTGCGCCGCATTTCGGGCGTGCAGGCGGTGGCGGTGCTCAACACCGTGCCGCTCTCGGGCAACGGCTGGAACAGCAACTTCACCACCCGGCCGGACATGAAGCCGACCGACAAGGGCAGCATCAACTCCAACGTGTACCTGCTGGGCGAGGGCGCCGACCGTGCCCTGGGCCTGGACCTGAAGCAGGGCCGCATGTTCAGCGCCGAGGACTACGCCACCGCCTCGATGGGCTCCTCCTTCATGCCCGAGACGCACGTGGCGATCGTCAACCAGCGCCTGGCCGAACGGCTTTGGCCCGGCCAGTCGCCGCTGGGGCGCAAGATGTACGTGGGCCAGTACTGGTACCAGGTCGTGGGCGTGGTGGCGAACGTGCTGCGCCCGAAGCAGGCGGGCGCGGGACTGCCGGGCATCTACGACGCGGCGTTCTTCCCGATGCAGCCGACCGACGCGCTCGGCTACTACGTGCTGCGCAGCGCGCCGGGCGATCGCGATCGCGTCGCGCGCGAGGCCGAGGATGTGCTGGGCCGGCTGGAGCCGGGCGCCGTGGCCGAAGGGCGGACCTTCCCCGACATCCGCAGCGATTATTTCTCCGGTGCCGCCAGCATGGTCTGGATGCTGGTGCTGGTGTGCGTGGTGATGCTGGCGGTGACCGCCTTCGGCATCGTTGGCCTGACCAGCTTCTGGGTCGCGCAGCGGCGCCGCCAGATCGGCATCCGCCGCGCGGTCGGCGCGCGGCGCAGCCACATCCTGAGCTATTTCCGCACCGAGAACTTCCTGCTCAGCGGCGCCGGCGTGGTGCTGGGCATGGTGCTGGCCTTCGCCATCAACCTGTACCTGATGCAGCACTACGAGATGGACCGCATGCCCTGGTACTACCTGCCGGTCGGCGCCATCGCGCTGTGGCTGCTCGGGCAACTGGCGGTGTTCGGCCCGGCCCACCGCGCCGCCGCAGTGCCGCCGGTGGAAGCCACGCGCAGCGCATGAACCTTTCCCTCTCCCGCTGGGAGAGGCCATTGACGGAGAGACCGGGATGTTCGGCTACTACCTCGACCTGGCCCTGCGCAGCCTCAGGCGCAACAAAGCGCTCACCGCGCTGATGGTGCTGGCCATCGCGCTGGGCATCGGCGCGTGCATGACCACGCTGACCGTGCTGCACGTGCTCTCGGGCGACCCGCTGCCCGGCAGGAGTGCGCAGCTGTACTACCCGCAGCTCGATCCGCAGGACATGGACGGCTATCAGCCCGACCAGGACCCGCCGGTGCAGGTGACCTGGACCGACGGCATGAACCTGCTGCATGCCGGGCGCGCCGACCGCCAGGCGCTGATGACCGGCGGCGCGGTGCCGGTGCAGCCGGCGCAGTCCTCGATCGAACCGTTCTTCGAGGATGCGCGCTACACCACCGCCGACTTCTTCCCGATGTTCGAGGTGCCGATCCGCTACGGCCGCCCGTGGACGAGCGCCGACGACGAAGCGCACGCGCGCGTGGCGCTGATCTCGCGCAAGCTCAACGACAAGCTGTTCCAGGGCCGCGACAGCACCGGCCAGACCCTCCGCATGAACGATGTCGCCTTCCGCATCGTCGGCGTGCTCGACAGCTGGCGCATGACGCCGCACTTCTACGACCTCAACAACGGCAGCTATGCCGAAGACGAGGGCGTCTACCTGCCGCTGACCACCGCCTACGAGCTCAAGCTCGGCCGCAACGGCTCGACCGACTGCTGGGGCAAGGGCTCCGACCCGGACCACATGGATGTCGCCCCTTGCGTGTGGCTGCAGTTCTGGGTGCAACTGGACACGCCGGCCAAGGCCGCCGCGTACAAGCAGTTCCTGGTCAACTATTCGCAGGAGCAGAAGGCGCTGGGCCGCTTCCAGCGTCCCCCGAACGTGCGCCTGCCCGATGTGATGGGCTGGCTGGACTACAACAAGGTGGTGCCCGGCGACGTGCGGCTGCAGGCGTGGCTGGCGCTGGGTTTCCTGCTGGTCTGCCTGGTCAACACGGTCGGCCTGATGCTGGCCAAGTTCCTGCGCCGCAGCGCCGAACTGGGCGTGCGCCGCGCGCTGGGCGCCTCGCGCCGCGAGGTGTTCATGCAGTTGTTGGTGGAATCGGGCGTGATCGGCCTCACCGGCGGCATCGCCGGCCTGCTGCTGTCGCTGGTGGGCCTGTGGCTGGTGCGCAAGCAGCCGTCCGACTATGCCGCGCTCGCCCACCTGGACGTGCCGATGCTGCTGGCCACTTTCCTGCTGGCGGTCGGCGCGTCGCTGCTGGCCGGCCTGCTGCCCGCCTGGCGCGCCTGCCAGGTCACTCCCGCGCTGCAGCTGAAGAGCAACTAGGAGCCTCGCCATGGACATCCTCCCGATCCTCTCCACGCTGCGCCGCCACAAGATCACCGCCCTGCTGCTGGTGCTGGAGATCGCGCTGACCTGCGCGATCGTCTGCAACGCGGTGTTCCTGATCAACCAGCGGCTCGAGCGCATGCAGATGCCCAGCGGCGTGGCCGAGCACGAGCTGGTCCAGATCCAGGCCTTCGGCATCGGCGACACCGCCGACGCCAAGGCGCACGCCCAGGAAGACCTCACGGCGCTGAGCCAGATTCCCGGCGTGAAGTCGGTGGCGCTGACCAACCAGGTGCCGTTCACCAACAGCTCCTGGAACACCAGCGTCAAGCTCGACCCCAAGCAGAAGCAGGCGACCCTCAACGCCACGCAGTATTTCGGCGAAAACCTGCTGCGCACCTTCGGGGCCAGGCTGGTGGCCGGCCGCGACTTCGAGCCGGACGAATACCTGGACATGCGCCTGGTGGCACGCGACGAGAAGCTCGCCAAGAAGGTCGTCTCCGTGATCATCACCCGCGACCTGGGCCAGAAGTTGTGGCCGGGCCAGTCCGCGCTGGGCAAGACCCTCTACCTGGGCGGCGATCCGGTGCGCGTGGTCGGCGTGGTGGCGGGCCTGATCCGTCCGTCGCTGTTCGGTGGCGATTCGACCGCGCAGTGGTCGATGGTGTTCCCGTTGCGGATGGATTCGGACAACGCCAGCCGCTACGTGATACGCACCGCGCCGCAGGACCGCGACCGCGTGATGGCGGCGGCCGCGGCCACGCTGCGCAAGACCGACCCGCACCGCATCATCCTGGAGAAGAAGACGCTGGACGACATCCGCGCCGAATTCTTCCAGGACGATCGCGCGATGGCCGGCCTGCTCGGCGGCGTTTGCGTGGCACTGCTGGTGGTCACTGCGCTGGGCATCGTCGGCCTGGGCAGCTTCTGGGTCGCGCAACGCCGCCGCACCATCGGCGTGCGCCGCGCGCTGGGCGCCACCCGCCGCAACATCCTCACCTACTTCCAGACCGAAAACTTCCTGCTGGCGACCATCGGCATCGCACTGGGCATGCTGCTGGCCTACGGCATCAACCTGTTCCTGATGCTGCACTACGAGCTGCCACGGCTGCCCGCCTATTACTTCCCCGTGGGTGCGATCACGCTGTGGCTGATCGGCCAGGTGGCGGTGCTCGGCCCGGCCATGCGCGCGGCGGCGGTGCCGCCGGTGGTGGCGACCCGATCGGTGTGAACGCGAAGGAGACCAGCCGATGAATACTTCGAACGCAAATCACGCGGGCGCCCCGCAGGCGCAAGGCAGGCGGATGCCCGGGGATGCACGAGGCCTGGCCCGCACGCCGCTCGATCGGACCCGCGACGGGGCCATCGCGCGCTTCCTGCGCAGCAAGGGCGCCACGCCGGATGGCGAGCGCCGCGCGGCGACTCGGTAACGCACCGGCACGCCGACCACTGGAGCAACGAATGTTTGGTTACTACCTCGACCTCGCCCTGCACAGCCTCAAGCGCAACAAGGTGCTCACCGGCCTGATGGTGCTGGCGATCGCCGTCGGCATCGGCGCCAGCATGACCACGTTGACGGTGATGCACCTGCTGTCCGGCGATCCGATGCCAGGGCGGAGCGCCACGCTGTTCTATCCGCAGGTCGACCCGACCGACAGTCCGGCGCCGGACAGCCAGCCGCGCGACGTGATGGACTACCGCTCGGCGGTCGACCTGTGGAGCGCGCATCGCGCCGATCGCCAGGCACTGATCGCCAGCACCGCCCTGAAGATGCGGGCGCCGGGGGTGAACCTGCCGCCGCAGATGGCGCGGGTGCTCGCGACCACCAGCGACTTTTTCCCGATGTTCGCCGCGCCGCTGATCTACGGAAGCGGCTGGACGCCGGCCGACGATGCGCAGCGCGCGCGCGTGGCGGTGATTTCCACCGACCTCAACAACAGGCTGTTCGGCGGCGCCAACAGCTTAGGCCGCACCTTGCGGCTGAAGGATTCGGACGTGCGGATCGTGGGCGTGCTGGCGCCCTGGCGTCCCTCGCCGCAGTTCTACGACGTTGCCGGGGGGCGCTTCTCGGAGGGCAGGACCGCCTCCTTCTATGCCAAGCCCGAGGACGTCTTCATGCCGTTCAGTGCGGCGCAGGATGTCGCCGGCAACGAATTCAACGTGTTCACCTGCTGGGGCAACCTCGAAGCGCTCAAGCATCTGCAGACCGCGCCCTGTGTCTGGGTGGCGCTGTGGGTGCAGCTGGGCGACGCGGCGAAAGTCGCAGGCTACCGCCGCTTCGTGGCCGACTATGCCGGTCAGCAGAAGGCGCTCGGCCGCTTCGTGCATGCCGACAACACGCGGATGATGGACTTGATGCAATGGCTGGACTTCAACCACGTCGTACCGAGCGACGTGAGGCTTCAGGTCGTGCTGGCGTTCGCGTTCCTGCTGATCTGCCTGTTCAACACGGTTGGCCTGCTGCTTGCCAAGTTCCTGCGGCGCAGCGGCGAGATCGGCGTCCGCCGTGCGCTCGGCGCAAGCCGTGGCGCGGTGTTCGCCCAGTGCCTGGTGGAGGCCGGCATGATCGGCCTGCTCGGCGGCCTCGGCGGCTGGTTGCTGACCCTGGCGGGCCTGTGGCTGGTGCGGCGCCAGCCGGTCGAGTACGCCGACTTGGTGCACCTGGACGCGGGCATGTTCCTGGCCACTTTCGTGCTGGCCGTGCTGGCCGCACTGCTCGCTGGCCTCGTGCCAGCCCTCCGCGCGAGCCGCGTTACGCCCGGCCTGCAATTGAAAACGCTTTGATGCGCTGCCCGCAGCCGCACCCCTGAAGGGAGCCCGAAGGAACCATGCAGATACAACCTGTCCTCGCCGCGCTGCGCCGCCATCGCCTGGCCACGCTGCTGATCGTGCTGGAGATCGCGCTCGCCTGCGGCGTGCTGTGCAACGCCTGCTTCCTGATCGCCAACCGGTTGCAGCAGATGCACATGCAAAGCGGCGTCCAGGAAAGTTCGCTGGCGGAGCTGACCCTGACCGGATTCGAGCCGTCGCAGGCGACCGACCTCAATGCCCGCGTGCTCGATGGCCTGCGCACCATCCAGGGCATGCAGTCGGTCAGCGTGATCAACGCCGTTCCCTTCGGCGATCACGCCGGCACCGCTGGCATCAAGCTCAGCCGTGACGCGCAGGAGATCGCCGGCGTGGTCGACTTTTACGTGGGCGGCCCTGGCAGCTTCGAGGCGCTGGGCACGCGCGTGGTATCGGGACGCGCGCCTCAGGCAACCGACATGCGGCCGGTGGTCGACTTCCTCCCCAAGGGCGCCTCGGTGCTGGTGACGCGCGCGCTGGCCGAACACCTGTGGCCCGGCGCCGATCCGCTCGGCAAGGTGATCTGGTGCGCCGACCGGCCATTCCGCGTGACGGGGATACTCGATCACCTGGCCCGGCCTTCGGGCGGAGAAGGGGGCCCGGAAACCCGCGAGTGGTCGGTGTTCGTGCCCGCGCTTCCCGGCGAGAATCTGGCCGGCGTCTATCTGTTGCGTGCGGCGCCGGACCAATTGGACCGGGTGTTGCGCGACGCGCGCGCGCGTATCGCCAAGGTCGCACCGGAAGTCGTGGTCGACAGCCACGGCAGCCAGACCCTTGCGCAACTGCGGGACCGCTATTTCCGCGACGACCGCGCGATGGCCGGCATGCTGGTCGGCGTGATCGTCGCGCTGCTGCTGGTGACCTCGCTGGGCATCGTCGGCCTGACCAGTTTCTGGGTGGCACAGCGGCGCAAGCAGATCGGCATCCGCCGCGCGCTGGGCGCCACCTGCGGCGACATCCTGCGCTACTTCCAGACCGAGAACTTCCTGATCGTCAGCTTCGGCATCGGGCTGGGCATGGTGCTGGCGTTTGGCATCAACCTGCTGTTGATGACCCGCTACGAGCTCCCACGCCTGCCGCTGTGGTACCTGCCGATCGGAGCGCTCGTGTTGTGGGGGCTGGGCCAGCTGGCCGTGCTGGCGCCGGCGCTGCGCGCGGCGGCGGTACCGCCGGTGGTGGCGACGCGCTCGGTGTGAGTTCGCCGCAAGGGCGCCGCAAGGGCGCCCATCCGCCTGTCGGCGCCTGCCCGCGCGCGGGGGGGAAGGGTCGGCAGGTGGGGCGCAGTCGGGTCCTTCCACCTGCGCGCGGGGGGCTTGACAGGAGGGGCAGTGGGTCCTTTCCCCGTTCCAAGGGCGAATGGGGCGACCTCGCCGCAGCATTCGATTCGCCGGGAGCAAGAAATGTTCGTCTATTACATCGATCTCGCCCTGCATAGCCTCAGGCGCAGCCCGATCCTCACCGGCCTGATGGTGCTGGCGATCGGACTGGGCATCGGTGCGAGCATGACGATGATCACCGTGCTGCACGTGATGACGGCCGATCCGCTGCCCGGCAAGAGCGCGCAACTCTTCCGCCCGCGGCTGGACCCCACGCCGCTCGATTACAAACAGCACGAAGGCAGCCCTGACCCGAGCGACAACTTCACCTGGCCCGACGCCATGGCGCTACTGGATGCCCACAAGGCCACCCGGCAGGCGGCCATGGCGGGCGGTTCACTGCTGGTGCGCCCGTCGCGCGAGGGAATGCAACCGTTCGACGCGAACGGGCGCTATGCCACGGCGGATATATTTGCCCTGTTCGGCGTGCCGTTCACGTACGGGCAGGGCTGGTCGGACGCACAGGACAAGGCGCGTGCACGTGTGGTGGTGCTTGGCGATGGACTCAACCGCCAGTTGTTCGGCGGCCGGGACAGCGTCGGCCGGACCGTGCGGCTGGGTGACACCGATTTCCGGGTCGTCGGCGTGACGGCAAGGTGGCAACCCGATCCGCTGTTCTATGCCGATACGTCCAGCCGGCAGTACGCCGCCATGGACCAGTTCTTCCTGCCACTGGCCACCGCGGTCGACCTGCAGCTGGGCGTCAACGGCAATTTCAGCGGATGGGGCAAGGATCGCGGGGCGAACCGAATGCTCAGCGCGACGACGAGCTGGCTGCAGTTGTGGGTGCAATTGGACGGGCCGGCGCAGGTCGCGGCCTACCGCCAGTTCCTCGTCGACTATTCGGCGGAGCAGAAATCGCTCGGACGCTTCCAGAAGCCCGCGACCAACGCGGCGTTGTATGGCCTGATGGCATGGCTGGCCCATGCGAACCTGGTGCCGGACGACGTGCGCCTGCAACTGTGGCTGGCGCTGGGTTTCCTGCTGGTGTGCATGACCAACATCGTGGCGTTGTTGCTGGCGAAGTTCCTGCGCCGCAGCGGTGAGATCAGCGTGCGCCGCGCCATGGGCGCACGGCGACGCGACATCTTCCTGCAGCTGGGCATCGAGGCGGCGGTAATCGGCACGGCCGGTGGCGTGTCAGGCGTGGCCATCGCTCAGCTGGGCCTGTGGAGCGTGCGCCAGCGCCCCGACGACTACGCACGGCTGGCGCAGATGGACGTGCCGATGCTGCTGGGCACGGTGGCGCTGGCGATCGCCGCCAGCACGCTGGCCGGGTTGCTTCCCGCGTGGCGTGCGTGCCGACTGCCGCCTGGGTTCCAGCTAAAGACGTTGTGACGAGTCATCCCCGGCGCGGCGATGGCATCCCGAGACCAGCCCTCCGATCGGCACAAGGATATTTCTCCATGCCATGGCAACCCATACTGGCCAGCCTGCGACACCATAAGTTGACTGCGGCTCTGCTCACGTTGCAGGTCGCGATCACCCTGGCCATCGTGTGCAACGTGGTTTACATGATCGCCGGCCGCGTCGAGCGGATCGGCGTGTCGACCGGCCTGGCCGAGGACGAGCTTTCGGCCGTTCCCAGCCGGAACATCGACAAGGTAACCAACCCCGCGGCACAGCTTGCTGTCGATCTGGCAGCGTTACGCGCCATCCCCGGCGTGCGAGCCGCAGTGGCGGTCAGCTATTCGATGCCGCTCAACCGGAACGAGTCGTCCTAGGGCCTCTGCCCGAGCAAGCAGGCGTTGGACCGTGCGATACAGCGCAATTCGCTCGAGGGAAGCGGCTGCGTCGAACCCAGCATCTACGACGGCACCCCGGGCCTGGTCGACACCTGGGGCCTGGACCTTGTCGAAGGGCGCGACTTCGGTCCGGATGACTTCGTGGCCAATGGCAAACCGGTCGTGGCGATCATCACGCGTGCGCTGGCGCAACATCTTTATCCGGGGCAGCGTGCGCTTGGACAGAACATGTACGACGGCGACAGATTCATCCGTGTGGTCGGTATCGTGCAGACGCTGGTGCGCCCGGAACTGCGCGGCGATGGCACCAACAACGACAGCATACTGCTGCCGCAAGCGCCCGATGGTGCCGGCGCGCTCTACGTACTGCGCAGCGCACCGCAGGATCGCCAAGGGGTCATGGCACGGGCAAGCGCCGCGCTGCGGGAAATCAACCCCAGTCGCCTGATCAAGCCCGAGCGGCTGCGGACCTACAGCGAAATACGCTCTAGCTATTTCCAGCGCGACACCACCATGATCGGCCTGCTGGTCGCCTCGGTGCTGGGTCTGTTGTTCGTCACGGCGTTGGGCATCGCGGGCCTGGCCAACTTCTGGGTACAACAGCGCACGCGCGCG
Source organism: Frateuria sp. GZRR33 (assembly GCF_051900425.1). NCBI lineage: Bacteria > Pseudomonadati > Pseudomonadota > Gammaproteobacteria > Lysobacterales > Rhodanobacteraceae > Frateuria > Frateuria sp. GZRR33. Next base: position 291,168 of record NZ_JBHZGK010000001.1, read on the forward strand.
ATAGGCATTCGCCGCGCCATCGGGGCCACGCGCACGGACATCCGTCGCTATTTCCAGGCGGAGAATTTCCTGATCGTCGGTGGCGGGGTGCTGCTGGGCATGCTGCTGGCGGTGGTGCTGAACCTGCTTCTGATGAGCCGGTACGAACTGCCGCGCCTGCCACTGTGGTACCTGCCGGTCGGGGCTCTGGCTTTGTGGGGACTGGGTCAGCTGTCGGTATTGGCGCCGGCCGTGCGCGCCTCGCGCGTGCCGCCGGTGGTGGCGATGCGCTCGGCGTGATGGGAATCCAGCCCTTGGTCGTCGTGGCCTGCGCTGCCGTCACGCCTCGTGGATTCGCCGGGCGTCCAGCCATCCCTCGTTCGCTGCGGTAAACCACGTCAGGTTGGGGATGGCCGGCCATGGCTCGGCCTGGTGGCTGGCCAGCCGTGCGGCCACCGCGTCGACCGCGGCCACGGCATCATCGGGCGAAAACGGCTTGGCCAGCACGCCCAGTGCACGGGTCCCGCCAGCGCAAACCTGTGCGAGCTGCCCGGTCGCGAACAACGAGGGGATCCCATAGCACTCGTGCAGCTCGCGCACCAGGTCGATGCCCGAACGCGGCCCTTCGAGGTCGACGTCGACCAGCGCGAGCGCAGGGCGATCCGTCGCCACCAGCTCCAGCGCGTCCTCCACCGAAAGGGCAGGGCCGAGCACGCGATGGCCGTGCGCGGTCAGCGCGTCTTCCAGCATGAAGGCGAGCAGGGAGTTGTCTTCGGCGATCAGGACCAGCATGCAGGACGGCTACCTTGGGTCAGGCGAGCGAGGCTACCGCTTCCACGCCCTCGGGCATCGCGGCGAAGGTGGAAAGCGGAATGGACATCACGCAGCGCAGGCCGCCGGGCAGGAACTCCAGCTCCGCGGTGCCGCGCAGGGTGCCCTTGACCGCGGAGCGGACGTAGGCGGTGCCGTAGCCGCGCCGCGTGGGTGGTTCGACGGCGGGGCCACCGGTCTCCTGCCAGGTGATGCGAATCGCCCCGTCGGGGTCCGGGGCGGATGCGCAGTGCAGTTCCACCTGGCCGGAAGGCGTCGACAGCGCGCCGTATTTGGCGGCGTTGGTCGCCAGTTCGTGCAGGCTGAGCGCAAAGGCCACCGCGGGCGCCGATTCGAGCATGAGCGGCGGCTGGTCCACCTGGATCCGATCGGGGGTGTGCGAGCGGTAGGGCGCCAGGACCAGCTCGGCGATGTCGGCGATCGAGCGCGGCCGGTTCGACATCACCAGCGCGGCATGCACGCGCGAGAGCGCGTTGAGACGTCCCTCGAAACGCTCTGCGAAGTCCTCCAGCGAGTCGCTTTGCCGGCGGGTCAGGTGGTAGATCGCATACACGTTGGCCAGCGTGTTCTTCACGCGGTGGTTGAGCTCGCGCTGGAGTTCCTCCTGCAGGGCGATGTGGTCGCGCAATTCGAACTGGCGACGGCGCGCAGCCACTGCCGCTTGTACCGCGGTCAGCAATTCCACCACGCGGACCGGGCGCTGCAGGATCGTCAGCTTGGTCTGCGGGAGCGCATCCTCGAGCCCCACCAGGCTCGGCCCGCTGCGCTGGGCCCCGTCGAGCAGGAGCACGATCGGAAGTTCCGACCACGGCGGCTGGGCGGCGAGCGCGCCGCCGAGCGCATCCAGCGTCTGCGGCCGCAGGGCTTCCTGCGTCACGATGGCGGCGGTGCAGTCGGGAAGGTTCCCGACCAGTTCGTCGATGTCGGCGCAACAGACATGATCGATGCCGTTCTCGCCGAGCAGGGTGCCCAGCAGGGCGGCATCCTGACGGTAGGGCGCGAATATCAACGTCTTGTGCAATGCCTGTCCCGGTTCGAGCAAAACGGCCATTATTACCGGATCGGGCCGCTCGGTCCCAGCGGCGGCGGATTGAACGCCTGCACCTTGACCCCCTCGGGCTCGATCACCAGTTCGTGCACGTCCAGGTCGTGCGGACCGTGGCGTTTCTTGACCACGGTCACGCTGCGCCGGATCAGGCCGGGCCATTCGTACATGCGCAGCAGGATCACCGCGTCGCCCAGGAAGCTCACGTCCACGTCGGTACCGACGTTGTGGCCGAGCAGGCCGTGCTGGGCGACGATCAGGATCGACAGCACGCCGCGTCGCGACAGGTACTTGACCAGCGACTGGATCTGCATCACCGCCTGGTTGCTCTTGGGCAACGCGCCCAGGTAACCGGTGAAACTGTCGATGAGCACCACGCGCACGTCGTGCTCATCCACCGCCTTGCGCACGATCTGGGAGAACTCGCCGGGCGAGATTTCCGCCGGATTGAAATCCTTGATCTGCAGCTGCCCCGATTCCTGATAGGGTCGCAGGTTCATGCCCAGGCCTTCGGAACGGCGGAAGAAGGTTTCCAGGCGCTCTTCGAACAGGAACATCGCGACCGACTCGCCGCGTTCCAGCGCCGCATGGGAATAGATGGACGCCAGGGTCGACTTGCCGGTGCCGGCCTGGCCGACGATCAGCGTGGTGGTGCCCGCTTCCAGGCCACCGCCCAGCATCTCGTCCAGCTCGCCGATGCCGGACTTGATCAGCGCGGTGCGCGCAGCTTCCGGGGCCAGGCGGGGTACCAGGCGCGGGTAGATCTCCACGCCCTGGCTCGAGCGGATGGCCATGTCGTGGTAGCCATCGAAGAACGCCACGCCGCGCATCTTGCGTACCTCCACGCGGCGCTGCGCGATGCCGTACTCGGGCAGGTCCTTGGTCAGGCAGAGGATGCCGTGGGCCAGGCCCTCCAGCTCCAGGTCGCCACCATGCTCGGCCCCGACGTCCAGCAGGAGAGCGGCAATGCCCTGCTTGGCCAGGAACACCTTGAGCGCCAGAATCTCGCGTCGGAAGCGCATCGGGTCCCCGGACAATTGCCGGATTTCCATCAGCGAGTCGTAGACGATCCGCTTGGGCTTGATCTCGCGGATCGCCTTCTCGACCGCCCGCTGCGTGCGGTCCAGCCGCAGGTCGGCCGAATGGAAGATGGTCTGGTCGGTGGCGGGGTCGAGCGCTTCGGCGGCCTCCAGTTCCTCGATGTGGACGCCCTCGAGCGACCATCCGTGGGATTGGGCGATGTGCTCGAGTTCGCGCCGCGACTGCGAAAGGGTCACATAGAGCACCGGTTCGCCACGGGCGACGCCCTCGCGCAGGAACTGCAGGCTGAGTGTGGTCTTGCCGGTGCCGGGGGCGCCCTGGACGAGGTACAGCCGTGGGCCGGGCAGGCCGCCTCCGAGAATCTGATCGAGGCCGGCGACGCCTGTCGCAACAACGGAGGTCTGGGTATTCAAGAAAGGACTCGGATGGGACGCGCCGTCCGCAGGGTCGGACACGTGGGAATAAGGGGGCCGGTGGCCAGGTCGTGCGCTCCCGGGAGCAGGGCGCTGGGGGATTCCTTCCGGCAGGTGCTGGTTCGTGATCCTGGCGCTACGCTGCGCCGGTAAGTCGCGTCTGGCTGGATAAAAGCCGACCGGGCGATTGCATCCAACGCGACATGACAGGCGCGTGATGGAGGCAGGTTACAGCCCATCGGAAGATGCATGGCCGGGTTGGTTCCGGGGCGTCGCGCGACTGTGGCAACCTTTTGGCGTGGAGATGCATCCATGCCCACATGTGCAGGAAAAAGATGCGTACCGTCCTGATCATTGACGACAACCCCGCGGTCGGCGAGGCGCTGTCGCTGCTGCTTTCGTTGCACGACATCCGCCCGCTGATCGCGCTCACGCCCGAGGACGGCCTGGCGACGCTGGACCGCGAGCTGGTCGACGTGGTGATCCAGGACATGAACTTCACTGCGGACACGACCTCGGGGGAGGAGGGCGTGGCGCTGTTCCGCGCGATCCGCCAGCGCCACACCGACCTGCCGGTGATCCTGCTGACCGCCTGGACCCACCTGGAAACCGCGGTGGAGCTGGTCAAGGCCGGTGCCGCCGACTACGTGGCCAAACCATGGGACGACACCAAGCTGCTGGCGACGGTGGAAAACCTGCTGGAGCTGTCCGAGTCGACCCGCGAGGTCAACCGCACCCGCCGCGAGCGGCGGCGTCGCCGCGACGTGTTGCGACAGACCTACCATCTGGACGGGCTGGTGTTCGCCTCCGACGCGATGGCGCAGACGCTCGAGCTTGCCTGCCAGGTCGCCCGATCGCACGTGCCGGTGCTGATCACCGGGCCCAACGGCGCGGGCAAGGAGCGCATCGCCTGCATCGTGCATGCGAACTCGCCGGTGCGGAACGGGCCATTCGTGGCGGTCAATTGCGGCGCGCTTCCCGGCGAGCTGATCGAGGCGGAGCTGTTCGGTGCCGACGCCGGCGCCTACACCGGTGCCAACAAGGCGCGCGAGGGCCGCTTCGAGCTGGCCGACGGCGGCACCCTGTTCCTGGACGAGATCGGCAACCTGCCGCTGCCCGGCCAGGTCAAGCTGCTGCGCGTGCTCGAGACCGGGCAGTTCGAACGGCTGGGCTCGGGCCGCACGCGCCAGGTCAAGGTGCGCGTGCTGTCGGCCACCAATGCCGATCTCAAGGCGATGGTGCGCGCCGGCACCTTCCGCGAGGATCTCTACTACCGCCTCAACGTGATCGAGGTGAACCTGCCGCCGCTGGCCGAGCGCACCGACGACATCGTGCCCCTGGCCGAGCACTTCCTCGACGGCCGCGCCGAGCTCGGCGACGCCGCGCGCGAGGCACTGGTCAGCTATCCGTGGCCAGGCAACGTGCGCGAGCTGAAGAACGCGATCGAACGCGCCGCGCTACTGGCAACCGACGGGGTGGTGACGCCGCAGCTGCTCAACCTGCCGCAACACACGCCGGCGGTCGCGCGCAACCTGGACGAACCCAGCCGCGAGGCGGTCGAAACCGCACTGCACCGCGCCGATGGCGTGGTCAGCCGGGCCGCGCAGTCGCTGGGGTTGTCGCGCCAGGCGCTGTACCGGCGGATGGAGCGTTACGGGCTGGCGGTGCAGGGCTAGAATCGGCACGGACCATGGCAGCCCAGGAGCGTGGCATGACTTTCCGGAAGCTTGCAGGCTGGGCCATGGCGCTTGGCTGCACGGTGGGCCACGCCCAGGCCACGATGGAGCTTCACCCGCCGATCCCGCAGTTGCCCGGCGACCGGACCAGCGACCATTTCCATCTCGGGCGCGAACACGCTTCCCATTCCCCGCAGTGGGCGACCAACCTGGGCCAGAGCGTCGTTCGCGCCGTGGCGTTGAAGCACCGGATGACCAGCGGTCCTCTGGTGCAATATGGATCGCCAGACCGCCACTGCGGATTCGACAGAGAGGATCCCAGCTGCGCCTGAGGCGCTGGATGTCGATCCGCGGCCGGATGACTTGCCCCCACTTTCGAGGAGTAGCCCATGCCACGCAGTTCCCTCTTGCTCGCTACCCTCCTGGTGGCCACGGCTGCCCAGGCCCAGAGCGCGCCTCCGGTTCCCCGGGCGAGCGACAGCTGGAGCCAGCCCGCGCCGGCCGCGACCGTCGGTTATCGCGAAGCGGCGCTTCCCAGGACGACCGATAGCTCCCGATCGCACTTCAAGTTCAAGGACCGCCGCAGTTACACGCCGCCGTCCGCCAACGCGGCGCAGCAGCATTCGGGCAACGCGGCGGTCGGTTCCATGGGCACCATGGACCGCAATGGCCGCCCCGCGGTCAACTGCCCCGCGACCCCGATGGATCCTGCGTGCCACTGACATCCCGGGCCCGAAGCCGGAGCCTCGCATGCAACTGAGATCGCTGCAGGCCCGGCTGACCGGGCTGCTCATGCTGGCGAGCCTCAGCGGCGCGCTGGTCTACGCCGGCCTGACCCAATGGCCGTTGCCGCAGGTGCTGGCATGGCTGCGCCACGACCCGCGCCTGGGCGTCCACTTGCCGACCTGGCCGGGCATCTCCGGCAGCCTGCTTGCCACCATGGTGGTGCTGTTGCCGCTGGCATTCTGGTTGGGCGGCCAGGTGATGTCGCCGATCCGGCGCCTGCTGCGTGCGCTCGAAGGCGCGGTGGCGAGCTACCGCGACGGCGACTTCAGCTTCTCCATCTCGGCCGACCGGCGCGACGAGCTGGGCGCGTTGATCCGCATGCACAACACGCTCGGCCAGACCCTGCGCGAACAGCGCCAGCACCTGGTGCAGCGCGAGTTGCTGCTCGATACCGTCGTGCAGCACACGCCCGTGTCGCTGGTGCTGGCCAATGCCCAGGGGCGCATCGCTTACGCGAACATCGCCGCGCGGCACCTGTTCAACGAAGGGCGCAGCCTCAACGGGCTGGATTTCGGCGAACTCCTGCTCAACGTGCCCGAGGCGCTGCGCCGGGCGGTGGAGAGCGGCGAGGATGCCTTGCTCAGCGTGCCGATGGACGGTACCGATGAAACCTTCCACCTGTCACAGCGCCTGTTCCGGCTGCAGGGACGGCCGCACAAGCTGTATTCGCTCCGCCGCATGACGCGCGAGCTGTCGCGGCAGGAAGTGGCGACGTGGAAGCGGGTGATCCGCGTGATCAGCCACGAGCTCAACAACTCGCTCGCGCCGATTTCGTCGCTGGCGCACTCGGGCGCGGAACTGGCCCGGCGCGGCGACCTGGCCCGTCTGCCGGGCGTGTTCGCCACCATCGGCGAGCGTGCGCGCCACCTGCACGGCTTCATTGCCGGCTACGCCAGCTTTGCCAAGCTGCCCGCGCCGCAGCCGCAGGCGATCGACTGGCAGGCTTTCCTCGACAGCCTGGCGCTGCACTGCCGGTTCCGCCTGGCGGGGCCGGTACCGGCCGAACCGGGCTGGTTCGACAAGGCGCAGGTCGAGCAAGTGCTGATCAACCTGATCAAGAACGCGCACGAGGCCGGCGGCCCGGACGACGGCGTCACGCTCGGGCTCGCCCAGGTCGGCCATGACTGGCGCATCGAGGTGGCCGACCGCGGCCCGGGCATGAGCGAGACGGTGCTGGCGCAGGCCCTGCTGCCATTCTATTCGACCAAGCGCGCCGGCACCGGCCTGGGACTTGCGCTGGCACGCGAGATCACCGAAGCGCATGGCGGTCGCATCACCCTGGCCAACCGCGAGGATGGTGGCCTGCGGGTCAGCCTGCTGCTGCCAGCAAGAAACCAGTAAGAGGCGCCTGTTCCTGGCCGCATCGCGGGCGCGCACAGGCGCGCCCTGCAGGCATCGCGCGCCTATACTGGTCGCTCAACCACAGGAGGGGGCCATGGGCAGCTGGATAATCGGCGTGGTGCTGGTGTTGCTGGTGATCATCGTGATCGCCAAGCTGGTGCGGATCGTGCCGCAGGGCTACGAATGGACCGTGGAGACCTTCGGCCGCTATACCCGCACGCTGAGCCCGGGCCTGCATTTCCTGGTGCCGTTCTACCAGGCCGTCGGCGCCCGGATGAACATGATGGAGCAGGTGCTCGACGTACCCTCACAGGACGTCATCACCAAGGACAACGCAGTCGTGCGCGTGGACGGCGTGGTGTTCTACCAGGTGCTGGACGCGGCCAAGGCCGCCTACGAGGTAGCCAACCTGGAGCAGGCGTCGCTGGCGCTGGTGATGACCAACATCCGCACGGTGCTGGGCTCGATGGATCTGGACGAGTCGCTGAGCAAGCGCGACACCATCAACGCGCAGCTGCTGCGCGTGGTCGACGAGGCCACCCACCCGTGGGGCGTCAAGGTCAACCGCATCGAGATCAAGGACATCGCGCCGCCGCGCGACCTGGTCGACGCGATGGCCAAGCAGATGAAGGCCGAGCGCGAGAAGCGCTCCAACATTCTCGAGGCCGAGGGCTTCAAGCAGGCGGCGATCCTCAAGGCCGACGGCGAGAAGCAGAGCGCGATCCTGGCTGCCGAAGGCAAGAAGGAAGCCGCCTTCCGCGAAGCCGAAGCGCGCATCCGGCTGGCCGAGGCCGAGGCCGAGGCGACCCGGATGGTGTCCGACGCCATCGCCAGCGGCAATATCAACGCGCTCAACTACTTCGTCGCCAACAAGTACGTCGAGGCGCTGAAGGAGATCGCGCATTCGCCCAACCAGAAGATGCTGCTGCTGCCGATGGAGGCCACCGGCGTGATCGGTTCGCTGGCGGGCATCGCCGAGCTGGCCAAGGAGGCGCTGTCCCAGCAGGGGACCAAGGCGGTGCCACCGCCGCGTTGAGGCCAGGCTTCCCCCATCCGCCTGTCTGCACCTTCCTCCGTGAAACGGGGAAAGGACCCGGATGTGGGGTCCGGGGCCGCTCTTTCTCGCGCGAAGACCGATCCTTCTCCTCGCTTCGCCAGCAGTGCGCCCGCAAGGCCGAGGACGCTTTCGTGCCTCTGCGCGGGGAGGGCCGAAAGTGGAGTGTAAGGACGCGCTCCGTCGCGGGCGCGGGAAAATCGATCCTTCCCCGTTTCACCGGGAAGCTGCCCGACCTGCGGGCCCGGGCGCGCCGGCGGAGCGGCGAAGCCGGCCCCGTAGGGGCGAGCACCATGGATGGCGCGAGTAAGGGCGGATGGGGGCAACCCGCCGCACGCCACCGCTTGCCGCCGCTTGTCGCAAGCAACACCATCGCCACACGCAACCCGGAGTCCGCATGTCCTCCACCCTCGCAACCCATCACCTCTGGTGGCTGCTGGCCCTGCTGCTGATCGCGCTGGAGGTCGGCCTGCCGGGCTACTTCCTGCTCTGGATCGGCATCGGCGCGGGCGCCACCGGCGTGCTGGCCTGGCTGTTCCCGGGGATGTCGCTGCTGACGCAGGCGATCGCCTTCGCGGTACTCGCGTTCCTCGCCTGCGCGGTGTACGCCCGCGTGCTCAGGCCCCGGCTCAAGCGCGGCGACGCCGCCAGCGAGCGGCTCAACCGCCGCGGCGCGCAGATGGTCGGCCAGCGCTACGTGCTGATCGAGCCGATCGTCAACGGTCGTGGCAAGGCGCGCGTGGGCGATGGCGAGTGGCTGGTCAACGGGCCTGACCTGCCGCTCGGCGCCACCGTCGAGGTCGTCGGCGTCGACGGCAACACCCTGCAGGTACGATCGGCCACATGAGCGGGCTGATCCCGGGGGCGGCGCAGGCACCGCTGGAAACCCGCATCGCGTTCCTGGTGGAACTCGCGCGCCGGCTGCACCAGTACGGCACGTCGGCGCCGCGCCTGGAGATGGCCATTTCCGCCTCGGCGCAGCGGCTGGCGCTGATCGCCGATGTCTGGTCCAGCCCGACCGCGATCATCATCTCCTTCGCCGATGCCAGCGCCGAGGAAGGCCTCGCGCAGGTCACCCAGGTGATGCGGTTGCCGCCGGGCGACGTCCACCTGGCGCGCCTGTGCGAGGCCGACGCGATCGCCGACCGCGCCATCGCCGGGGAACTGGGCCTGCGCGAAGGTTTCCATCTGTTGCGCGAATTGGGCCGGCCGGAAACGCGGCGGGCGCAGGCAGGTGTGATCGGCAGCTACGGCCTTTCCGCGGCGAGCGTGGCGGCGTTGTTCCTGCACAGTTCCTGGGCCGACCTGGTCGTCGCCGGGGCGATCGGCCTGCTGATCGGCCTGATCACCGTGCTTTCGGCCACGCGGCCGCGGCTGGCGGCCGCCAGCGACGCGATCTGCGCCCTGGTGGCGACCGCCGGCGCGATCCTGGTCAGTGCGTTCGTGGTGCCGCTGGCGATCAAGTCGGTGGTGCTGGCCGCGTTGATCGTGCTGGTGCCGGGCATGTCATTGACCACCGCGGTGCGCGAGATTTCCAGCCAGCATTTGACCTCGGGGATGGCGCGCATGGGCGGGTCGATCGCGACCCTGCTCAAGCTGACCTTCGGCACGGTGGCGGCCAGCCAGCTGTGCGCGGCCTTCGGCGTGACGGCGGGGACGTTCGCGTTGCAGCCGTTGCCGCGCTGGATGGATTGGCCGTCGCTGCTGGTCGGCGCGCTGGGGTTCGCGATCCTGTTCCGGGCGGCGCGGCGCGACTGGATCGTGGTGGTTGTCGCGGTGGCGGTCGGTTACCTGGCCACCCGCTGGGGCGGTCTGCTGTCCCACGCGGTGCCCGGAGCGCCGTTTGGCGTTTTCCTCGGCGGGTTGTTGCTCGGGGCGATGGCGAACCTCTATGCGCGGTATCTGCATCGGCCTGGCGCAGTGGTGCGTGAGCCGGGGATCATTTTGCTGGTGCCCGGGAGCGTGGGGTTCCAGAGCGTGTCTTATCTGTTCGAGCGCGACACCACGCTGGGGATGGACAGTTTCATCTTGCTGATCACGCTGTTGATTTCGCTCGTGGCCGGGTTGTTGTTCGGGGATCTGCTGGTGTCGCCGCGGCGGTCGCTCTAGCTTCGAGAGGGGCTGTTCGGGCGAAGATTCGCAACGAACCGTTTCGGAGCGAAGGCTTTAGAGCGAGAGGCTTTAGAGCGAGAGGCTTTAGAGCGAGAGGCTTTAGAGCGAAGAGCTTTCGGACGCCGTTGGCGCCCGAGTCACTTTCTCTTGCTTGCCCAAGAGAAAGTAACCAAAGAGAAGGGCACCCCGATGGCGCGCCCTGCGGGCCTTCGGCCCGCCGGGTGCGCGTTCGGATGGCGGGGTTTTTCGACGGGGCTCCTGCCCCGACGAAAAACTGGCCGGCGTCCTGCCGGCCACCCTGCGGGCTGATCCGCCACCCGCCCGCCGCGCCATAGGGGCCGGAAGCAGCGCGCTCCTGCGCGCACTTTTCAATAAGGCCAGAGCGCAGAAGCCAGAGCGTAGGGCCAGAGGCCAGAGTCGGCGCAGAGTCTGGCGCAGAGCCGCAGTGCCAAGCCAGAGTGCAGAGCCGAGGTGCAGAGCGGAGGAGGGCCGAAGTGCACAGCCACATCGCAGAACACGCCGCAATGCCGGGGCGCGGAGCGAAAGCCGGAGTGCGAGGCGAGACTGCTTTCGCCGCGAAGGACTTGGTGGAAAGCGCTTGCGGAAAACGAGCTCCCTCTCCCCTCCGGGGAGAGGGTTGGGGTGAGGGGCGGGGCTCGCCTCGGCCTGTCGGCCAGGGCGGCGGGTGTTTCAGTCTTCGGCGCCCTGGCCCTCGTCGCCCGCTTCTTCCTGCTGCAGTTCCTTGAGCAACTGGAAGATCTCCCGGTACGCCCGCGGCGGCTTGTTCGCTGCGCGCTCGCTGCGTGCCTGGCGGATGAGCGAGCGCAGGTGCTGGCGGTCGACGGAAGGGTGTTCGGCGATCAGCGAAGCGGCGGCCTCGTCGTCGTCGATCAGTCGATCGCGCAAGGCCTCCAGGCGATGCATGGCCGCGGTTTCCTGGCGCTGGCGTTCGCGGTTCTCGCCCAGTTCCGCGCGCACGCTGTCGAACACCGCGTCTTCATGGCGGCGCATCTTCTTGGCCAGGAACGCGAGCTGGCGCTTGCGCGCGATGTGCGAGCTGATCCGCCGCACGTTGGCGATTTCGTCGCGCACGTCCTCGGGCAGGTCGAGCTTGGCCAGGCGGCTGGGCGGAAGCTCGACGAGCTGGTTGGCGAGCGCCAGCACGGCGAGCGCTTCGCGACGCTGCTGGGTACGGCTGGGACCGTAGTCCTGCTCGTCGAGTTCGGTCTGGTTGCGGCTGCGGCTGGGACTCACGGGCTTTCCATCGGGTCGGGTGGGCTGGGCATTTCCAGCGCGAAGCGGGGCACGGGCTCACCATCGACCGTGACGGTTTGCACGAACATCGCCATCGGGCGCACCCAGAGGCCGTGCTCGCCGTACAGCGCGCGGTACACGACCAGTTCTTCCAGCGTCTCGCTGTGGCGGGCGATGCCGAGCACCTGGTAGCGCTGGCCCTTGTAGTGTCGGTAGATGCCGGCGACCGGTGGCATGCGCGCTCCTTTTGATCGGTCAGGGCGACCCCATGTCCGGAAGTCGTGCAGTGTTTCGCCGCCCATTCTACCTGCCTGAAGGAACGCCCCGTGAGTGCAGCCGTCCTGTCCGCCGACACCAGCCACCAGGAACTCGACCGCCTGGCCGAGCTCGCCGAGGATGTCATCCGCCGCGCGCGCATCGCCGGCGCCAGCGCGGCCGAGGTGGCGGCGAGCATCGACAGCGGCCTGAACGTCAACGTGCGCCTGGGCGAGGTGGAGACGGTCGAGCACACGCGCGACCGCGGCTTCGGGCTGACCGTGTACTTCGGCCAGCGCAAGGGCACCGCCAGCACTGCCGACCTCAATCCCGCCTCGATCCAGGCCACGATCGACCAGGCCTGCGCAATCGCGCGCTTCACCGAGGCCGACCCTGCCGCCGGGCTGGCCGATCCGGCGCGGATGGCGACCCGCTTTCCCGACCTTGATCTTTGGCATCCGTGGCAGGTCGATACGGCCGAGGCGATCGCGCTGGGCCAGCAGATCGAGGCCGCCGGTCGCGCACACGCGGGCATCACCAATTCCGACGGTGCCGCCGTGCAGGCGGGCCAGACCCTCTCGGTGTACGCCAACTCGCACGGCTTCGTCGGGCGCGAGCGCGCCACGCGCCACGCGCTGTCGCTGTCGCTGATCGCCGGCGAGGGCGACGGCATGCAGCGCGACTACTGGTACGACTCGGTGCGCGACGCCAACGACTTCATGAGCGCGCAGGCGCTGGGTGACAAGGCGGCGAAGCGCACGCTGGCGCGGCTGAACTCGCGCAGCCTGGGCACGCGCCAGTGCCCGGTGCTGTTCGTGCCCGAGCTCGCGCGCGGGCTGATCGGGCACCTGGTCAGCGCGGTGAGCGGCGGCGCGCTGTACCGGCGCGCCAGCTTCCTGCTCGATCACGCCGGCAAGCGCGTGATGCCCGAATGGATGAACATCGTCGAGCGTCCGTTCCTGCCGCGCGGCATGGGCTCGGGTGCATTCGATGCCGAAGGCGTGGCCACGACGGACAGCGCGCTGATCGAAGGCGGCGTGCTGGCGCGCTACATCCTCGGCAGCTATTCGGCGCGCAAGCTCGGGCTGGAATCGACCGGCAACGCCGGCGGCATCCACAACCTGCTCGTCGAGCCCGGCCAGGACGACTTCGACGCCCTGCTCAGGCGCATGGGCACCGGCCTGGTGGTGACCGAGGTGATGGGCCAGGGTGTCAGCACGCTCACCGGCGACTATTCACGCGGCGCGGCAGGCTTCTGGGTCGAGAACGGGCAGATCGCCTTCCCGGTGGCGGAGATCACGATCGCCGCCAACCTGCGCGACATGTTCGCCGGCATCGTGGCGGTGGGAAGCGACGTGGACCGCCGGGCGCAGATCCTGACCGGCTCGATCCTGCTGGACCGGATGACCGTCGCCGGCCAGTAGCCTTTGGCCTATGGCGCCGCCGCGCGGCTTTGCTAGCATCGCGCCACCGGCGACAGGCCGGCGTCATCGAAGGAAAGAGGAGCCTGGCATGAGCGTTCCACCCGATTCCGTCGTACCGCCCCCGCCGCCTTCGGGCGAGCCGGTCCCGCCGCCCGAGCCGTTCGATTCGGCCGGCATGCCCAGCCATGAGGAACGCCAGTGGGCGCTGTTCGCGCACCTTTCCGCGCTGGTCGGCGGATTGCTCACAGGCGCCTTTGCCGGCCTCGGCTGCTTCATCGGGCCACTGATCATCTGGCTGATCAAGAAGGACACGATGCCTTTCGTGGATGACCAGGCCAAGGAGGCGCTGAACTTCAACATCACCCTGGCCATCGTCGGGGTGGCGCTGTTGCTGCTGACCTTGATCACCTTCGGCTTCGGCGCGCTGCTGACGGTGCCGGTCGGCATCCTGGTCGGCATCGCCTGGCTGGTGTTCACGATCATTGCCGCGATCAAGGCGAACGAGGGCGAGCGGTACCGCTATCCGTTCACGCTCCGGCTGATCAAGTAAGACCCGGGTGGGCTTCGGCCTGCCCGTTCCCTGTAGGAGCGCACCTGGGCGCGACCGTGAGCATCCCGGTCGCGCACAGGTGCGCTCCTGCGACTTTTAGTGGGAGCGCGTGGCGGCGTAGTGCGCCAGTTCTTCCAGCAGCGCGGCCCCTTGGCCGAAGGGCGCGATCGCCTGCAGGGCGGTGGCGGTCAGCTCCGCAAGGCGCTCGCGCGAAGCGTCCAGCCCGATGATCGAGGGGAACGTCGGCTTGTCGGCCGCCGCATCCTTGCCGGCGGTCTTGCCGATGACCGCCGATTCGCCCTCCACATCGAGGATGTCGTCCCGCACCTGGAACGCCAGGCCGACGGCGGCGGCGTAGCGGTCCAGCGCATCGAGCGCTTCGAGGTCCGCCCCGGCGGTAAGTGCGCCCAGGCGCACAGCGGTGCGGATCAGTGCGCCGGTCTTGCAGGCGTGCATGTGTTCGAGCTCGGCCAGCGTGAGCTTGCGGCCCACGGCCGCCAAGTCCAGCGCCTGGCCACCGGCCATGCCTTCGGCGCCGCAGGCGCGGCCCAGCACGCGCAGCATCTGCAGCGTGCGTGCGGCATCGGTGCCGGTGTGCGGATCGTGGGCAAGGATCTCGAAGGCGAGCGCCTGCAGGGCGTCGCCGGCAAGGATCGCCATCGCCTCGCCGTAGACGATGTGGCAGGTCGGGCGGCCTCGGCGCAACGCGTCGTCATCCATCGCCGGCAGGTCGTCGTGCACCAGCGAATAGGCATGGATCAGTTCGACCGCGCAGGCCGGCGCGTCAAGTTCGGTGCCATCCGTCCCCAGCGCGTGGCCGGCGGCATAGACCAGCAGCGGACGCAGCCGCTTGCCGCCGCCAAGCACGGCGTAGCGCATGGCCCCGTGCAGTTCCAGTGGCGGCTGCTGCTCGGAGGGCAGCACGCACGCCAGCGCGGCGTCGGCGCGCGCGGTCAGCGCGAGCAGCCGGGGGCCGGGTTGGGACGGCGCGTCAGGGTTCGGATTCGAAGGGTTCGGCGTCGTCGGGCGCATCGGGATCGAGCAGCAGGCGCACGCGCAGCTCGGCCTTGTCGAGGGCTTGCTGGCAGTGGCGGTAGAGGCCGATGCCGCGCTCGAAGGAGGCCAGCGATTCGTCCAGGCTCAGCTCCCCGCCCTCCATGCGCGCCACCAGTTGTTCGAGCTCGTCCAGCGAGTGCTCGAAGTCGGCGACGGACGGGGTTTCCGCGGGGGCGGGAGCGGGTTTGGCCATGGGCCGCAACGCTAGCGCAGCGGGGGGTGGGAATCAATGTTTTCGCGGCCTGGCAAGGCTGCTTGCTTCGAGCGCCGCGCCCCCATCCCCTCACGCCGGGAGGGGCCGTCACGCGGGTGAGGTTCGGTCAGAGCCAAGCGTGTGCGCTCGCCGGTCCCCTCGCCGGAAGGGAAGGATGGTTCTGGCTCAGTCCGCCGGCATCCAGCGCGGGTGCGCGCGCGCGGCATCGAACAACGCCGCGCCGCGTGCCGTTCGCCACAGGTCGGCGACCGCCACCAGTTCGCCTTCCGCGTAGAGCAACGGGCAGGCTTCGCGGCGCCAGGGCGGCAGCGCCATCTGCTGGAACAGGTCGCGCAATTCGCGGGTATGTCGGTCGCCAGCGGGCTTGAGGCGTTCGCCGCCCCGGCGCAGGCGCACGGTCAGCGGCGCGTCCAGGCGGGTAGCCGGGGTGAGGGCCAGCTGGCCCCCGCCGGGCAAGGTCAACGGCTCGCCGTGCCAGGCCGCCTCCCAGTCCGGATCCACCGATGCCTGCGGCGCGTGCGCCCATAGCCGGCCCTTCCAGATGTGCAGCTCGGCCCCCGGCCAGCGCACGCAGGGCTGCTGGCCCGGACGGGCATGGCACTGGCGTTCGATCTGCCGACGCTGCGCCGCCGTGGGCGCCGGCAGGCCTTTGGCGTGCAGCCAGTGGTCGAGCAGGGGCTCGCGCAGGGCCGGATCGAGGGTGAGCCAGGCGCGTGCATCGAGGCTGTCGCTGACGGGGTCATGCAAGGCGCCGAACGCTTCGAGCCAACGCGCGCGCAAAGCATCGTCAGCGGCGCGGCACAGCGCGGCGCTGTGCAGGATGGAATCGACGGCGTGCGGCCAATGCCTTCTCAGGCGCGGCAGGATCTCGCGGCGCAACTGGTTGCGTCCGAGGGTGGTGTTGCAATTGGAGGGATCGTCGATGCAAGCCAGCGCGTGCGCCTCGACGTAGGCGCGCACCATCTGGCGCGGGAGATCCAGCAGCGGGCGCCAGAGCCAGCCACGGCCGAGCGGACGGACCGCCCGCATGCCGCCAAGTCCCTGCGGGCCGGCGCCGCGCAGCAGCTTGAGCAGCACGGTTTCGGCCTGGTCGTCGCGATGGTGCCCCAGCAGCAGCCATTCGCCCGCTTGCAGCACGTCGGCGAAAGCGGCGTAGCGCGCGTGCCGCGCGGCGGCCTCGAGGCCCTCGCCGCCGGCACGGGCGACCTCCACCTTGCGCACCTCGCAGGCGAGCCCGAGGGATGCACAAAAAGCCGCTGCGCGCGCCGCCCAGTCGCCGCTTTCCGGATGCAGCCCGTGGTCCACGTGCAAGGCGCGCAGCCCGCGCGCGCGCGCCTGTGGCAACGCGGCCAGCGCATGGAGCAAGGCGGTCGAGTCAGGTCCGGCGCTGAAGGCGACGCACAGCGCACCCTCCGGATGGCTGGCGAGGGCGTGGCGCAGCGTGTCCGGCAGCGTGCGCGGGCTACTCACGGCTGGCCGGCTTCTTCTTGTTGCGCACGTAGATGTGCTTGCCGTTGCCGAGCTGGCGATCCTCGGTCTCGAACAGTCCGATGGCGCCGATCAGGCCGCTCAGCTTGCCGTAGCCCCAGTTGCGCGAGTCGAACTCCGGCGCGCGCTTGCTGACCATGCTGCCGACCGCGCCCAGGCCGGCCCAGCCGGTGTCGTCGGCGGCATCCTCGATGGCGTTGCGGAGCAGGTTGACCAGCCGGGTGTCCTGGCGCAGCTCCTGCGTGTTCATGCGCTGCGTGGGCTCCGCGGGCCTTTCGCTATCGCTGTCCGGTTTGCCCAGCACGTCGGTGTAGATGAACTTGTCGCAGGCGGCCACGAACGGCGCCGGCGTCTTGCGTTCGCCGAAGCCGTACACGGTCAGGCCCGATTCGCGCAGGCGCCCGGCCAGGCGGGTGAAGTCGCTGTCGCTGGAAACGATGCAGAAGCCGTCGAAGCGTCCGCTGTAAAGCAGGTCCATCGCATCGATGATCATCGCCGAGTCGGTGGCGTTCTTGCCCTTGGTGTAGCCGAATTGCTGGATCGGCTGGATCGACAGGTCCAGCAGCCGGTCCTTCCAGCCGCGCAGATGGTTGTCCGTCCAGTCGCCGTAGGCGCGCTTGACGTGGGCAGTGCCGTAGCGGGCCACCTCGGCGAGCAGGCCCTCGGCCAGGCCGGGCTGGGCGTTGTCGGCGTCGATCAGTACGGCGAGCTTGGCGTGGTCGGCCATGGCGATACCCCTTGGAACGGACGTCGATGGTAAACCGCCGGCGCACCTGGCTCTCTGTAGGAGCGCACCTGTGCGCGACCGCGGGCTTCCCGGTCGCGCACAGGTGCGCTCCTACAGGGATCCTCGGAAACTCGTGGGCGATGCTTTTGGCGGCCAGATCGGGCGAGAGCATCGCCCGCGAAAGGGGAATGACTCGGCGTCCCTACAGGGTCACCCGCTGAAGTTGAGCTCGATGTCCAGGCCGCAGGGATCGGTGAGGAAGAGCTGCACCTGGCCCAGTTCGTCCACCTCGTCGGTCTCGTAGGCCAGCCCGGCCGCATCCAGCCGCGCGCGGGTGGCGGCAAGATCGGTGCGGTGCAGGCGAAAGCCAGGTGATTGAGGTGGCCGGTCGGGGCAGCAGAGGTGTCACCCGGTCCGGCGATCGTCAGGTGCAGCACGTCGGTCTCGCCGGCGTAGAGCCAGTGCCCGCGCGAGCCGGAGCGGAATGCCGGCCGCGGGCCTTCGTGCAGGCCCACCACGTCGATATAGAAGCGGCGCAGGCGTTCGATCATGGCCTGCGGCGCGCGGATGTTCGCGTGGGCGAGGCCGCGCACGCCAGCCATGGGTTTATTCCGCGTAGGCGCCGTAGCCGCGCAGGCGCTTGTAGCGCTGTTCCAGCAGGTCGGGCCCGGCGATCGTGCCAAGCTCGTCGAGCTGGTTCATCAGCACGGCCTTGAGGCGCACGGCCATCGACCGCGGGTTCCGGTGGGCACCGCCCAGCGGCTCGCGGATGACCTTGTCGACCAGGCCCAGCTCGTGCAGGCGCGGGGCGGTCATGCCGAGCGCCTCGGCGGCGTCGCGCGCCTTGTCCTGGCTCTTCCACAGGATCGAGGCGCAGCCTTCGGGCGAGATCACCGAGTAGGTCGAGTATTGCAGCATGTTCACGCGGTCGCCCACGCCGATCGCCAGCGCGCCGCCGGAGCCACCCTCGCCGATCACCGTGCAGACGATCGGGGTCTTGAGGTCGGCCATTTCCAGCAGGTTGCGGGCGATCGCCTCGCTCTGGCCGCGCTCCTCGGCGCCCACGCCGGGGTAGGCGCCGGGGGTATCGATGAAGGTCAGCAAGGGCAGCCCGAAGCGCTCGGCCATCTTCATCAGGCGCAGCGCCTTGCGGTAGCCCTCCGGGCGCGGCATGCCGAAGTTGCGGCGCACCTTGGTCTTGGTGTCACGGCCCTTCTGGTGGCCGATGATCATCACCGGCCGGCCGTTGATGCGGCCCAGGCCGCCCACGATGGCGGCGTCATCGGCAAAGGCGCGATCGCCGGCCAGCTCCTGGAACTCCTCGCAGATCACGCCGATATAGTCCAGCGTGTAGGGCCGCGCCGGATGGCGCGAGAGCTGGGTGACCTGCCACGAATTGAGGTTGCGGAAGATCTCGGCGGTCTTGACCTTGAGCTTCTCGCGCAGGCGCGAGACTTCCTCGTCGATGTTGAAGGCCTGGCCATGGCTGGCATGGCGCAGTTCTTCGATCTTCGCTTCCAGTTCGGCGAGCGGCTGTTCGAAATCGAGGAAGTTGGGGTTCATTCGCGGGCGATTCGGGACGCTGAGCGGGCCAGTATAGCCGGGGTGGGTGGAAAGGCGGGAACGCAGGCGTATGGGTTATGGCGGTTCGCCCGGGGTGATGGCGTGCCTTGTTCCCTCGTTTGCCGGGAGAAGGTCCCGCCAGGGCGGGAGAGGGACACGTCAGGCTTCGGACTTGACGATCCGGAGCCTGGCCGCCTCCACCCATGACAGTCCCCGCAGGGCGCGCAGCAGGTCGGGGATGGCGTCCACGCGCCACTGCTCGCCCAGCTCCAGGTCCGCCTGGGCGCTGCGGTTGTGGTAGCCGTGCAGGATCACCGTGGCGCGGCCGCCACGGTAGCCGGCGAGGGTCTGCCTGAGTTCCTGCTCGAAACCCGGGCCGATGCCGTTGAGCTTGACCCTGAGCGCGCGCGCGTGGCGTCGGCAGGCGTCGGCCAGGGTCATGGCGCCGCGGGCGCGCAGCTGGAAGCCGCCGCCGGAGAATTCGTCGATGCGCAGGCCGCCGTCGACGATCAGCATCTCGTCGCGGGTGAGCAGCGGCGCGACCTGCTGGTAGAGCTCGCCGAAGAAGCTGACCTCAATGACGCCGGTGCCGTCCTCCAGCCGTACGAAGGCATCACTGTCGCCGCGCTTGCGCACGGCGGTGACCATGCCGGCGACCGTCCAGGGCGTATCGGGGCCACGGCGGAAGCGGTTCTCCTCGCCGTCGTTCTTGCGCGGGCGCGGCGGCTGGTAGCGCTCGGCGATCTCGCCCAGCGGACAGGTGGAAAGCTGCGCCAGTTCCTCGCGCCACGGGTCGGTCGGATGGCCGGAAAGGTAGTGGCCGAGCGTGTCGCGCTCGCCCTGCAGCTTCTGCTCCAGCGGCCATTCGGGCGCGGTCGGCAGCTCGATCTGCACCGCCGGCGTGCTGGTCCCCATCAGCGCGCCGAACATGTCGTTCTGCCCGGACTGCTTGTCGCGCAGGTGCTGCTCGGCGGCTTTCATCGCGTCCGGCAACTGCAGCATCAGACTGGCGCGGTTGGGCGCCAGCGCGTCCAGGCTGCCGGAGAGGATCAGGGCTTCCAGCACGCGGCGGTTGAGCTTGGCCGAATCGACGCGACGGCAGAAGTCGGCCAGGTCCCTGTACGGCCCGCCACGCAGCCGCTCCTCGACGATCGACTCGCAGGCGCCCTGGCCGACGCCCTTGATCGCGCCGAGGCCATAGCGGATGACCTTCGGTTCCACCGCCACGAACATGAAGTCCGAGGCGTTCACGTCCGGCGGCAGGATGGTCAGGCCGATCGCGCGCGACTCGTCCAGGAACGTCACCGCCTTGTCGGTGTTGTCCATGTCCGAGGAAATCGTCGCGGCCATGAACTCGGCCGGGTAGTGCGCCTTCAGCCACGCGGTCTGGTAGGACACCAGCGCGTAGGCGGCCGCGTGCGACTTGTTGAAGCCGTAGCCCGCGAATTTCTCCATCAGGTCGAAGATCGCGTCGGCCTTGTCGCCGGGGAGTCCGTCCCTGGCCGCACCTTCGCGGAACGTCGCGCGGTGCTTGACCATCTCCTCGACTTTCTTCTTGCCCATCGCGCGGCGCAGCAGGTCGGCGCCGCCGAGCGTGTAGCCGCCGACGATCTGCGCCATCTGCATCACCTGCTCCTGGTAGACCATGATGCCGTAGGTCTCTTTCAGGATCGGCTCGACGCGCGGGTCGGGATACTCCACGTCTTCGCGGCCGTGCTTGCGCGCCACGAAGCTGGGGATCAGGTCCATAGGGCCGGGGCGATAGAGCGCCACCAGCGCCACGATGTCGCCGAAGCGGTCGGGCTTGGCGTCCTTGAGCATGCGCTGCATGCCGGAGGATTCGAGCTGGAAAACCGCCACCGTCTGCGCGCGCTTGAGCAGCTCGTAGGTGGGCGCGTCGTCCAGCGGCAGCGCGGCGATGTCGATCGAGTCCTCGCCGGCTTGCGCGCGGCGTGCGTTGATCGCCTTCATCGCCCAGTCGATGATCGTGAGCGTGCGCAGGCCCAGGAAGTCGAACTTGACCAGGCCGACCGCTTCGACGTCGTCCTTGTCGTACTGGGTGACCATGCCGGCGCCGCCCGGCTCGCAATACATCGGCGCGAACTCGGTCAGCGGCTTGGGCCCGATCACCACGCCGCCGGCGTGCTTGCCGACATTGCGGGTGAGGTTCTCCAGCTTCAGCGCCAGGTCGATCAGCGTGCGCGCTTCCTCGTCCTGCTCGTACAGCTCGCAGAACTCCCTGACGACGCGGTCGGGTTCCTTCTTCGACTTCTCCGAACGGCCCAGGGCGTCGGAAAGCGTCAGGTCGAGCGGGCGCGGCGGGATCAGCTTGGCGATCTTGTCGACCGCGTTGTAGCCCATGCCCAGCACGCGGCCGGAATCGCGCAGCACCGCCTTGGCCGCCATCGAGCCGTAGGTGATGATCTGGCTGACGTGCTCGCGGCCGTACTTGCGCGCGACATAGTCGATCACCTCGTCGCGCCGGTCCATGCAGAAGTCGATGTCGAAGTCGGGCATCGACACGCGTTCGGGGTTGAGGAAGCGCTCGAACAGCAGGTCGAACTGCAACGGGTCCAGATCGGTGATCTTGAGCACCCAGGCGACCAGCGAGCCGGCGCCCGAACCGCGGCCCGGGCCCACCGGGATACCGTTCTGCTTACCCCAGTTGATGAAGTCGGCCACGATCAGGAAGTAGCCGGGGAAGCCCATCTTGATGATGACGTCGAGTTCGCGCTCCAGTCGCGACTCGTAGTCGGCCAGCGTGTAGCCCGGCGCCAGCGGGTTGGCGGCCAGGCGCTCCTTCAGGCCCGCGCGCGCGGTGTCACGGATGTAGCTGTCGAGGTCGTAGCCCTCGGGCACCGGAAAATCGGGCAGGTAGTAGGTGCCGAACTTGAGCTCCAGATTGCAGCGCCTGGCCAGCTCGACCGTGTTCTGAAGCGCCTCGGGCAAGTCGGCGAACAGTTCCGCCATCTGTTTCGGCGACTTCAGGTACTGCTGTGCGGAGTAGTCGCGCGGGCGCTTCGGATCGGCCAGCACGCGGCCCTGGTTGATGCACACGCGCGCCTCGTGCGCCTCGAAGTCGTCCTGCGTGAGAAAGCGCACGTCGTTGCTGGCGATGAGCGGCAATTCGAGCGCGTCGCCCAGGGCCAGCGCAGCGGTGTTCCAGGTTTCCTCGCCCTCGCGGCCGCAGCGGGTGAGTTCGAGGTACAGGCGGTCGGGGAACAGACGCACCAGCGGATGCAACCGGGCCACGCCGGCATCGATGCCCTGGCTCACCGCGATGCGCCCGATCTCGCTCTCGCGTCCCAGCAGGGCAATCAGCCCGGCGGTCGTCCCGGGCGTCAGCCAGCTCGCCTCGACCAGCGCCTTGCCGCCCTGCTGGCCGTCGCGCCAGGCCCGCGACACCAGGCGCGACAGGTTGAGGTAGCCCTCGCGATTCTGGCAGACCAGGGTCAACCGCCACGGACGCGGGTCGTCGGGCGAGCCGATCCACAGGTCGCAGCCGCCGATCGGCTTGATGCCCGCGCCGCTGCACGCCTTGTAGAACTTCACCAGCGCGAACATGTTGCTGTCGTCGGTGAGCGCCACCGCCGGCATGCCCTCGCGCACGCAGGCATCGACCAGCGCCTTGATGCGGATGGTCGAGTCGACCAGCGAGTACTCGCTGTGCAGGTGGAAGTGGACGAAGCGTGCGGACATCAAGGACTCGGGAGCATTCCCCGGCTTAGTCCGTGAAGGCTACGCTGCGGTGCCCGCTTCCCACAAGCTTGACAGCGGGACAGGCCTCGCGGCCGTGCTCAATGGACGAAAAACCGCTCGCCGTCCTCGTTCCACTCGACGTAGTGGTCGAACCCGCGGGTCTCCAGCGGATGCCGGTCGTAGTCGACGTGGCAGTAGGCGGGGACGCTGGGCAGGCGGCTTTCGTCGGGCTCGACGGTGGGGCTGGCCGCTGGGGCGGCGAAGGGTTTGAGTGCAGAGCGCACATGGAAGAAGCGCGACAACATGGCACGACTCCTGCGGAGGGGTTTTCCGCGGTGGAGGACGACGGCGTCCGTGCGTACGCTGGAAGAGGCCGCATGGCGGTCTTTCCATGTGGATAGGATGCTCCACTCGCGCGGAAAGTTGCATAGACCTGTGGCCTATATTTCCAGCCGGGCCTGCTGTGCGGCGAAGGCCGCCGCGATGCGTATCAGAACAGCGTGCCCTGGTCGGACAGCAGCTTGACGGGCGCGAAGCTGCGCCGATGCAGGGGGCAGGGTCCAAGCTCCCTGAGCGCCGCCAGGTGCTCCGGTGTGGAGTAGCCCTTGTGGCTGGCGAACCCATAGCCAGGGTGGTCGGCATCCAGCGCGCACATCAGGCGGTCGCGGGTGACCTTGGCGATGATCGACGCGGCGCTGATCGCCGGCTTCAACCCGTCGCCGCCGACGATCGCCTTGCCGGGGCAGGGCAGCGCCTTGGGCAACTGGTTGCCGTCGACCCACGCCTCGTGGGCGGTCACCTTCAGGCCGGCCACGGCCCGGCACATCGCCGCCATGGTCGCCTGGTAGATGTTGATGCGGTCGATCTCCTCCACTTCGACCAGCACCACGTGCCAGGCCAGCGCGCGCTGGACGATCTGTGCGTAGAGCGCCTCGCGACGGGCCTCGGTGAGTTTCTTGGAGTCGTCCAGGCCTTCGATCTTGTGGCGCGGGTTGAGGATTACGGCGGCGACTGCCAGCGGACCCGCGAGGGGGCCGCGGCCGGCTTCGTCGACGCCCGCGACGAGGCGCTTCGCCTTTGGAGAAGTCTTGCGCTGCGGGGCGGGCTGGCCGTCTTCCTCTCCCCTGCGGGGAGAGGATTGAGGTGAGGGGGCAAGGCTTGCGGGAAGCTCGATCGAAGCACGCTTCGATGAGCTGCTGTCGCCAGGGTGGCCCCTCACCCCAGCCCTCTCCCCGGAGGGGAGCGGGAGCACGTCCACGGCCTCGTCCAAATCGTCAGGACGCACGGGGAGCCTCCAGCAGCTCCGCCACGGCGGCGGCCGCGCGCTCGCCCGCGCCACCCTCTTCGGAGCCGCGCAGCGCGCGGTGCAGTTGCTCGAACGCGGCGACCACCTGCCCACGCCGTTCGCTGTCGGCGAACAGCGCCAGCGTGGCCTTCGCCAGGTTCTGCGCGGTGCAGTCGTCCTGCATCAGCTCCGGAACGAGCTTGTCCTGGCCCAGTCCGCAGGCGCGCGCCAGGATGTTGGGCAGGGCGTAGACGTCGGTCTTGAGCATGTTGAAGGCGCGGGCGATGCGGTAGCTCCACGGCGACACGCGGTAGCCGACCACCATCGGGCGTTTGGCCAGCATCGCCTCCAGCGTCGCGGTGCCGGAGGCCAGCAGGACCACGTCGGCGGCCAGCATGGCCTCGTGCGCGTGCCCCTCGATCAGCAGCGGTGCGCTCTCGTCGCGCGGGCCCCTGGCCAGCAGGGCCTTCAGCCGCGCATGCACCTGCGTGTTGGCCGCGGGGAGCACGATGCGCAAGCCGGGCAGGGCCGCGCTGACGTTCCGCGCCGCATCGATGAAGATCGCTCCCAGCCGTTCGATTTCCGACGGCCGGCTGCCAGGCAGTACAGCCAGGACCGGGGCATCCTGCGGCAGTTGCAGCGCCTCGCGCGCGCCCACGCGGTCGGACACCAGCGCGAAGCGATCGGCCAGCGGATGGCCGACGAAGCGGGCGTCAACGCCATGGCGCTGGTAGATCGGCGGTTCCATCGGGAACAGGCACAGCACGCGGTCCGCGCTCAGGCCGATCTTCTCCGCGCGCTTCTCGCGCCAGGCCCACACTGAGGGGCTGACGTAATGCACGGTGCGCAGGCCGGCCTCGCGCAGGCGGCGTTCCACGGCCAGGTTGAAATCCGGCGCGTCGATGCCGACCACAACGTCCGGGCGAGCCTCGAGCAGGCGTCCGAGCAGCGCCTTGCGCAGGCGCAGCAGGCGCGGCAGGTGCCGCAGCACCTCAGCGAAGCCCATCACCGAGAGTTCCCGGATGTCGTACCAGGACTCGAAGCCCTCGCGCTGCATGCGTGCGCCGCCGATTCCGACGAAGCGGGCCTGCGGATAACGCCTGCGCAGCGCGGCGATCAGCTCGGCTCCGAGCTGGTCGCCGGAATCTTCGCCGGCGATGAGGGCGATGAGGGGGGAGGAACTCATGGAGCGGGAGTGTAGCGGTGCAGGCTGCGGCGGTCACCGGAAGCGCAGACCGACGTCCCCCCGGCAAGAGCCGAACGCGACCTCGCGGTGTCAGCGGGCGAGCGAACGCTCGCTGCGATCCAGGAACGCCAGCATCTCGCGCACGTCGTCGCTGTCCTGCGCCTGGGTTTCCAGCTGCGCGCGCGCCTCGGGCAGCGACAGCCCGGCCATGTACAGCGTGCGGTAGGCGCGCTTGATTGCCGAGATGCGCGGCGCGTCGAAGCCGCGTCGCTTCAGGCCCTCGCTGTTGATGCCGCGCGGGCGGCCGTGCTGCTCGTTGGCCATCATCACGAATGGTGGCACGTCCGAGCCCACCAGGCAGCCCATGCCGATGAAGGCGTGCGCGCCCACCTTGCAGAACTGGTGCACGCCGGCGTAGCCGGAGACGATCACCCAGTCGCCGATCTCGACGTGTCCGGCCAGCGCCGAGTAGTTGGAAAACACCACGCGGTTGCCGACCTGGCAGTCGTGCGCGATATGCACATAAGCCAGCAGCCAGTTGTCGTCGCCGATGCGGGTGATGCCGCCGCCCTCACCGGTGCCGCGGTTGATGGTGACGAACTCGCGGATCAGGTTGCGGTCGCCGATCACCAGCTCGGTGCGCTCGCCGGAAAACTTCTTGTCCTGCGCCGCGCCGCCGATCGAGGCGAACTGGCTGATCCGGTTCTCGCGGCCGATCCTGGTCGGTCCCTCGATCACCACGTGCGGGCCGACCACCGTACCCTCGCCGATCTCAACCTCCGCACCGATCACGCTGTAGGCGCCGATGGTGACGTTCCTGCCGATGACGGCGCCGGGATCGATCTGGGCGGTGGGGTGGATCATTTGTCGGACCTCGCGGCGCACATCAGTTCGCAGCTGGCCACTTCCTTGCCTTCGACCAGCGAGCGGGCGACGAACAGGCCCATCCCGCGCATCAGGCGCTTGAGCGAGACCTCCAGCCGCAGCTGGTCGCCCGGCACCACCGGTGCGTTGAAGCGCGCGTTGTCGACCTTGGCCAGGTAGAACAGCGGGCTGCCCTGGTCGCCTTTCAGGCGGCTGGAGATCTGCGTCAGCAGGCCGGCGGCCTGGGCCATCGCCTCGACGATCAGCACGCCCGGCATCACCGGATGGCCGGGAAAGTGGCCCAGGAAAAAATGCTCGTTGATCGTCACGTTCTTCAGCGCCACCACGCTCGTGTCCGGCACCAGCTCGATCACGCGGTCGACCAGCAGGAAGGGATAGCGGTGCGGCAGCAGTTGCTGGATCTGCTCCACGTTGACCGGCAGGGCCCACGTCGCGGGGGTATCACTCATCGTTACTGTCCTTCTCCAGCGCCGACAGGCGGCGCGCGTACTCATCCAGGTGCTTGAAGCGGGCGGCGTTCTTGCGCCACTGGCGGTTGTCCTGCAGCGGCACGCCCGAGGAATATTCACCCGGTTCGCGGATCGAATGCGTGACCAGGCTCTTGGCGGTAATGGTAACCCGGTCGGCCAGCTCCAGATGGCCCAGCACGCCGGCGTTGCCGCCGATCTGGCAGTAGCGGCCGATCCGGGCGCTGCCGGCGACCGCGGCGCAGCCGGCCATGGCCGTGTGGGCGCCGATCCGGACGTTGTGGGCGATCTGGATCTGGTTGTCCAGCCGCACGTCTTCCTCGAGGACGGTATCGCCCAGCGCGCCGCGGTCGATCGTGGTGTTGGCGCCGATCTCGCAGTCGTCGCCGATGCGCACGCCGCCCAGTTGCGGGATCTTGACCCAGTGGTCGCGCTCGAAGGCGAGGCCGAAGCCGTCCGAGCCGATCACCGCGCCCGGGTGCACCAGCACGCGCTTGCCGAGCGTCACCCGCGTGACCAGGGTGACCCGCGCGACCAGGCGCGATTGCGCGCCCACCGTGCAGTCCGGGCCGACGATGCAGTGCGGCCCGAGGACCGCGCCATCCTCCACCACCGCACCATCCTCGATCACGCAGTGCGGGCCGATGCTGGCGCTGGCGCTGACCTTCGCGCTGGTGGCGACCACTGCGCTCGGGTGGATGCCGCGGGGCGCCGTCGGCAGGCGCTCGAACAGTGCGGCGATCCTGGCGTAGGCAACGTACGGGTCGGCGGCGACGAGCGCGGCGGTGGGACAGTCGGCCACGTTCTCCTCGCGCAGCACCACCACGCCGGCTCGGGTGGCCTTCAGCTGCGCGGTGTACTTGCCGTTGGAGAGAAAACTGAGCTGGTCCGGCTGCGCCACGGCAAGCGTGCCCACGCCACCGATCTGCCGCGCACCGTCGCCGTGGTAGGCGAAGCCGAACCGCTCGGCCAGCTCGGCCACCGTGTAGTTGTGCTCGCTCATGCGCGCTCCTTTGGGGCAGGGCATTGTAGGCGAGGGCGCGGCGGGGCACGACTCCCGGCGGCGGGTGGTTCCCGCAGGAGCGCATCCGTGCGAGCGGACGGGATGGCGGTCGTACGGGGTGCGCCCCTGCAGGGGCGCCCAAACAAAACGCGGCCCGAAGGCCGCGTTCCAGGGAACCGTTTTACCTGAGGTCAGAACTGGCTGCCGAAGGTGAACTGGATGCGTTCCTCGTAGTGGCGATCGATCGGGTTGGAGCGGATCGGCACGGCGAAGTTGATGATCAGCGGACCGATCGGCGCCTGCCACTGCAGGGCGATACCGGCAGAGGCGCGCAGGTCGCTGGCGTTGAAGGCCTGGTAGTTGCGGAAGGCATTGCCGACGTCGAGGAACGCCGACACGCGTGCGGTGTTGATGTCCTTGAGGAACGGCAGCGGGATGAACACCTGGGCCGTGCCGAGCACCTTGAACGCGCCGCCGATCGGCTGGGCGTACTGGTAGTAGCCGCTGCTGCAGGTGCCGTTGGCGTTGGGCGTGCTGGAGGCGCCGGACGCGCCGATGCACACCTTCGGGCCCAGGGTGTTGTCCTGGAAGCCGCGCACGTCGCGCACGCCGCCGGAGTAGAAGTTCTCCCAGAACGGGAAGTCATACGGCTGGCCGGCGTCGAAGTCGCCGAAGGTGCGGCTGTAGGTCTGGTTGCCGTAGCTGTCGCCGTAGCCGACCTGGCCGTCCAGGTACAGCACGAAGCCGCCACCGACCGGCCAGTAGTGGTTGGCCTCGCCCATGAACTTCCAGTACTGCACGGTCGAGCCGGGCAGGGCCACTTCGGTACTGGCCGAGAGCAGGCCGCCGCGGGTGGGCGCCCAGTAGCCGTTGCGGGTGTCGTGGTTCCAGCCCAGCGTGCCGGTCCAGGTATGCACGGTCCGGTTGCCGATGGCGTTCTGGTAGTCCACCAGCACCTGCGGGGTGATGCCGGGGTAGGTGTTGATCTTGTTGCTGGACAGGCCCAGGCCCACGCGCAGGCCGTCGGTCTCGCTGATCGGGATGCCCAGGTAGGTGGAGAACGCCTTGGTGCTGTTCTCGTAGTTGGCGAAGTCGGTGTTGCCGTAGTCGGTCTTCGAATAGCTCGCGCTGTAGCCGATGCCGACGTTGTTGTCGGTCAGGTAGGGGTTGTAATAGCTGGCGGTGACGCGCGAGTAGTAGGAGCTGTGCTCGGCGCCCACGCTGAAGCTGTCACCGGTGCCCAGGAAGTTGTTCTGCGACACCGAGGCGTTGAGGATCATGCCCGAATACTGCGAGTAGCCCACGCCGAACATCAGGCTGCCGGCGGACTGCTCTTCCACCTTCACGGTGACGTCGACCGCATCCTGCGTGCCGGGCACGCGCTGCTTGTCGACGTCGACCTTCTTGAAGTAGCCCAGGCGCTGCAGGCGGATCTTCGAACGGTCGACCGCGGCCTGCGAGTACACCGTGCCCTCGAGCTGGCGCATCTCGCGGCGCAGCACGTCGTCCTCGGTGCGGGTATTGCCCTGGAACACCACGCGGCGCACGTACACGCGCTGGCCGGGTTCGATGAAGAAGGTCATGTCGACGGTGCGCTTGTCCTTGTCGAGCTTGGGCACCGGGGTGACCTTGGCATAGGCATAGCCGATGTTGGCCAGGATGCCCTTGATCGCGTCGGAGGTCGCCTCGACCCGGGCGCGGTTGAAGGTGTCGCCCTTCTTGACGAAGACCAGCTTGCGAAGCACGTCTTCGGGCAGGATCAGCTCGCCGAGCAGGTGCACGTCCGAGACGGTATAGACCTCCCCTTCCTTGATGCTGGCGGCGATGTACATCGCGCGCTTGTCCGGCGCGATGGTGACCTGGGTGGAGTCGACGCCGAAGTCCGCGTAGCCGCGGTCCATGTAGTAGGACTGCAGCTTCTCCAGGTCGCCGGAGAGCTTCTCGCGCGAGTACTGGTCGTCCTTGGAGTACCAGGACATCCAGTTGGAGGTGTCCGACTCGAAGTCCTCGCGGATGTCCTTGTCGGTGTAGGCGGTATTGCCGACGATGTTGAGCTGCTTGATGCGCGCGGCCTTGCCCTCGCGGATCTCGATGTCGATCGCCACGCGGTTGCGGTCAAGCCGGGTCACGTGCGGGTCGACCGAGACGTTGTACTTGCCGCGGTTGTAGTACTGGCGGATCAGTTCCTGCTGCACGCGGTCCAGCGAGAGCCGGTCGAAGGTCTCGCCCTCGGACAGGCCGATCTCCTTCAGGCCCTTGCGCAGGTCTTCTTCCTTGATGTCCTTGTTGCCGCGCAGGGTGAGCTTGGCGATCGAGGGCCGCTCGACCACCTTGATCACCAGGATGCTGCCCTCGCGGGAGAGCTCGACGTCGCTGAAGAACTTGGTGTCGTAGAGGGCGCGGATGGCGCGGGCGGCCTCTTCGTCGGTCAGGCGGTCGCCCTTGTTGACCGGCAGGTAGTTGTAGACCGTGCCGGCGGAGATGCGGTTGAGGCCATCGATACGGATGTCGGAAACGACGAACGGCTCGAACGCCAGGACGTTGGCGGAGAGGGAGGCAAGCAGTAGCAGGGCGGCGATACGCTTCATCGTCGATTCCGGTGGGTTATTCCGACGGCCGGCCGCGAGGCCGTTCCAGCATGGTCTGAAGGGAAAGGGCCAGACCCCGTCCCGGAATGCACCCGTGCGCCGTGGCGGGCGTCACTGCCACGACGTGGCCGATGGCCGCGGGGAAGAGCGCGCGCGTCACGAGAGCAGGGTGCGGTGTATGTCGTTGTAGAACGCCAGCCCCATCAGCGTGAACAGCAGAACCAGGCCGATGTACTGGCCGATCACCTGGGTCCGCTCGCTCACCGGGCTGCCTTTGACCAACTCGATAAGGTAATACAGCAGGTGACCGCCGTCCAAGACGGGGATCGGGAGCAGGTTGAGGATGGCCAGGCTGAGCGAGACCAGCGCAAGGAAGTTGAGGAACCAGGGCAGGCCCATTTGCGCCGACTGGTTGGCGACCTGGGCGATGCCGATCACGCCGGACAGGTTCTTGGTCGAAGCCTCGCCGCTGACCATCTTGGCGATCATGGTGAACGTCTGGCGGGTGCTGTCCCAGGTGGAATTGAGCGCTGCGCCCAATGCCTTGACCGGGCCGTAGCGCCGCATCGCGCTTTCGCCGGGTAGCGCGCCGATGCCGACCGACCAGCGCGCGGGCTCGCCCTGGAGCGATTCGTAGCGGGCGATCACCGGCAGGTGCAGGGTCTGCGGGCCGCGACGCACGGTCACATCCAGCCTGGGCGACTGCGTGGCTGCCTCGCGGATTGCCTTGGCGAACGCCTCGAAATCGGCCACCGGCTTGCCGTTGACGGCAAGCAGCACGTCGCCCGGTCGCATGCCCGCCTGCGCGGCAGGCTGGCCCGGGATCACCGTGGCGGCGACCGCCGCCGGCGGCGCCAGCTTCAGGCCCAGTTTGTCGAAGTACTTGTCGATGCTGCGGCCGGGCACCAGTTCCTGCAGCGGCAGCACGACGTCGCGCTGGCTGCCGTCACGGCCCTTGACCACCAGGGGCAGCGGTTCGCGGCCGAGCAGGGCGGTGGCGATGTCGTCCATCGCGTCGCTCATGGTGGCCACTGGCTCGCCGTCCACGCGCAGCAGGCGGTCACCCGGCTGGATGCCCGCGGTCGCGGCCATGCTGCCGGGCGTGGCGGTCACCACCGGCGCGGCGTCCGGCCGGCCCAGCATGAACATCAGCCACAGTGCCGCCACCGCGAAGATCAGGTTGAAACCCGGGCCGGCGATGACGATGGCGATGCGCTTCCACACGCTCTTGCTGGTGAACTCCACATCGCGCAGCGCCGGGTCCACGTCGCCCTCGCGCGCATCGAGCATCTTGACGTAGCCGCCCAGCGGGATCATCGCGACCTGGTACTCGGTGCCGTCGCGGCCGATGCGCTTCCACACGGCGCGGCCGAAGCCGACCGAGAAGCGCAGCACCTTGACCCCGCAGCGGCGCGCGACCCAGTAATGGCCGAACTCATGGAAGGTCACCAGCACGCCGAGCGTGACCAGCAACCAGAACACCGAGCCGAAGAAGGGATTCATCTGGAAAAACCTGGGGATTTCTTCTCGAGTCCGAGCTTATCAGCAAGCCGTGCGCAACTTGCGCCGCGCCACTGAACGTGCCTGCGCGTCGCGTTCGCGCAGCGTCTGGACATCGACCACGGGCTGGGCCGGCAGTTCCGCAAGCACCCCCTCGACCAGGTCGGCGATCGACAGGAACGGCAGCGCGCCGGCCAGGAAAGCCTCCACCGCGACCTCGTTGGCGGCGTTGAGGACCGCGGGGGCGTCGCCACCCTCGCGCAGGGCGGCAAAGGCCAGCGCCAGGCAGCGGAAGGTTTCCAGGTCCGGCTTCTCGAAGGCGAGCGGGGCGCAGGCGGCCAAATCCAGCGGTGCCACGCCCGCCTCGATCCGCTCGGGCCAGGCCAGCGCATGGGCGATCGCCGTGCGCATGTCCGGATTGCCCAGTTGGGCGAGCACCGAGCCGTCGGCGTACTCGACCATGGAATGGATCATGCTCTGCGGGTGCACCACCACGTCGATGCGCCCGGGCGCGGCACCGAACAGGTGGTGCGCCTCGATCACTTCCAGGCCCTTGTTCATCAGGGTGGCCGAATCGACCGAGATCTTGCGGCCCATCACCCAGTTGGGGTGTTTGCAGGCCTGATCCGGCGTAACGCTGGCGAGCTCGGCACGACTGCGGCCGCGGAACGGACCACCCGACGCGGTCAGGATCAACCGGCGTACCCCGTGCGCATCGAGCTCCGGCCGACCGCCCGGCAAGCACTGGAAGATCGCGTTGTGTTCGGAGTCGACCGGCACCAGCTCGCCGCCGCCTTCGCGCAGCGCGGCCAGCAGCAGCGGCCCGGCCATCACGATCGATTCCTTGTTGGCCAGCAGCAGGCGCTTGCCGGCACATGCGGCGGCCAGCGTCGACTCCAGCCCGGCGGCGCCGACGATCGCGGCGACCACCGTATCGCACAGTGGCCCGGCCGCCGCCGCGGCGATCGCTGCGGCACCGCTGGCCACCTCGCACTGCACGCCGGCGGCGGCGAGCTGGCGAGCCAGGGCGCCCTCCATGGCCGGATCGGCCACGATCGCCAGCTCCGGCCGGTGCGCCACGCAGAGCGCCACGAGCGCCTCGACGTTGCGGTTTGCTACCAGCACGGTGGCGCGGAAGCGCTCCGGGTGGCGGGCGATCACGTCGAGCGTGCTGCCACCGATCGAGCCGGTGGCGCCCAGCACGGCGACCCGGCGGGCTACGACGTTGCTCATAGGCCGAGCAGCAACTTGCCCAGGGCGAAAACCGGAACCGCAGCGAACACGCTATCCATGCGGTCGAGCAGGCCACCGTGGCCGGGGAACATGCGGCCGGAATCCTTCACCTGGGCGTGGCGCTTCATGAGGCTTTCGACCAGGTCGCCGACGATCGAGGCCGCCACGGTGAGCACCGCCAGCAACGCCAGCGCCAGCAGGCGCCAGCCCTGCACCCCGAGCAGCATGCCGCCGACGACCGCCACCAGCGCACCGGCAACCAGCGCGCCATACGCGCCAGCCCAGGTCTTGCCCGGACTGATGTTGGGGGCGAGCTTGCGCTTGCCCAGGAAGCGGCCGCTGAAATAAGCGCCGATGTCGGCCGCCCACACGAGGAACAGCGTCAGCAGCGTCCACCAGTGGCCATTGGGCTCACTGGCGTGGATCGTCTGCAGCCCCACGAATGCCGGAAAGGCCACCAGCGCGCCGGCGGCAAGCTTCAGATTGCGGTTTTCCGCGGTCGGTGCGGCGGCGAAGGCAAAGTTTTTCAGCCACACGCAGGCCAGCGCCCACCAGGCAGTCCCCGCGACCAGTGCCGGCCACGTGATCCAGTCGCGTAGCCACCACAACAGCGCGAACACCACCAGCGCCACCCCCAGCAGCAGCGCACGCGCCGGCCGGTTGCGCAGCCCGGACAGGCGCGTCCACTCCCACAGCCCGGCAAGGAATGCCGCCATCACCACGAGGGCGAACAGCCAAGTCCAACCCGGCGGCAGCAGGATCACCAGGATCGCCAGGGGCGCGAGCAGCAGGGCGGTGAGGGTGCGTTGGAGCAGCATCGAGGATCCTTGGGTTATCGACCGATCATACGGATCGGGCGACCTGCTCGCCGGTCTTGCCGTAACGGCGTTCGCGGCGGGCAAAGTCCTCGATGGCGCGGGCCAGGCAGGCCTGGTCGAAATCCGGCCACAAGGTGTCGGTGAAGTAGAGCTCGGCGTAGGCGAGCTGCCAGAGCAGGAAGTTGCTGACGCGCACCTCGCCGCCGGTACGGATGAACAGGTCCAGCGGAGGCAACTCGGCCAGCGACGTATAGCCGCCCAGGCGCGCCTCGTCGAGGTCCTCCAGGCGCAGCTCGCCCTGTGCGACCGCGATCGCCGCCTGGCGTGCGGCATGCACGATGTCCCAGCGGCCGCCGTAGTTGACCGCCACGTTGAGCGCGAGCTTGAGGTTGTCCGCGGTTCGCGCCATCGCCAGCTCCATGCGCTTGCGCAGTTCGGCGTTGAAGGCGGTGAGGTCCCCGATGAAGCGCAGGCGCACGCCCTGCTCGTGCAGTTCGTCCACTTCCTTGTCCAGCGCGCGCAGGAACAGTTCCATCAGCGCACCGACTTCCTCATCCGGACGGCGCCAGTTCTCGCTGGAGAAGGCGAACAGGGTCAATGCCTCCACGCCCTGGCGCAGGCAGCCTTCGACGACCTCGCGTACGGCCTTGCGGCCGGCGTTGTGGCCGAAGCTGCGCGGGCGCAGTCGCGCCTTCGCCCAACGGCCGTTGCCGTCCATCACGATGGCGATGTGGCGGGGGATGGTCATGGGTGCGCGCGGCTGGATCCTTCTCCCCTCCGGGGAGAAGGTGGCCCGAAGGGTCGGATGAGGGGCTGGGGCTCGCGGGGAAGGCTGCGTGCGCCAACTCCGGAGAGAGCTTCCCGCAAGAGCGGCCCCTCACCCCGGCCCTCTCCCCCTGCTCTCACAAAAGACGGGGCAGAGGGAGCAGTGCGAGAGGCGTGCGGAGTGTTCATGGCGATGAGCGGAGCCGCTCAAATGGCCATCAGCTCGTCTTCCTTGGCCTTGACCACGGCATCGACTTCCTTGACGAAGCGGTCGGTCAGCTTCTGGATCTCGTCGTCGGCGCGGCGCTCGTCGTCCTCGCTGATCTGCTTGTCCTTGAGCAGGTCCTTGACCTTCTGCATGGCATCGCGGCGGATGTTGCGGATGGCGATCTTGGCGTTCTCGCCCTCGTGCGACACGTGCTTGGCCAGCTCCTTGCGGCGCTCCTCGGTCAGCGGCGGCATGTTCAGGCGGATCACGGTGCCGGCGGTGGTCGGCGTGACGCCGATGTCCGAGGCCATGATCGCCTTCTCGATCGGCGCCACCATGCTCTTCTCGAACGGCGAGATCTGGATCGAGCGGGCGTCGGCCAGCGACACCGAGGCGACCTGGTTCAGCGGCATGTCCGAGCCGTAGTAGGGCACCTTGATGTGGTCGACCAGCGCGGTGCTGGCACGGCCGGTGCGCAGGCGGGTCAGGTCGTGCTTGAGCGCGTCGATGCTCTTGCCCATGCGGGTCTGGGCATCGGTCTTGATGTCGTTGAGCATGGGGGTCACCCGGCGTTGCGTGAAGCTGGAAAGTATAGCAGCGTGCACATGTCGACGGCCCGGCCCGTGAACTCCTTGCAGGCGCGCACCTGTGCGCGACCGCCATGCTCATCCGCACGGGATGGCCGACCTTGCCGGTCGCGCCCGCGGGCGCTCGTCGGAAGATCAGCTGGCGGTGACGAGCGTGCCGACCTGGGCGCCCTGCATGATACGCATGAGGTTCCCCGGCACGGTCATGTCATAGATCCGCAGCGGCATGCCGTGGTCGCGGCACAGGGCGATCGCGGCGGTATCCATTACCTGCAGGTTGCGCTGGATGACCTCGTCGTAGGTCAGCTGTTCGTAGCGCGTGGCGCTGGCGTCGCGTGCGGGATCGGCGGTGTACACGCCATCGACCTTGGTGGCCTTGAGCAGCAGGTCGGCGCCGATCTCCACCGCCCGCAGCGCGGCGGCCGAATCGGTAGTGAAGAACGGGTTGCCGGTGCCCGCCGCGAACAGCGCGATGCGGCCCTTCTCGATGTGGCGGATGGCGCGGCGGCGGATGAAGTCCTCGGCCACGTCGTGGATCTGGATCGCGCTCATCACGCGCGCATAGCCGCCGCGCTTCTCGATCGCGTCGGCCATCGCCAGCGCGTTCATCACGGTGGCGAGCATGCCCATGTGGTCTCCGGTCACCCGGTCCATGCCGGCCGCCGCCAGGCCTGCGCCGCGGAAGATGTTGCCGCCGCCGATCACCACGCCCACTTCCACGCCGGCCTTGCGCACCTCGATGATCTCGTTGGCCAGCCGGCCGATCACCTTCGGGTCGATGCCGTAGTCCGCCTCGCCCATCAATGCTTCACCGGAGAGCTTGAGCAGGATGCGGCGGTACTTGGGCTGGTCGCTCATGGGGTCTCCGGATTGTGGGTAAACCGGCATATTGTAGCCGCGCGGCGGTACGACGTCAGGCGCAGGGCGCGCGAACGGGACGAATCGTTCATGCTGCAGAACCGCCAACCTCTGGAGTTCCCATGCACCTCGGCGCGATCGCCTTGCTTGTACGCGACTACGACGAAGCCATCGCGTACTACACCGGTTCCCTCGGCTTCACGCTGATCGAGGACTCGCCGCAAGGCGCAGGCAAGCGCTGGGTCATCGTGGCGCCGCCGGGATCGCTCGAAACGCGTCTGCTGCTGGCGAAGGCTGCCAATCCGCAGCAGTTGCAGGCGGTGGGCAATCAGTCGGGCGGACGTGTTTTCCTGTTTTTGCACACGGCCGACTTCCACGCCAGCTATCAGGCGATGCGCGCCAAGGGCGTTCGCTTTTGTGAAGAACCACGCGAGGAGGCGTACGCCACCGTCGTGGTGTTCGAGGATCTCTACGGCAACCGCTGGGACCTGTTGCAGCCGCGGGGCTGAGGGGCGCGGCGGTCACGATGGGCGGAAAGGGCGAATGCCCGTGACCGCGAGTTCGCCAGAGGCGAGCCTCGCATTGCGGGACACCTGAGCCCCGAGAACCCCGTCGGAGCGCACCATGTGCGCGACCGCAGGCCGCACCATGCCGGTCAGCCTGCAACGCGCGGTCGCGCCTGCACGGGCGCCGCTTGGTCGGGTGAAGAACAAAAAAGGCCGCGGTTGCCCGCGGCCTTCTTCAGCGATGCAGATGGCGCTTAGGCCAGACCCGCCTGCTTCATCACTTCGGCGTGGAAATCCTCTTCCACCTTCTCGATGCCTTCGCCGACGGCCAGGCGCACGACCTGCTGCACGTCCGCGCCTTCCTTCTTCAGCGCGTCGCCCACGGTCATGTTGGTGTCCAGCACGTAGGCCTGGCCCAGCAGGGTCACTTCCGAGACGATCTTGTTGATCTTGCCGGAGATGATCTTCTCCAGGATCTCGGCCGGCTTGGCCTTGTCCTTGTCCGACATCTGGCTCAGCGCGATTTCTTTTTCCTTGGCGATGAAATCGGCCGGGACGTCATCGGCGCGCACGTACGGCGGGTTCATCGCCGCCACGTGCATCGCCACGCCCTTGGCCAGCTCCTCGGAGCCGCCCTTGATCGCCACCAGCACGCCGATGCGGACGCCGTGGACGTAGCTGCCGATCTTGCCGTCGGTGGTCTCGACGCGCGCCATGCGGCGCACTTCGATCTTCTCGCCGATGGTCGCGACCAGGCCCTTGGCGGCCTCTTCCACGCTGCCGGCACCCGGGTAGGCAGCACCGTTCAGCGCGGCCACGTCGGCGGCGCCGGACTTCAGCGCGACGTCGGCGACGGTGTCACTGAACTTCACGAAGTCGGGGTTCTTGGTGACGAAGTCGGTCTCGCAGTTGACCTCGACCAGCACGGCCTTGCCGTTGTCCTGGGCAGTGACCACGCGGCCTTCGGCGGCGACGCGGCTGGCCTTCTTGTCGGCCTTGGCCAGGCCCGACTTGCGCAGCCATTCCATGGCGACGTCGATGTCACCGTTGTTTTCGACCAGCGCCTTCTTGCATTCCATCATGCCGGCGCCGGAGCGCTCGCGCAGCTCCTTGACCAGTTGTGCGGAGATATTGCTCATCTTGAATCCTCGAATCTTGGTGTGCCGTGGCGGCCGGGCCGCCACGGCAGCGTGAAAGGCTTACTCGACGGTTTCGGTCGATTCGCGACCGCCACGGCCGCGGCCGCCGTCGCGACGCGGCGCGCCGGCGCCCTTCTTGGCCGGGCCACGGTTGTCGCGCTCGCGACGGGCCGGGGCGGCCTTGCGCTCGTCCTTGGCGACCGGGTTGCCTTCTTCGTCCAGCTCGACGAACTCGTTGGCGTCGCCGTGGGCGGCGTCCGGGGCGGCAGCCTTGCCTTCCAGGATCGCGTCGGCGGCGGCACGGGCGTACAGCTGGATCGCGCGGATCGCGTCGTCGTTGCCCGGGATGGCGTAGTCCACCAGTTCCGGGTTGTAGTTGGTGTCAACGACGGCGATCACCGGGATGCCGAGCTTCTTCGCTTCCTGCACGGCGATGTCCTCGTGGCCGATGTCGACCACGAACAGCGCGTCGGGGAGGCGGTTCATGTTCTTGATGCCGCCGAGCGAATTCTCGAGCTTGTCGCGCTCGCGGCGCAGCGAGAGCACTTCGTGCTTGACCAGCTTGTCGAAGGTGCCGTCGGTCTCGGCCGCTTCCAGCTCCTTCAGGCGGGCCACCGACTGCTTGACGGTGCGGAAGTTGGTCAGCATGCCACCCAGCCAGCGGGCGGTGACGAACGGCATGCCGGCGCGGGCGGCCTCTTCGGCCAGCGGCTCGCGGGCCGAGCGCTTGGTGCCGACGAACAGGATGGTGCCGCGCTTCTGCGCCAGGCCCGACAGGAAGTTCATCGCGTCGGTGAACAGCGGCAGGGTCTTCTCGAGGTTGATGATGTGGATCTTGCCGCGCGCGCCGAAGATGTACGGGGCCATCTTCGGGTTCCAGTAGCGGGTCTGGTGACCGAAATGCACGCCAGCTTCAAGCATCTGGCGCATGGTGACTTGTGCCATGGTGGTGTTCTCGATTGTTGGGCCGCCAAGCAAGCGACCCGGGGGTTGGGACCTCCACGCATCCCCGGCTTCGACCACGGCCGCCTTGAAAGACGGGCCGCGGCACCCCGAAGACGGTGCCGATACGTGTGTGGCGTTGGTTGGGCTTGGCACCGCGTGGGCGCTACAATCCCGTTTCGTCTTGCGCCGTGGACCTTCTCGTAAGGACTTCAACGGCTTGCAAAACCGTGCAATTGTAGCCGGTGCGCCGGCTTCGCGGCAAGCAGCCGGCCCCCGGCGCTGCCGCCCCCTCCAAAGCGGATTCCATGGCCATTACCCTCAAATCTCCCCAGGATCTCGAAGGCATGCGCGTCGCCGGCAAGCTGGCGGCCGAAGTGCTGGCGCTGCTCAAGGAGCACGTCAAGCCAGGCGTCACCACCGAGGACCTGGACCGGATCGCCTACGAGCACATCGTCAACGTGCAGAAGGCGGTGCCGGCCAACGTGGGCTACAACGGCTTTCCCAAGACGCTGTGCACCTCGGTCAACCACGTGATCTGCCACGGCATCCCGACGCCGGGCAAGGTCCTGAAGGACGGCGACATCATCAATCTGGACGTCACCGTCATCAAGGACGGCTGGCACGGCGATACCAGCCGCATGTACTTCGTCGGCACGCCGTCGGTATTGGCAAAGCGTCTGGTCGAGACCACCCACGAAGCGATGATGCGGGGCATCGAGCAGGTGCGCCCCGGTGCCCACCTGGGCGACATCGGCCACGCGATCCAGAAGCACGCCGAGGCGGCCGGTTTCTCGGTGGTGCGCGAATACTGCGGGCACGGCATCGGCAAGGTCTACCACGACGAGCCGCAGGTGCTGCACTACGGCAAGCCCGACACCGGCGTGGAGCTGAAGAAGGGTATGACCTTCACCGTCGAGCCGATGATCAACGCCGGCAAGCCGCAGACCCGGCAGCTGCCGGACGGCTGGACGGTGGTCACCAAGGACCACTCGCTCTCCGCACAGTGGGAGCACACCGTGGCGGTGACCGACGACGGCTTCGAGATCCTGACGCCGTGGCCGGATGCCTGAGGCAAGGCGGCCCCCATCCGCCTGTCTGCGCCTTCCCCCGTGAACGGGGCAAGGCTCGATAGGTGGGTGTGCGGCAGGTGGGGCCTCGCCTCGCCCGCACAGCAAGGCCCGATAGCCCGGTGCGCGTCACGTGATCCTTCCCTCGCCCGCGGGGGAAGGTGCCCGAAGGGCGGATGGGGGAAGCCTCGCGACCATGCCTCATCCACCGCTGGCCGTTAAGCTTCCCGGGTGACCATTCCACCCACCCTTCCTGCACTTCCCCGCCTACCCCCGGCCGTGCCGCGCTCGGGCGTCTCGGTGGAAGCCCGTCGCGCCCTGCGCCAGCTGCTTGAAGACGTCGACCGCGCGCTGACCGCCGCCTTCCGCGACGGTGTCGACGCCGGCGCGCTCGCCCGGCGCCGCGGCGAGGCGGTCGCGCGCGTGGTCGCCCACGTCTGGACCGCCTGCCTGGGCGAGGTCGACGGCGCGGCGCTGTTCGCCGTCGGCGGCTTCGGCCGCGGCCTCTTGTTCCCCCATTCGGACGTCGACCTGCTGGCGCTCGTGCGGGAGGCGCAACCGGCCCGCCTGCGCGCGCTGGAGCAATGCTTCGCCACGCTGTGGGACGTCGGCCTGAAGGTCGGCCACGCCGTGCGCGATCCGCTGCAGTGCCGCGCGCTCGCCGCGCAGGAAGCCAGCGTGTTCACCAGCCTGCTCGACGCGCGCCGGCTGGCCGGCGACCCGGCGATGGACGCCGAGCTGCAGGCGATCGTGGACGACCCGGCGCTGTGGCCACCGTCCGCCTATCTCGCCGTGCGCCTGGCCGAGCGCGACGCACGCCACGCGCGCTACGACGACACCGCCTACAACCTCGAACCCAACATCAAGGAAGGCCCCGGCGGCCTGCGCACGCTCGATGCGCTGCGCTGGCTCGGCAAGCGCCTGGCGCATGCCGACGGTTTCGAGGCGATGGTCGGCGAGGGCCTGCTCGATCCTGCCGAGTGCGCCACCCTGGAGCAGTCCGAAGCGACCCTGCGCCGCTACCGCTACGCGCTGCACCTGGAAGCCGGACGCGCCGAGGAGCGGCTGCTGTTCGACTACCAGCGTGCGCTCGCCGCGCGACTGGGCTTCGTCGACGAGCACGCCACCAACCTGGGCGTGGAGCAGTTCATGCAGGGCTACTACCGCGCCGCGAGCCAGATCGAACGGCTGGGCGTGCAGATCGTCGAACGCTTCGAGGAAATGCTCGAACCGGCCGAGACGGCGGCGCCGGTGGGCGAGGACTTTCTGCGCTACGGCTCGAGGCTGGCCGCGCGCGACCCGGACGTGTTCCTGCGCCGCCCCGCTGCGCTGGTGGAGGCCTTCTTCGCGCGCCTGGACGAGCCCGGCATCGTCGGCTTCACCGCCGACACCATGCGGCGCATCCATCAGGCCACTGCGCAGCTCGACGGCGCGCTGGCCGATGATAGGGAGGTACTTGCCGCGTTCCTGCGCCTGCTGCGCCAGGGCGCCCGCTCGGTGGACGCCTTGTGGCGGATGAACCGCCACGGCCTGCTCGCCGCGATCCTGCCCGCGTTCGGCCGCGTGTTCGGGCGCATGCAGTACGACCTGTTCCACGTCTACACGGTCGACGAACACACGCTGCGCGTGCTGCACAATGTCGCGCGTTTTGCCGACCCGGCCGCGCAGGCCGAATTCCCGCTCGCGCGGGAGATCTGGCCGACGTTGCCCACGCCCGAGGTGCTGCTGCTCGCGGCGCTGTTCCACGACATCGCCAAAGGCCGCGGCGGCGACCATTCGCTGTTGGGCGAGGAGGAGGCGCGGGCGTTCTGCACGAAGCTCGGGCTGCCGCCCAACGACGTCGAGCGCGTGGCCTGGCTGGTGCGCCACCACCTGCTGATGAGCGTCACCGCGCAGCGCCAGGACATCACCGACCCGGACGTGGTCGCGCGCTTTGCGCAGGTAGTGGAAAACCGCGAACAGCTCGGCCAGCTCTACCTGCTCACCATCGCCGACATCATCGGCACCAGCCCCAGGCTGTGGAACGGCTGGAAGGACCGCCTGCTGGCCGACCTCTACAGCGCCACGCGTTACGCCCTGCGCAGCGACGTGGAACTGCCCCGCGACGCCGCCACCCGCGTGCGCGAATGCCAGGAGTACGCGCTGCCGTTGCTGCAGGCGGACGGCTTCGACACGGCCACCGTCGGGCGCGTGTGGGCCGGCTTCCCGCAGGCGAGCTTCCTGCGCCACCGGCCCGAGCAGATCGCCTGGCAGACCGCCGCGATCCTGCGAGCCGACGGCGTGCTGCCGCTGATCGCGGTGCATCCGCTGTCGGTGCGCGGCACCACCGAACTGTTCGTCTACACCCCCGACCGCGACGGCCTGTTCGCCACCGTGACCGCGATGCTCGATCGCCTGCGCCTGTCGGTGCTGGAGGCGCGCGTGCTGGTTTCGCCGAACGGCATGGCGCAGGACACATTCCTGCTGCTGGACACCGACACGGAGCAACCGGCCACCCCGGCGCGCGCCGACGAACTCCAGCAGCGCCTGGCTCGCGCGCTGGCGCAGACCGTGCCGGTACACCCGGCGCGACGCAGTGCCTCGCGCCAGCTCAAGCATTTCCAGATGACGCCGCGGATCGGCTTCCATGCCGCCGGCGGCCGCACCCAGCTGGCGCTGGTGTGCACGGACCGCCCCGGCCTGCTGGCTGCGGTGGCGCAGGCGATGGTCGAGGCGCAAGTGCGCGTACACGACGCGCGCATCGCCACCTTCGGTGAGCGCGTGGAGGATTTCTTCCAGCTCACCGACCGTCATGACGCACCGCTGGACGACGCGCAGCAGGAGCAGTTGCGCCGGGCCTTGCTGGCGCGCCTGGGGCAGGGCGGCTGAGAAGCCCCTGCAGGAGCAAACCCGTGCGCGACCGCGACGGTCACGCCACTGCGTCGGCACCCCACAGCGCTTGCATGTCCACCTCGATATCCAGCGCGGCCAGATCGACCACCTCGCTGACGTGGTGCGCTTCCACGTCACCGCGGCGGCGGATCGGGGAGCCCACGCGCAGGCCGTCGTGAGTGGTGAGCGAGGCGACCACCGGCTGGTGGCCGACCGGTCCGCGCTGGGTGACCACCGCGATCGAACCGTTGCGCAGGCGCACGCCGGTGCCGGGCGGGTAGATGCCCAGCGTCTTGATGAACATCCGCGCCAGCCGCTCGTCCAGCGCGGCGCCCTCGTTGAGGAACAGCCAGCGCAAGGCGAGCGTGGGTTGCAGCGGCGGCCGGTAGTCGCGTCCGGAGACCCGCGCGCAATAGACATCCGCCAGCGCCAGCAGGCGCGCGGGCCGGCCGATCTCCTCGCCCATCTTGCCGCCCGGGTAGCCGCTGCCGTCGGCGCGCTCGTGGTGGTCGCGCACGGCGTTGAGCCACGCGGCGCTGGTGATGCCGTGGTCGCGCAGTCGGGCCACCCCGAGCCGGCAGTGTGCGCGCACCGCCAGGTGTTGTTCGTCCGAAAGCGGCCCCTCCAGCGCGACCAGTTGCTCATGCAGTTCGAACATGCCGATGTTCATGGTCAGCGCGGCGGACACGGTCGCCGCCAGTTCGACCGGTTCCAGCGCCATGGCGGTACCGGTCAGCTGGCAGGCGATCGCGGCGTTGACGGCATGGCGCGAGCCATAGGGCCCCTCGGGACACAGCAGGATGCTGGCCAGCGCCACGTCCGGGTTCCGGCGGCAAGCCTCGCGCACCCGCTCGGCGATCTCGGCCAGCGTGCCGGGGAAGTCCGTCGGCGAGGGGTCGGCCAGCAGCGCCTGCAGTTGTTCGCGCGCCTGGAGCACCAGCGCCAGCGGCGAAGGCGGGGGCGGCAGGAAGGGGCCGCGGCATTCTTCTTCCGACCCGTAGAACAGGCCTTGCTCGAGCAGCTTCTCCAGCTGTGCCTCGGTGCCGATCACCTGGCCCAGGGGCATCAGCAGTTTGCCCCGGGCGTCGTAGGCATTGAATCGCAGGGGCTGGCCGACCGTGATCTCGGCCGGGTCGATCGGACGCCGTGGCATGGCTCTGTTTCTCCGTCTCCCGCGTTCGCGTGAGCCGCGGGGAGCGAATGGGAATCGGCAACACCGGCACAAACTTGAGTTAGGCGGGGTGTGCGGCGGTGGCTCTCCGTATACTGGGGCGCTTCCCGAACCCCCTTGCTGCGAGCCGCCATGCCTGCCATCGAGACCCTGATCGACGACGCCTTCGAGCGCCGTAGCGAACTCACCCAGAGCGAGATCGAAACCCACCTGCGTCCGGCGCTTGGGCAGGTGATGGAGCTGCTCGAACAGGGCGAGCAGCGCGTGGCCGAGCCGGACGGGCACGGCGGCTGGACCGTCAACCAGTGGCTCAAGAAGGCTGTGCTGCTGTATTTCCGGATCAACGGCAACCGGGTGGTCGACGGTGGCGCCGCGCTGGCCTTCGACAAGGTGCCGCTGC
This sequence comes from Frateuria sp. GZRR33, assembly GCF_051900425.1. Classification (NCBI taxonomy): domain Bacteria; kingdom Pseudomonadati; phylum Pseudomonadota; class Gammaproteobacteria; order Lysobacterales; family Rhodanobacteraceae; genus Frateuria; species Frateuria sp. GZRR33. The sequence continues at coordinate 335,158 of NZ_JBHZGK010000001.1, forward strand.
GCTTCGGCCATGGCAACGACGCGGAGCTCGAGAGCCTGGGGGCGCGCATCGTGCCGGGCGCGCTGGTGCGCCGGGGCGCGCACGTCGCCAGGGATGCGGTATTGATGCCTAGCTACGTCAACATCGGCGCCTACGTCGGCGCCGGCAGCATGGTCGATACCTGGGCGACGGTCGGCTCCTGCGCGCAGATCGGCGCGCGCGTGCATCTGTCCGGCGGCGTGGGCATCGGCGGCGTACTCGAGCCGCTGCAGGCGAACCCGACCATCATCGAAGACGACTGCTTCATCGGTGCGCGCTCCGAAGTGGTCGAGGGCGTGGTGGTGGAGAAGGGCAGCGTCATCGGCATGGGTGTGTTCCTGGGCCAGTCCACCCGTATCTACAACCGCGCCACCGGCGAGGTCAGCTACGGCCGCATCCCGGCCGGCAGCGTGGTGGTCGCCGGCAGCCTGCCGGCGAAGGACGGCAGCCACAGCCTGTACGCCGCGGTGATCGTCAAGCAGGTCGACGAGAAGACGCGCGCCAAGACCGGCATCAACGAGCTGCTGAGGAGCGCGCAATGACCGTCACGCTGTACGGCCTGCCGAACTGCGATACCTGCAAGAAGGCGCGCAACTGGCTCGCCCGTTTCGAGGTGCCGCACGCGTTCGTCGACTACCGCGCCAATCCCGTGCCGGCGGCGACGCTCAAGGCCTGGGCGCAACAGCTGGGAGGCTGGGAGAAACTGGTCAACAAGTCCTCCACCACCTGGCGCAACCTGCTGCCGCAGCGCAAGAACCCCGGTTCCGATCCGGAGTGGACGCTGCTGCTGAAGGAATACCCGGCACTGGTGCGCCGGCCGGTGGTGGTGCAGGACGACGGGGCGGTGAGCGTCGGTTTTACCGACAACGGGTTCAAGAAGCTGTTCGGCAAATAAAGTTCCCGCGTCGGGAGTCTTCCTGTAGGAGCGCACTTGTGCGCGACCGCCATGCACCCGGTCGCGCACAAGTGCGCTCCTACAGGGATTTCGTAAGCAGGTGGGAGTTTCGCTTGAGCGACGTACTGGACTTGACCCGTGACCTGATCGGCCGCCGCTCGGTGACCCCCGAGGATGCCGGCTGCCAGGCGCTGATCGCTGGACGGCTCGCACGGGCGGGCTTTGCCATCGAGCACCTGCGCCATGGCGAGGTCGGCAACCTGTGGGCGACGCACGGCGGCGAAGGTCCCACGCTGGTCTTCCTGGGCCATACCGACGTGGTGCCCAGCGGTCCGGAGAACGCGTGGCAGAGCCCGCCGTTCGAGCCGGTCGTGCGCGATGGCCGCCTTTACGGCCGGGGGGCCGCCGACATGAAGGGTTCGGTCGCCGCGATGGTGCTGGCGCTCGAGCAATTCGTGACGACGCGCCCGCAACACGCCGGCCGCGTCGCGTTGCTGCTGACCAGCGACGAGGAAGGTCCGACCAACCTCGATGGCGTGCGTCGCGTAGCCGAGACGTTCCGCGCGCGTGGCGAGCGGCTGGACTGGTGCGTGGTCGGCGAGCCTTCGTCGAAGGAGCGGCTGGGTGACCTGATCCGCGTCGGCCGCCGCGGCTCGCTTTCTGGCACGCTCAGCGTGCGTGGCGTGCAGGGCCACGTGGCCTATCCGGAAAAGGCGAGGAACCCGATCCACGCCTTCGCCCCGGCGCTGGCCGAACTGGTGGCTACCCGCTGGGACGAGGGCAACGCGGACTTCCCGCCGACCTCGTTCCAGATCTCCAACCTCAACGCCGGTACGGGCGCCACCAACGTGATTCCCGGCGCGCTCGTCGCGCAGATCAACTTCCGCTACTCGACCGCCAGCGGTGCCGCTGAACTGCGCGCGCGCACTCAGGCCATCCTCGAGCGCCACGGCCTGGACTGGCAGCTGGACTGGAATCTTTCCGGCGAGCCGTTCCTGAGCGCCGCGGGTGGCCGCCTGCGCGAAACCGTGCTCGGCGTGTGCCGCGAGCTATGCGGCATGGAGCCGGAGCAGAGCACTGGCGGCGGGACGTCCGACGGGCGTTTCATCGCGCCACTGGGCGCCGAGGTGGTGGAGCTGGGACCGGTCAACGCGACCATCCACAAGGTGGACGAGTGCGTGGCGGTAGCCGACCTGGAGCGGTTGCCGGGGCTATACCAGGCGATCTGCGAAAGGTTGCTGGGCTAAGGCGCAAGAGCGCCCCCATCCGCCTGCCGGCACCTTCCCCCGCATTCGCAGGGGAAGGCTCGATGGGTGGTTTTGCGCTGCCGATCCGCAGTCGCGGGGGAAGACGCTGCCGATCCTTCCCCCGCGACTGCGGGGGAAGGTTCCCGAAGGGCGGATGGGGGCGCCTTTGGCGGGGAGCCCTGCCCAACCCGCCGCCGTCACCCACACGCTCCGGCACGCGCCAGCATGACACTGCGTTCCTGCGCGTTGTGCGTAAGCGCCGCAGCGCGCTCGAATTCAGTGCGAGCCTCGTCGCTTCGCCCAAGCCTGGCCAACAGGTCGCCGCGCACCGCCGGCAGCAGGTGATAGCCGGCCAACGCCGCGACCTCACGCAAGGCATCGACCAGCGCCAGCCCCGCGGCAGGGCCCTCGGCCATGGACACCGCCACCGCGCGGTTGAGTTCCACCACCGGCGAAGGCGCCACTTGCGCCAGCCGGGCGTAGAGTGCGGCGATGCGCGGCCAATCCGTGGCCTCGGCCGTGGTCGCACGCGCGTGGCAGGCGGCGATCGCTGCCTGCAGCGCGTACGGGCCTTCGGCGCCACCGAGGCGGCCGGCGCGTTCCAGCGCCTCCAGTCCACGGTGGATCAGCAACTGGTCCCACAATGCGCGGTTCTGCTCCAGCAGCAGCACGGGGCGACCATCCGCGCCCACGCGTGCATGGCTGCGCGAAGCCTGGATCTCCATCAGTGCAAGCAGCCCGAGTACTTCCGGTTCGCGTGGCATCAGCCCGGCCAGGGTGCGGCCCAGGCGCAGGGCTTCCTCGCACAGCGCCGGGCGCATCCAGTCGTCGCCGGCGGTGGCGGTGTAGCCCTCGTTGAAGACCAGGTAGATCACGCCCAGCACCGCCGCCAACCGTGCCTCGAGTTCGGCACCGCGCGGGACCTCGAACGGCACGCGCCTGTCGGCCAGCGTGCGCTTGGCGCGCACGATGCGCTGGGCGATGGTCGGCTCGGCGGTCAGGAAGGCGCGGGCGATTTCCGCGGTGGTGAGGCCGCCGAGCAGGCGCAGGGTGAGGGCCACCTGCGCCTCGGTGGAGAGCGCGGGATGGCACGCGGTGAAGATCAGCCGCAGCAGGTCGTCGCCGATGTCGTCGTCGAGCGCTTCGAGGTTGGGCATGGTGAACGCCTCGTGCTCCGGGTCGCCATCCAGCGCCGCGTGCTTGCGCTCGACCAGCTGGCGGTGCCGCAGCAAGTCGATGCCGCGCCGCTTGGCCGCCGTCATCAGCCATGCGCCGGGGTTGTCCGGCACGCCCGACGTCGGCCACCGCTCCAGCGCCGCGACCAGCGCGTCCTGTGCCAGCTCCTCGGCCAGGTCGATGTCGCGCACGACGCGGATCAGCGCGGCGACCAGCTTGGGCGCTTCCAGACGCCAGACGGTTTCGATCGCGCGGTGGGTCTCGGCTTGGCTCATGCGGCCGATCAGACCACCGCGCGCAGGGGCCGGCAAGCCCGCGTCGCCGTTCGCGGGAGCTCACTTCGGGTGATGCCTTTTTTGGGGATCAGGGCAAGCATCGGCCAGACGTGGGCTCTTCCGGCGGTGGGTTCACGTCTTGCCGGCCACTTCGGCGCGCAGGCGCTCTTCGGTCTCACGCATCTCGGGTGTCATCGCCTCGCCGAAGTCGTCGGCCTCGAACAGCGGCCGGATCTCGATCGAGCACTCGCCCTCGAACGGCGGCGGGCAGCGGCGCGCCCACTCGAGCGCCTCGTCCATCGAGCGTACCTGCCACAGCCAGAAACCGGCGATCAGCTCCTTGGCCTCGGCGAAAGGTCCGTCGACCACGCTACGGCCGTTGCCGGCGAAATGAACCCGCTTGCCAGCGGCGCTGGGCTTGAGGCCTTCGCCGGCCAGCATCACCCCCGCCTTCACCAGTTCCTCGTTGAACGCCATCATCTGGCGCATGAGCTTTTCGCTCGGCATCACGCCGGCTTCCGATTCGGCCGTGGCGCGGACCATCACCATGCAGCGCATCGCTTTTCTCCTTCGTGCGCCGGCGGATGCCGGCTTCCGTTGATACGACGCGCGGGCGCCGGCATTTTCGACATCGCGTCGCGCCGCGCCTGCGGCATGATGGACGGCCGCCATCACCGACCGGGAGTGACCCATGCACGCCAGCGGAACCTTCGACGTGAAGCTTGCTCCACAGCCAGCCGCGCCCGGCACCGAAGCAGCGCAACTCGGTCGGCTGTCGATCGACAAGCGCTTCCAGGGCGATCTGGAGGCCACCAGCCTGGGCGAGATGCTCTCGGCGGGCACCGGGGTGCCCGGTTCGGCCGGCTACGTGGCGATCGAGCGGGTAAGCGGGTCGCTGCACGGGCGGCAGGGCAGTTTCGTGCTGATGCACTACGGATTGATGGAGCGCGGCGCACCAAGCCTGCGGGTGTCGGTGGTGCCGGACTCGGGCACCGGGGAGCTGGTGGGCATCAAGGGCGAGCTGGCTATCCGCATCGAGCAGGGGCGGCACGAGTGCGCGTTGGAGTACGAATTGGCGTAAAGCTCTTCGCGTGCCGTCGCCAGTATGGCGGTGGCTTTCCGGGAGGTTGCTGTCTGACGAGCGGGCTTCCGCGAGCCCCGGCCCCTCACCCCAGCCCTCTCCCCGGAGGGGAGAGGGAGCAAAGGCTATGCTCGTTCCCTCTGGGAAGCCGCAGCCGCATTGAAGCCCTCTCCCCTCCGGGGAGAGGGTTTGGGTGAGGGGCCGGGGCTCGCGGGGAAGCTGGCCATTGCTTCCAGCTCGAAGCCCCTGCTGGCTGCCGGTGAGCCTTTCGCCAGGCCGCCCCCTCACCCCAAGCTCTCTCCCGGAGGGGCGCTTTACGGCGTGCCGGGGCTCAACGTCAGGGTCCACCTGGCGGGACCGGGAAGCAGCGGGGTGGGTCGGCCGTCGACCCATTCCGCGTGTCCCGCGCCGTAATAGGGCGACAGCGGGTTGTCGCTCTGGCCGCCAGGCATCTCCAGGATGCCTCGCGCTTCGTGACCGGGCGAAACCGCCAGCCGTTCGGAGGCGCCGAAACCGGGCGCGGCCACGCGGGGCATGTTGGCGTCCCCCGGCAGCGGCGTGTCGGGCATGTCCAGGAAGCGCGCCAGGAAGTGCGGCAGTGCCGGCGAGAGCGCGTGGTGGATATCCGCGGGATTGACCTCGCCCCACGTGCGCGCGGCCAGCCCGCCCGGCTGCCCGCCCAGCTCCGTGGCCACGCGGCGCGCGGCGTCCTGGAGCAGCGCGTTCCAGTTGCGGTAGTGCGGGTCGAGCAGCCACGCGGGCTGGTCGCGCAGCAGCGACCACACGGCCGCCTCCGCGTTGCCGGTGCCCGAAGGCCAGGAGAAGTCCGGGTAGCGCGCCTTGACCGTCGCCACGAACGGCGCCAGCGCCAGCCGGTGCACTTCCGTGCGGAAGGCGCGCACCAGCCGGTAGTCCACGCTGTCGGGTGCGGCGCGGTTGCGCCAGTTCGCGGTGCGCTCGCGCAGTGCCTCGAGCGCGGGATCGGAGGTCCCCGCCAGCGTGTCCTGCAGCAGCCGCTGCCAAGGGGTGAGGAAGACCGCGCGATCGTCGAGCTGGATGTCGAGCAGGTTGCCGGGGGTGAACATGCTGTGCATCCGCAGATCGTCGCGGATCTGCTGCGCCCGCGCGCCGAGGTCATGGCCACCGTTGCCGAGCAGATCCAGCGCGGGACCATCCACGGTGCGGTTGTTGGCGGTCCACAGCCGCCCGCCGGACGGGTCGACCACGCGCGGGTACTGCGAGGGCGGCGCCCAGCCCTGCCAGCCAGTGCCCGCCTGCGACCAGTCCGCCGGCTGCTGCGGCTCGCTGCCGAACGGGCGCACGGGAATCACATTGCCGGCGAGCGTCCAGCCGATATGCCCCTCCCGATCGGCGACCAGCAGGTTCTGCGGCGGCATGCCCAGGGTCGGCGCCAGGTCCAGTGCGGCGGCTACGCTGGGTGCGCGCTCCAGCTGCATCAGGCCCAGGTTGTAGGCATGCGGGTCCTGCGCGATCCAGGCCAGGGCCAGCGGCGTGCCGTCGGTGTCCTTGGCGAGGATCGGCCCCCAGCGGGTGTCCTGCACTTCGAGCACGCGGTCGGGCGCGCCTTTGACGTGGACGCGTTCGGCGTGGTGCTCGATCGTCGCCCAGCCGCCGGGCACCTTGTAACGCGAGGGATTGGCCGGGTCGCGCGTGACCCGCACCCAGTCCAGCCAATCGCCGTAGCTGTTGGTGAAGCCCCAGGCGATCTGCCCGTTGGAACCGACCACGAGTGCCGGCGTGCCGGGCAGGGTCACGCCCACCGCGTCGCGTGTGCCGCCGGGCGCCTTGGCATCCGGATAGCGCAGGCGCGCGCGGAACCAGATGTCCGGCACGCGCAGCCCCAGGTGCATGTCGTTGGCGAGCATGGCCGCGCCGGTGTCGGTGAGCTGGCCGGCGACCGCGAAATGGTTGCTGCCGGGATGGCGCTCTTCCAGCGCCGGCGCGAGCGCGGCGGCCACCGATGCCACCGGCGTGGCAGGCGCCGGCTGTGCGCGCAGGTCGAACACGCCCGCGCCGGGCAGCACGGGCGGGCGCGACAGCGTGCCGGTGAGCGGCGCTTCCCAGTCCGGGTCGGGCGAGAGCAGGAAATCCACCAGCGGCGCCGGCAACGCGGCCCGCATGCGCGCGATGTCCAGCTCGCGCGTGTTGCGGCCGTGGCCGTTGAGGTCCAGGTACATTGCGCCGATCACCAGCAGGCAGTCCTCCGAACGCCAGCGCCTGGGTTCGCTGCCCAGCAGGAAGTATTCCCACGGCTTCTCGCGCAGGTCGGCCAGGCCGGCGTTGACGCCGTCGCGGTAACGGTCGAGCACCTGCTTCTGTTCGGGCGTCATCGCCGCGTAGGCTGCCTCGGCGACCGCACGCAGGCGGTGGCGGCGGATGTCCAGGTCGGTGTCCAGCGCCGCCGGGCCGACCAGTTCGGCCAGCTCGCCGGCCGCCACGCGGCGCATCAGGTCCATTTCGAACCAGCGTTCCTGCGCGTGCACGAAACCCAGCGCGAAGGTCGCGTCGGCGCGGCGGCGCGCGTCGATGGTGACGCTGCCGTTGGCGTCGCGCACGATCTTCACCGGCGCGGACAGGCCCGCCACCCGAAGTCCGCCATCCAGCCGCGCGCGGCTGCCGGCGAGCAGGGACCAGCCGGTGGCGAATGCCGCGGCCAGCAGCACCAGCACCACCAGTGCGAGGGCGCGCCACCACGGAAAGCGGCGGCGAATCATTCCGGCGCGAACACCGCGAACATGCCGGCGTAGGGCTTGACCATGAAAGCCGGCGCGCCGGCGTAGCCTTCGTCGCCCAGGTAGAACTGCGAGATGGTGCCGTCCAGGAACAGCGCATCGCGGCAGCCCAGTTCATCGCGGAACAGCCGCGCGAAGGTGTGGAAGTTGACCGGCGCTTCGCTCACGGCGAACACCACATTGCGCGGCGTGCGGGCGCATACGCCGCTGCGCCACTTCAGGCTGTCCGAGTCGTGCATGAAGGCCGGGTTGATCTCGCCGTCGATCACCAGCATCGGCCCCGACTGCGTGGCCCACTGCGCCTTGCGCCCATCGGCCTTGAAGTCCGCGCTAGTTTCGACCGCTGCCTTGCCATCCGGGTAGATCGCGAACACGCCGTTGGGCAGCAGCGAGAAGTTGCCGGAGGCGGGATTGCCGTGCGCCATGTTGAGCGGCACCAGCCGCTTGCCGTCCTCCACGTACAGCCCGAGTGGCTTGAATGCCGCGTCGTAGATGCCGGCGTTGGCGGCGAACAGCAGCCGCCGGCCGTGCTTCTCGCCCCACTGGCGCAGATTGTCGATGCTGCCGAACGCTTCGCCGCTGTCGGGCGCGCGCCAGTGCAGGGTGAGCGGCTCGCGCTTGAGGTCGATGCTGACCACGCGGTAGTTCTGCCCCTCGAACGCGCGCTCCTCGCTGTCCAGCGCGCGCGCTTGCGGCGCGCAGCCGGCCAGGGCGGCGAGCAGCAGGGGGACGATCGCGGCGAGCGGCAGGCGGGGGACAAAGCGGATCATGTCCCGATGGTCGCCGCCCGGATGCGACAGGCGCAAGTGTGCGCGCGGGCGCATGTTCAGGCCCGGCGCTACACTTGCCGCTTTGCCGCCCCTTCCCGCCGATGTCGACCGCCTACTGCCCCATCGTCGCCACACTCGGCTACGTGCTTTCGCCCGACCGCGAACACGTGCTGATGATCCACCGTAACGCCCGCCCGGACGATCAGCACCTGGGCAAGTACAACGGCCTGGGCGGCAAGATGGAACCGGGCGAGGACATCGCCGCCTGCATGCGCCGGGAGATCCGCGAGGAGGCCGGCATCGAGTGCACCTCGATGTGCCTGCGCGGCACGCTCAACTGGCCCGGCTTCGGCAAGCAGGGCGAGGACTGGCTGGGTTTCATCTTCCTGATCGACGGCTTCGAGGGGACCTGCCACACCGGCAACCACGAAGGCACGCTGGAGTGGGTACCGCGCGCACGGCTGATGGAGCTGCCGATGTGGGAGGGCGACCGGCATTTCCTGCCGCTGGTGTTCGACGAGGACCCGCGGCCATTCCATGGCGTGATGCCGTACAAGAATGGCCGGATGCAGTCGTGGTCGGTCACGCGGTTGTGAGCTCGCCGGTCATACGCATCGTCGCGGCGGTGATCCGCGACGACGCCGGCCGCACGCTGCTGGTGCGCAAGCATGGCGCGACGGTGTTCCAGCAGCCCGGCGGCAAGCGTGATCCGGACGATGCGGACGACCTGGCCACGCTGGCGCGTGAATTGCGCGAGGAGCTGGGTTGCGAGCTCTCGCCCGGTTCCGCGCGGCTGCTGTGCCACGCAGGCGCGGCAGCCGCCAACGAGCCGGGACATCGGGTGGAGGCGGCGGTTTATACGGTGGAGGTGCGCGGCGGGCCCGTCGCGCAGGCGGAGATTGCGGAGCTGTGCTGGATCGATCCTGCCGCCCCGGGCAACAAGCCGATCGCCACGCTGAGCCGCGAGCACATCCTGCCGTTGCTGCCGGCACACACGCCCATGTAGGAGCGACCGCGGTGCATGGCGGCGCCTCGCGGGTCGTGTCGATGGCGGTCGCGCACAGGTGCGTTTCAACAAAGGCATGCGGCCACGGCTTGCCCGTGGCCGCATGGTTACGCTCAGGGCTTGTATACCTCGAACGCGCCGAAAGGCTCCAGCTGCGCGTCGATCGCCTTGGGATCGCCGACCACCACGATGCTCTGGTCCCTGGAGGCGAAGTACTTGCGCCCCATGGCCTGCACCTGGTCGGCGGTGACCTTGTTGGCTTCAGCGACGTAGCGGCCCAGGAAGTCCGGCGGCAGACCGTCGATCCAGTAGCCGGCCATGGTCGCCGTGAGCGCGCTCTGGATCTGGTTGCGCAGCAGGTAGATGCCGCCGACCAGCCGCTTGGCGCCGGTCAGTTCCTCCTCGCTGGGCGCCTGCGTGGCCATGCTGTCGTACAGCTTGGCCAGTTCCGCCAGCGTGGCGCCGGTGACCTCGTTGCGCACGTCGACCCGGGCGAACGCGCTGCCGCCGGCACGCTGGGCGTCGAACTGCGAGAACGGACTGTACGAATAACCCTTGTCCTCGCGGATGTCCTGCGTGATACGGCTGGTGAATCCGCCGCCGAGGATGGTGTCGGCCACGGTCAGCGGGATGAAGTCCGGGTTGCTGGCGGCGATCACCGGGCGGCCGTAGCGGATGTTGCTCTGCACCGCGCCGGTGCGCGGCACGATCAGGCGATCCGGCGATCCTTCATGCGGCGCGGGCGCGGTGCTGGCGAGCGCCTTGCCATCGGACTTCCAGCCGCCGAACGCATCGCTGGCCAGCTTGAACGCCTGGTCGGCGTCGATCCGGCCGACGATCACCAGCAGCGCCCGGTCGGGCTGGAAGCGGGCGTCATGCAACGCACGCAGCGTGTCGGGGCTGCTCGCCTGGACGCTGGCCTCGTCGAGCGCATCGCGTGCATACGGATGCGTCCCGAACGCAGCGTGGTCGAAGGCACGCTGTGCCTGCCAGTCGGGGTCGGCCTCCTGCACCTTCAGCTCCTGCATCGCGTTGGCCTGGGCCAGCGCGACCTCCTTGGCCGGGAAGCTCGGATGCAGCGCCGTATCGGCCACCAGTGCGATCAGCTCAGGGGCGTGCGAAGCCAGCGCGTCGGCGCGGATCGTAATGGCGTCGGCGTAGGCGCCCGTGCGGTAGTCGCCGCCGATGGATTGCAGCTTCTCGGCGATCTGGCGCGAGCTGAGCGAGGCGGTGCCCTCGTCGAGCAGGCGCGCCATCATCTCGGAGATAGCCGGGGTCTTGAGGTCGTCCGCGGCGGTGCCGCCCAGTACTGCCAGTTCCACGTTGACCTTGGGCAATCCGTCGCGTGGCACGACCCACACCGTCAGGCCGTTGGGCAGGGTGCGGTGCTGGATCTGCGGGGTGGGCAGTGGTTTCTCGGGACCGTAGGCCGGCAGGTCCTTCGGCAGCGGCCGGGTGGAGGCCTGCGCGAAACCTGCCAGCGAAAGCCCCACGGCCAGCGCGAGCAGCTTGAACGTCTTGTTCGTCTTCATGGCGATCCTCACTTGGCAGGGGCTTTGGCGGCGGCGACGGGACGGCGCACGACCACGCTGCGGTTGGCGTCGGTGAGATACGTGCGGGCGACGCGCTTGATGTCCTCGGCGCGCACCGCTTCGATCCAGCCCGGCATCTTATTGGCGACATGCGCATCGCCCCACAGCGTCTGCAGCTTGGCCATCGTGTCTGCGCGGTTGATGAAGGACTCCAGGCCGCCGTACCAGTCCGACAGCATCTTGGTCTTCACACTGGCCAGCGTGGCGTCGTCCACGCCTTCGGTGGCGACCTTGGCGATCTCTTCATCGAGTGCGGCGAGCACCTGGTCGGGCGTGGCGTTGGGCTTGTAGATGGCGAACAGGCCTAGCAGTGCGGGGCCGGCGTAGTCGCTGCCGTCGCCCAGCGGGAAGTTCATGCCGCCCTGGATGTTGAGCAGCAGCTGGCGGCCCTTGACCAGGCCCTGGTAAAAGCGCGAAGCGTCGTCGCCGACCAGCAGTTGCGAGAGCACCATCATCGGTACCTGGTCGGCGCTTCCGCGCGGCGGCATCTTCCAGCCGACCGCCAGCGCCGGCACCTTGGCCAGCGCGTCCGTTTCCTCGGCGTGGCGCGGCTTGGTGTTGAGCGGCTCGGACACGTCCGGGCGCTTGGGCAGATCGCGCGCGGGGATGTCGCCGAAGTACTGCTGCGCCAGTTTGAACGCTTCATCCGGCGTGACGTCACCGGCGATGCCCAGCACCGCGTTGGCCGGCTGGTAGAACGTATCGTGGAAGGTCTTCACGTCCGCGATGGAGGCGTGGTCCAGATCCTTGAATGAGCCGTAGCCATCGTGCTTGTTGGCCCACTTGTCGAAGGCCAGCGCGTTGAGGTCGGTCCAGAAGAACAGGCCGTAGGGCTGGTTCTTCACGTTGACGCGGATTTCTTCCTTGACGACGTTCTGCTGGTTGGCCAGGTTCTTGGCACTGAAGTCGAGCGACTTCATGCGATCGGCCTCCAGCCACAGGATCGGCGCCAGCGCGGAGGAGGGCGCCGAGGCGATGTAGTTGGTGTAGTCGGCGCGGGTCGAGCCGTTGAATACGCCGCCGCCACCCTGGATTACCCGTTCGAAGGTGCCCTTGGGCGCGTCCGGCGTGCCCTCGAACATCAGGTGTTCGAACAGGTGAGCGAAGCCGGTGCGGTTCTGTGGCTCCAGGCGCATGCCTACGTGGTAGACCATGCTGATGCCCACGGTGGGCGAGCTGTGATCCTCGGAAACCACCACGGTCATGCCGTTGTCGAGCTTCTTGACGGCGACCGGCAATTTCCACGTATCGCGGTCGGCGGCGTGCGCCGCGAGGGCCAGGCCCAATCCCGCCACCAGGGCGGCCATGCGTAAAACGCGCATCTGCATCTCCTTTGTCCACGCGAATGGAAGCCCGATCCTGCGGCGGTGGGGGAAGGGGTGCAAGTGACGTTTGGGAGGTGCGTGCGGGCGCAGGCCCGACCCTTCCCCCGTTTACGGGGGAGGGTGCCCGAAGGGCGGATGGGGGCGTCCTTGCGAGGGGCTTACCTGGGCCGCGCGCCCAGAGGCGCCCCCATCCGCCTGTCGGCAGCTTCCCCCGCGTTCGCGGGGGAAGCTCGGTGACGGGGAGCTCGGTGCGCGGGTCGCGACCGCGGTCTCAGGGGACGTCGGCGGTCCAGGCGGTGCTGGAGAACTTTTCCCTGGCCAGCATTTCGGCCTGGGCCAGTTCGTCCGGGCGCAGCGTGTCGTCGACCATTCCGTGCCGGTGGCGGAAGGTGGCGATCATGTGGTCGATGATCGCCGCGCGCGGCAGGCCGGTCTGGCTGCGCAGCGGGTCGACGCGCTTGGCGGCGCTTTGCGTGCCCTTGTCCGAGAGCTTCTCGCGACCAATGCGCAGGACCTCGAGCATCTTGGTCGCATCGATGTCGTAGGCCATGGTGACGTGGTGCAGCACGGCGCCGCCGCGGTGGGCCTGCGCGGCGCCGGCGATCTTGCCGCCGGCGGAAGTTATGTCGTTCAGCGGCTGGTACCAGGCCTCGATGCCCAGCTCGGCGAGCGCCTCCAGCGTCCAGGCGTCCATCCACGCGTAGGCCTCCTGGAAGCTCATGCCCTTGATCAGCGAGAGCGGTGCGTAGATCGACCAGGTGATGGTGTTGCCCGGTTCGATGAACATGGCGCCGCCGCCGGAGACGCGGCGCACGACCTCGATGCCATGGCGGCGCGCGGCCTCCGCGTCGACCTCGTTGCGCAACGACTGGAAGCGGCCGATCACCACCGCGGGGCCGCCCCATTCCCAGATGCGCAGCGTCGGCGGCCGGTGGCCGGCGCCGACTTCGTGGGTGAGCACCTCGTCCAGCGCCATGTGCAGCGCGGGCGGTTGCGGGTCCGTGTGGATCAGCTGCCAGGCGTGGTCGCGCCAAAGCGTGCGGGTCATGGGGCCATTCCCTGGTCGATGGCGTGCTGGTCGATGGCGCGGCGGACGGCGACCGCGATGGCTTCGGGTGAGATGCCGTACATCATCACGCCCGGTGCAAGTCGGGCCCGCACCGCGGCGGCGAGCATGTGTTCGTCCGCATCGGCGCGCTGCCCTTCCAGCGCGGCGTCGATGGCGTGCAGGGCATCGTCCGGTTCGAGGAAGAAGTCGCCGCTCACCTGCACCTGGGCCAGGCAGCCGCCAACGATGGACAGGTCCACCACGATCAACTTGCCGCCGGGCATCTTGTACTCGCCGTGCATGGGTCCCTCCGCTCGCGCCGGCGGGAAGGCTAGCGCAGAGGCGTCTCGCGCGTCAGTGACCGCGCTCGTGGAAATGCCCGGTTCCGGTGCCGATGGAGAGGCTGACGCCGCCCCTGGGATGGTCGCAGCTGCCGAACGCCTTGCTGAGGCTGACCATGCCGTGCTGGTAGTTGCCGTCCACGTGGCTGCCGCCCATGACGCCCACGCCCACGCTGCCGTGGAGCTGCGCCTGGTCGTAGGTGGCGTCGTCGCAGTCGTCCGTCGCGATGTCCTCGTCCGCGGCGGTACGGCCGCTGTGGTCGCCGTAGTAGACGCCGGGAGCGCTGGCCGGTTTCGGCGCCGTGCTCGCCGCAGCGGGCAGGTCGCTGGGCGGGAGTTTCAGGTTCAACGGCTGGCTGGCGCTCTGCGACCAGGCCGGCGTGGCCAGGACGGCGGCGAGTAAAGCAGCGGCGGAAAGAAGGGAGCGCATGGGAGATCCGGTCGGACGGTGCCTGTATTCAACGGGCGGGGCGCGGTCAGGTGTACCGGGGTTGGAGTGGTGGCTGGCGTGAAAGTTCTCGGTGAAGAGACACGCCGTTGTGCTTCCTCTCCCCTCCGTGGCTGTGGCTCGCCGGGACGATCGATCGGGCCCCGCTTTGGTTCCAGATGACCGCAAGCGTGGCCCCTCACCCCGGCCCTCTCCCCGGCGGGGAGAGGGAGCAGTTCGCGGCGGCTTGCGGTTACGCGTCAACCCGTGGTCTCGATCCGCTCCACGCGCCGCAGGCCGCGGGGCAGCAGGCCGCCACGGGTGGCGCGGTTGCCGCCGTACTCGACCAGGTCGTTCCAGCGCAGCGTGAGCTTGCGCTGGCCAGCGTAGAGCGTCACCTCGCCCTTGCCCTCGGCGACCACGGCGATGCCGGCAACGCGTTCCTCGCCGCTGGCCAGCTTGGCCTTGGGCACCTCGATCAGCTTGTTGCCCTTGCCCTTGTCCAGTTCCGGCAGCTCGGCCACGGAAAACATCAGCAGGTGGCCTTCGGTGGTGACCACCACGATGCGGTCGCGCGCCGGATCCGCGCTGGCCTGGGGCGCCAGGATCTTCGCTCCCTCGCTCAGGCTGATGATCTGCTTGCCCGCCTTGTTGCGGCCGGTGAGCGCCTCGAAGCGGGCCACGAAGCCATAGCCGAAGTCGGTGGCCAGGATCAGCCGCGTGTCGTTGTCGCCGGCGGTGAGGGCGTCGAAGCCGGCGCCGGCCGGTGGGCTGAAGCGGCCGGTGAGCGGTTCGCCGTTGCCGCGCGCCGAGGGCAGGGTGTGCGCCGGCGTGGAGTAGCTGCGGCCGGTGGAATCGATCACCGCGATCTGCTGGGTGGTGCGCGCCTTCACCGCCGCGAGCAGGCCGTCGCCCTCGCGGTAGTTGAGGCCCTCGGCATCGACGTCGTGGCCCTTGGCGGCGCGGATCCAGCCCTTCTGCGAAAGCACCACGGTGACCGGCTCGCTGGCGACCAGCGCGCTCTCGTCCAGCGCCTGCGCCACTTCGCGTTCGACCAGCGGCGAGCGGCGCGCGTCGCCGTATTTGACGGCATCGGCGCGCAGCTCTTCCTTGATCAGGCCCTTGAGCTTGGCGGGTGACTTGAGCAGCACGTTGATGCGCGCGCGCTCCTCCTCGAGCTGGTTGCGCTCGGCCTCGATCTTCATTTCCTCCAGGCGCGCGAGCTGCCGCAGCCTGGTCTCGAGGATGTAGTCGGCCTGTTCCTCGGACAGCCTGAAGCGCTTCATCAGCACCGGCTTGGGCTCGTCCTCCGAGCGCACGATGCGGATGACCTCGTCCAGGTTGAGGTAGGCAATGTGCAGGCCTTCGAGCAGGTGCAGGCGCCGTTCGACCTTGCCCAGGCGATGGTTGAGGCGACGCGTCACCGTGTCCGTGCGGAAGGTCAGCCACTCGGCGAGGATCTTCTTCAGGTCCTTCACCTGGGGGCGGCCGTCCAGGCCGATCATGTTGAGATTGACGCGGTAACTCTTCTCCAGGTCGGTGGTGGCGAACAGGTGCTGCATCACCTCGGCCGAATCGACGCGGTTGGAGCGCGGTACGACGACCAGGCGGATCGGGTTTTCGTGGTCGGACTCGTCGCGCAGGTCCTCCACCATCGGCAGCTTCTTGGCGCGCATCTGCGCGGCGATCTGCTCGAGGATCTTCGAGGGGCTGACCTGGTGCGGCAGCGCGGTGATGACGATGTTGCCGTCCTCCACCTGGTACACCGCACGGGCGCGCAGCGAGCCGGTGCCGGTCTGGTAGATCGACAGCAATTCCTTGCGCGGGGTGATGATCTCGGCCGCGGTCGGGTAGTCGGGGCCGGGCACGTGCCCGGCCAGGTCCGCGACGGTGGCATCGGGGTTGTCCAGCAGGTGGATGCAGGCGGCCACCACCTCGCGCAGGTTGTGCGGCGGGATGTCGGTGGCCATGCCCACGGCGATGCCCATCGAGCCGTTGAGCAGTACATGCGGCACGCGTGCAGGCAGCCAGGACGGCTCCTCCAGCGTACCGTCGAAGTTGGGTACCCAGTCGACCGTGCCGTGCGCCAGCTCGCCCAGCAGCGCCTCGGCGATCGGGCTGAGCTTCGACTCGGTGTAGCGCATCGCCGCGAAGCTTTTCGGGTCGTCCGGCGAGCCGAAGTTGCCCTGGCCGTCGACCAGCGGATAGCGATACGAGAACGGCTGCGCCATCAGCACCATCGCCTCGTAGCACGAGGTGTCGCCGTGCGGATGGAACTTGCCGATCACGTCGCCGATGGTGCGCGCGGATTTCTTGGGCTTGGCGGTGGCGGCCAGGCCGAGCTCGCTCATCGCATAGATGATGCGCCGCTGCACTGGCTTGAGGCCGTCGCCCACGAAGGGCAGGGCGCGATCGAGCACCACGTACATCGAGTAGTCGAGGTAGGCCCGCTCGGCGTATTCCTTGAGCGGGATCTGTTCGAAATTGGCTTGCAGGTTCATGCGGGGGTTTCTTGCACGGGTAACCGGCCGATGGTGCCAGATCGGCCGCGGAGGGGACAGCGGGGAGGCTGGGCAGGGGCGCTCGTGCACGCCCGTGTTGGCTGCCTCGCGCTATCGGGGTGTCCTTGCAGGAGCGCACCTGTGCGCGACCGCGATGCTCCCGGTCGCGCACAGGTGCGCTCCTGCAGGTGGTGTTCCAGGTCTGGCCTACAGGCGATCGACGTTCTCGCCCTGCTTTTCGAGCTGTTCCTGCAGGCTGTCCGGGCCGGCGAGGTGCGCGGCACCGACGGCGACGAAAACCGTTCCCGGCTGCTGCAGCATCGCGGCAACCCGCCTGGCCCAGGCCTCGTTCCGCTCGACCAGCAGGCGCTGGTAGAGCTGGGGCTCTTCCTTGCGCATCAGGTCGTTCTCCAGGCGGGCCAGCGCTTTGTCGTCGCCGCGCTTCCAGGCCTGGATGATCGCCTCGAGGTCCACCGTGGCGCGCTCGGTGTCGCGCAGGGTCGAACGGAGCATGGCCAGCTGCATGGCTTGCGGCATGTCCGCGAGGAACCGGATCTGCTGCTCGGCCGTTTCCAGCGCGCGCACCGGTTTGCCGGCTTTTTCCATTGCCGCGCGCAGCTGCCGGTCCACGCCTTGCGCCGGGTCCAGTCCAGCCTGCGTGAGCGGTGCGACCGTCAGGGTGAGCGCGGCCAGCCACGGACGCATCATGTTGAGAGACGCCACGCCGCCGGGCACGTTGGCCAGGCGCGCGGCGCGTTCGAGCCGGTCGCGGTCGAACGGCGTGAGCAGGCCGGTGAGCGGGTGCGCCATGTCCATCCCGTAACGCAGCACCAGCGCGGTCATGTTGGCCTGGTCGTCGTCCACGATCTCCACGTACAGCGCCTGGCTGTCGGCCAGCGCCTTGTCCAGCGCCGGGAAGCGCCAGTCGGTGTCGTGTGGCAGCAGGTGCACGGTGCCGAACAGGTAGATCGTGGTGTCGGCGTCCCTGACCACCCAAAGGCCCGGGCGGGCCATCGCGGGGCCGGCGACCGACGCCAGCAGGAGTGCAAACAGGAGGGCGCGCATCCGCATCATGGGCCGCTCACTCGACGCCGTGCAGGAAGCGGATGAGGCCGTCGAAATACACGTGCTGGTCGTCGTACATGGCCATGTGGCTGCCCTTGGGGCAGAGCAGGAACTGGCCCTTGGGCAGGCGCTTGGCCATGCCGGCCATGTAGGCCGGCTGCATGGTGTCGTACTTCGCCGCGATCACCAGCGTGGGCACGTTGATGCGGTGCAGGTCCGCGCTGCGGTCCCAGTGTTCGAGCCGGCCGCTGGCGCCCAGTTCGCTGGGGCCCTGCATCAGCTGGTAGATGTGTTCGTTGACGTGGTTGAACGAGCGCACTACCGGCTCGGGCCACTGCGCGAAGGGCATGCGCAGCAGGTGCTTCTCGTAGTGCATCGGCATCAGGATCTGCATGTAGCGTGGATCATCGGTGCGGTGTTCCGCTTCCAGCTTCTGCACCTCGGCCAGTGCCTTCGGATCCATCGAGGGCATCAGTACCTTGCGGGCGTACTCGTTGTACGCGGGGATCGAGTCGACCATGTTCGAGATCACCAGGCACTTGAGGTGCTGCTGGTACTTGAGGGCGTACTCGATCGCCAGCACGCCGCCCCAGGAATGGCCGAGCAGGCAGAAGTCGTCCTTGTCCAGGTGCAGCGCCTGGCGCACCTGTTCGACTTCGTCGACGAAGCGGTCGGTGGTCCACAGGTCGTCGCTGCCCGGACCCTTGGGCTGCTCCGAATAGGCCGAGCCGAGCTGGTCGTAGTAGTAGTACTCGATGCCGGCAGCGGGAAAGTAACTGTCGAACGCCTCGAAGTACTCGTGCGTCATGCCCGGGCCGCCGTGCAGCAGGAGCACCTTGAGCCGGGGGTTGTTGCCCACGCGCTTGGTCCAGACCTTGAAGTGGCCCCTGGGCGTGTCGATCGTGATCATCTTCACGCCGCCGCTGAGCACGTCGTCGTGGCCTGCGTGGGAGAAATAGTCCGGTGGCGTCTGCGCGGCGTGGCTGGTGCCGACGCAGGCCAGGGCGAGGATGGCGAGCAGGGCGGGCAGTAGATGCTTCATGGCGGTCCCCCAGGGTGGCACCGCCACTATCCCGCGCCGGGGCGATCCGCTTCAACTGCCGCCGGCGTCCTGCCTGTCAGCGTGGCACGCGGTAGCCGCCGGGAACGCCGCGCGGGCTCAGCGTCAGTTGCCACAGCTGGTCGCGGCGGCTGCGGAACACCGCGGCGGAGACGGCCAGGTAGTAGTGCCACATGCGGCGGAAGCGCTCGTCGTAATGGTGCGACAGCGCCGGCCAGGCCGCGTCGAAGTTGGCGCGCCACGCGGTCAGCGTCCTGTCGTAGTCGGCGCCGAAGTTGTGCCAGTCCTCGACCACGAACAGGCCCTCGAGGGCGGAGGCGGTCTGGCTCATCGCCGGGATCATCGAATTGGGGAAGATGTACTTCTCGATCCACGGATCCGGTCGCGAGGGCGCGCCGTTGCTGCCGATGCAATGCAGCAGGAACAGGCCATCGTCCCGCAGGCAGCGCCGTGCCACTTCGAAATAGCTGCGGTAATTGAGCGCGCCCACGTGCTCGAACATGCCGATCGACATGATCGCGTCGAAAGGCTCGTCCAGCTCGTGATAATCCTGCAGGCGGATTTCCACCGGCAGTCCGGCACACAGTGCCTGCGCGTACGCGGCCTGCTCCTGCGAGACGGTGATGCCCACGCCCTGGATGCCGTAGTTCTGCGCCGCGTACTTGAGTGCCTCGCCCCAGCCACAACCGATGTCGAGGACGCGCTGGCCCGGTTGCAGGCGCAGCTTGCGACAGACCAGGTCGAGCTTGGCGACCTGGGCCTCGTCCAGGTTGCCCGCCTCGGCCCAGTAGCCGCAGGAATACACGAGCCGCTCGCCCAGCATCGCCTGGAACAGGTCGTTGCCCAGGTCGTAGTGCGCCTTGCCGATCTCGAAGGCATGCTCGCCACGCTGCAGGTTCACGAAGCGCGCCTTCAGGTGCGCGATCAGCGTGTCGAGGGTTTTCAGCTCCTCGTCGATCTGCGCGCGCAGCAGGCGGGTGAACAGACCGGGCAGGTCGTCGCTGTCCCACCAGCCGTCCATGTAGGCCTCGCCCAGGCCAAGCGAGCCGTGCGCGAACACGCGGGCGTACAGGCGCTCGTCATGCACGCAGAGGTCGCAGGGTGGCTGGTCGGCGGCCCGGACACCGGCCAGCGCTAGCAGCTCGATTGCGCGTTGCTTGAGGGACTGCTGGCGGAAGGGCATCGCGTCGCTCCTTCAGATGGCGGCACGCCTCACTGCGCGCCCAGAACTCCAAAGCGTATGGTCGAGGTTGCATACACCGCGTGGATGCCCGCCTCGCGCACGCGTGCGAGCAGCGCATCGGCCTGCGCCGGCGGTAGCAGGAACTCCACCTTCACCGGCAGGTCGTCGGCGAGGTCGAAGAACGCTTCCTCGTGCAGCACCCCGTGACGGCCGAAGCCGGCGGTGGCGCGGAACACCGAGCCACCGCCGATGCCCTGCCGCCTGGCCTGTTCGAGCAGCCATTCGGACAGCAGCCTGCCGTCGTGGCGCGCGCGCAGATGCACGTAGAAGCACAATTGGACGCCTTCGGTGGTCGTGTCGCTCACGGTGATGCTCCTAGAGGACGCGCAACAGGCCGCGCGCAATCGCGATGCCCAGCAGAGTCAGGCTGATCGAGCCGACCAGGTGCACCAGCAGGTGGCCGGCGAACCACAGGTACTGCTGGCGCAGCAGCAAGGTGGAGGATTCGGCCGAGAAGGTGGAGAAGGTGGTCAGGCCGCCGAGGAAACCGGTGAACACGAACAGGCGCAGTTCCGGCGGAAGGGTCTGGAAGTGGTCCCATACGCCCAGCGCGCCGCCCATCAGCAGGCCGCCGAGCAGGTTGGCTGCCAGCGTGCCCGGCGGCAGCGTGGGAAAGACGTGGTTGAGCAGGCTGCCGAGCAGCCAGCGCAGCCAGCAGCCAAGCGCGCCGCCGAAGCCGATCGCAAGGAATCCGGTGTAGCCCACGAGAGCGCCTCCCCTGAAAGGTCGAAATCGCCGGACCTGCGCGCTGCGGGCACACGCCCGCACCCGGAGCATCCGGTGTGCAGGCATCATCAACCCCTCGGGCGGGGCGGTTCGTTCCGCGAGGAACGGGAGGCATGCCATCTCCCATCCGGCGCATGCTAGCCGATGGCCGTGTGCCAGGCCAACGCTACGCGGGCTTTGCAGGAGCCCCCGCTCGTGCGCCACGCTCCTTCTGCCGCCATGGAAGCGCGTGGCCCGCGATCGGGCTGCTGCCGGGGCAACGCGGGGCCGCGTGGCATACTCGCCGCCGCTCCCCGGCCCCATCCGATGACCACGACTCCTCCCCCCATCCGGCGCAGCCTGCCATGGCTGCTGGCCGCGCTGTCGATGATCGGCCCGTTCTCGATCGACGCCGTGTTCCCGGCGTTCCCGTTGATCGGGTCGCGCTTCGGCGTGGACGAGGTGGCCCTGCAACAGCTCCTGAGCATCTACCTGCTGACCTACGCGGTGATGAGCCTGTTCCACGGGGCGATTTCCGATGCGGTCGGGCGCAAGCCGGTGATCGTGGCGGGCATGCTCGGCTACGCGGCCGCCTCTGCTGGCGCCGCGCTGTCGACCTCCTTCGGCATGTTGCTGGTGTGTCGCGGTATCCAGGGCGCCTGCGCCGGCGCTGGCCTGGTGGTGGGGCGCGCGGTGATCCGCGACAGCCTCGAGGGCGAGGCGGCGCAGCGGCTGATGTCGCAGGTGATGATGATCTTCGGCGTGGCGCCGGTGATCGCGCCGATGGTGGGCGCCCAGCTGCTCGGGCTCGATGGCTGGCACGGCATCTTCTGGGTGCTGACCGGCTTCACCCTGATGCTGGCGGCACTGCTGCTGTGGCAACTGGACGAAACCCACCCGGCGGCGGCACGCAGCCGTTTCGCGCTGAAACCCTTGCTCGCCGGCTACGTGGCGTTCGGACGCGACCGGCCGTTCTGGCCGCTGCTCGTCTCCTGCTCGGTGAACTTCGCCGGGCTGTTCCTGTTCATCGCCTCGGCGCCGCGGATCATCCGCGGGCTGCTCGGGCTGTCGGCGCAGGGCTTCCCCTGGCTGTTCATCCCGGTGGTGGTCGGCCTGGTGGGGGGCGCCTGGATATCCGGGCGGCTGGCCGGTCGCCGCGGCGTGGGCTTCACCGTGAACCTCGGTTACGCGGTGATGTTGCTGGCCTGCGCGTCGCACCTGGTCCTCGCCCTGGCGTTCCCGCAGCCGCGGCTGCCCTGGTCGATGCTGCCGCTGGTGCTGCACGGCGTGGGCGTGCAGCTGGCCTTCCCGACGCTGACCCTGTTGCTGCTGGACCGCTTCCCGCACAGGCGCGGCGGCATCTCCTCGGTGCAGGCTTTCGCCAGCCTGCTGCTCAACGGCGCCGTGGCGGGCGTGCTCTCGCCCATGCTCTCGACCAGCCTGCTGCACCTGGCGCTGGGGGCGAGCGTGTTGACGGTGATCGGCGTGCTGTCGTGGGCCTGGTACCAGCGCATCATCCGCACCCCGCGGACGCCGCCGCCGCGCGACATCGAGCTGCAGGCCCAGATCGCCGAACCGCGCTGACTGTCGCGGGCGTGTCCGCGGACACCGGCCCCGGCGTGACTTTCGCCAGTCGGCGTAGTGGGGATGGCCGTCTATCCTTGCGACATCCCCCCGCTTCCCCTTGCCGATGCGCCCACCCGATCGACGCTCGTTCCGACCCCATGCCCCGCGTGCCATGCGCGCGCTGGCCTTGCCGCTGGCACTGCTGCTGGCCACACCGGCCATGGCGGTCGACGTGGACGGCCACATCGACCCGGTCGAATGGCAGGGCGCAAAGCACATCACCGATTTCCGCAAGGTGCAGCCGCTCAATGGCGAGCCGGGCAGCCTGCCGACGGAAGCCTGGGTGCTGTCCACGCCGGACGGCCTGGCGATCGCCTTCCGCTGCACCCAGCCGCCGGGCGTGCCGCGCACGCACCAGCGCATCCGCCGCGATGAACAGGCGCAGGTCGACCGCGTGAACCTGATGGTCGACTTCGACGGCGACGGGCGCACCGGCTACAACTTCATGGTCACCCTTACCGACGACCTCAACGACGCGGTACTGACCAACGAGAGCCGCTTCAACACCGACTGGGACGGCAACTGGAAGCACGCCGTCAGTGAGGATGCGCAGGGCTGGTCGGTGGAGATGCTGATTCCCTGGTACATCGCGCCGATGCGCAAGGCGGTCGGTGGCGAGCGCACCATTGGGCTGTACCTGGACCGCGTGATCGGCTCGACCGGCGAGCGCGACGCCTGGCCGGTGGCGAGCTTCAACAAGCCGCGCTTCCTCTCCGATTTCACGCCGGTGACGCTGCCGGCGTACACGCAGTCGCTGTTCGCGATCACGCCGTACGCGGTGGCCATCCGCGACCAGGTGCGCGGCGACAACACCTTCGACGGCGGCGCGGACATCTTCTGGAAGCCCAACGGCCAGACCCAGTTGACCGCGACGATCAATCCGGACTTCGGCCAGGTGGAAAGCGACGACCTGGTGGTCAACTTCGGCGCGGAAGAAACCTTCTTCACCGACAAGCGTCCGTTCTTCACCGAGAACCAGGGCATCTTCGACTTCAGCATGCTGATCGACAACAGCCAGCTGATCTACACCCGCCGGGTCGGCGGGCCGTCCGACGACGGCAACGGATCGGGCGACGTGACCGGTGCGCTCAAGCTCAACGGCAGCGTGGGCGCGACCCGCTACGGCGTGATGGCGGCGCAGGAAAGCGGCGACGCCGGGCGCACCTTCTCGGCGTTGCGGCTGATCCACGACTTCGGCTCGCAGACGCTGGGCATGGAGGCGACGCGGGTGGATCGCCCGTGGCTGGATCGCGACGCCGACGTGCTGGGCATCGACCACCGCTGGCAGCCCAACGACAAACTCACTGTCACCAGCAACGTGGTCGGCAGCGCGATCGACCAGCACGGCACCACCACGCGCGGCTACGGCGCCACGTCGGTCGTCGAGTACGAAATGAACGAGCGCTGGACGCAGGAGTGGCTGGGCATGCACTTCGACGACAGGCTCGACCTCAACGACTTCGGCTACCTGCCGCGCAACAGCCTCAACTACGTCCACTACGAGGTGCGCCGCCGCTTCGCCGACCTGCCGGCCGGCTCGCGCTACGCCTCGCACGTATGGCACTGGCGCGTGGTCGGCATGGACAACGACCACGGCCTGTCGCTGCAGCGGCAGTTCCGGGTGATCCGCGAGAGCCAGTTGCGCGACGGCGGCGAGGCGGATTGGCAACTCAACCTCAACGCGCCCGCGCACGACGACGAACTGACCCGCGGGCACGGCGCCCTGCGTACGCCACTCAATGCCGTGCTGGACTGGGAACGCCAGAGCCCGCGCAAGGGCAACTGGGCGTGGGAATCCGAAGTGGAGTTGATGGGCAGCGACCGGGTCGGCCTGCACCGCATCGGTTATGCGGCTACTTTCCAGCCGACCTACTTCATCAACGACGCCTTCAGCGTCTTCACTGGCGTGACTTACCAGTTCAACCCCGACTGGCTGGTCTGGCAGCACGACAACCTCATCGGCAGCTTCGACAGCCACCAGGTGATGCTCGACGCGGGCGTCAACTGGAACATCGGCAGTCGCCAGGAACTGCGCGTCAAGCTGCAGGCATTGGGGCTGGACGCGCAGTTGCTGCAGGCCTATCGCGTCAGTGGCGACATGCGTGCCGTGGCCGTGGACGATCCGGTGAACGACTTCAGCGTGCGCAACCTCGGTTTCCAGATCCGCTACCGCTACGAGCTGGCGCCGCTGTCGGACCTGTACGTGGTGTACGGCCGTGGTGGCTACGCATTCGATCCGCTCTACCGCGAAGCCGGCAGCCAGTTCAGCCGCAGCTTCGACCTGCGCGACAGCGAGCAGTTGCTGGTCAAGCTGGCGTACCGCTTCGAGCTTTGATCGGCGCGGAATGGGCCACCGCCCCGCGCCTCGCTCCCAAAGGCGCCCCTATCCGCCTGTCGGCACCTTCCCCCGCGTTCGCAGGGGAAGGCTCGGTGGCGCGGCATCCGGGACGGCGTGGAGCCGCGTGCTGATCCTTCCCCCGTTTGACGGGGGAAGGTGCCCGAAGGGCGGATGGGTGGCGCCTTGCGGAAGAACCCCGCTTTCCCCGCCTCCGTCGAACGTTGACGCCACGCGGAGCATGCTGCGCCCATGACCCCCGACTTCATCGCCTCGCTGCTCGGCCGGCCGGCCACCGTGCTGCCGCGCGCGTTCTTTGCTCGCGATCCGCGCGCGGTGGCCCCCGAGCTTCTCAACAAGGTGCTGTTGAACGCGGACGGGCGCAGCGGGCGCATCGTCGAGACCGAGGCGTACTGCGGCGCCATTGATCCGGCCGCGCACTCGTGGCGCGGACGCACCGCGCGCAACGCCACCATGTTCGGTCCGCCGGGGTTGCTCTATGTGTACTTCACCTATGGCATGCACTGGTGCTGCAACCCGGTGTGCGGCGAGGAGGGCGAGGGCGTGGCGGTGCTCCTGCGCGCGCTGGCGCCGTTGACCGGATTGGCTGCGATGCGCGCGGCGCGACCGAACTGCAGGCACGACCGCGATCTCTGCCGTGGGCCGGCCCGCCTGTGCCAGGCGCTGGGGATCGACGGGGCACGGGATGGTATCGACTTGGTCGATGGAACCGGCGGGTTCGCCGTTGTCGACGATGGCGTGCTGCCGCCCGCCGAACCGGCGGCATCGCCGCGGATCGGCATCACACGCGCGGCAGAGGAGCCCTGGCGTTGGTATGTGGCCGGCGATCGGCACGTGTCCGGCAAGCGCGGTTGACGCGCGTTTGATGCTGGCAGGCGGACGGTGGTGTCCCCCCAAACCAGGAGGCCGAGCCATGCCGTACAAATCCACCCGCGACCTGCCCGAGTCCGTGCGCGACAACCTGCCGCCGCACGCCCAGGACATTTTCAAGGAAGCGTTCAACAGCGCCTGGGACGAGTATGCGGATCCGGACAAGCGACGGGGCAAGGAATCGCAGGAAGAGGTGTCGTTCAAGGTCGCCTGGTCGGCGGTGAAGAACGAGTACGAGAAGGGCGACGACGACAAGTGGCACCGGAAGTAGCTCGCGCGATCTTTCCCCCGAGCGCGGGGAAGGTGCCCGGAGGGCGGATGGCGGAAGCCTTGCGGGAATGACCGGCGCCAGCTATCACAACGCGAGAGCGAGCCTCTCCGCGAGCCCCTGCCACTCACCCAAGCCCTCGCCCCGTAGGGGAGAGGGGACTGAGCCTCAGGCCAGGTTGCGCGTCTTCAGGAACGCCAGCGCCTCGGCCGCATCCTGCTCGAACCACGCCCGCGTCGAGCCCAGCCGGAAGCTGTAGCCCCAGGCATCCATGTCGGTCATCAGCCGCGCGCGACCGACCCCGGGCAGCGCATCGGCGAGCAGGATCTGCAGGTAGCAGGTGGCGTCTTCTTCCTCGACCGAATCGGTGGCATCGGTATGCACCTGACTGCGCCGCTCCGCTGGCAACACCAGCAGATGGCAGGCCTCGTGCAGCAGCGAGTGCACCGGCGTGTCGTCGCGCGCGTAGACGGTGGTGCCGATGATGCCGGCCTCCTCGTCACCCCAGAAGCTTCCGGGGATCGGTTCGCCGGCGGGCACGCGGCGAAGCGCCAGGCCGCGGCGGGCGAGCAGGGCGGTGGGAGCCTCGTAGCCGATGTCGGCAAGGCGCAGGACGTCAGGAGTGTTCATGGGCATGGGGCGGGCTCGAGCCCGCCGCTGTGGCGACGCAAGGTGGGCTCAAAGCCCACCCTGCGGGTTTACGGCGCGCTGGCGGCCTTGCCGTCGGGCAGGGCGACCGACAACTCGAGCACCTCGTGGCCACTGTCGCGCTCGACGTTGATGTTGATCGCGTCGAGGTCGACGTTGACGTACTTCTTGATCACCTCGAGCAGCTCGTTGCGCATCAGTGGCAGGTAGTCCGGAGCGCCGCGGGTGGAGCGCTCCTGCGCCACGATGATGCGCAGGCGTTCCTTGGCGACCGAGGCGGTGGGTTCCGGCTTGCGCTTCAGGAAATCGAGAATGCCCACATCAGCCTCCGAACACGCGCTGGAGAAAGCCCTTCTTGGCCACTTCGGTGAAGCGCAGCGGACGGGCTTCGCCGAGGATCCGCGCGACGGTATCGCGATACGCCTGGCCGGCGTTGGAGTTGTCGTCCAGGATCACCGGCACGCCGGCGTTCGAGGCGGCCAGCACGTTCTCCGATTCGGGAATCACGCCGACCACGGTGATGCCGAGGATTTCCTCGACGTCCTTCACGCTGAGCATCTCGCCCAGCGCCACGCGCGCGGGGTTGTAGCGGGTCAGCAGCAGGTGCTGGGTGATCCCGGACTCGCCGCGCTCGGCGCGACGGGTCTTGCTGGCGAGCAGGCCGAGGATGCGGTCCGAGTCGCGCACCGAGGAGACCTCCGGGTTGACCACCACCACCGCGTGGTCGGCGAAGTACATCGCCAGGTGCGCGCCCTTCTCGATGCCGGCGGGCGAATCGCACACGATGTAGTCGAAGCCGTCGTTGGACAGGTCGTCGAGCACCTTCTCGACGCCTTCCTGGGTCAGCGCGTCCTTGTCGCGGGTCTGGCTGGCGGCCAGCACGAACAGGTTCTCGTGGCGCTTGTCCTTGATCAGCGCCTGCTTGATGGTGGCCTCGCCGTGCACGACGTTGACGAAGTCGTACACCACGCGCCGCTCGCAGCCCATGATCAGGTCCAGGTTGCGCAGGCCGACGTCGAAGTCGATCACCGCAACCTTCTTGCCGGCCATCGCCAGCCCGGTGGCCAGCGAGGCGCTCGTGGTGGTCTTGCCGACACCGCCTTTGCCGGACGTGACGACGATAATCTCAGCGCTCAAGGGCTTTTCTCCGGAACATGCCTGGGTGGGATCGCCGGTCACAGCCGGGCGATCATCAATTTTTCACCATCGAGCCAGCATTGCACAGCCTGGCCTTCGAGGTCCTTGGGGATCTGTTCAAACACACGGTAGTGGCCGGCGATGGCCACCAGTTCGGCGCGGAAGTCGGACACGAAGATGCGCGCCTTCTCGTCGCCCTGCGCACCGGCCATGGCCCGGCCGCGCAGGCTGCCGTAGACGTGGATGGAGCCATCGGCGATCACCTCGGCGCCGTTGGCGATGGCGCCGGTAAGCACCAGGTCGCGCTCGCGCGCATAGACCTGCTGGCCCGAGCGCACGGTGCCGTCGTGGTGCTGCGCACCCAGCGTGGAGCTGGCCGGTGGCGCGGCATGGATCGGTTCGCGCACCGGTTCGGCGCGCGGCGCCGGTGCCGGTGCCGGTGCCGCAGCCGCGGCGGGCGCGGGCGGCGCGATACTGCCGCCGTCGGCCGGCTCGTAGGCGGCGCGGAACTTGGCGATCAACGGCAAGCCCATGCGCTGGGCCAGTGCCTCGGTGGCGCTGGTGCCGTAGGCCAGTCCCACCGGCAGCATGCCGGCGCTGCGCACGGCCTCGAGCAGCGCGTCGACGGTGCCGTCGTCGGGCAGCTCCATCAGGTGCGAAAGGTCCAGCACGACGGCGGCGCGGGAAAACAGTTGCGGGGCCGAGCGCACGCGGCGTTCCAGTTCCTCGCACAGTGCGGCGGCATCCACGCGGCGCACGCGCACGCAGGCGATGCCGACCTGGCCGAAACGCAGGTCGCAAGCTTCAGTCGTATCCATCTTTACTGTCACGGGTGCCGCTCTCCGGCGAGACGGCGTGGCTGGGAGGTGAGGGGCGAGGCGGGCACCGGCAGCTCGCGCTCGGCGAGCCACGGTTCGTCCGGCAGGCCGCCGTTCTCGAGCCAGGTCTCGCGCACGTAGGCGTAGCTGGGCAGATCCTTGGCCAGCAGGCTCACCTGCGGGCCGGAATCGCCCATGCGCTGCTGGCCGACTTCCTGGAAGCCGTAGGTGCCGTGGAACAGCACGACCACGTCGTCGCGCGGCTCCAGGAATACCTCGCAGGTAAGCAGCGGCACGCGCACTTCGGCGTAGCTGGTCACGTCGCAATACAGGATCCGGCCCAGGCCGTGGCGGCGGAACGCGTTGCCGATCACGATGCGGTCGATGTAGACGAACGACTCGTAATGATCGGAGAACCAGCGGTAGTTCGGGCTGTCGTAGTTGCCGCCGTCGCGCAGGGCCATGAGAAAACCCGCCAGCTGGCCGTCGATCTCGGCAACGCGGAAGTAGTCGGCACGCTCGTAGAAGTAGCGCAGCTGCGCGGCGTCCAGGGCGAGGATGGAGCGGCCGGCGGCGTTGTTGAGCGCCAGCACGGCATCCAGGTCGTGCTCGCGCACGTCGCGGATGGCTAAGGCCATTCGTTGCTCCGCAGATAAGCAGTCAGTCGGTGGGTCGCCAGGGACGTCCCGCAAGTGCGCATTATGGCATGCGGGGGCGACTCGCACATCCTGCGCGCGGCTGTAAAACCTTTGTAAAACGAGAGCCTGCGTGACCGGTGGCAGGGTGACTTTCCGCGCATTGCGCGGGGCCGGCGTAGGCCTATGATGCCGGGTATGTCCTGGACCAACTTCAACCATATCCGGCTGCTGCGGCTGACCGGACTGTTCACCTACCTCTGCGTGGCGCTGCCGCTGTTGCCCGGCAGCTGGAGCCTGGCCCAGGTCAATGCGTGGTGGAGCAATCCGAACATCTCCGGCTGGATTCTTTCCTACCTGGTGTTCGGGCTGACCTATCTTCTGCTGACCGGCCGCTCGGGCATGAGCCGCCAGAGCGGACGTGCGCAGGTGCTCAAGCTGTTCGGCCTGGTGGTGCTGACCGGGTCGGCGGTGGCCATGGGCTGGTTCAGCCAGAGCGGCCTGTCGGCCATGCTGATGCTGGTGATCGCCGTCGTCCTGCCCTGGCAGTTGCCGGTCGTGGCCGGGCTGGTGTGGATGCTGGCGCAGAACCTGATGCTGATCCCGATCATCGCCAGTTACATGGGTTGGACGATCGTCACCGCGTTCCTGCAGGTGTGCATGTACCTGGGCATCTCGGCGCTCGCGTTCTTCACCTCGATGGTCGCCAGCCAGCAGACCGAGGCGCGCGAGGCGCAGCGGCGGCTCAATTCCGAGCTGCGCGCCACCCG
The DNA here is from genome assembly GCF_051900425.1 of Frateuria sp. GZRR33. NCBI lineage: Bacteria > Pseudomonadati > Pseudomonadota > Gammaproteobacteria > Lysobacterales > Rhodanobacteraceae > Frateuria > Frateuria sp. GZRR33. Next base: position 364,814 of record NZ_JBHZGK010000001.1, read on the forward strand.
CGCATTGCTGGCCGAATCCACCCGCATCGCCGAGCGCATGCGCATCGCGCGCGAGCTGCACGACCTGATCGGCCATCATCTGACCGCGCTCAGCCTGAACCTCGAAGTGGCCAGCCACCTTGCCAACGACAGCGCGGGCGAGCACGTCCGCAAGGCGCAGGCCACTGCGCGCCATCTGCTTTCCGACGTGCGCGAGGCGGTCAGCGAACTGCGCCAGGACGATGCGATCGACCTGACCCAGGCACTGCGCAGCCTGATCGAGGGCGTGCCGGGGCTGACCGTGAACGTGGACATGCCGCCCCGCTTCGCCGTGGAAGACCCGCGTCGGGCGCAGGTGCTGCTGCGCTGCGCGCAGGAAATCATCACCAATTGCGCCAGGCATGCCGGCGCGCGGCAGCTGTGGCTGACCTTCGCCTACGCCGATGCCAACCAGATCGGCCTGCACGCACGCGACGACGGCCGCGGCGCGGCGCACTTCAAGCCCGGCAACGGCCTGTCCGGCATGCGCGAGCGGCTGGCCGAGTTCGGCGGCAGCGTGGCGGTCGATACGGCCGTCAGCGAAGGATTCGCGCTGACCGTGCGCCTGCCGCTGGGCGAGGCGCTGGAACTGGCCCATTCACCGTCCCGGCTCGAGCCGCCGGCGTTGAGCATGTCGTGACGCCAGCTCGCCGCGTCCCATGCCAGAATGGCGGGCAGCGCCCGGCGCTGCGCAATCCGCAGCCATCACCGCAATCTTGAGGAACCGCGATGATTTCCGTCTGTCTCGTCGATGACCAGAACCTGGTGCGCCAGGGCGTCCGTTCGCTGCTGGATCTGGCCGAAGACATCCGCGTGGTCGCCGAATGCGCCGATGGTGCGCAGGCCGTCGCCGACATCCCGCGGATCAAGCCCGACGTCGTCCTGCTCGACCTGCGCATGCCCAACATGAGCGGGCTGGAGGTGCTGCAGGCACTGTCTGCACGCGGCGAACTCCCCCCGACGATCATTCTGACCACCTTCGACGACGACCAGCTGGTGCTGCAGGGTCTCAAGGCCGGCGCGCGCGGTTACCTGCTCAAGGACGTCTCGCTGGAGCAGCTGGTCGAAGCCGTGCGCACGGTCGCCGCCGGTGGCTCGCTGGTCGCGCCGATGGTCACCCAGCGCCTGCTGGCCGGGGTGGGACGCATGCAGAACCAGTTCACCAGCCTGGAGCAGCCCGATCCGCTCACCGAGCGTGAGACGGAAATCCTGCGCCTGTTGTCGGGCGGCTACTCCAACAAGGAAATCGCCAACTCCCTGAAGGTGGCCGAGGGGACGGTGAAGAACCACGTCTCCAACATCCTCTCGAAGCTGGGCGTGCGCGACCGGACCCGGGCGGTGCTCAAGGCGCTGGAGCTGGGGATCGTCTGACAACAAGGGCGGTAGCGCCTCCCTCGCCGGAGCCGATCCGTGGGCGATGCGCTTGGCGGTGTTTCGGGAAGAGCATCGCCCACAAGTGGGCTCCTGCATGTGGCCGTCGGCTGCGGAACGCTTGGGGCATCGCCGCCGCTCAGGCAGGCCCCGGGCACCGTCCCGACACCGCTTTCACGGCACCCAGGCAGGCCCTGGTTCGCCTGATGGCGTTCCAGCCCGCGAGCAAGTACCATCCCAAGCTTCGGTATTTCACCGACCCTCGCCGTGCCTTCCTCCGGGGTCCACCCTGTGGCGCGGAATCCGACGGGAACCTTTAGCGCTGCGCGGAAAACGCTCGGAGAACCCAGGTAATGATGCGTGTTCTTGAATTCATTGTGGCCCTGATCATCGTCGCCGTGGTCGGTGTCGTGGTAGGCGTGATCATGCCCGGCAGCGGCCATGTGGAGCGGTCGCTGGTCTTCGGCAAGGACATGCGCCAGGTCTACGACGTCCTCAACAACTTCCGCCGCTTCGAGGACTATGCCTCGCTGCGCCAGGAGGATCCGAAGATCCAGTTCAAGCTCTCCGGCAAGGACTACGGCCCGGGCGCGGAAATCAGCTGGACCAGCGAGAACGACCGCATCAGCGACGGCAAGCTCACCATCGCCAGTGCCGAGCCGGACTTCTACAAGGTCGACAACACGGTCAACGACGCCAAGATCGTGTGGAACCTGGACAACGACTGGCGCGGGCAGGACAAGCACTTCACGCTGGACCTGGAGCGCCAGGGCAGCCGCCACCAGCTGACCAAGGTGACCTGGTCCTACGACGTCGCCTACGGCTTCAACCTGATCAACCGCTACTCGAACCTGTACATCCACGGCGACCCGGACTCGCTGATCCAGACCAGCCTGGGCAACCTGCAGAACGTGCTGGCGGCGGTGCCGAACATCGACTACGGCAACCTGGTGCCGTACATCCGCCCGACCCAGCCGACCCCGATGCTGCTGGTCTCCAGCTCGATCCCGCGCAGCGGCGGCCTGGCCGCCCTGGACGACGCGACCGCCACCGCGGTCAAGCAGATCCAGGATGCCGCCAAGAAGCTCGGCGTGAACGTGGTCGGTCCGCGCGTCATCTTCACCACCAACTTCGGCGACCAGAACTACACGTTCGACGTCGGCATGCCGATCGATGCGACCAGCCTGACCGTTGCCGGCCAGAGCCAGGAGCTGACCGCGCCGCAGCCGCCGAAGCTCGGCGAGGAAGAGCCGGCCGAGGCCTCCAGTGCGCCGGCCAACGCCAGCAGCACCGCCGCCGCCAAGCCGGCCGGCCCGCAGCCGGGCGACCATGACCGCTGGGGTCGCCTGATCGTGGACAACAACGTGCGCGCCACGCTGGCCTACGGTGGCCCCGCCCTGATGGGCGTGTGGAACGGCACCGCTGCCGGCGTGCCGCAGACCCGCGAGATGCTCAAGGCCTACGCGCAGACCCACGGCTACAAGTTCGACGAAGTGACCAACCGCCTGTACGACATCGAAGTGCAGCCGGAGGTCAAGGACAAGGGCGGCAACATCACCACGTACGCCAAGTACGAGGTCTACCTGCCGCTGCTGGGCGAGAACGTGCCGGAGCAGACCCCGGAGCAGGCCGCCGGCATCCCGCAGCCGACCCTGGAGCCGGCACCGGCCGCCAGCGCTTCGGCGCCCGCCGCCGCCAGCTCCGCCGCAGCCGCCAGCTCGACCGCTGCGCCGGCCGAGGCTGCCAGCGTCCAGTAAGCGCCACGTATCCGGCCTGTCAAAAACTGCCCGCCTCGCGCGGGCACTTTTTTATGCACGGTCGAACACGGCTGGCTGCCCGGCCCGCGCTCCTGCCCGCGGAGATGGGAGGAGGCGATCAGGCAAACCGCCGGACAGCAGAGGCGTTTGATCACGCCACATCCAGCGTGAGCGATGCGCTCGCGCATGCGGGGAACGGTGCCTGATGCGGGTGGAGGCAACCTGCGCACCTTCGCGCCGGTGCGCTAGAGTGATGGGCCAGTTCAGGCCCCGCATCGCATGATCGAAGCTGACCGACTCACCCGCTGCTACGGCCGCCTGATCGCGGTGGACGCGCTGTCCATCCGCGCGGAGCCTGGCCAGGTGCTGGGCCTGCTCGGTCCCAACGGCGCCGGCAAGTCCACCGCGATGCGCATGATCGCCGGCTTCCTGGCGCCGACTTCCGGTACCGCGCGGGTCTGCGGATATGACGTGCAGCGCGAGCCGTTGAAGGCCAAGCGCGCCCTCGGCTATCTGCCCGAGGGCGCGCCCAGCTACGGCGAAATGACCGTGCGCGAGTTCCTCACCTTCATCCTGCGCGTGCGCGCCTTGCCGGCGGAGGCGGGCTTTCGTCGCTTCGACGAGGTGGTGACGCACCTGCAGCTGGAGGACGTGCTGGACCAGTGCATCGACACGCTGTCCAAGGGGCTGCGGCGGCGCGTGGGCCTGGCCCAGGCGATCCTGCATGATCCGCCGGTGCTGATGCTGGACGAACCCACCGACGGCCTGGACCCGAACCAGAAGCACGCCGTGCGGCGGCTGATCGATTCGATGGCGCGCGAGCGCACGATCCTCATTTCGACGCATCTGCTGGAGGAGGTCCATGCACTCTGCAACCGCGTGGTGATCATCGCCCGCGGCAAGCTGCTGGCCGACGCCACGCCGGCCGAGCTGGAGGCGCGCTCGCGCTATCACGGTGCGGTGTCCTTCAGCGCACCCGGCAGCGGCGTCTCGCAGGAAATGCTCGGTCGCCTGCCACAGGTGGCTGCGATCGAGGTGGACCCGCTGGACGGGCGCATCACCGTGTTCCCCAAGCCCGGCGCACGCATCCTGGAGCCGGTCGAGGACCTGCTGCGCCAGCAGGGCCTGGAAGTGTCGGAAATCCAGCTCGAGCGCGGCCGGCTGGATGAAGTCTTCCGTCAGATCACGATGGGGGAGGGCGCCTGATGCACCCGGTCGCCGCCATCATGCGCCGCGAGCTGCGCAGCTATTTCGTCACGCCGGTGGCCTACGTCTTCCTGGTGATCTTCCTGGTGCTGGCCGGCCTGCTCACCTTTTACGCGGGCGACTTCTACGAGCGCGGGCTGGCTGACCTGCAGCCGTTCTTCGTGATGCACCCGTGGCTGTACCTGATCCTGGCGCCGGCGCTGTCGATGCGCATGTGGGCGGAGGAGTCCAAGTCCGGCACGCTGGAGCTGCTGCTGACGCTGCCGGTGACGCTGGTGCAGTCGATGCTGGGCAAGTTCCTCGCCGCCTGGCTGTTCCTCGGGCTCGCGCTGGCGCTGACGTTCCCGATCTGGATCACCGTCAACTACCTGGGCGATCCGGACAACGGCGTGATCTTCGCCGGTTACCTGGGCAGCTGGCTGATGGCCGGCGCGTTCCTGGCGATCGGCGCCTGTCTGTCCACGCTCACCCGCAGCCAGGTGGTCGCCTTCATCCTCACCGCGCTGGTGTGCGTGCTCTTGATCCTGGTCGGCCAGCCGCAGGTACTGGACTTCTTCCAGGGCGCGCTGCCGCGCAAGCTGGTCAATGGCGTGGCGCACCTGTCGATCCTCCGTCACTTCGAGGCGATCGCGCGCGGTGTGCTCGACGTGCGCGACCTGATGTACTTCCTGCTCACCATCCTCGCCTGGCTCACCGCCGGCGTGCTGGTGCTCGACCTGAAGCGGAACCGCTGACATGCGTCGCCTGCACATCGGTCGCCGCACCTGGCTGGTCACCGCGCTGGTCGCGCTGACGCTCGCCTTCATCGGCATCACCCTGGCCAGCAGCCGCGGCCTGCAGGCCGCACGCGTCGACCTGACCGCCGATCACCTGTACACGCTTACGCCAGGGACCCAGCACATCATCGACGGCCTGCGCCGGCCGTTGAAGCTCACCCTGTATTTTTCGGAGCACGCCACTCGCGATCTGCCGCAGCTGCGCAGCTACGAACAACGGGTACGCGAGATGCTGCAGGAGATGGTCGCCCGCTCGCGTGGCCGCATCCGTCTGGCCGTGATCGATCCGGTGCCGTATTCGGACGACGAGGCCAGCGCCGAAGGCGGCGGCCTGACCCCGATCAACGGCGGCAGCAACGGCGAGCGGGTGTTCTTCGGTCTGGTGGGCAATACGGTGGCTGGCGGCGAAGGGGAGAGCGAGGAGCGCAGCCTGTCGATCCCGTTCTTCGACCCGGCGCGCGAGACCTTCCTCGAATACGACATCGCCAAATTGCTGTACGAGCTGGACCAGCCCAGCAAGCCGCACATCGGCCTGATCAGTTCGCTGCCGCTGGCCGGCAACGCGGCGATCGGCGAGCCGCCGTGGGCGGTCGTGCAGCAGCTGGAGCAACTGTTTGAAGTCAGGACGCTGGACGCCGACACGCTCACCCGCGTGGGCGATGACATCCAGGTGCTGCTGCTGGTGCATCCCAAGCGGCTGCCGGATGCCGCTGTCTACGCGCTGGACCAGTACGTGCTGCGGGGCGGGCACCTGGTGGTGTTCGTCGACCCGGACGCGGAGCTCGACACCACGCCCTACGTGGACAGCAATGGCGTCACCGACGACCACAACTCCGACTTGTCGCGACTGTTCGCCGCCTGGGGCGTGACGTTCGATGCGCACTCGGTGGTGCTGGACCGTTCGCGCGCGCTGCAGATCGAATTGGCCGGCACCAACCTCAACCACCCGGCGATGCTGGGCCTGGGACCGCAGGAGCTCAACCACAACGACGTGGTGACCGCCAGCCTGCAGCGCATCAACGTGTCCACCGCCGGCAGCTTCGACCTCGCGCCGAACGCGCAGACGCGCCTGCTGCCCTTGATCCAGAGCAGCGCCGAGGCGGAGAAGGTGCCCGCGCAGCGCGTGCTGGAGGCGGCCAGCGACCCGACCGCGCTGCTGCAGGGCTACCAGCCGGACAACCAGCACTACGTGATTGCCGCGCGTCTGCGCGGGACCTTCCATAGCGCTTTCCCGCAGCGTGCCGCAACGCCGGGGCACCTGGCTGAATCCAGGCCTGATTCCGAGGTCGTGCTGGTGGCCGATACCGACATCCTCAGCGACCGGCTGTGGGTGGAGATGCAGAGCTTCCTGGGCCAGCCGATGCTCTCGGCCTTTGCCAACAACGGCGACTTCGTCACCAACCTGGCCGACAACCTGAGCGGCTCTTCGGCACTGCTTTCCATCCGCGGACGCTCGGCCTCGCAGCGTCCGTTCACCCGCGTGCGGGCGTTGCAGGCGGCGGCCGACCAGAAGTTCCTGGTGAAGAAGCAGGAGCTGGAGCGGGAACTGGCCGAGACGCGGCAGCGGTTGGACGAGCTGCAGAAGAACGGGCGCTCCAGCGCGGCCAGTGCGCAGCAGAAGAGCGAGATCGAGCAGTTCCAGCAGCGGCGGCTGGCGATCAACAAGGAGCTGCGCGATGTGCAGCACCAGCTCAATGCGGAGATCGATGCGCTGGGGTTGCGGCTGAAGGTGATCAACATCGTGCTGGTGCCGGCGCTGGTGACGTTGATCGGGCTGCTGTACGGGTGGCGGCGTGTTCGCCAGAGTCGGTCGCGGCCGGGCTAGGGCGCGGTCGCTCTCGTAGAGCTTTCGGTCGCCTTCGGCGCCCGAGTCACTTTCTCTTGCTTGCCCAAGAGAAAGTAACCAAAGAGAAGGGCACCCCGATGGCGCGCCCTTCGGGTGCGCGTGCGGGCGGCGGGGTTTTCCGACGGGGCTTCCTGCCCCGACGAAAAACTGGCCGGCGCCCTGCCGGTCACCCTGCGGCTGATCCGCCACCCGCCCGCCGCGCCATACGGACCCGGGTAGAGCAGCGCGCTTCCTGCGCGCACTTTTCGGCGGAACCAAGGCCGAGGCGAAAAGCCGGAGCGAAAGGCCGGAGCAAAAGGCCGGAGCAAAAGGCCGGAGCGAAAGGCCGGAGCGAAAGGCCGGAGCGAAAGGCCGGAGCGAAAGGCCGGAGCGAAAGGCCGGAGCGAAAGGCCGGAGCGAAAGGCCGGAGCGAAAGGCCGGAGCGAAAGGCCGGAGCGAAAGCATGGACTTTGCGGTGAACCGGCTCCCTCGCCCCTCCGGGGAGAGGGTTGGGGTGAGGGGCCGGGGCCCGCCTCGAGCTTCCACCTGTGACTCTGACGTCCGCCAAAGCGGCAATCTGCCGCAAGCGCCCCGGCGCCTTGCCGTGGGGTCTATCCTTGCAGGCTGGTGGTTGCGCGGGCCGGTAATGGCGCTGTTGCTCAAATGGATCGTGCCGTGGGAGTTCTCGTGGGTGTTCCTCGCGAGCTTCCTCGTGGCCGCGGTGCTGTACTGGCGTGGCTCGCGCGCGCTCGGCGTGAGCCTGGCCCGGCGCCTGTCGTTCTGGAGCGGCATGGCGATCATCTACCTGTCGCTGCACACCTACCTGGATTACTACGCGGAGCACGAGTTCTTCATGCACCGCATCCAGCAGGTGCTGCTGCATCATCTCGCGCCGTTGCTGGTGGTCGCCTCCTACCCGGGGTCGGTGCTGCGCGCGGGCCTGCCGCTGGAGTGGCGCGCGCGGGTGCTGCGCCCGGTGCAGCAGTCGGCGCCATGGCGCGCGGTGAGCGCGGTACTGTTCAACCCGGCGCTGGCGACGTTCCTGTTCATCGCCTTCATCCTGATCTGGCTGATCCCGGCGATGCAGACGCTGGCGATGCTGGACTGGCGCATCTACCGCTTCATGAACTGGACGATGCTCGGCAGCGGCTTCATCTACTGGGCGCTGGTGCTGGACCACCGGCCCCGTCCGCCGGGGCGGATGATCCCGGGGCTGCGGGTGCTGTCGCCGGCGATCACGATGTCGCCGCAGATCCTGGCGGGCGCGATCATCACGTTTTCCAAGACCGATCTGTATCCGATCTTCGAAATCTGCGGACGCGCGTTCACGTTCAACGTGTTGACCGGCCAGATGGTCGGCGGCGTGATCACCTGGGTGCCGGCGGCCATGATCGAATCGGTGGGCGCCTTGCTGGCCCTGCGCCAGTGGCTGGCGCTGTCGCGGCGCGGGCGCATCCGGCGAGAGCACCGCGCGCCGCCGCGTCCGGCACGCACATAGGCGGCGGCCCGCCGCCTCTCGCCGCACATCGGAGGTGGGTCGAAGCCCACCCTGGACGGGACTACAGCGCGTTTGCCGGCTTGGCGAGGAACCCGGTGGCCAGCGTGCTGCCGTCGGCGAAGTGCAGCGTGATCTGCACCGTCTGGCCCGGCTGCACCGGCTTGACCGCGTCCATCAACATGAAGTGGTAGCCACCCGGCGCGAGCGCGACCTCGCCGTGCGCCGGCACGGTGAGCCGGTCGACCATGCGCATGCGCCCCATGCCCGTATCGGTGGAGCTCTCGTGGAGCATCACGCTGCCGTAGGCCGCGCTGCTGGCGCCATCGAGCACGGCCGGCTGATCGCCATCGTTGCGCAGGGTCACGTAGCCGCCGGCGGGCAGGCTGGCGGGCATCACGCGGATCCAGGCATGGCCGGCATGCACCTGATCGGCCTGGCCTGCATGGGCGGCACTGGCGCCGAGCAGCCCGGCGAGCAGCAGCGGCAGGTAGCGAAGGGTCATGTTCCGGTTTCCAGCAGCAGGTAAAGGTCGTGGACGAGGTCGTCCTGCGAGGCGGCCGGCGTGGCGAGCAGGCGCGCCCGTCCCTGGCGGTCGAACAGGTAGATCGCCGAGCTGTGGCTGACCTCGTACTGGCCGTTCGCCTGGGACGGCTCGCGGGTGAACGCGGAGCGATAGCGCTTGCTCAGTGCTTCCAACGCCCGTGGTGTGCCGGTCAGGCCGACCGCGCGCTTGTCGAAGGCATTGACGTAGGCGTGCATGATCGCCGGCGTGTCGCGCGCGGGGTCGACGCTGACGAACAGGATGCGCGCGCCGTCCGCCTTGGGACCCACCCGCTGCAGCACGGCGTGCAGGTGCGCCAGCGTGAGCGGACAGACGTCCGGGCAGTGCGTGTAGCCGAAATAAAGCAGCACCACCTTGCCGCGGTAGTCCTCGCCCGTGACCGGCTTGCCGTTGTCGTCGGTGAGCTGGAAGGCGAGGTCGGGCATGTGCCCGCTGATGTTGGTCAGCCGCCAGGGCAGGGCCTCCTCGCGGTGGCAGGCGGCCAGCAACAGGGCGGCGCCCAGCAGCAGGACGAGGCGGGCCAGGCGCAAGGGCTTCATGCAAGAATCCGGGCAATGCATCCTGCCAGCATACGCCACGCGGCCTTGCCGGCGCCGCCGACGAGGAACCCATGCGACAACCTGTCCCCGCCTTGACGCGTGCGATGCCCTGGCTGGTCGGCGTGGCCGGCGCCAGCGCGGTGCTGCTGGGCGCGTTCGGCGCGCACGCGCTGCGCGGCGTGCTCGGTGCCGGCGAACGCGAGCTCTGGCATACCGCCTCGCAGTACCACTTCTGGCATGCACTGGCGCTGGCGATTGCCTGCCTGGCGCCGGCGGGCAAGGCGCGTCGCTGTGCGCTGGCCGCCTTCGCCGTCGGCATCGTGCTGTTCTGCGGCAGCCTTTACGCGCTGGCGTTGGGCGCGCCGCGCTGGTACGGCGCGATCACGCCGCTGGGCGGGCTTGCCTTCATCGCCGGGTGGATCGCGCTGGGACTGGCCTTTCATCGCACGGACAAGGCCGCGTCATAACCGCGTCATGCCCCGGCGCGAAGCTGCGGGCATGCGCCAACCTCTCTCCCTAAGGCAATCGCTGCGTCGACTCGATGGTCGCGCAGGGTTCGCTGCCACGTTCCTGGCAGCGGCGACGCTCACCGGTGTTGCGATGCCGCCTTCGAGCGAGGCGCCGCCCAAACAACTGGTGCGCTGGACCGATGGCAACCACGATTGGCTGCTCGTCGCCGATCGCCAGCACGACCGTATCCAGGCCTACGACGCACGCGACGGACGTCCGCTGAGGGTGCTGGACCGGCGTTCCGGTCTTGCCGATGTCGACCGGATGGTGCTCGAAGGGCATTGGCTGGTGGTGCTTGGCAGCGACGGAGCAAAGCGGGTGCGGCTACCGGAACTGCGACCGCAGCCGTTGGTGCAGGCAGCGCGCTGAGAGTTTCCTGTAGGAGCGCCCTCGGGCGCGACCGTGACGTTCGCGGTCGCGCCCAAGTGCGCTCCTACAGGGGATGCGCGTTCAACGGGTATCCGTGTCCGATTCGTCGTCCGTCACCGGCTTGCTGGTGCCGGCCTTCAACCGGCCCGACTTGCGCAGCGCATCGCGCAGCACGTACTCGATCTGCGCATTGACGCTGCGCAATTCGTCGTCGGACCAGCGCTGCATGGCTTCGAGCACGCTTGCGCTGATCCGCAGCGGATAGGCTTTCTTCTGCGCCGGCATCGACTCAGTCGCGCTTGCGCCGCGCGGCGACCGCCACGGCGATGATCAGGATCACGACGATGACAGGAATGGCGTAGCTCATCGCATGTTCTCCCTCAGCCGTACAGCGTGCCGGTGTTGACCACCGCCTGAGTGCCACGCTCGCCGCAGAGCACCACCAGCAGGTTGCTGACCATGGCCGCCTTGCGCTCTTCGTCCAGCTCGACCACGCCACGGCGGCTCAACTGGTCCAGTGCCATCTCGACCATGCTCACCGCGCCTTCGACGATACGGGTGCGGGCGGCGATGATCGCGCCGGCCTGCTGGCGCTGCAGCATCGCCTGGGCGATTTCCTGCGCGTAGGCCAGGTGGCTGATGCGCGCCTCGATCACCTGCACGCCGGCCTGTTCCAGCCGCGCCTGGATTTCGTCGCGCAGGTGGTTGTTGATCACCTCGCCGTGGCTGCGCAGCGAGGGCTGGCCGTCCTCGTGGGCGTCGTAGGGGTAGCTCTGCGCCATCTGGCGCAGCGCGGACTCGCTCTGGATGTGCACGAAATTCTCGTAGTCCTCGACGCGGAACACGGCTTCGGCGGTGTCGATCACCTGCCAGACCACCACCGCGGCGATCTCGATGGGGTTGCCGTCGTTGTCGTTGACCTTGAGCTTGCCGCTTTCGAAGTTGCGCACGCGCAGCGAAAGCCGGCGCTTGGCATAGAACGGGTTGGTCCAGCGCAGGCCTTCCTCGCGCACGCTGCCGGCGTAGCGGCCGAACAGCTGCATCACCTGCGCCTCGTTGGGCGCAACCTGGAAAAACCCCTTCAGCAGGAACCCGGTAAATGCCAGCAGCAACATGCCGGGGATCACGTGCGGCGCCGGTTGCGCCCCATCGGCGCTCACCAGCAGCACGACGCCGATGGCCGCCAACACCAGGCAGACCCCGATGAAAGGAATGCCGGCGATCGAAAAACCCTTGCGTTCGTTCATGACGCTACCTCCCTAAGGTGTAGGGAGTAGATATCAAAAACATATCACCTTGCAAGTGCTGTCAGTGGCCCGGTCCCGCCCCGCTGCCGCCCGAGCTGCCGCCGGCACTGCCGCCCGGGCCTCCGCCCGGTCCCGACGAACCACCGCCGGCGGGCAGGCTGAGGTCGGCCCCGGGCACGGCCTGGCGGATGTGCAAATTGCCGAACAGCTGGGTCGTGGCGGCGAAATGCCAGGGGTCGCCGTCGCCGCTGGCCAGCGCCAGGTGCGTGCTGTCGAAATGCCGCAGCGCGGCGTCGAAGCTCTGCCATCGTCCATGCACCCAGGCCTGGACCCATTCGTGCGGGATGAACAACTGCGAGGCGCCCGCAAACCGGTCGGCGTACACCATGCCCGTGACCACCCGGGCAGGTATGCCCTGCGCCCGTGCCATCGCCGCCAGCAACACGGCGTATTCGGTGCAATCGCCTTCGCGGCTGTTCACCACTTCCAGCGCCGAGGCATAGCCGACGTCCAGACCATGGCCGGTGATGTAGTTGCTGACGAACTGGCGCAGCCGGCGCATGCGCTGCAGGTCGTCGTGCGCGCCGCCCACCGCCTGCGTGGCCAGGCGCCGGATCGCCGGCGCGTCGGACTGCAGCCAAGCGTTGGGCTGCGTGTCGGTCGGCCGTGGCGGCGCCTGCCGGCCGGCGTGGGAGGTGCCCACGTCCAGCATCCAGTCGGTGCCACCCAGCGGGGTGACCTGTTGCTCGTCGGTGGTGATGAAGGGCTGGCCGATGTTGCCGCTGATGCGGATGCGGTAGCGCATCGGCACGGCGCGAACGTAAGCGGGAAGCCAGCGCGGCGAATCGACCGTGGCCGCACGCAGCATGTCCACCGGCTGGTTGGGCGCCAGCGCGCAGGCGCGGTCGCAGGCGAGCATTTCCATGGGTTGGCCGAGCAGGCTCATCAGACCCTTGCGGGCGATCCCCTCGCCGTCGACCCACAGATCGAGCGTCTGGCGCCCACGCGCCAGTGAGAGCGTCTGGCGCTGGTGACTCAGGCGCACGGGACCGTCGGGCAGGGCCACGGTCTCCTCGCCCAGCACATCTACCCGTACGTGCACGACCTGCTGGCTGGAGGGGTCGAACTCGTGCAACTGGTAGTGGGTGCCCGGCGCGCGCCCGGCGGCGACGGTGGCCAGGCGCTGGCCTTCGGCAAGCAGGGCATCGCCTGGCCAATTCATCGAGGTGATGGTGGTCTGGCCGCCCACCGTGGTGGTGACGCGGTAGCGTCCGGTGTCTTCGGGGACGGCTTCGACCGTGCTGTCCATCGACGACATCCGCGTGCGCGAGGCGAAGCCCAGGGGTTCGCCCTCCGGCCCTTCGACGCTCTGGCTCATGTTGCCCAGATGCATGGGCTTGCCGGAGCGGCTCAGGTCCAGCGACAGCGTCTGCGTGGTGGTGAGGATGTCGCCGTCGCGCACGCGGTCGATCTGGACGTGGCCGACCTTGCGGCCGCCGAGCAGGACGGTCATCCACTCGGTCTGCACCGGTACGGCCGCTTGCGCGGAACTACAGATGCCCAGCCAGATCGCAGGCACCAAGCTGAGCAGAACGCGTCGCATGGTCATTCCCGGGGATGGATGACGCTCCCAGTGGAACCGTTGGCCGAGCTGGCGTCAATGCGCAGTGCAGCGTAGCCCTACAATGCGCGCCAATCTTCCAGGGAGCTTTCCATGAAGCCTTTCGGCACGCCGCTTTCCGATCACGCCGTGCGCGTCCTGCTGCTCGGTTCGGGTGAGCTGGGCAAGGAAGTGGCGATCGAACTGCAGCGCTTCGGCGTCGAGGTCATCGCGGTCGACCGCTATGCCGATGCGCCCGCGATGCAGGTGGCGCACCGCAGCCACGTCATCGACATGCTCGATGGCGCGGCGCTGCGTGCGCTGATCGCGCACGAGAAGCCGGATCTGGTGGTCCCCGAGATCGAGGCCATCCACACACCGACGCTGGTCGAGCTGGAGAAGGAGGGCCTGCGTGTGATCCCGACCGCACGCGCTGCCTGGCTGACGATGGACCGCGAAGGCATCCGCCGTCTCGCCGCCGAGGAGCTCGGCCTGCCGACCTCGCCCTACCGCTTCTGCGACACGCTGGCGGAGTACCTCGCGGCGGCCGAGACGATCGGTTACCCGTTCGTGGTCAAGCCGGTGATGAGTTCGTCGGGCAAGGGACAGAGCACGGTGCGCGCTGCCGCCGAACTGGAGGAGGCCTGGGATTACGCGCAGTCCGGCGGGCGCGCCGGGCAGGGGCGGGTGATCGTCGAGGGCTTCGTGGATTTCGACTACGAGATCACGCTGCTCACCGTGCGCCACGTCGACGGCACCAGCTTCTGCCTGCCGATCGGCCACCGCCAGGAGCATGGCGACTACCGCGAATCGTGGCAGCCGCAGCCGATGAGCGAGGCGGCGCTGGCGGAGGCGCAGCGCCAGGCGGCGGCGATCACCCGGGCGCTGGGCGGCTGGGGCGTGTTCGGCGTGGAGTTCTTCGTCAGGGGCGACCGCGTGATCTTCTCTGAGGTCAGTCCGCGTCCGCACGACACCGGACTGGTGACGCTGGTGTCGCAGGAACTGTCGGAGTTCGCGTTGCACGCACGGGCCATTCTCGGTCTTCCGATCCCGGTGATCCGCCAATGGGGGCCGTCGGCCTCGTGCGCGGTGCTGGTCGAGGGCGAGGGCCGCCATCCGCGCTATCACGGCGTGGCCGAAGCGCTGGCCGAGCCGGACACGCAGTTGCGCATCTTCGGCAAGCCGGAGGTGAAGGGGCGCCGGCGCATGGCGGTGACGCTCGCGCGGGACGTCGACGTCGAGGCCGCGCGCGCCAAGGCGGTGCGCGCGGCGGCGTGCCTGAAGGTCGAGCTGTGATCAAGCGTGTCGGATGCCGCTCCCTCTCCCCTTCGGGGAGAGGGCTGGGGTGAGGGGATAAGGCTTGCGGGAAATCCCGGGCAAGCCTTTTCTGGAGGGCGCCTTCTCCACTGTGCTTCCCGGCGAGCCCCGGCCCCTCACCCCAACCTTCTCCCCGGGGGAGAGGGAGCCTGTCCGCGCGATAGGCTAGGCTCTTCGCTTCACCGGAACGGAGGAAACCCATGGCATCGGACGGCTTCGCGCACTGGCTGATCGTGCTGGTCGAAACGCTGGCGGCGTTCTTCGTACTGATGCTGGCAGTGGCGGTAGTGGTCGTACTGGCGGTCTGGGTCGCCGACCGCTACCAGACCGGCAACGCGGTGCTGCGCAACTTCCCGGTCATCGGCCACTTCCGCTACGGTTTCCTGCGCCTGGGCGAGTTTTTCCGCCAGTACCTGTTCGCCAGCGACCGCGAGGAGCTGCCGTTCAACCGCGCCCAGCGCGTGTGGGTCTACCGCGCGGCGAAGAATGCCGACACCACCATCGGCTTCGGCACCACGCGTGATCTCTCAGCCGAAGGCGTGCCGTTCTTCGTCAACGCGCCGTTCCCGCGGCTGGAAGGCCACCACGTCGATCCGAAGCCGGTGCGGATCGGCCCGTACGCGCGCGAGCCCTACGACCACGCCGCGTTCTTCAACATCTCCGCGATGAGCTACGGCGCGCTCTCGGCACCGGCGGTGCGAGCGCTCTCGCACGGCGCGGCCAAGGCCGGCATCTGGCTGGATACCGGCGAGGGCGGGCTTGCCCCCTACCACCTGGAGGGCGGTTGCGACCTGGTGTTCGAAATCGGCACCGCCAAGTACGGCGTGCGCACGGCCGACGGCCAGCTCGACGACGGGCGCCTGCGCGCGATCTGCGCGCACAAGCAGGTGAAGATGGTCAGCATCAAGCTCGGCCAGGGCGCCAAGCCCGGCATGGGCGGCCTGCTGCCGGGCGTGAAAGTGACGCCCGAGATCGCCGCGATCCGCGGCATCCCGGTGGGGGTGGATTCGCAGAGCCCCAACCGCCACCTCGACATCGCCGACGTGCCGCAGTTGCTGGACGCCATCGCGCACGTACGCGAGGTCGGCGGCAAGCCGACCGGCTTCAAGGCCGTGCTGGGCGACCCGGAGTGGATCGCGCAGCTTTGCGACGAGGTATGGAAGCGCGGCATCGAAAGCGCGCCGGACTTCATCATCGTCGACGGCTCCGAAGGCGGCACCGGCGCGGCGCCGCAGACGCTGATGGAAGGCATGGGCCTGCCGCTGCACGAGGCCTTGCCGGCGCTGGTCAACACGCTGATCGCCAAGGGCCTGCGCGAGCGCATCAAGGTGATCTGCTCGGGCAAGCGCATCACCGCCTACGACGTGGCATGGGCGCTGTCGATGGGTGCGGATTTCGTCAACTCGGCGCGCGGCTTCATGCTGGCGCTCGGTTGCATCCAGTCACTGCAATGCAACCGCAATACCTGCCCGACCGGCATCACCACGCAGAACCCGAAGCTGCAGCGCGGGCTGGTGGTCAACGACAAGAGCGAGAAGGTCTACCACTACGCGCGCAACCTGATGTACGAGGTCGGCATCATTGCGCACAGCTGCGGCGTGGACGATCCGCGCCAGCTCGATCGCACGCACTGCCGTGTGGTGGGCGACGACGGACTGTCGGTGCCGTTGATCAAGCTGTTTCCGTATCCGGAAGCCGGCTCGTCGCGGATGGTCGGGCAGGGGCCCTCGATCTAGCGCGTGGGCGGTTCGGGGCAAGGCGTCCCCCATCCGCCCTTCGGGCACCTTCCCCCATGAACGGGGAAGGATCACGTTGGGGCGCGTTACCGAAGCCTTCCCCCGCAAGGCGGGGAAGGTGCCGACAGGCGGATGGGGGCGCTTTTGGGCGCGTCAGCGAATCCGTGACTGGCCTGCGTCGAGCGGGAACCAGCCTTCGCGCGTGCGCACCTGCAGCGGATGGAAGCGCCGCTTGTAGTCCATCTTCTCGTGGCCTTCGATCCAGAAGCCCAGGTACAGCCACGGCAGGCCGCGGCGGCGCGCCAGTTGCACCTGCTGCAGGATCGCGTAGGTGCCCAGGCTGCGCGCGCTCTCGCCCGGATCGAAGAACGTGTAGACCGCCGACAGGCCGTTGATGCACACGTCGGTGACCGCCACCGCCAGCAGCCGTTCGCCCAGGCGGAATTCCAGGAACAGCGTGGGGCTCCACGGCGCGGTGAGGAAGCGGCGGAAGTCGCTGGCGTCGGCCTCGTCCATGCCGCCGCCGGCGTGGCGGGTGCGCAGGTAGCGCTCGTACAACGCGTGGCGCTCGGCGTTGTAGCCGGCCATGCACTCGACCACGGTGAGATCCGCATTGCGCTTGAGGCAGCGCCGCTGCCCGCGATCGGGCACGAAGTGTTCCACGTCGATGCGGCACGGCGTGCAGGCGCGGCACTGCGGGCAATTGGGGTAGTACAGGTGACCGCCCGCACGACGGAAGCCGCGCTCCAGCGCCGGGCCGTAGAGCTGGTCCAGCCGCGGCGCGGCCGGATCGATCACCAGGTTCTGCGCCGTGCGTTCGGCGTAGTAGCCACAGGCGTGCGGCAGGGTCTGGAACAGGCGGACGCGTTCGGAGCGCATGAGCCCGATTCTATGACCGAGCGCGCGAGCGGTTGCAAATTTTCCGAGAAAGCCGCCTTGATCGAGGCGCTAGATCTTGTCCATGTAGCGCAGCATCAGGATCACGAAGGCCGCGGCGAGCGCCAGCAGCACGATGCGGCGCACGCGCGTGGCCACGCCGGCGCGGCGGGTCTCCGGCGTCGGATTGCGCGCCGCGGCCAGTTCCTCGCCGTGGCGCACCATCGGCTCGATGCCCAGTCCGCGCATCAGCGTGCGTGCCTGGGTGTAGTCGTCGGCGCGGTTGACCCACACCTGGGGCCAGCTCTCGCGGCTCTGGTCGCGCTGGGAGTAGCTGAAGCGCTGGTAGCTCGGGCGATTCCAGTTGGAGCGTCCGGTTATGGTCGTCTCGATGCCGTGTTCGGCGAGCAGCGCGACCACGCGATCGATGTTTTCCTGCCGGGGGGAGGTATAGAGGGGACGCATGGCCGAAAGTTTAGCCGTTGCGCAGGCGGATCAGGCCTTCCTGCGCGGTGGAGGCGACCAGCCGCCCGTCGCGGCTGTAGATCTGCCCGCGCGCCAGGCCGCGGCCGCCCTGCGCGGTCGGGCTGTCGAACGAGTACAACAGCCACTCGTCCACGCGGAACGGGCGGTGGAACCACATCGCGTGGTCGAGGCTGGCCATCTGCACGTTGTGGGTGAGGTAGGAGATGCCGTGGGGCAGCGTGGCGGTGCCGATCAGGTGGAAGTCCGACGCGTAGGCGAGCAGGGCGCGGTGCAACACCGGCGAGTCGCCGATCGGCGCGGTCAGCCGGAACCAGATGTGCTGGATCGGCGGCCGCTTGGCTGGATGCAGTTCGTCGCGCGGCCACACCTGGCGGAACTCGAACGGGCCGTCGATGCCGAGCCAGCGCTGCAGTTTCACCGGCAGCTTGGCGAGCTCGTCCGGAGGCAGGTGGCGCATCGGCTCGAGGTCTTCGGGCGCCGGCACTTCGGGCATGGCGCTCTGGTGCTCAAAGCCTTTCTCCGGTTCCTGGAAGGACACCGCGCCGTTGAGGATCGGCTGGCCGTGCTGGATCGCGACCACGCGGCGTGCCGAGAAGCTGCCGCCGTCGCGGGCGCGCTCGACCGAGTAGACGATCGGTGCGTCGATGTCGCCGGCGCGCAGGAAGTAGGCGTGCAGCGAGTGGGCCTCGCGCCTGGGATCGACCGTCTGCTGCGCGGCCGACAGCGCCTGGCCGAGTACCTGGCCGCCGAACACGAAGCGGGTGCCGATGTCGCGGCTCTGGCCGCGGAACAGGTTGTCTTCCAGTCGCTCGAGCTGGAGCAGGTCGACCAGTTCCTTGACGTGTTCTTCCCGCATGGGGTGTCCGTGGTGCGTGAGGGAATACGGATTATAGGGGCTTTGCTCCCTCTTCCCTCCGGGGAGACGGCCTGGATGGGGCTCGCCTCGGCGGTTGATGAGAGCTAGAGCAAGAGCTTTCGGACGCCTTCGGCGCCCGAGTCACTTTCTCTTGCTTGCCCAAGAGAAAGTAACCAAAGAGAAGGGCACCCCGATGGCGCGCCCTTCGGGTGCGCGTGCGGGCGGCGGGGTTTTCCGACGGGGCTTCCTGCCCCGACGAAAAACTGGCCGGCGCCCTGCCGGTCACCCTGCGGCTGATCCGCCACCCGCCCGCCGCGCCATAGGGGACTTGGGAAGAGCAGCGCGCTTCCTGCGCGCACCTTTCAGAGGAGCCAGAGCGAGAGCGGAAAGCAGGAGCGAAAGGCAGAAGCGAAAGGTGTGGATGTGCCGCGAACCGGCTCCCTTTCCCCTCCGGGGAGAGGGTTGGGGTGAGGGGTCGGGGCTCGCGGGGAAACCCGGTCAGGCCCGAACCCGCTCCAAACCACACGCCGGAACGATTACGTCCCACGGGAACAGTGGTCCCGGATCGAGCTTGCGCGGCACCATCACGACCGGATCGTCAGTAGCCGGCACGCGCGCGGTATCGAGGTCCTCATGACCCGCAATCGCACGCAGGTTGGGAAACGCCCGGCGCAGTTCGGCGAGCAGCTCCTGCAGCGCCTCGATTTGCACCTGCGGATAAGCCTCGCTCATCGTCTGGTTGCCCGCAGCAAACCAGTCCGGATAGCGCCCGCGATTGACCAGCTCGATCCCGATCGAATCGGCATTGCGCCCACGCACGTGGTGCGCGATGCGCGTGCCAGGCACATAACGCAGTACCGCGCCATTCCGATCGACGTAGTAATGCCCGCTGTTGCCGGCGCCGCTTTCGTACAGCACCTTTTCGCCGTACTCCCGCGCGGTCGCCAGGTCCGGCAGCTCGGTACAGTGGATCACCACCAGCGTCACCGCCTCGGCGGGCCGTTCGGGCAGGCGGTCGACGTAGGGCAGCGGCTGGTCGGTGATCGCGGGCATGAAGGGAAGTCTCGCACGGCACCGGCTATCATGCGCGGTCCCACGGCGGTCCGGAGTTCCGAGCGATGCGCGCCACGATCCTTCTTTCGCACGGCTCCGATTCCAGTCCGGAGGCCACCAAGGTCAGCACGCTGGCGGCGCTTGCCGAGGCACGCGGCTGGCGCACGCGGCGGCCCGACTATCGCGAGGACGACGTGCACGGCCATGCCGGTTCGGTGGCGCCGAGACTGGCGCGCCTCGGCGCCGCCATCGCGGCCTGCGAGGTGCCGCCGGTCCTGGTGGGCTCCAGCATGGGTGCGTTCGTCTCGGCGTTGGCCTCGCTGCAGCACCCGGTTGCCGGGCTGTTCCTGATGGCCACGCCGCCGGCGATCCCGGGCGTCGACAGTGCGCTGGACGTACGCCATGACGTTCCCACACTGCTGGTGCACGGTTGGCGTGACGAGCTCTGCGCGGTGGACGGCGTCTACGCGTTCGCGGCGCGCCGTCGATTGCCGCTGCTGACGCTCGATGACGACCACCGCCTGAGCGGCAGCCTTCCCGTGATCGAACAGCAGTTCGCCCTTTTCCTCGACGCGCTGGCATGAACCACTACTTCGCCACCTGCCCCAAGGGCCTGGAATACCTGCTGCGCGACGAACTGCTCGCGCTCGGCGCCGCCGAGGCGCACGAGTCGCTCGCCGGCGTGCGCTTCGCCGGCACGCTGGAGACCGCCTATCGCGCCTGCCTGTGGTCGCGACTGGCCAGCCGCATCCTGCTGCCGCTGGCCGAGTTCGATGCCGCCGACGACGAGGCGCTCTACGCGGGCGTGCAGTCGATCGACTGGTCCGCGCACCTGGCCCCGCACGGCACGCTGGCGGTCGATGCGCATACCGCGCTGAGCAAGCTCACGCACAGCCAGTTCATCGCCCAGCGCGCGAAGGACGCGGTAGTCGACCAGTTCCGCCAGCGCGAAGGCGCGCGCCCGGGCGTGGATACCGAGGAACCGGACGTCCGCCTGAACCTGCGCCTGAAGCGTGATCGCGCCACGCTCTCGCTCGACCTGGCCGGCACCCCGCTGCACCGCCGCGGCTGGCGCGAGCAGCAGGGCGAGGCGCCGCTGAAAGAAAACCTCGCCGCGGCAATGCTGCTGCGCGCGCACTGGCCGCAGGTCTACGCCGACGGCGGCGCGCTGCTCGATCCGATGTGCGGTTCGGGCACCTTGCTGATCGAAGGCGCGCTGATGGCTGCCGACGTGGCAGCGGGCCTGCGCCGCGAGTACTTCGGGTTCCTCGGCTGGAAGCAGCACGACATCGCGTTGTGGCGCGGCCTGCTCGACGAGGCGAGCGAGCGGGCCGAGGCGGGCCTGCGCGGCCTGCGCGCGGCCTTCATCGGCGCCGACGCCGATCCACGCATGGTGCAGGTGGCCAAGCGCAACGCCCAGGAAGCCGGCGTGGCCGGTTTTCTCACGCTGGAAAAGCACGACGTGGCGCACGCCGCGCCGCCGCCCGGCCAGGCGACCGGCCTGGTGATCACCAACCCGCCTTATGGCGAGCGCCTGGGCGACCGCGCGCAGATGCCGCAGCTCTATCGCGCGCTGGGCGATGCACTGCGCACACGCTTCGTCGGCTGGCGCGCGGCGGTACTGGCGGGCGATGCGGAACTCGGCCACGCGCTCGGCCTGCACGCGGACAAGCGCTATGCGCTCTACAACGGCGCACTGGAAACCGTGCTGCTGACTTTCGTCCTGAGCCCGAAGGACAGCGCACCGCGCGAGCGCAAGCCGCTATCGCCCGGCGCGCAGATGCTGAAGAACCGCCTCGAGAAGACGGTGCGCCACCAGCGCAAGCGGCTCGCGCGCGAAGGCGTCTTCTGCTGGCGCGCCTACGACCAGGACCTGCCCGAGTACGCCGCCGCGATCGACGTCTATGGCCGCGCGGATGCCGAGCCCTGGCTGCACGTGCAGGAATACCGCGCGCCCCCCGACGTCCCGGTGGATGTCGCCCGCACGCGCCTGCGCGAGATCGTGCGCGTGGCCGGGGACGTCTTCGGCGTGCCGCGCGAGCGCATTGCGCTGAAGACCCGCGAGCGCGGCAAGGGCGGCGCCAAGTACGGCCGCTTCGACCAGCGCGGCGAGTTCCACGAGGTGGAGGAGGGCGGCCTGCGCTTCCTGGTCAACCTCACCGACTACCTCGATACCGGCCTGTTCCTCGACCACCGGCTGGTGCGCGGGAAGCTGCGCGAGCTGGCGCGCGACAAGCGCTTCCTCAACCTGTTCGCCTACACCGCCACGGCAAGCGTGTATGCCGCCGCCGGCGGCGCGCGCGACACCACCAGCGTGGACCTTTCAGGCACTTACCTGGAGTGGGCCTCGCGCAACCTGGCACTGAACGGCTTCACCGGCGCGGCGCACCGACTGGTGCAGGCCGACGCCACGACGTTCCTGCGCCAGGACCGCGGCCACTACGGGCTGATCTACGTCGACCCGCCGACCTTCTCCAATTCCAAGCGTGCCGAGGACTTCGACGTGCAGCGCGACCACGCGGCGCTGCTGCTGGCCTGCGCCGACCGGCTGGCGAGCGACGGCGTGGTGGTGTTCTCCAACAACTTCCGGCGCTTCAAGCTCGACGTGGGGGCATTGGAGGAGCGCTTCACCATCGAGGACTGGAGTGCGGCCAGCATCCCGTTCGACTTCGCCCGCCGCGCCGACATCCACGGCTGCTGGCTGTTGCGCCTGCACCCGCAGGCCTCGCCGTGGGAGGACAGCGTCCGGCACCTGCGCGGACGCCGCTGACTCCTGCCGGGAGGCAGCCGGCGCGGTGATACGCAGGACCGGCTTGCCCACGAGGTCCTTCAGCGGGAAATACGCATGGTGCGTGGCCGGATCGACCGCCACGACATGCGCGTTCGGGCCGAGCACGCCTCGGCCGAGGGCGCGGACGTGACGCCCCTTCACTTCGAACAGCGCCACTTCGCCCGACTCGCTGGCGACGTACAGCCAATCCGGCCCCGGGTCGTAGGCAAGCACGTCCGGGCCTTCACCTACGGCGAACGACGCGACCACGCGGCGGCTGCGCAGGTCCAGCACCAGCAGCGTGGCGTTGTCCTCGCAGGCGACGAAGGCCAGCCGCGCGGGGGCGTCGATGTAGAGGCCATGGTTGCCCCGCGCGCCCGGCAGCCGGATGCGCGCGACGACCTTGTCGGTCGCCGGGTCGATCTCGGCCAGTTCGGCGCGCGTCTGCACGTTGGCGAACACGTGTCCGGACACGGGGTCGTATTGTGTATTGCCTGCCTCGCCGCCGAGCGCGATGGTGCCCACGCGACGGTTGCTGCGCACGTCGATCACCGTATCGCTGCCACCGTGCTCGTTGGACACGTAGAGCTTGTGTACCTGCGGCGCGTACGCCATGCCGTCGGGGTAATCGCCTGTCGGTATCCGCGCCAGGATCTTCAGGCCCGTCGCGTCGATCGCCACCACTTCGTCCGTGCCGGTGGCCGAGGCATAGACACGATCCAGGCCGGGAATCGCCAGCACGCCGTGCACCTGGCTGACGCCGGGAATGTCGGCGACCACCTTGCGGCGGCGCGTATCGAACACGGTCACCACGCCGTCGCCCAGATGCGCCAGGAACAGGAGGTGATGGGCCGGGTCCAGGCTCGCGTAGTCCCAGCGCGTGGTGCGGCCGGTCAGCGGCGCATCGGCGACCGTGGTGAGCGGCAGGTAAGGTTTCGCCCGGCCGCAGGCAGTCGACGCGGTGATCAGGAGGGCCAGGACCAGGCCCGCCACGAGGGGCCGGTGACGAAGGGTTTCGGTGAGCATGGCAACGTCCTCCCAGGCTTCACACAGCGTAGGATGCGGCGCTTATAACACTGCGGTCGTGCACCGCGGCGCAGGCGGTGTCCGCTGGGGAGCCAGGGCGAGGTGGACCGCTGGCCAACCGATCGTGTCCCCACCCATGCCGGACCTGTGCCGATGAACGAGCGGTCTTCCAGCGACGTCGACAGCCTGCCGGTTTCGCTGCGCGAAGCGACCCGCGTGTGGGCCAGGATCGGCCTGCTCAGCTTCGGCGGCCCGGCCGGCCAGATCGCGCTGATGCATCGCGAGCTGGTCGATACGCGGCGGTGGATCAGCGACGCGCGCTTCCTGCACGCGCTCAATTACTGCATGTTGCTGCCCGGGCCGGAGGCCACGCAGCTGGCGATCTACATCGCCTGGATGCTGCATCGGACCGCCGGCGGCCTGGTCGCCGGCGTGCTGTTCGTGCTGCCGGGTTTCGTCACCATCCTGGCGCTGAGCATCGTCTACGCGCTCTACGGCCAGGTCCCGCTGGTGCTGGCGATCTTCATGGGGCTGAAGGCGGCCGTGCTGGCGGTGGTGGTCGAGGCGGTCATACGGATCGGCCGCAAGGCGCTGAAGAACCGCATGATGGTGGCGATCGCTGCGCTGGCCTTCGTGGCGATCTACTTCTTCCGCGTACCGTTTCCGTTGATTGTGCTCGGCTCCGGCCTGTGGGGCCTGCTCGGGCGCTGGTGGGCGCCGCGCAGCTTTCCGGCGCCGGCGTCGGCCGCGGCCGATGCATCGTCCGATTACCTCATCGACCGCCTGCTGGGGCAGGGGCGGCTGACGCATACGCGGCCTTCGGGCGCGCGTGCGTGGCGGGTGGCGCTGGCCTGGCTGGCGATCTGGTGGCTGCCGGTGCTGGCGGTGATCGCCGCGTTCGGGCGCCAGAGCGTGCTGGCGCGCGAGGGGCTGTTCTTCAGCCAGACCGCGGTGGTCACCTTCGGCGGCGCCTATGCCGTGCTGGCCTACATCGCCCAGCGCGCCGTGGTCGGCTTCCACTGGATCACGCCGGGGCAGATGCTCGACGGGCTGGCGCTGGCCGAGACCACGCCCGGGCCGTTGATCATGGTGGTGCAGTTCGTCGCCTTCCTCGGCGCCTACTACCACCAGGCTGGCCTGTCGCCGCTGGCCGCGGGCGTGGCCGGGTCGGTGCTGACCACTTGGGTGACCTTTGCGCCGTGCTTCCTGTGGATCTTCCTGGGCGCTCCCTACATCGAGGCGCTGCGCAGCAACCGGGCGCTGCATGCGGCGCTGTCGGCGGTCACCGCCGCGGTGGTGGGCGTGGTGCTGAACCTGTCGGTGTGGTTCACCCTGCACACCGTGTTCGGTCGCGTGGACGAGCGCCAGTTCGGCGGATTGCGGCTGGAGCACCCCCACTGGGCAACGCTGCAGTGGCCGTCGGCCGTGATCGCGGCCCTGGCCATGCTGGCGATGCTGCGTTTCAAGATCGGCATGGGGCGGGTACTGCTCGGGAGCGGTGTGGTGGCGCTGCTCTGGCAGTGGCTCGGTGGGGCGCTCTAGCCGGGTGTGGCATACCGTTCGGACGCGACGCACACTGTCGCCCGACGATGACAGGGCTAGCCATGTCCGACCTGCACCTGCGCCTGGGACGCCCCGACGATGCGCCGGCGATCAGTCTGCTCGCCCGCCGGGTGGCACGGCGCTGGATCCTGCCCGACCAGTCGCACGAGGCCGGCCAGGCCCTGCTGGCGCGACTGGGCACGCGGGTGCTGCGCGAGCGCATGCGGGAGGGCCAGCGTTTCCACCTGGCCTGGCTGGACGAGGTGCTCGTGGGTATCGCGGGCATGCGCGACGACAGCCACCTGGTGCAGTTCTTCGTCGGCACGCGCTACCAGGGTCGCGGCATTGCCACCCGCCTGTGGCGGCGTGCGATGGCCGATGCCGTGCGTCGCGCAGGCACGCGTCGGTTCACCCTCAACGCCACCCGCCTCGCGGTGCCGGTCTACGAGCACCTGGGCTTCGTCGCCACCGGCCCGGAAGGGTTCTCGCCCGCGGGCGTACGCACGACCCCGATGGCGCTCGACATCGGGGCCTCGCGCGTGCAGGCATAATCGAGCGCTGCCTCCGACACCCCAGGACCGCCATGCCCGGCCAGCAGAACGAAGTGACCTTCCGCTTCCTCGCCCAGCCTACCGACGTCAATTTCGGCGGCAAGGTGCACGGCGGCATGGCGATGAAATGGATCGACCAGGCCGGCTACGCCTGCGCGGTGGGTTGGAGCGGCGCGTACTGCGTGACCGTGTCGGTCAGCGGCATCCAGTTCATCGCACCGATCCTGATCGGCGACCTGGTCACCGTGCGGGCGCGGCTGATCCATACCGGCACCAGCAGCATGCACCTGGCGGTCGACGTGCTGGCGCAGGACCTGCGCAAGGGCGAACAGCGGCTGGCGACCAGTTGCGTGATGGTGTTCGTGGCGCTGGACAGCCCCGACGGGGGCAAGCCGACGCCGGTGCCGCGCTGGGAGCCCAAGAGCGACGAGGACCGCCGCCTGCAGGACTACGCGCGCCGGCTGATGGAGCTGTCCAGGACGATGGAGCAGCAGGTCGCCGTGCTCAGGCCCGCGGCCGCACCGGTGACTTGATCTCCCCGGCAGGCGGTACCCGCCACAGGAACCGCTCCAGCCACTGCGGACTGGTCAGCGGGCCGAGCAGCCGCTCGGCCGGCACGCTGGACAGCACGCGGACCAGCAGCCAGGCGGCGAGCAACAGCACCAGCGCGTTTGCCAGCGGCGGCTGGCCGGCCTCCAGCCAGGCGAACAGGCCGGCGGCCACCGCGAACTTCACGATGAAGCCATGTGCGAGATACGCCTGCAGGCTGCGCCCGCCCGCCGCCGTGGCGGCGAACTCGCGGCGCGGGACCAGCGCCAGGAACGCCGCGCTGCCGGCGACGCCCGCACCCAGCCGAAGCACGCGCCACAACGTGCCGGCGGCATCGTCCACACCCAGCGCCGCGTAGCCGTTGCTGCCGTAGAGCCAGCGCGGGTCCGGCACGGCGCTGGCCGCGCGACCAAGCGCCAGCAGCGTGGCCAGCGCCAGCGTGCACGCCAGCGGGCCGCGCAGGCGCTCGCGCCACGCCGGCGCGTACCGGTGGCCGATCAGGAAGAACGGGAAGAACGACGCCGTGCGCGAAAGCGACATGCGATACCCGACGTCGTCCGCCCAGCCGGCCATCAAGGCGAACAGGCAGGCGAGAAGGAGCGGATGGCGCAGGCGCATGAACAGCGGCAGCAACAGGCGCCAGGCCGCCAGGCTCGGCAGGTACCAGAGCAGCCAGTACGGCGTGGTGACGCCCCTGGGTCCGGCATCGGGCCAGCCCGGCGTCTGCGCCGCCAGCGCATACAGCGCCTGGAACAGCAGGTAAGGCAGCAGCAGGCGGAAGGTGATCCGCTTGAGCAGTTTCACGTCCACCTCGGTCCGCGCCACCGCACCGGAAAGGAAGGCGAAGGCCGGCATGTGGAACAGGTAGAGGAAGCGGTACAGCGCGTCGATCGCGGCGATCCCCCGCAGCGGCTCGAGGCTGTGGCCGAACACCACCAGCGTGATCAGGGCCAGGCGGGCGTTGTCCATCCACGCATCGCGTGCCGGCCGGACGGGCGACTCGCGGACGGGAAGCATGTCGGCGGTGCGGGAAAATCCATACATCCGCCACAGGCTAGCGACGGCCGGGTGCACGGGACGTCCGCGGAAGACCCGCCATGGGGCCGTCCATTCAGGAAGGTGGCCGATTCGTGGCGGGGTCTACGGAACGCCCGAGCGCCGGCGCTGGCACAGCAGCACCGGCAGGCCCATCGCCACCAGCGCGCCGGCCCACAGCAGCGATTCGACGCCGGTGCCGACCAGTGCCCACAACGCGTAGGCCAGCGCGCCGCCGGCGATCAGCCGCCGCCACCATCGCGCGGTGGGCTCGATCCGCCACCAGGCGAGCACGCTCACCACGTAGGGCAGCAGCGTGGTGGCGGTGGAGAGCAGGATCGAGAAGGTGAACAGCGCCACCAGCGTGCGGCTGTAGTTGGCCACGATCAGCGCACTGGCCAGGCCGCTGCCCAGCACCAGCCCGAAGGCCGGTGTGCCGCGCGCGTCGAGCCGCGCGAAGCGTGCCGGGAACAGACCGTCCTGCGCCGCGGCCAACGGCGTCTGCGCCTGCAGCAGCACCCAGCCGTTGAGCGCGCCGAAGCAGGAGATCGTCGCCACGGCAGCCAGCGCGGTGCCCGCCGCCGGGCCCCACACGCGTGCCGCGGCAGCCACCATGGGGGCGGCGGAGCGGCGCAGTTCATCCAGCGGCAGCAACCCGATGACGACGGTGCAGGCGAGCATCGTGGCCAGCCCCGCGACCAGCATGCCGATCACGGTGGCGCGCGGCACCGTGTGTTCCGGGTCGCGGACTACGCCGGTCGGCACGGTGGCCGCCTCGAAGCCGAGCATGGCCCACAGCGTCAACGCGGCGACCGACGTGGCGACGCCCAGCAACGGCAGGCCGCTGGGATTGAACGGGCGGTACGCGCCGGCGTGCGCCCAGACCAGCCCGAGCAGGCCGAACAGCACCAGCGGCACCAGCTTCAGCAACGTGGTCAGCATCTGCACACGCGCCGCTTCGCGCACGCCGGCCAGGTTCACCGCGGTGCACAGCCACAACGCGCCCAGCGCGCAGGCGGCCGAGCGCAACGGCGTGGCGGTGGCAGCGGGCCACAGCGCGCCGAGGCTTCCGGCGAAGGCCACCGCGATCGCCGCGTTGGCGCTCCAGGTGCACACCCAGTAGCTCCACGCCACCACGAAACCGGTGCGGTCGCCGAACGCACGCCGCGCGTAGCCGTAGGCGCCGCCGTGGTTGCGTATCGCGCGCGCCAGCCAGGCGTAGACCAGCGCCAGCAACAGTGCGCCGGCCAGGGTCAGCGCCCAGCCGAGCAGGCTCGCCGCGCCGTACGGCGCCAGCGCCGCGGGCAGCAGGAACACGCCGGAGCCGATCATGTTGCCGACGACCAGGGCAATCAGGGCCAGCTGGCCGAGCGGTTTGGTGTTACTGCGCATGCAAGTTCCTCCGCGCTGAGCGGACCTGCTCCTCCCCCTGCTTGCAGGGGGAGGCCGGGAGGGGGTTGCGTGAGCTTGCGGCGAGCCCCGGGCTACCCCTCCCCAACCCTCCCCTGCCAGCAGGGGAGGGAGCCGCTGGCGAGGTGTTCATGCGTGCTCGCGGTAGGCGCGGCGCAGCAGTTCGTGGAAGTGGTGGACCGCGTTCTCGCGCAGCGGATTCAACCGTCCGCTCTCGTAGGAGCCGGACGCCAGCCCGCGCTGCACGTCCTCGCAGATCGTCACGTCCTCGTCCTGCACTTCGTCGCTGAAGGCGACGTCGCGGTCACGCCTGACGCGCGCTTGTTCGCTCGGGTCGGGCGCGTAATAGAAGTCGAACTCCACGCGGCAGCGGTCCCCACCCAACGGCAGCACGCGGTTGGTCTGCAGCC
This sequence comes from Frateuria sp. GZRR33, assembly GCF_051900425.1. Classification (NCBI taxonomy): domain Bacteria; kingdom Pseudomonadati; phylum Pseudomonadota; class Gammaproteobacteria; order Lysobacterales; family Rhodanobacteraceae; genus Frateuria; species Frateuria sp. GZRR33. Next base: position 393,709 of record NZ_JBHZGK010000001.1, read on the forward strand.
GCCCGGGCAGGATGTTGAGCATCGTGTTGGGGTAGAGGAAGTAGTAAAGCGCCTCGCCGCTGCCATAGAGCTCGTCCGCGCTCTCCAGCGGGCTGTACTGGCAGGAGTACCACTGCGCCGTCTCGGTGACGTAGCTGCGGTAGTCCAGCACGCTGTTGAGGCCCGGGTGGATGTGTGGCACGTGGTAGCCCTCCAGGTAGTTGTCCACGTACACCTTCCAGTTGCAGGCCACCTCCCAGCTCGCGCGGTGGTGGAACTCGAAGCCGGCCAGCGAGCGGCCTTCGCCCAGGCGGGCGTCGATGCCCTGGACGACATCGTCGAACGGTGGCGCGTCGCCGGTGGCGACGAAGACCAGGCCCTGCCACACCTGCACGCGCGCCTCGGGCAGGCGGATCGTGGCGGGGTCGAAGTCCGGCGTGCGGCCCATCTCCGGCGCGCCGCGCAGCACGCCGTCCAGGCCGTAGGTCCAGCCGTGGTAGCGGCAGCGCAAGGCGGTCGCGCCCTTGCCGTCGCAGCTGGCGACCGGGCCGGCACGATGGCGGCAGACGTTGTGGAAAGCGCGGATGGTGGCGGCGTCGCTGCGCACCACGACGATCGGCAGGCCGGCGATGGCGGTGACCAGGTGGTCGCCCACGCCGGCCAGTTGCGACTGGTGGCAGACCAGTTGCCAGCTCTTCGCGAACACGGCCCTGGCGTCGAGTGCCGGCATGCGCGGATCGGTGTAGCAGCGCGCCGAAAGCGCGTGCGCATGATCGAGTGGCTGGGCGGCAAGGATATCGGGCGTGAGCAGCTCGGTCATGGCGGCACCGGCGGTTGGGTTGGGGAATCGCGTCCTGCGGGCGTCGCCTGCGTTACTGGCCCTCGTACCAGACCGAAACGTTGACCGAGGTGGGCTCAAGACTACCGCCGCTGGACGATTGCAGAACGTGGACCACGCGGATGGACGGGTTCGCCGCCAGCCAGTCGTTGACCTCCCGCTGCAGGACGTCGGCAAAGGCTTCCGGACGGGTGAAATAGCCGGATTTGCGGCAGAACAGCTTGCATCGCATGGGATCATCCCTGATGGCCAGGCGACAGTGTACGGGTGCGGCTCCCGAGGAAGCCGGCACCTTCGCACTCAGGGCGCGCCGTAGAGCGCCTTGACGTCCTTCAACAGCGCCGCCTGGCTGTCCGGGCGGGCGTAGAACATGTGGCCGCCGGGGTAGCTCTTCACCTGCACGCGGGTCGCATCGCCCATGGCGGGCATCTGGTCGACGATCAGCACCGAGGCCATGAACGGGCAGGACAGATCGTCCCAGCCGTGCGCGATCAGTACGCGCAGGCCCGGGTCGTTGGCGACCGACTCGCGCAACTGGGAAACCGAGCCATCGATCGCGTCGTCGTCCTCGTGCCAGAGGCGGTTCACGTCGTAGCTCAGCGCGTTGTAGCGCCCCGAATATTTCCAGCCCACGGTCCGGGTGACGAAGTCGACCATCGCGGTGGTGGTTGGCGCGATGATGCCGTTGAGGATCGGGTCGCCGGTGCGCTGGCGCGGCGCGTACGGGAACGGGTCCCAGGCGGTGACGTTGGAGTCGTAGCGGCTGCCCAGCTTGCCTTCGGCGCGGTACACCTCGCGCAGGTAGGCCTGCGTCTCGATGCGTCCGCCGGAGCGGCGCACGAACAGCGGGTCCAGGCCGGTCAGCTCGGTGACCTTCCTGATCACCCGCTCGGTTGCCTGCGGGTCGGAGCGGCCGCGCATCAGGTCGGTGGCGTATTCGCCACGGGTGTACTCGACGACCTGCGCCATCGCTTCGGGGGTGAACTTGTGCTCGCGCTCCAGGTGCGCCGCGGCGATCGAGGGCAGGGTCAGCATCCACGGCAGCGGCGAGACGTTCTCGTCGTTGGAGGCGGCCGGGTCCAGGTAGGGCGAGACCAGCACCACGCCCTTCATCGCCACGCCCAGCTGGGTCTGCAGGTAGTCGGTGATGCGCGGGCCACGGAAGCCGCCGTAGCTCTCGCCGACCAGGTACTTGGGCGACTGCAGGCGGCCGTTCCTGACCAGCCAGTCGTAGACGATGCGCGAGAGGTACTTGATGTCGTTGTCGGTGCTGTAGAACAGCTCGGTGGCCTTCTTGTCGTCCACCAGCGCGCGGCTGAAGCCGGTGCCGACCGGGTCGATGAACACCAGATCGGTGAAGGGCAGCCAGCTGCCGGGGTTGTCGTGCAGGGTCGCCGGATCGGACGGGTTGTCGCCCTCGACGCCGAAGTCCACGCGCTTGGGCCCGATCGCGCCCAGGTTGAGGTAGACCGAGGAGGCACCGGGCCCGCCGTTGAGCGCGAAGGTCACCGGGCGATCGCCGCCACCCATGGTATAGGCGGTGTAGACCACCTCGGCGACCGTATTGCCCTTTTCGTCGCGTACCGGCAGCGAGCCGACGGTGACGGTGTACTTGAGCGTGCGGCCGTCGATCTGCGCGGTCTGCCGGGTGTGCGCGTCGGCGGGGAAGGGCGGCAGGTGGAAGTCGCCTTGGCTGGCCTCGGCGGCGGGCTTGTCGGCGGCGACGGCGGGGGCGGCGAGGCCGGCCAGCAGCGAGGCGGCCAGCAGGGTGGCCTGGAGAGTCTTGCGCACGGTGATTCCCCTTGTTGCGGAAACGGCCAGCCTAGCGGGTGGTGGGGCTTGAGGGGTGTGCCCAAAGGCATGGGGGGCCGGGGCAAGGCTTCCCCCATCCGCCTGTCGGCACCTTCCCCCGTTCAACGGGGGAAGGCTTACTCAGGTGGCTCCGCGTGCGACGTTGGTCGCATGTTCGATCCTTCCCCCGTTCACGGGGGAAGGTGCCCGAAGGGCGGATGGGGGCGACCGGAGCGCGATCCTCAGGCCGGCAGGGCGACCAACTGGTCCTGCACCTGGTTGATCGCGTCGCGGATGCGCTTGCTGAACACCGAGTCGTCGTGGTGGATCAGCACCAGCCGCTCGGTGGCGCGCGTCATCGCCACGTAGAGCAGGCGCGCCTCCTCGGCCTCGTCCTTGCCTTCCTTGGGCAACGACCCCAGGCCCGGGATGATCACGAACGGGAACTCCAGCCCCTTGCTCGAATGCATCGTGACCAGCTTCACCGTGTCACCGACGGCGAACAGCGCGCCCTTGCCGCGGCCCTCGGCCAGCCGCGCGGGAATCCCCTCGCGTTCCAGCGCCTCGGCAAGCTTCTCGCCCTCCCACTGGTTGCGGAAGATCACCGCCATCTCCGACCACGGCCGGCCGTGCGCCTGTTCGTCACGCAACTGCGCGATCAGCACCGTGAGCTGGGCCGGCGCGGTCTCCACGCGGATCAGCTCCGGCACCGGGCCGCGGCGGCCGGCGCTCTCCGGGGCCACCAGCGGCACGCCGTCGCCGTCGTCGTCACGCTCGATGAGCAGTTCGTTGGCAAAGCCACGCGCCACCGCCAGGATCTCCAGCGTGTTGCGGTAGTTGAGCTTGAGGATGGTGGTGCGGCCCTGCGCCTGGATGCCCAGGCTCTTCCAGCTCACCTTGCGCCGGTCGGCCTTGCCGTAGATGTTCTGCGCGTCGTCATAGAGCACCAGCAGCGAATTGGTCGCCGGGTCGATCATCTGCACGATCAGCTTGTACCAGTCCGGCTCGAAGTCGTGGCCTTCGTCGACCAGCACCGCGCCGTACTGGAAGCGCGGGATCTGGCCCTTGTCGACGCCGGCGATCACCCGCTCGACCATCTGCGCGAAGAACCCGTCCGCGCCCTTCGGCGGCAATTCCACGTGGTAGGCCGTGAGCATCTTGTGGCACCACTTGTGGAAGTTGTAGACCTGCACTTTCTCGGCCAGCCCGCGCTCGCCGATCAGTTGTTCCAGCCGCGCGGCGAGCGTCTTGTTGTAGCAGAGCACGAGGATCGGCCGGTTCATCGCCCGCGCCAATTGCATGGCGCGGAAACCCAGGATCATGGTTTTTCCCGAGCCCGCGACGCCGTGAATGATCCGGTGCTCGTCGCCCAGCGAGCGCGCCAGCTGCTCCTGCTGTGCGTCCATCACCTTGACCAGTTCGGGGATCTGCAGCGGCCGCACCGCCGCGTCGGTCGGGCCGAACAGGCCGAACTGGCCGCTGCCGGCCTCCACCCGCAGCTCGGGGAACAGGTGCCAGCGCACGCGATCGATCTGCGGCAGCGTCATCGCAACCGGGAAGGCGTAGGGGAACATCGCCCACAGCCGCTCCTGGAAATCCTCCGACTCGACCGATTCGTAGAACTCGTCGCGGCAGATCGCCAGGTGCGCCGGGATCACCGCCTCCAGCCCGCCGTCCTCGAACTGCTTGCGGCTGATGTTGGACAGCACCACGCCCCACGCCCACGGCATGATGATCTTGCCGGCATGGCGGTGCCCCGGCGGGAAGCGCAGCGCCGGGTCGCGCTCGAGCACCACGCCGATCTCCAGTGCATAGGCGCGCGCCTGCAGCAGTGGGTGGTTCTCCTTCACCAGGCCACGCTCGGTGACCAGCGTGAACTGCGTACTGTCGGCGTGCTGGATGGTCTCGGCCTTCCAGTCCTTCACCTCCAGCACCAGCAGCCCGCGGCGCGGGTGGAACACCACGAAGTCCGGGCGCCGCTGCTTCAGGCCGACCGGCACGTCGTACCAGAGCAGGTAGTCGTCCTCCAGCTTCTGTTCCAGCCGCTGGGCGAAGCGCTTCTCGCCCGCGGTCATGCGGGGCAGGCAGCTGTTGAGGGTCGGGATCAGGGTGGCCATTCCGCGTCCGTTTGGGCTTTTTGCGTGGAAAGTAGCGGACCTGGGGGCGCTGTCAACGCTAAAGTCGCGCCAGCCAGCGCCGATACGACGGGCGACGACCGGGCAAGGAGCGCCATCGCGGACACGCGATATCAGGGCGGGAGCCATCGTCACGTTCGGGCGCGGGGAGAGCCCAGCATGCCCATGCATATCGAAACGCTGTCGCTGATCAGTGCCGTCCAGTCGCTGGTGCTGGCCATCCTGCTGTGGGCCGGCACGCACGGCGGCCCCGGCGCCGCACGCACCAGCCTGAAGATGCGCGCCGGGGCACTGGCGGTCGAATCGGCTGCCTGGGGCATGCTGGCGGCGCAAGCCTGGGTGCACCCGGCGCAGCTGGTGCTGGGCGGCAACGCGCTCAACCTGATGGCGCAGGGCATGTCGGTGGTCGCGCTGCGCATGCTGCTGGGTGAATCGTTGCGCTGGCGCACTGCGCTGGCGATCGGCGTGGTGGGCTGGCTGGGGGTGGCCTGGTTCGGGGTGGTCGAGGCGGACTACCGCATGCGCGTGCTGTGGGGTTCGGCCGCGATCCTGGCCGACATCGCGCTACGCATGCAGGCACTGCTGCGCGGCGGGCCGCGGCACAGTTCCCGGGCGCGGGTGGCGCTGGTGGTCATGAACGCCGCCGCGGCGCTGCTGCTGGTCTGGCGCAACGGCCAGTTGTGGTTCGACCTGAACCCGCCGGGGGACATCATCCAGCCCAGCACCGTCAACTACATCTACGTGTTGCTGTCGGGCATGCAGCCGTTGTTCCTCAGCATCGGCTTCCTGCTGCTCTACAACGAGACGCTGCAGCGCGAGCTGCACCAGCTGGCGCGGGTCGATCCGCTCACCGGCGTGAAGAACCGCCTGGCGCTGACCGAGAACGCGACCCAGATGCTGTCCCAGGCCAATCGCGGGGGGCGCTCGATGGGCGTGCTGATGATCGATGCGGACCACTTCAAGAGCGTCAACGACCGCTTCGGCCATGGCGGTGGCGACAAGGTGCTGCTGGCGCTGGTGCGCAGCATCCGGGCGACGCTGCGCGCCGGCAACGTGATCGGGCGCATCGGCGGGGAGGAATTCGTGGTGCTGGCGCCCGACACCAGCCTGGAGCAGGCACTGGTGCTGGCCGAGCGCATCCGCGGCACGGTCGAGTCCACGCCACTGCTGGTGGACGGGCACCTGCTGCAGCTGACGGTATCGATCGGCGCCGCGGCGACCGAGCCCGGCGAGAGCGACGTGGGGGCCCTGCTGCAGCGCGCCGACGCGGCGCTGTACGCGGCCAAGCACGCTGGCCGCAACCGGGTGATGGCATCCGATCCGGCGCTGGTCGGGCGGCGCCTGCTGGCCTGATCCGCCGGCGGGCTCTCGGCCCATCTTCCCGTGCGACCGCGGTGGCTCAAGCCACTTGCGCCTTCTCTGCCGTCAGCCTTCCAGCGCGGCGTCGAGCGCGATGTCGGCGCGCAGCACCTTGGACACCGGGCAACCCTGCTTGGTCTCCTGCGCGATGCGCTGGAACGTGTCGGCATCGCTGCCCGGCACGCGGGCACGGCAGTTCAGCGCGATGGTGGTGATGGCGAAGCCGTCGCCCTGCTTGTCCAGCGTCACCTGCGCCCTCGTCTCGATCCGCTCCGGCGTCAGCCCGGCGTTGCCCAGGCCCAGCGAGAGCGCCATCGAGAAACAGCCGGCCAGCGCGGCGCCGATCAGTTCCTCCGGGTTGGTGCCGGGACCGTCCTCGAAGCGCGACGCGAAGCCGAACGGTGCCTCGCGCAACACGCCGGTCTGCGTGGAGATGGTGCCCTGGCCGTCCTTCAGGCCGCCGGTCCAGGTGGCGGAAGCGGATTTCTTCATGGCGTTTCCCTCGGGCTCGGATGGACGGGGCAGTGTGGGCGCCGCGCCATGCAGGCCACGCGAACGCACGCCGGCGACCGCTTCACGCGCGTTTTGCCAGCGCCAGCCGTAAGCTTCCGGCTTTCCATCGGCGAGCATCGGCATGAGCTTCGACATCCGGCACGATCCCTCGGCCCAGCGCTTCGAAACCGTGGTGGACGGCCAGCATTGCGAACTGGATTACCGCCTGTCCGGCAAGGTGATGACGATCACCCACACGGGCGTGCCGGTCGCCGTGGAAGGCCGCGGCATCGCCTCGGCGCTGACCCAGGCCGCGATGGAAGCCGCGCGCGCCCAGGGTTGGACCGTCGTGCCCGCCTGCGGCTATGCCGCGGCCTGGTTGCGCCGGCATCCCGAGTTTGCCGATCTGCAGGCCTGATCGGGCGCTCCCGCCGTTGTGCCCGCCGTGCGGCCTCGGCCACACTGGCGCCGGCGCGCGGTCGCAGGAGGCCCGATGAGCGATTCCCACCCCAACGGCAAGCGGCATCGCCGCCACGGGCTCGTCCATGCGTTGCGCGCGCGGCCCTCGCTGCTCCTCGGCGGCGTGGCGCTGCTGGTGGTGGCCGTCGGGGCGTGGGGGCTGGGCATGCATCCGGCGCCGGCGTTCCTGCTCGGCTTCGACGCCGGCGCGCTGTCCTTCATCGGCCTGCAACTGCGCGAGTTCCACCGGGCGACGCCCACCAGCATGCGCGAGAAGGCACGCCGCGAGGACGCCGGGCGCTGGGGCATCCTGTGGAGCGGGGTGGCGATCTCGACCGTGGTGCTGGTGGCGCTGGGCACCGAACTGGAGGCGGGCAAGACCGGCGGGCTGCCCGCCATCGTGGTGGCGGCCGCGAGCATCATGCTCAGCTGGGGCTTCCTCAACACGCTGTTCGCGCTGCATTACGCACACGGCTACTACGGCGGCTACGGCGAGCAGCACAAAGGGCTGGACTTTCCCGGAGGCGGCGAGCCCGATTACTGGGACTTCGCCTATTTCGCCGTGGTGATCGGGATGACCTTCCAGGTGTCCGACGTGCAGGTCACCAGCCGCGAATTGCGCCGGATGGTGCTGGTGCACGGCGTGATCGCCTTCTTCTTCAACGTGTTCATCGTGGCGGTCAGCGTGAACATCGTGGCCGGGCAGGGCGCGTAGGCAGGCAACTGCTGCGAGAAGGGTCGCACTCAGTCGCGGAAGTTGTCGAACTGCAGCGGCAACTCGACCTCGGACTTGCGCAGCTGGGCGATCGCCAGTTGCAGGTCGTCGCGCTTCTTGCCGGTCACGCGCAGCTTGTCGCCGTTGATCTGCGCCTCGACCTTGAGATTGGCCGCCTTCAGCTCGGCCACCAGCTTCTTGGCCACCGGCTGCTCGATGCCCTGCTTGACGGTGATCTTCTGCCGCGCACCGCCCAGGTTCACCTCCGGCTCGGCCACGTCCAGTGCGCGGATGTCGATCTTCCGGCTGGTCAGCCGGCCGCGCAGGATGTCGAGCATCTGCTGCAGCTGGAAATCGCTGGGCGCGCGCTGGGTGATCACGTAGCCGTCCAGCTCGTAGCTGGCGTCGATACCCTTGAAGTCGAAGCGGTTGGCCAGCTCGCGGTTGGCCTGGTCGACCGCGTTGGTGAGTTCGTGCTTGTCCACTTCGGAGACGACGTCGAAGGAAGGCATGGTGGGCACCTGATCGGGTTGGAAAGCGTCAAAGTGTAAGCGCTCGGCGATAATGTGCGGCCAGCGCCCGGTGCGCGCTCCCTGCCATTGAATGAAAACCGACGTCCTCATCATCGGCGCAGGTGCCGCCGGCCTCATGTGCGCGATCACCGCCGGCCAGCGCGGCCGGCGCGTGCTGGTGCTCGACCACGCCAACAAGCCGGGCAAGAAGATCCTGATGTCCGGCGGCGGGCGCTGCAATTTCACCAACCTGGGCGTGACGCCGTCGAACTACCTGTCGGCCAACCCGCACTTTGCGAAGTCCGCGTTGGCTCGGTACACGCCGGCCGACTTCATCGCGCTGGTGGAGAAGCACCGCATCGCCTACCACGAGAAGGAGCTCGGCCAGTTGTTCTGCGACGACTCCTCCAAGCAGATCGTGCGCATGCTGCTGGACGAGTGCGCGGCCGCCGGCGTGCGCGTGGAGACCGGCTGCGCCGTGGAACGCGTGCGCCACGGCGAGGCCGGTTTCAGTGTGGCCACGGCGCGCGGTGAAGTGCATGCCCAGGCGCTGGTGGTGGCCAGCGGTGGGCTGTCGATTCCGAGCATGGGCGCCACCGGCTTCGGCTACGAACTGGCGCGCCAGTTCGGCCACGCCGTGTTGCCCACGCGTGCCGGGCTTGTGCCGCTGACGTTGAGCGGCAAACATCAGGAGCGCTACGCGGAGCTGGCCGGCGTGGCGCTGGCGGCCGAGGCGCGCTGCGGCCGGCAGGCGTTCCGTGCGGGGCTCCTGTTCACCCATCGCGGCGTCAGTGGGCCATCGATCCTGCAGATTTCCTCCTACTGGCACCCGGGCGAGGAGCTGCGGCTGGATCTGCTGCCTGACCGCGACGCCGCGGACTGGCTGCCTGCCCAGCGCGCGGCACGCCCGGCGGCCGAACTGAAGACCGTGCTGGGCGACGTGCTGCCGAAACGGCTCGCCCAGCGCCTGTGCGAGCTCGACTTCGGCAACCGCCCCATGCGCCAGTACCGCGAGGCGGAGCTGGCCGCGATCGGCACCCGCATCAACGACTGGCCGCTGGTCGCCAGCGGTACCGAGGGCTACCGCACCGCGGAGGTGACCCTCGGCGGCGTGGATACCGACGGCCTGTCCTCCAGCACCATGCAATCGAAGCTCGTGCCGGGGCTGTACTTCATCGGCGAGGTGGTCGACGTGACCGGCTGGCTGGGGGGCTACAACTTCCAGTGGGCGTGGGCATCGGGCCATGCCGCCGGCGAGGTGGCGTGAGCGCTGGAACCGCAGGCTGGGCTTGAGCCCACCGTTCCGGGGCGCCAGACGCCCGGTGGGCTGAAGCCGGTCCGGCGCGTCGCGTTTGCATGCCTTCAACACCGCCGGTGTTCCATTAACCGGCCGCTCCACCAGGAGAACTTCCCATGAACATCGGCTTCCTCGGACTCGGCGCCATGGGCAGCGCCATGGCCAGCAACCTGCTCGCCGCAGGCCACGCGTTGACCGTGTGGAACCGTTCCGAAGGCCCCACCGAGCCGCTCGCCTCGCTCGGTGCCAAGGTCGCGCGCACGCCCGGGCGGGCGGTGCAGGGCCAGGTCGTGCACAGCATGCTGGCCAACGACCAGGCGGTGCGCGAGGTGTTCCTCGACGGTGGCGTGCTGGACGAGATGGATCGCGGCACCGTGCACGTCAACCACGCCACCATCTCGGTGGCGCTGGCACGCGAGCTGGCCCAGGCGCACGCGGAGCGCGGGCTGGGCTACGTCGCCGCGCCGGTGTTCGGTCGACCGGACATGGCCGCGGCGGCCAAGCTCAACATCGTGGTGGCGGGCCACCCGCACCTGGTCGAATCGGTGCGACCGCTGCTGGAGGTGCTGGGCAGCCGGCTGTGGCCCGTCGGCGAGGCGCCCGAGCGCGCCAACGTGGTGAAGCTGGCCGGCAACTTCATGCTCGCCTCGGCGATCGAAAGCATGGCCGAGGCCAGCGCGCTGACGCGGGCACATGGCGTCAGCGCGGCCGACTTCCTGGAGATCATGACCAACACCCTGTTCGCCGCGCCGGCCTACCAGGGCTACGGACGGCTGATCGCCGAAGAGCGCTACGCACCGCCGGGCTTCGCGTTGCCGCTGGGGCTGAAGGACGTCAACCTCGCGCTCGCCGCGGGGGAGGCGGCCCGGGTGCCGCTGCCGTTCGCCGGCGTGGTGCGCGATGCGCTGATCGAAGCGCTGGCCGGCGGCGGCGAGGGGCTGGACTGGGCGGCGCTGGCGCAGGTCGCCGCGCGCCGCGCACACCTCGATGGACCGTAGGGTGGGCTTCAGCCCACCGGCTTTCGCTGGTGATCAAGGTCGGTGGGCTGAAGCCCACCCTACGCTCACTTACAAGCTCTTCGGCGCTGCTGCAGCCAGCGGTCGAGCTGGTTGGCGAAGGCCTGCCGGTCGCGCGCATGGAACGCCGCCGGGCCGCCGGTATCCACGCCGGCGCCGCGCAGCTCGTCCATGAAGTTGCGCATCGACAACCGCTGCGCGATGGTCTCGCGCGTGTACAGCTCGCCGCGCGGGTGCAGCGCCAGCGCGCCCTTGTCGATGGCCTGCGCGGCCAGCGGGATGTCCTGCGTCACCACCAGGTCGCCCGCGGCCAGTCGCTGCACGATCTCGTTGTCGGCCACGTCGAACCCGCCGGCCACCTGGATCGCCCGCACCCAGCGCGTGGACGGCGTGCGCAGCATCTGGTTGGCGACCAGCGTCACCATCACCTGCGCACGTTCGGCCGCGCGGAACAGGATCTCCTTGATCGGCCCCGGGCAGGCGTCCGCGTCGACCCAGATCTGCGGCGCGCCGCTCACGCGCCGTTCCAGTGCAGCAGGCCGTCGACGACCGTGCGTGCGCGCCCACCGACCCAGATCGCGTCCGGCTCGATGCGTGCCAGCAGGCGCGCGTCGTGGCCCATCTCGCGCCCCTGGCTGATCGCATAGCCGCGCGCCAGCGCACCGTGCGGCTCGGCCTGGGCGATGTACGCGGCGATCAGGCCGTTGGCGGCGCCCGAAGCCGGGTCCTCGACGATACCCACGCCGGCGGGGAAGGCGCGCACCACCAGTTGGTAGTGACCCGACGCGCTGCGTGCGAATGCGCACAGGCCCATGCTGCCCGTGGCGCGGGCCAGCGCGCCGATGGCGCTGTGGTCGGGCAGCCAGCCACGCAGGCCCGCCTCGTCGGCGACCTCGGCCAGCCACCAGCGGCGCCCGCCGTCGACCAGCGCCGGCGGCAGCATGCCCAGCTCGATGCCGCCAAGCGTGGCTTCCAGCAGAGGGTGCGCATCACGGCCGGTGGCGAGCACCCGCTCGCCGGGCGATTTCAGCAGCAGGTCGCGCGACTCACCCTCGCCTTCGACGCGGATCGGCAACACCCCGGCGCCGCATTCCTGCCAGAGCAGGCCATCGACCGGCTGTGCCAGTCCGCAGGCCAGCACCGCGTGCGCGCTGCCGACACTTGGATGGCCGGCGAAGGGAATCTCGTGCTGCGGCGTGAAAATGCGCACGCGGTAGCTCGCCTGCCGTGTCGACGGCGGCAGCAGAAAGGTGGTTTCCACCAGCGCGGTCCAGCGCGCGAAACGCTGCATCTCGTCATCGCTCCAGTCGCGCGCGTCGGTCACCACCCCCAGGTGGTTGCCGCCGCCGCAGGTGGCAGCAAAGACGTCCAGATGCAGGTAGCGGATCGGTTCCATGCGTGTCCGTGGGGAGCGGGCGGATAAAGGCGCGCATGATACGCCCGGATGCCGCACCCGTGGCCGCGCGAGTCGACAAGGCGCAAGGGTGACGCCAAGATGGACGGTCCGCCCGTTGCTCAGGAAGCCCCAGCGCTCATGATCACCCTGGCCATCATCGCCATCACCTGCGTCGTCTCGTTCCTGGCCTTCAACAGGCCGAAGCTGCTGGACGACCTGATCCTCTGGCCGCCTGCGATCCAGCGCCATCGCGAGTACCACCGCCTGGTGACGTACGGGCTGGTGCACGCGGACTTCGGCCACCTGTTGTTCAACATGATCACGCTGTTCTTCTTCGGGCGGCTGATCGAGCAGTTCTATTCCGCTGAACTGGGCCGGCTGGGTTTCGTGTTGTTCTACATCGCCGCGCTGGTCGTCTCGATCCTCCCCACCTACATCAAGAACCGCCGCAACCCGAACTACCACAGCCTGGGTGCCTCGGGGGCGGTTTCGGCGGTGCTGTTCACTTACGTGCTGCTGGCGCCCTGGTCGAAGATCATCGTGTTCGTGCTGCCGATGCCGGCCGTGCTGTATGCCGTGCTTTACGTCGGCTACTCCATCTACATGGACCGCGCCGGCCGCGACAACATCAACCACAGCGCGCATCTGTGGGGCGCGGCCTTCGGCGTGGTCTTCACCCTGCTGATAGAGCCCAGGGTGTTCACTCACTTCCTTGCGGAGCTTTCCAACCCACGCATGTAGGGAGGTCCATGCCCACGACGCCAGATCGCCAACGACCGTTCTTCGTGGTGCTCAACCGCCGCTCGGGCAGCGGCGATGCCGGTGCCACGGAGGCGGCCATCCGCAGCACGCTCGACGCTGCGGGACGCTCCTATCGGCTGTTCTGCGCGAAACATCCGCGGCACCTCGGCGAGCTGGCGGGGCAGGCGGTCGAGGCGGCGCGGGCCCAGGACGGTGCGGTGGTGGTCGTCGGCGGTGACGGCACCATCAACGCGGTGGTGCAGGTCGTGCTGCCGAGCGGGTTGCCGCTGGGCGTGCTGCCGCAAGGCACCTTCAACTTCTTCGGTCGCTGCCACCGCCTTCCCGAGGGCGACGCCGGCGCGGGCATGCGCGGCCTGCTGGATGCGACGGAAATGCCGGTCCAGGTGGGCACGATCAACGAGCGCGTGTTCCTGGTGAACGCGAGCCTCGGGCTCTACCCCGAGCTGCTCGAGCGGCGCGAGCTGGACAAGCGCCGCTTCGGCCGGCACCGTCTGGTCGCGCTGCTGTCCGGGCTGCGGGCACTGCTGGGCGACTACCCGGACCTGCGCCTGTCGCTCTGCGAGGACGGCCAGTGGCAGGTTCGGCGCAGCACCACGCTGGTCGTGGGCGACAACCGCCTGCAACTGGAGAGCATCGGCATTCCCCAGGCCGGCGAGGTGGACCGCGGCTCGCTGGTCGGCATCGTGCTGCCGCCGCTGGCGCGCTGGCACATGATCTTCACCGCGGTGCGCGGGCTGTTCGGCCATCTGGGTGACGTGGAGAAAGTCGACAGTTTCGCCTTCACCGAGCTCGAGGTGGCCCTGCCGCGACGCCGGCAGATCAAGGTCGCCATCGACGGCGAGATCGTCCGCCTGCCGTTGCCGCTGCGCTTCCGGGTCGCGCCTCAGCCACTGCGGCTTCTGGTACCGCGGGACCGGCGCCCGTGAGCGTGCTGCTGCACATGTCCGACTCGCATTTCGGTACCGAGCGGGCGCCCGTGCTGGAGGCGCTGCGGCAACTGGTGCATGAGCGCCGCCCGGCGCTGGTGGTGCTGTCGGGCGACCTGACCCAGCGCGCGCGACCGGCGCAGTTCGCCGCGGCGCGCGCGTTCGTCGCCAGCCTGCCGGCGCCGTTCCTGGCGATCCCCGGCAACCACGACATCCCGCTGTACGCCCTGGCTGCCCGCCTGCGGGCGCCCTATGCACGCTACTCGGCCGCCTTCGGCCAGGAGCTGGAGCCGGCGTGGTCGTCGCCCGAATGGCTGGTGCTGGGGGTCAACACCACGCGCTGGTGGCGCCACAAGCAGGGCGAAGTGTCGCCGGCGCAGATCGAACGGGTGGCGGGGCGTCTGCGCCAGGCGGCGCCGGGCCAGCTGCGGGTGGTGGTGGTGCACCAGCCGATGGCGGTGATCGAGGCATCCGACCGGAGCAACTTGCTGCGCGGGCACGCGCAGGCGGCCGATGCATGGGCGGCGGCCGGTGCGCAGCTAGTGCTGGGGGGGCACATCCACCTGCCTTACGTCCGCCCCTTGCCGGAGCGTGGCGGCCGCCCCCTGTGGGTGGTGCAGGCCGGCACCGCGGTGTCGCATCGGGTACGCGGTGGCATCCCCAACTCGGTCAACGTGCTCCATCGCGTGGCCGCCGATGCCTGCGCGGCGGAGCGCTGGGACTACGACGCCAAGCGCGGTGTCTTCGCCTGCCACGAGCGGACGGATCTCGCGTTGCGTGCACCGCATGCACCCTGAATCGCGCGGCGCTTCATGCCGCGATCGCGCATGACAGCGGAGGATGCCCGCGCAATACTGGACGTGCAGGTCTTTTCGCCCGGTGCGTGGCGCATGCGGGCAAGGCTGCACTGACCACCGCAGGAGTGAGGACGCATGGCAACGACCCGCACGTCGGCCGCGAAGAAATCCGCGGCAAAGAAGGCAGCCGCCGGCAGCAAGGCGACGAAGAAGACCGCCGCCGCCAGGGCCGGCATCAAGACACCGATCAACCGCACCGCCGCTCGTCCCGCCGCCAAGAAGGCCACCGGCAAATCCGCGGCCGTGAAGAAGGCCGCCGGCAAGTCCACGGCCACGAAGAAGTCGCAGGCCACCAAGACGGCGGCGAAGAAGGCGACACCGAAGAAGGCGGCATCCAGCAAGGCGGCGCCGGGCAAGGCAGCCGCAAGGAAAGCGGCACCGAAGAAGGCCTCCGCCAGCAAGGCGGCGCCAAAGAAAGCCGCGCCGAAGAAGGCCGCCACGGGCAAGACCTCCCCGACCGCGGTCAGGAAGACGGCCACCGGGGCCATGCCGAAGAAGACGGCCGCCCGCAAGGCGGCGTCCGGCGGCATGGCAGCAAAGAAGACCGCGGTCAAACCGGCCGCGAAGAAAGCCGCTCCAGCGGGCAAGCCGAGCCGGTCCGGTGCCGCCAGGCCCGCCGCGCCCAAGGGCACGGCTCCGCGCAAGGCGGCCCCGGCGACCCAGCACATCAGCCCGGAAGAGGCGGTGGCGCACATCCAGGCCCTGCTCGATGCCAAGCAGGATCGCACCCGGCAGGCGTCCGATCGTCCCGCCGACGGGCAGCCGCAGCCGCACGGTGAATCGGCCATCCATACGCCGGAAAGCCCGCAGCTTCCCAGCGATGCGCCCAAGACCACCATCCCGGTCCATACCGGCCAGCGCGGCGCCAAGATCTGACGCCGCACCCCGCCGCGCCCGCGCATCCGCGGGCGCGGCGCTTAAGGGCGCATTCAAACCGCCGCGACTAGCGTGGCCTGCGTGACAGCAGTCACGGAGGTGAGCCCATGAAACGCATGCTTGCAGGACTGGCGCTGGTGCTCGGCACGGCGGCGCTCTCGGGTTGCTATTACGACCCCGGGTACAGTTACGTGCGCGGCAACGGCTATCAGGGCGACGCCTATTACGGCGAAGGTCCGTCGGTGATCTACCAGCCGGACTATTACGGCTATGGCGGCTATTACGGGCCCGGCTACGGCTACGGCTGCTGCTATTCCTCGGGAGTGAGCGTCGGCATCAGCGGCACCTGGTACGAAGGCTCGCATCACTACCGCGGGCGGGACTGGAGCCGCGACCGGCACGACTATCGCGACGAACGGCATGGCCGGCGCGAATGGCATGGGCGCGACGACCGCGGCCATGACCGGGGCGACTGGCGCGGGCGGCGCGGCCACGATCGCGACTGACCGGCGATAGCCGCGCCTCGTGCCGGAAGCGTTCGCTTGGCACAATCGCGGCATGCCTTTTCCGTCTCTTCGCGGGCGCACCGCGCGCCTGGCTACTGTCGCGCTGTGTCTTCTGCTCGGCGGCTGCGGCAGCCTGCGTTATTACGCCCACGTCGCGCATGGGCAGGCGTCGTTGCTCATGCACCGGCGGCCGATCGCCAAGGTGGTGCGCGACCCGGCCACCGCTCCGCAGCTGGCCGGCCGCCTGCGCCTGGCCGCCCAGGCCCGGCGGTTCGCCTCCGCCGTACTGGGGCTTCCCGACAATCGCAGCTACACCAGCTACGTGGACCTGCATCGGCCCTACGTGGCGTGGAACGTGTTCGCCACCCCGCCGTATTCGGTCGAGGCGCTGCCGCAGTGCTTCCCGATCGCCGGCTGCGTGGCCTACCGGGGCTACTTCGAGCAGGCCCGGGCGCAGGCTCGCGCGGCGGAGCTGAAGGCGCAGGGCAATGACGTGTGGATCGGGCCGGTGCCGGCCTATTCGACGCTGGGCTGGTTCGCCGATCCGATCGTCTCGAGCATGCTGCGCTGGGACGACGATGAGTTGGCCGGCACCGTCTTCCACGAGCTCGCGCACCAGCGGCTGTACGTCAAGGGCGACACGGCCTTCAACGAATCGTTTGCCAGCTTCGTCGAGCAGGAGGGCCTGCGCGAGTGGCGCAAGGCGCGTGGCTTGCCGCCGCCCGATCCACGCGACCAGGCGATGGAGCAGGGCTTCACCACGCTGGTGCTGGACCTGCGTGAACGCCTCAAGGCACTGTACGCAAGCACGGACGACCGGGCTTCGCTGGCGCGCGGCAAGCAGGCGGAGATCGAGGCGTTCCGCCGTCGCTATGCGCAGTGGCGCGACAGCCGCGGGTCGGGTGACGCGCGTTACGACGCCTGGGTGGCTGCGCCGATCAACAACGCCAAGTTGCTTCCCTTCGGCCTGTACGACCGCTGGACCAGCGCGTTCGCGGTGCTGTTCGAGCGTGCGGAGCGCGACTGGGGCGCGTTCTATGCCGCGGCAGGTGCGCTGGCGGGCAAGCCCGTGGCCGAGCGGACGCGGGCGCTCGAACGCCTCGCTGCCGCGAAGCCGGCCGGGCCTGCGAGCGAGTAAGGACCGTCGACTTCGACGTCGCCTCGGCCTGCGCTCAACGTGTGCAGCAAGCTGGTCGCCTTGTCGTCCCGCTCGCCCGCGGAGGCAGACGGATGAGCTTCGAGCGGAGCGGAATCGACGCGACACCTGAGCATGCCCGCGCCGCACCTTGGCACCTGTCGCCCACGCCCCAAACTCGGGACCATGGCCGACACCACCGTTCCGCATTTCTTCGAGCAGTTGCCGATGCGCCTCGTGCGCGAATCCGAGCTGGATGCCGCGCTGGCCGAACCGGTCGATGGCCTGGCCATCCTGTTCCTGTGGGGCCGCGACTGCCCCAACTGCGACATCGCCAAGCGCGCCATGCTGCTGGCACGCGAGCGCTTCCAGTGGCCGCGCGTGCGCTGGCTCCACGACAACGTCTACGAGGATCCCGGCATGGCCACCCGCTTCGGCCTGCACGGCATCCCGGCGTTCATCGTGTTTGCCGGCACGCGCAAGCTCGGCCGCATCACCAGCTGGCCGGGTGCGGATGCCTTCGTGCGCGCGATCGACGCGCAACTCGCCGCGCTGGCACCGGCGCGGGGATAATGCGTGTTCCGATCCGGCTCCGCGCCGGGTCCGGCCAGGCCAGCGCATGATCGTCCAGTCCCTGCTCGACACCGACCTGTACAAGTTCTCGATGATGCAGGTGGTGCTGCACCACTATCCGGCTGCGCACGTGGAATACCGCTTCAAGTGCCGCAATCCGGGCATCGACCTGGTGCCCTGCATCGACGAGATCCGCGCCGAGCTCGACGCGCTGTGCCGTCTGCGCTTCACGCCCGAGGAGCTCGACTACCTGCGTGGCTGGCGTTACATCAAGAGCGACTTCGTCGATTTCCTGGGGCTGTTCCAGCTCAACGCCAAGTACGTGGAGATCGCGCCTTCGCCAGCGGCCAACGGCGAGATCGAGATCCGCATCCGCGGCCCGTGGCTGCACACGATCCTGTTCGAGGTCCCGCTGCTGGCGATCGTCAACGAGGTCTATTTCCGCAACACCCGGCCTGGCCTCGACCTCGCCGAAGGCCGCGCACGCCTGAGGGCCAAGATCGAGCTGCTGCGCGCGGACCCCGAGTACGCCGACTGCCGCATCGCCGACTACGGCACGCGCCGGCGTTTCTCGCGCGAATGGCACGAGGAGGTGGTGCGCACCCTGCGCGATGGCCTGGGCGAGCAGCTGGCCGGTACCAGCAACGTCTGGATGGCGTGGAAGCTCGGCCTCACCCCGTTGGGCACGCTGGCGCACGAATACCTGCAGGCACACCAGGCGCTGGGGCCACGGCTGCGCGATTCGCAGCGCGTGGCGCTGGAAACCTGGGCGAAGGAGTACCGCGGCGACCTGGGCATCGCGCTGTCGGACGTCTACGGCCTGGACGCGTTCCTGCGCGACTTCGACATGTATTTCTGCAAGCTCTTCGATGGCACCCGGCACGACTCGGGCGATCCGTTCGACTGGGGTGAGAAGGTGCTGGCGCATTACCGCGCCAACCGCGTCGATCCGCGCACCAAGATCCTGGTGTTCAGCGACGCGCTGAACATGCCGCGGGTGATGCAGCTCTACCGCCATTTCCGCGGGCGCTGCCAGCTCGCCTTCGGCGTCGGCACCAACCTGACCAACGATGTCGGGCCCACGCCGCTGCAGATCGTCATCAAGATGGTCCGCTGCAACGACCAGCCGGTGGCCAAGCTCAGCGATTCGCCCGGCAAGAACATGTGCGACGACGCGGCCTATGTCACCTACCTGCGGCAGGTGTTCGACATTCCGCCGGAGGCTTGAGGCGAGCTACGGCCCGATGTGTCGATCGCGCCGCGCACGCACGCGCACCTGCCGGCGCGGCGCCTCGCGGCATGCCGCGTAGGCCAGCAGCACGAGCGTGGCGAGCGCGACCAGGGCGGAAAGGATCAGGTGCATCATGGCAGCATCGTCCTGGGGGTGCCTGGCGGGAAATGACCATCGCTCATGTGCATATGCCGCGGCCGGCGTAGACTGGCCGACACCTTATGGGAGCCTTTGCATGAGCAGCGTCTACGACTTCTCCGCGCGCGATATCGACGGCCAGGAGCGCTCGCTAGCCGACTGGCGCGGGCGCTGGCTGCTGATCGTCAACGTCGCCTCCAAGTGCGGTTTCACCCCACAATACGCCGGATTGGAGGCGCTGTCCCGCGCATGGCGCGAGCGCGGGTTGACCGTGCTCGGCTTCCCCTGCGACCAGTTCGGTCACCAGGAGCCGGGCAGTGAGGCGGAGATCCGCCAGTTCTGCAGCCTCAATTACGAGGTGAGCTTCCCGCTGTTCGCCAAGGTCGAGGTCAACGGGCCCGGTGCGCATCCGCTTTATCGCTGGCTCAAGCGCGAGGGCAGGGGCGTGCTCGGCAGCGAGGCGATCAAGTGGAACTTCACCAAGTTCCTGGTCGATCCCGAGGGACAGGTCGTCAAGCGCTACGCGCCGACGGATACGCCGGAGAAGATCGAGGCCGATCTGGCGCGACGGATCACAAGCTGACCCCGGCGCTGTAGGAACGCACCTGTGCGCGACCGCCATGTACCCGTTGCGAAGGCCATCGCGTTCGCTCACAGGTGCGCTTCTACAGGCTGCGCTCGTCCATTTCGGCCAGCAGGACGGCGATCGCATCGACCTCCGCGCTGGCCGAGCTGCCCTCCGGGGGCACGTAGTCGTTGAGCAGGATCGCGAACGCCAGGTGCTCGCCGGCCGCGCTGGTGACGTAGCCGGCCAGGCAGTTCACGTACGTCATGCTGCCGGTCTTGGCGTGCACGTTGCCCGCGGCGGGCGTACCGCGCATGCGCGAGGCCAGCGTGCCGTCGACGCCGGCCACCGGCAGCATGTCGCGCACGCGGCCGGCGTCCGGTCCGTTGGCGAGAAAGGCGAGCAGGCGGACCAGCGCGTTCGGTGTGGTGAGGTCACGTCGGGAGAGGCCGGTGCCTTCGCCCACCAGGCTCGCCGAAGGCGGAATACCGATGCGGTCGAGCAACTGGCGCAGCGCGTGGATGCCCCAGTCGGCCGTGCCCAGGAAACCGGACGGCGCGAGCGGATCATCCGTTGCCGCGGCATGGGCGCGCGTACCGGCCAGCTGCAGCAGGTTCTGCAGGTACAGGTTTTGCGAGCGCTTCAGTCCCTCGCGCAGCAGCGTGGCAAGCGGTGGGGATTGCACCTGCGCCAGCACGGTGGTGCCTGCCCGCAGCGCCGTATCCTGCTGCTGCGGCCAGCGCCGCACGCGCACTTCGCCATCGACCGTGATGCCATGTCGCTGCAGCGACTGCAGCAGCAACTGGCCGGCCACCTGTGCCGGATCGGCCATGGCCAGCCGGAAACTGCGCGGCGGTGACTGCGCCGGGATGGACCCAAAGGCGTGCAATAGCTTGCTGCCCGGCGCGCGGTAGAGATGGATGTCGTCCGTGGTGCCGGTGAGCAGGCGGTCGTCCAGCAGCATCGCCGCGGCGGGCGGATCGAACGCCAGTTGCGCCGGTTCGCCCGTGCGCGCCGCGGGCGTCACGGTCAGCCGCAGCTGGTTCTCGTACACGCTCAGTGCCGAGGCCGGCGCGGCGAAACCGGCGAGCAGGTCGGTGGCTTCCCAGCCGTCGCCGATCGCCGGTCCGGCGAAGTAGCTGGCATCGGCCACCAGATCGCCCTGTACGCGGCGCACGCCCCTGGCCGCCAGTTGATCGGCCAGCGCGTCGGCCCAGTCCGCGGTGGACGGGTCGGCACCCAGCGAGGGATCGCCCATGCCGTAGAGCACCAGCGGCCCCTGCACGCGCCCGCGCTTTCCCGGGGCGGAGCCGAGCACGCGGGTGGGGATGCGGTAGCTTGCATCCAGCCCGTTCAGCACCAGCGCCGCGGTGTACAGCTTGGCGGTCGACGCGGGCAGGAACAGCTTGTCGGCATCGTGCGCATACAGCGTGCGACCGCTGTCGAGCGACACCACCGCAATGCCCCAGCGCGCGGCGGCGAAGCGCGATTGGGCAAGGCGTGCGTCGATCGCGGCGCGCGTGGCGGGCAGGTCCATGGCCGCCGCGTGCAGCGGAGCCAGTGCGAGGGCGAGCAGGGAAATCAGGCGGAGAAACTTCATTCCCGCAGTATCGCAATCGCGCGGCCACGGCGCAGGCCGGTGTGACGGGGCCTCGACCCCGACCTGTTAAGCTGGCCCATTCACCGACAACGAGAGTGCCATGCAGATCGCAGACAACACCGTCGCCTCTTTCCACTACACGCTGACCGACGACGAGGGACGCGTCATCGACAGCTCCGAGGGACGCGAGCCGCTGTCCTACCTGCACGGTACCGGCCAGATCGTGCCGGGCCTGGAGAAGGTGATGGCCGGGCGCCAGGCGGGCGACCAGTTCAAGGTCGACGTGTCGCCGGAGGAAGGCTACGGTCCGCGCCATGCCGAGTTGATGCAGGAAGTGCCGCGCGAGGCGTTCCAGGGCGTGGAGGACATCCAGCCGGGCATGCAGTTTCAGGGCCGCGGCCCGCAGGGCGTGATCAATGTGACCGTGGTGCGCGTGGACGACGACAAGGTGCACATCGACGGCAACCACCCGCTGGCCGGGCAGACGCTGCACTTCAACGTCGAGGTGACCGACGTGCGCGAGGCCAGTGCGGAAGAGCTTCAGCACGGCCACGTGCACGGCCCGGGCGGGCACGACCACTAAGTACCGGCACCACCTTTGCTGGAGCCCGCTTCGGGGCGATGTTCTTCGGCGCAGGTGCCGAAGGGCATCGCCCACAAGCGGGCTTCTGCTTTTCCTCAGTACCAGTCCAGCAGCGACACGCCCAGGCCCAGGTAGGTGGCGTTGTGGTTGTAGTCGATCAGGCTTTCGCCGTAGCCCTTGAACAGCTCCATGTAGCCGCGCAGGTTGCCGGCCAGCGGGAAGCTCCAGGTGAACTGCGCGGCGCCATGGCTGCGGCTGCCGCCGCGGAACGAGTGGCGCAGCAACATGCCGAACTCCTGCCCGTTCCATTCGTGCACGATCTGCACTTCGCCGCGGCCCATGTAGTCGCTGATGTCCGGGTTGTTGTCGTCGGTACCGCCTTCGGGGATGCGCCACCACGGGCGCAGCATGATGGTCCAGTTGCCGCGCTCGAGGCCGATGTCGGCAATCACCCGGTTCCAGCTGCGCGAGAGCGGGTTGGAGCGGCCGTTGGACTGGTGGTTGATGCCGATCCCCAGCATGCGCCCGTCCCAGCCCAGCAGGTCGTAATGGGTGTCGAAGACCAGCATCGCCTCGGGTTCGTAGTTGGTCTCGCGGAACGGACGCGACAGGCGGTCGTTGTAGACCTGCCAGCGGGAGGACTGGGTATAGCCCAGCCACAGGTCGCCGGTGTCGCCGAACACGCCCTGCCACAGCTTGGTCTTCAGGCTGAGCTGGAACTTGGCCTCGACGTTGTCCAACCGCTCCGGCGTGGTCACCGTGTTGAGCGGATTGGGACTCTGCGGACGCTCGTTCTGGTTGCTGGTGGCGAATACCGGCAGCAGGTAGACCGGCTTGTAGCCGCGCACGTTGAACGTGCCCAGCTTGGCTTCGGGCGAGAGCTCCCAGCGGCTGTCCAGCAGGGACAGCGGGGCGGACACCTCCGGGTTCTCCTGCGCGGCGACCTGGCCGGGGTTGCGGTCGTGGCCGAACACACTCGGCAGGAGGGTTTCCTCGTCGATGCGCTTCTGCGCCACGGGCAGGTTCACACGGCCGGTGGCGTGGTCGTAGCAGGCCAGCCGCTGCGCGTCGCTTTCGATGGCGGTGCAGGCGCGGATGTCCATCGGGTCGGGGTTCTGCGCGTGCGCCGCGCAAACCCAGAGCCCGCCAAGTGCCGCGAGCACCGCGGTCGTACCGTGCTTGATCAAGGGCGTCGCTTCCTGGGGCAATGGGGCGAAGTCTAGCGAGCGACGGCCCAACCGGCCGTGACGGGCGGACAGGCCGTCATGCGCAGGTGCCACGAGCGGAGCGGCGGCCCGGCCGCTCGGGGCAAAAAAAAAGCCGGCCGCGAGGCCGGCGAGGGGAGTGTCGAGCAAAGTTCAGTGGGACTGCCAGGCCTCGTACTCGCGCTGGGTAACGCGGCCGTCGCCGTTCTTGTCGGCATAGCCGAAGTCGTTGGCCAGCGGCGGGTAGCTGGCGGCTTCCTGCATGGTGATCGACTTCTTGCCGTTGGCCAGCTGGCCGAAGTCGGGCGCCGGCCCGGCGGAGGAGGCCGGCGGCATGGAGGACTTGAACTCCACGTTGGCGTTGCCGCCGGCGTTCATGCCCGCGCCGTTCATGCCGCCACTCATGTTGCCGTTGGCGTCCATGTTGCCGCTGGAATCCATGTTGCCGTGGTCCATGCCATTGTTCATGCCCTGGTTGCCGTTCATGCCGCCCGAGTCATTGCCCATGGGCGGCGGGGCGCTGGATGCCGGCGGCGGCATGCTCTGCATGCTCGAGCTGGTCGGCGGTGCCGGCGGCGTCGCGTTGGGGTCGGGCGGCGGCGGGGGCGTCGGCGGCATGTTCGACTGCGGCGAGCCGGCCGGGGGCGGCGGCATCGGGGTAGTCGGCGGCGGGGGCGCCGGATTGCTCGGGTCCGACGGCGGCGGGGGCGGCGTCGGGGGCGTGGGAACGTCCTGCGCCATCAAAATGCCGGACGCGAGCAGCGAACCGGCGACAAGGGCGGACAGCCATGGCTTGCGGAATTTCATCATCGATACTCCATGCCAGAATGCGGGGGCGCGGGCTTGGAACAATCGATGGGGCCGCCGCGCTTCCGGCACGCTAACAAACGATTTGTAAACGCGGCCTCATCTTGCGCAGTAGGGTTCCGTGAAGTCCCAGACCACGTTGTCTCCCGCTTTATCCAGCCAAACGCTACCGCTGGGCCTGGCCCAGGCCCGTCGCCTGCACCTGGCCGCGCAGGGCCTGCTGCGGCCGCTGGGCCGGCGCCCGCGTCCTGGCGACGTGGTGGCGGCGATCGGGCGGATGCGCCTGCTGCAGATCGATTCCATCCATGTCGTCGCGCGCAGCCCTTATCTGGTGCTGCACGCGCGGCTGGGCCATTACGACGGCAGCTGGCTTGACGAGGCGCTGGCACAGGGACGCATTGCCGAGTGCTGGGCGCACGAGGCCTGTTTCGTGCCTGCGGCGGACCTGCCCCTGCACCGCGCATGGCGCGAGCGCGGCGCGCACTGGGCGCATCGCCACGCGGCGCGCATGCATCGCGACCACCGCGCCGACATGGATGGACTGTTGGAACGGATCCGCACGCAGGGCGCCGTGCGTGCGGCCGACTTTCCGCGCGCCGACCGTGGCGCCAGCGGCTGGTGGGAGTGGAAGCCGGAAAAGCGCTGGCTGGAAGCCTGGTTCGCGCTGGGCGAGCTGATGATTCCGCGGCGCGAGCGCTTCCAGCGCGTGTACGACCTGGCCGATCGCGTGCTGGGCAAACTCGATCCTCCCTTCGTGCCGAGCCCGCTCGACACCCCCGGCCTGCGCCAGCGCTTCATCCTCGACAGCGTGCGTGCGCTGGGCATCACCCAGGCGCGCTGGGTCGCCGATTACTATCGGCTCAAGCCCGCGGTGGACGATGCCGAACTGGCGCCGCTGGTCGCCGCGGGCGAGCTGGAGATGGTTCCGGTGCAGGGCTGGAGCGCGCCCGGCTACGTCCACCGCGAGCATGCGCCGCTGCTTGGCAAGGCGCGCGCGGGGCAGCTGCGGGCGACCCACACGACCCTGCTCTCGCCATTCGATCCGCTGGTCTGGGACCGGGCCCGCGCGCAGGCCATGTTCGATTTCGAGTACGCGATCGAGTGCTACACGCCTGCACCAAAAAGGCGCTACGGCTACTACGTGCTGCCGATCCTGCATCGCGGCAGCCTGGTCGGGCGGCTGGATGCCAAGGCACATCGCGGGGAGGGCGTTTTCGAGATCAAGGCGCTGTTCCTGGAGCCCGGCCAGGGGGCCACCCCGCGACTAGTCGGGGATGTGGCCGATGCGATCGCACGTACCGCGCAATGGCATGGAACGCCGGCGCTTCGGCTGGAGCGCAGTGAGCCGGCAGCCTTCGGGCGCGCCTTGCGCGCCCATTGGAAGAGCGCCGGGTTGACCGGCTAGTCGCCGGCCTGGCTGCCCGGCGTGGCCGGAGCGGACTGGCAGGATTTGCCGTGCAGCGCCTGGCGCAACTGGCTCGCCAGCGAGTTGCACCGCGCGGCCAGGTTGGGGCGGATCTTCGGATCCTGCGAGTCGCGCAGCAGGCTGGTGCGCATGGCCTCGTAGCGGCCCTGGATCTGGTCCGGCTTGTAGATCTGCGCGGCCTGGTGGCAGGCGACGTAGCTGGCCAGGTAGTCGTCGCACGCGGGGACGCCGGTGCTCTGCGGCAATGCCGCCTGTTCCGGCGTGCTCGTCGCGGCGCCCCGCTCTTCGTGGCTGGCGCGGCTCTCGCGGCTTTCGCCGGGTTGTGCGGCAGGAGCCGGCCGGGTTTCGCCGGCGGCCTGTGGCTGGCCGGCAGTCGAGCCCGAACGCGCCGGGTGGTTGGCACATCCGGCCAGCAACAGGCCGGCGCCGAGCAGGGCGATGGTCAGGCGCGGGAGGGCGAGCTTCATAGCGGACATTCCTGTGGCTGCAGTGCGGCTGGCGACCTCGACACTAGACAAACGGCACCGTGAAGGAAATCTGAAATTTTCCCCGCCGAAAAAAGGCTCCGCGCCGTTCAGTTTGGCGGTCGCACACGCGATCGGTACCGGCTATGATGCGCCCACTGTGTTTGCCGGGGTCACCAGAGTCATGTGGCCCGATGCCGCCGACCGGCGCTTCATCGAATCACCCCTAGGGTTTTCCTTGCACACCAGTAAGTCGGCCCCGCATGTCGCGGCGGTCGAGTCTCTTTTGATCCAACCTAGTGGAGTGTTTCATGTCTGATCGTCAGATCGGTACCGTCAAGTGGTTCAACGACGCCAAGGGCTTCGGCTTCATCAGCCGTGACAACGGCCCGGACGTGTTCGTGCACTTCCGTGCCATCAGCGGCACCGGCTTCAAGAGCCTGCAGGAAGGCCAGAAGGTCAGCTTCAAGGTCGTGCAGGGCCAGAAGGGCCTGCAGGCCGACGAGGTCATGCCGGCCTAAGCGGTTTTCCGCAAAGCCACGAGAGAGCCGGGCAGCGATGCCCGGCTTTTTATTTGCCCGGAAAAGGGGTTTTCCGGCGCCACTTGCTTTCAGCAAATTTCCGTTATGCTTGGGGCACTGTGTCTGCTCGGTCCACGTGCGTGCCCCGAAGCGCCGATTCCCCGAATCACGCCTCGCTCCACCCGCTCCCTGCATGCCCAGTAAGCCGTCGGCCAAAGGGGAGGTCGACTTGTCTCAGCATCGTGCAGAACGGAGTGAGTCATGTCGGATCGAGAGATTGGCACCGTCAAGTGGTTCAACGACGCCAAGGGCTTTGGCTTCATCAGCCGGGAGAGTGGCCCCGACGTCTTCGTGCATTTCCGCGCCATCAGCGGAACGGGCTTCAAGAGCCTGAAGGAAGGCCAGAAGGTGAGCTTCAAGGTCGTGCAGGGCCAGAAGGGCCTGCAGGCGGACGAAGTCGCCCCGGCCTGAGGCGGATCGAACGTTTGCCAAAGGCCGGCGCAAGCCGGCCTTTTTTTGTGCGCGCGCCGCCGCTTCGCTAGCCTGTGGTTTTTGGGCGCAAACCCATGGATGCGGACCTCAGTGACCCCGTGCGCATCGAGCGCGTGATCGCCGCCGATGGCGCGGCCAGCGAGCTGCTGCTGGTCGGCCAGCCGGCACAAGGCCGCTGGCTCTACTGGCTGCCCGCGATGGGCGTGCCGGCGAAGCACTACCTGCCGCTGGCGCAGGCGCTGGCGGGGCGTGGCGTGGCGGTGGCGCTGCACGAATGGCGCGGCATCGGTTCCAGCGACCGGCGCGCGGGACGGCGACAGGACTGGGGCTACCGCACCCTGCTGCAGGACGACTTGCCCCGCGGGCTCGCCGCCGCCCGCGCGGCCTGGCCCGGGACGGCCGGCTACCTGGGCGGGCACAGCCTCGGCGGGCAACTGGCGGCAATGTATGCCGGTGCCCACCCCGCTCAAGTCGCCGGACTGGTGCTGGTGGCCAGTGGCGCGCCGTACTGGAGAAACTTCCGCCACGGCTGGCTGATTGGCGCGTCCTACGTGGCGGCACCTGTGCTGGCCCGGCTGTCCGGACATTTCCCGGGGCGGCGCATCGGCTTCGGCGGAAACGAGGCGCGCGGGGTGATCGACGACTGGGCGCGCACGGGCCGCACCGGCCATTACGCGGCCGCGAGCATGGGCGACCTGGAGCCGGGCATGGCGGCCTTTGCCGGCCCGGTGCTGGCCGTGCGTCTGCGCGACGACTGGCTGGGCCCTGCCGCCTCGCTGGAATGGCTGCTGGGCAAGCTGCCGCGCGCGGCCATCACGCGCGAGGTGCTCGGCCCCGACGAACTGCACGGGCCCGCCGACCATTTTGGCTGGATGAAGACGCCCGCCCCGGTGGCCGCGCACATCAACGCGTGGCTGGTTCCAGGCCCGCAACCCCTGTAGGAGCGCACCTGTGCGCGACCGCCCGAAGCATGGCGATCACGGTCGCGCACGGGTGCGCTCCTGCAGAAGACCTCGCGGCTCAGGCCCCGGAGGAGGGCGATGGAACCCGCCTCTTGAAGCGGGCCACGCACGTCGTCATCTGATGGGCTTGTCTCTCCGCAAGGCCATCGCATGGAACTGTTCACCCCCTTCGCGCAGCGCAGCCTGACGTTGCGCAACCGCATCGTCATCGCGCCGATGTGCCAGTACTCGGCCACCGATGGCGTGCCGGACGACTGGCATCTGGTGCATCTGGGCAGCCGCGCGGTGGGCGGTGCGGCGGCGGTGGTCGCCGAGGCCACCGCCATTTCGCCGGAGGGGCGCATCTCGCCCGGCGATACCGGCCTCTGGAACGAGGCGCAGGTGGCTGCCTGGCAACCGGTCACCGCCTTCATCCGCGGCCAGGGCGCCGTCGCCGGCGTGCAGCTCGCGCACGCCGGACGCAAGGCCAGCGCGCAGCGCCCGTGGGAGGGCGGTGGTCCGCTGCCGGTGGGGCATGGCGACTGGGCCACGGTGGCGCCTTCGGCGATCCCCTTCGACCAGGGCTGGCACACGCCGCAGGCACTGGACGAGGCGGGGTTGCGCAAGGTGGTGGACGATTTCCGCGCGGCCGCAACGCGCGCGCTCGCCGCCGGGTTCCAACTGGTCGAGGTGCATGCCGCCCACGGCTACCTGTTGCACCAGTTCCTCTCGCCGCTCAGCAACCATCGCACCGACGCCTATGGCGGCAGTTTCGAGAACCGCACACGGCTGGTGCGCGAGGTACTGGCAGCGGTACGCGAGG
Organism: Frateuria sp. GZRR33; assembly: GCF_051900425.1. Lineage (NCBI taxonomy): Bacteria > Pseudomonadati > Pseudomonadota > Gammaproteobacteria > Lysobacterales > Rhodanobacteraceae > Frateuria > Frateuria sp. GZRR33. The sequence goes on from NZ_JBHZGK010000001.1 coordinate 422,129, forward strand.
TGTGGCCCGAGTCGTTGCCGATGTGGCTGCGCATCTCTGCGACCGACTGGGTTCCCGGCAAGGACGGCGTGCACGGCTGGAGCGAAGAGGAAAGCGTGCGCCTTGCGCGCGAGGTCAAGCCGCTGGGCGTGGACCTGATCGATGTGTCCAGTGGCGGTCTGGTGCCGCGCGTGAAGATCCCGGTCGGCCCCGGCTACCAGGTGCCGTTCGCCGCCCGTATCCGTCGCGAGGCCGACATCGCCACCGGGGCGGTGGGGCTGATTACCGAATCGGCGCAGGCGGCCGGTATCGTCGAGCAGGGCGAGGCCGACCTGGTGCTGATCGCCCGCGAGAGCCTGCGCGACCCCTACTTCCCGCGCCGCGCGGCACAGGAGCTGGGCGCATCGCTCGCTGCGCCGGTACAGTACCAGCGCGCCTGGTAGCGGAGCCCGAGCATGGACCACACGCCACGACTGATCGAAGGCCGCAAGCACGACCTGGGCGACGGCTTCACCGTGCGCCGCCTGTTGCCCGCGCTGCTGGCGCGGCACCTCGGCCCATTCGTGTTCTTCGACCACATGGGCCCCGCCGACTTCGCGCCGGGCAAGGGCATGGACGTGCGGCCGCATCCGCATATCGGCCTGGCCACCATCACCTGGCTGTTCGAGGGCGCGATACGCCACCGCGACAGTCTCGGCAGCCTGGCCGACATCCGTCCGGGCGAGGTCAACTGGATGACCGCGGGCCGCGGCATCGTGCATTCCGAGCGCACCCCGCCTGAGGAGCGAAACAACGGCCAGCGCCTGCACGGCATCCAGCTGTGGGTGGCGCTGCCGCGCGAGGACGCCGAAGTGGCGCCGGAGTTCCACCACCACGACGCGGACGAACTGCCACGCATCCGCCGCGATGGCGCCAACCTGCTGCTGATCGCGGGCACCGCCTACGGCGAGCGTTCGCCGGTGAAGGTGTTCGCGCCGATGTTCCTGATCGAGGCCAACCTGGCCGAGGGCGCCATGCTGGACTGGCCGGGTGAGCACGCCGAGCGGGGCGTGTACGTGGTCGAGGGCGAGGTCGAGTGGGGCGACGTCGTGATCGGCGCCGACCGCATGGCGGTGCAGGGCGGCAGCGCCGCGGCGCCGCTGCGTGCGCGGGCACCGAGCCGGCTGATGCTGTTCGGCGGCGCGCCGCTGGATGGCGAACGGCACCTGTGGTGGAACTTCGTGGCCAGCTCGCGCGAGCGTATCGAGCAGGCGAAGTCGGACTGGGCAGCGGGGCACTTCGGCGTGGTACCGGGCGACGACAAGGAGTTCATTCCTCTGCCGGAGCATTGAAGGAACCGGGTTCGGTTCAACCGGAGGCAACCGTTCGCGCCGAGTGCGGGCGCCACCAGCGAGCGAAGTCGAGCGCCTGTCCGAACGCTGCGCTCTGCCTGGCTTGCCTTCGACGCCGGCGCGGCGCGGTTACCCCGGCGGACGGAGATTCCTGGCGGCCCGGCTTGAACCCGCTGCCGGCTGAGCGCACGCTCCCCGCATCGCTCGCCGGAAACATCGTCACCGCCATGTCCGAGTTCGCCCGCTTCCGCGACTTCTACCCGTTCTACCTCGGTGAACACCGCAACCGTGCCTGCCGCCGGTTGCACTTCGCCGGCAGCACACTGGTGCTGCTGGTGATCGCCGTGGCGATCGCGACCGGCGAGGCACGCTGGCTTTGGCTGGCACCGCTGGCCGGCTACGGCTTTGCCTGGATCGGCCACTTCATGTTCGAGAAGAACCGTCCGGCCACCTTCCGCCACCCGCTCTACAGCCTGGCTGGCGACTGGGTGATGTACTGGGAGATCCTGCGCGGTCGCCAGCGGATGTAACGCCTCGTGCGTGGCGTGGTGGCGCAGGGTGGTTTCAGCTCGTCGCCCGTCGCCTCGATGCCATGGTGGGCTCAAGGCCACCTTCGAAGTCGTCAGGCGCCCAGCGCCTGGTCCTGCTCGCCGAGCCAGTCGCGGTAGTTGCGCAGTTTGCCGAGCTGGAAGCGCGAGACGTCCTCGATCATGGCCAGGTGATACCACTGCTCGCCGCGCACCGTCACCGCCGGATGCAGCAGCGCTTGCGCATCGCCGATGCCCTCGTGGTAGTAGCCGTCGCCCTCGCCGAACCAGGGCAGCCGGTCGCCCTCGCGCAGCGCGGCCAGGAGTTCGGCCGGGGCGCCCAGGTCGCTGGCGATCTCGTAGTGCGCGCGCAGGTCTTCGTCGGTCTGGATCAGCACGAAGCGCCCGCGGCCACGCTCGTCCAGCAGCAGCATGCCGGTCGGGTTGACGTGCAGGTAGCACTCCACCGCCGGGAAATCGCCGACCAGGCCGCGGAACGCCTGCTGGAACGCCTTGTCGCGCAGAAAGCGCACGTTACCCAGCGCCAGTGCCTCGGCCACGAAGCCGCCCACGCGCTCGAAGTAGCGCCGCTGCAACGCGCGGATGCCCAGTTGCAGCTTGTCGATCGCCTGCGGATCGCTCTTGCGGATGAAACGGTCGATCACCCCGGCGTTGAACGCTTCGATCGCGGTGCAGTCGTCGGCAGTGCCGGTCAGCAGGATCTTGCCGATGTGCGGGTTGGCCAGTTCCCGGCAGAACGAGATGCCGTCCATCTCCGGCATGGTCAGGTCGACCACCACCACCGACACCTCGGCGAAACGCTCCGGATCGAACATCACCCGATGGATCGAGTCGATGTCCAGCGCGACCAGTTCTCGCGTTTGCGAGGAGCGGTCCTTCCAGTGGTACATCCAGCCGCCGCCGGGCACCGCGCGGATGCCATGGCTGCCTAGCTCGGCCAGCGCCCGGCGCGGCGAGCTGTAGCTGCGCAGGCGCAGGCTCGGGTCGAGCAGCAGGGGCATGCTGTCGAGGTACTTCTCGTGGTCGTCGACCAGCAGCGTGGTGGTGGGGAAATGGAACGGCAGGATGTCGCCGTGGAAGTCGATGCTCATGCCGAAAGTCCCTGTCCAGATGGCACGTATGGCGGAAACGTCACGAAGAATTCGGTGTATTCGCCCCAGCGCGAGCGGCAGCTGATGCGCCCGCCCATGCGTTCGACGGCACTTTGCGAGAAGGCCAGGCCGATGCCCAGTCCGGCGCCGTCCCGCCCGTCGCTGTGGGAATAGAAGCGGTTGAAGATGCGCGGCAGCACGTCCGGCGGAATGCCCGGCCCGGTGTCGCGCACGCGGATGCAGTGGCCGCCGGTATCGCTGTCCAGGCTCACGTGGATTTCGCCCTTGCCGGCACGGCCGGTGTGGAACAGCGCATTGCGAAGCAGGTTGAAAAGCACGTGGGTGAGCAGCGTCTCCGAGCCCATCAGCACGAAGTCGGTGGGTGCGGTCGACAGCTTCACGCGCTCGCGCTCGGCCTGCGAGGCGTACGGATAGCGCGCCAGCGCCTGGGCCACGCAGGCGCGCGCGTGCAGCGGCTCGAACTGCAGGGTGCCCATCGGCTTGGCCGCCATGAGCAGCATGTCGATCACGGTGTGCGCGTGGTTGACCTCGTGCTCGATCACCGCGATGCCGCGCTGCAGCGCCTGCAGGTGCGGACCGCGCAGCGCGGCCACCGGCAGGCCGGCGCGCTCGGCCACGCGGTGGCTCTCCAGCAGGTTGGGCAGGTACCGGCCGATCGCGCGGCCGGCCATCTGCACCGAACCCAGCGGCGTGCGCAGCTCGTGCGCGATGTTGTTGGAGGCGCCGATCAGCGCCTTGACCTTGGCCTCGTCGGCGAACTTCTGCGAGAGACTGGCCAGCGGTCCCAGGATCAGCGTCAGCGCCAGCACCGGCGCGTACTGCAGCAGCGCGTGCAACGGCCACGCGTCGTGCGGTCCGAGCTGGAACGCCAGCGAGGCCAACGCCGTGCCGAGGCTGTAGATCAGCGCGAAGCTCGCCAGGTCGAACAGCATCATCGTGATGAAGATCGAGAACAGGTGCGCGCCCATCCAGACGATCGTGCCGCCGTTGCGCAGCAGCAGGTAACCGAAGAAGAACGGCAGCACGAACGTGATCACCGCGTACCAGTACAGCGGCAGCCACGGCTTGAACGAGCGTGGCCACCAGCGCTGCAGCGCCAGCGGCAACAGCACTATGCAGCCGGCCACATGCAGCCCCAGGTTGCTGTAGGGCTGCGGCAGCACGCAGGTCCACAGGAACCAGTACAGCGGCATGAACAGGCCGCCGAGCAGGCACATCACCGGCATCATCGGCTGCGAGTAGCGCGCCCGGGTGAACATCGCGTTGTCCACCCGCCGCCGCAACTGCTGCAGCCGGGAACGGCGGCGGTGCGGTGGGTGGCTCATCCCTGGCGTCGACATGGCATCCGGCCGTGGGGGGTTGGGCTTACCGGTATTGCTGGTGGCAGGACTGGCAGGCGTCGCCGACCGGCTTGATCGCCTGGGCCAGCGCCGCGCAATCGGTCGGATGCGCCTGCACCGCATTCTGCAGCGCCGTGCGCAGGCGGCCGGAGTGGTCCAGGAAGTCCTGCTCGGCGCCCGGGAAGGCGACGGGGATGTCCGACGCGGTCGACTGCAGGCGCAGGAGGTGGTCGTTGACCTGCGCGGCATCGCACTGCTTGCTCTTGACCGCCTGGCCAAGCGCGCCCATGTGATGGCCCATCACCGTCATCACCGCGTGCGGCATCGGGTTGCGGTCGCCCAATGCCTTCATGGCGAATACGGTGCCGAGGACGCCGATGACCAGGCCGAGCAGGAGCAGGAGTGCGGAACGTGCGTTCATGGTGGACCGCCCTTGAAGAGTGTGAAGGGCCAGAATACCGAAGCATCGACGCCTTTCGTAGCCGTAAAATGGGCTTTTCCGCGTAGGAAACCGCACGCGATGGCAGGCAGCATCCACCCCCTCCCGGGGCAGGCCGCATGAGCGGCCCGCATTACCCGGTCGAACGCTTCGAGGGCGTCGAACGCCTGTACGGCCGGGGCACCATCGAGCGCCTGATGAACGCCCATGTCTGCGTGATCGGCATCGGCGGGGTCGGCTCCTGGGCGGTCGAGGCGCTGGCGCGCAGCGGCGTGGGCCGGTTGACCCTGATCGACGCCGACGAGGTGTGCCTGTCCAACACCAACCGCCAGCTGCACGCGCTGGATGGCCAGTGGGGCAAGCCCAAGGTGGGGGTGATGGCCGAGCGTGCGCATGCGATCAACCCGCGCATCCGGCTGGAGGCGATCGAGCGCTTCCTCACCACGGCCACGCTGGACGAGCTGCTGGATCGTGGCTACGACGTGGTGCTGGATGCCTGCGATGCCTTCCGCGTGAAGCTGGAGGCCATCGCCTGGTGCCGCCGGCGCAAGTTGCCGGTGGTGACGGTCGGTTCGGCCGGCGGGCGCACCGATCCGACGCAGATCCGCGTGCGCGATCTGTCGCGTACCGAGCACGATGCGATGTTCAGCCTGATCCGCAAGAAGCTTCGGCAGGATTTCAACTTTCCGCGGAACCCGGACCGCTACTTCGGCGTGTCGGCGGTGTATTCGCTGCAGAACGTGCAATACCCGCAGCCGGATGGGAGCGTGTGCGGGTTGCGCCCGCCGGGCGGGGATTCACTCAACCTGGCCTGCGGCGGCGGGTTGGGCGCGGCGACGCACATCACCGGAGCGTTCGCGTTTGCGGCGGTGGGGAAGGTCTTGGAGAAAGTGCTGGAGAAGTAGCTCGCCTCCAAAGAGGTCGCCATCGAGCCTTCCCCCGCGACCGCGGGGGAAGGTGCCGACAGGCGGATGGGGGCGCCCTTGGGCGCGATGCATGGGTGGATTCGATGCAAGACTTCCCCCATCCGCCCTTCGGGCGCCTTCCCCCGTGAACGGGGTAAGGATCCATGGCTCACCACCCCATGTAGTGCCCGCCGTTGATCGCCAGATTCGATCCGGTGATCCAGCTCGCTTCGTCGGTGGTGAAGAAGGCCACCGCGTGCGCGATCTCCTCGGGCTTGCCCAGCCGCCCGATCGGGATCTGCGCCACGATCTTTTCGCGTACCTCCTCCGGGACGGCCATCACCATGTCGGTTGCCACGTAGCCCGGCGACACCGTGTTTACCGTGATGCCGAACTTCGCGTTCTCCTGCGCCAGCGAGATGGTGAACCCGTGCATGCCGGCCTTGGCCGCGGCGTAGTTGGCCTGGCCGTACTGGCCTTTCTGGCCGTTGATCGAGCTGATCTGCACGATGCGGCCCCAGCGGCGCGCGCGCATGCCCTCGATCACCGGACGGGTGACGTTGAAGCAGGCGTTGAGGTTGGTGTTCACCACCTCGGTCCACTGCTGGTAATCCATCTTGTGGAACGTGGTGTCGCGGGTGATGCCGGCGTTGTTGACCAGGATCTGCACCGGGCCGCATTGCGCTTCCACGGCGCGCACCATCGCCTCCGCCGAGCCCGGTTCCGCCACGTCGCCCGGCACCATGCACACGTCGATGCCTTCGGCCGCCATGCGTTCGCGCCAGGCCCGTGCCTTGGCCTCGTCGCGGTAGTTGGTGGCGACGCGGTGTCCCTGGCGCGCGAGGTAGCGGACGATCGCGCTGCCGATGCCGCCCGTGCCGCCGGTGACCAGTGCGGTGCGTGGGTTCATTGCCGAGATTCCCGATGCCAGACGCCGGTGCTGGCGTGCCCTGCATGTATACCCCAACTTCATGACAGCTGCTGCCCCTGGCCTCCTGCAGGAGCGCACCCTGTGCGCGACCGCCATGCGTCATCCACGCCACAACCAAAGCTTGCGCGCCCCGGTGTCGCGCCGTCGCGCACAGGTGCGCTCCTACAGGGGGCGCGCAGCCAGGCGGGGCAGGCGGGCGGGATCGAAACGCTCCAGCGCGGCTTCCAGCAGGGCCGCGGGGCTGCGTGCACCCGTGGACGTCTGGACGTCCAGGAAGGCCAGCGCCTTGCGCAGCGCCGGCAACGGCTCGGTCGGGTCCACCGGATGCGCCTGTTCGGACTTGGACAGCTTGCGCCCCTGTGCATCCAGCGCCAGCGGCAGGTGGCGGTACGCCGGCATGGGCAGGCCGAGGCACTGCTGCAGCCAGATCTGCCGCGGGGTGGAGTCGAGCAGGTCGTTGCCGCGCACCACCTCGGTGATGCCCTGGAACGCGTCGTCCACCACGCAGGCCAACTGGTAGGCGTAGTAGCCCTCCACGCGACGGATGACGAAGTCACCGGCTTCGTCCCGCAGGTTCTGCCGTTGCGGCCCCTGTTGCGCGTCGTCGAAGTCGATCGTCACGTCCGGTACGCGCAACCGCCAGGCGGGCGGGCGGTCCGACTCGGGCAGCGCGATGCAGCGCCCGTCGCGATGCATCCCGCCCTCGGCCGCCAGTTGTGCCCGGCTGCACCAGCAGGGAAACACCAGGTCGGCGGCGCGCAGGCGCTCGAAGGCGGCGTCGTAGGCGTCGCGGCGTTGCGACTGGAACAACGCGGGGGCGTCGGCGACCAGCCCGAATGCTGGCAGCGCGGCCAGGATTGCCTGCGCCGAACCGGCGACCTCGCGCGGCGGATCGATGTCCTCCACCCGCACCAGCCACCGCCCGCCCGCATGGCGCGCGCACAGCCAGCTGCCCACCGCGGCCACCAGCGAACCGAAGTGCAGCAGGCCGGTGGGGGAGGGGGCGAAGCGGCCGCAGTAGGTCATCCGCGCAGTCTACCGACGTGGCGGCTTGCGCCGGGATGGGGCGGCGCGAAGTCGCAGGCAGGCGCGACCCCGGAACCGACGTCACGGGGGCTGGTCTGAACCTCTGCGAGGCGGCTTTCCCCTTGAAACCGGCCGCCCGCGCCCCGAATCTCCCCCGCGGTGCGAACCGCTTTCCCATGACTGCCAAACGAGACAGCCGTGCGTCGAATCGTCCTCTTCCTTGCCACCAACATCGCCGTCCTCCTGCTGCTGAGCATCGTCTGCCGCCTGTTCGGCATCGACCAGTGGGCCGCCGCCCACGGCTACGGCGGCATGACCGGATTGCTCGTCTACGCCGCGGTGTTCGGCATGGGCGGCGCCTTCATTTCGCTGGCGATGTCCAAGACCATCGCCAAGTACTCCACCGGCGCGCGCGTGATCGAGCAGCCGCAGACCGCCGCCGAGCGCTGGCTGGTCGACACCGTGCGCCACCACGCCCAGGCCGCCGGCATCGGCATGCCCGAAGTGGCCATCTACGACGCGCCGGAAATGAACGCGTTCGCCACCGGGATGACGAAAAACAGCTCGTTGGTAGCGGTCAGCTCCGGCCTGCTGCAACAGATGGATCGCGAGCAGGTCTCGGCCGTGCTCGGCCACGAGATCGGCCACGTCGCCAACGGCGACATGGTGACGCTCACCCTTATCCAGGGCGTGCTCAACACGCTGGTGATCCTCGCCGCGCGCGTGGTGGGCAACCTGGTCGACAGCTGGCTCAACGGTGGCCGGGACAACCGCGGCGGCATCGGCATGGGCTACTTCGTCACGGTGATGGTGCTGCAGGTGGTCTTCGGCCTGTTCGCCTCGATGATCGTGGCCGCCTTCTCGCGCTGGCGCGAGTTCCGCGCCGACCGCGCGGGTGCGCAGCTGGCCGGCCGCGGGTCGATGATCTCCGCACTGCAGCGGCTCAAGGGCGATCATGGCCAGACGACGCTGCCCAAGGCGATGGCCGCCTTCGGCATCTCTGGCCACATGGCCGCGGGCCTGCAGCGCCTGTTCATGAGCCATCCGCCGCTGGACGAGCGCATCGCGGCGCTGCAGGCGGCGCGGTAAGCCGCCGGATCCGGCCGCCGATGCCGTATACGGGAACATTCAAGCAAACACGCAAGCCATGGAACCTCCACGCATGAACGCATCCACCGAAACCCGCAAATTCGAAGCCGAAGTCGCTCAGGTCCTGCACCTGGTCACCCACTCGCTCTACTCGCACAAGGAAATCTTCCTGCGCGAGCTCGTTTCCAATGCCTCCGACGCCTGCGACAAGCTGCGCTTCGAGTCGATCGCGCAGCCGGAACTGCTGGCCGGCGAGGGCGAGCTTCACATCGACGTGAGCTGGGACGAACAGGCGCGTACCGTCACCGTGCGCGACAACGGCATCGGCATGAGCCGCGACGAGGTGGTGGCGAACATCGGCACCATCGCCAGCTCCGGCACGCGGCGTTTCCTGGAGGCGATGAGCGGCGAGCAGAAGGCCGACGCGCGCCTGATCGGCCAGTTCGGCGTGGGCTTCTACTCCGCCTTCGTGGTGGCCGACAAGGTCACCGTGCTGACCCGCCGCGCCGGTGCGGCGAACACCGAGGGCGTGAAGTGGGAGAGCGACGGCAAGGGTGAGTATTCGCTGGAACAGGTCGAACTCGACGAGCGCGGCACCACCGTGATCCTGCACCTGAAGGCCGGCGAGGACGAATTCCTCAAGCGCTGGCAGCTTTCCTCGTTGATCCGCAAGTACTCCGACCACGTCGCCTTCCCGATCCGCATGCCGAAGGAAGCGGAAGGCAAGCCGACCGACGAGTGGGAAACCGTCAATGACGCCGGCGCCCTGTGGACCAAGCCGAAGAGCGAGATCAGCGACGAGGATTACGTCAGCTTCTACAAGTCCCTCGGCCACGACTTCAACGACCCGCTGGCCTGGACCCACAACCGCGTGGAGGGAAGCCAGAGCTTCACCACGCTGCTCTACCTGCCGGCGCAGCCGCCATTCGACCTGATGATGGGCGGCCGCGACGAGCGCAAGGGCCTGAAGCTCTACATCAAGCGCGTCTTCATCATGGATGCGGCCGAGGAGCTGCTGCCCAACTACCTGCGTTTCGTGCGCGGCGTGGTCGACGCCGACGACCTGCCGCTCAACGTCAGCCGCGAGATCCTGCAGCACAACCGCCAGCTCGACCGCATCAAGGCTGCCTGCGTCAAGCGCGTGCTCGACCTGATCGAGAAGCTCGCCCGCGACGAGCCGGAGAAGTTCGCCACCTTCTACAAGGCCTTCGGCAACACGCTCAAGGAAGGCATCGCCGAGGACGCCAACAACCGCGAGCGCATCGCCAAGCTGCTGCGCTTCGCATCGACCAAGAGCGAGGGCGCCGGGCAGACGGTCGGCTTCGACGACTACATCGGCCGCATGAAGGTGGGCCAGGATGCGATCTGGTACATCACCGCCGACAGCTATGCCGCCGCGGCCGGCAGCCCGCAGCTGGAAGCGTTCAAGGCCAAGGACATCGAAGTCCTGCTGATGTCCGACCGCATCGACGAGTGGATGCTCGGCTCGCTGAGCGAGTACGACGGCAAGAAACTCCAGAGCGTGGCCAAGGGTGAGGTGCCGCTGGACGAGGCCGACCGCAAGAAGCAGGAGGAAGCCGCCAAGGCGGCCGAGCCCCTGCTGGCGAAGATGAAGGAGCTCCTCGGCGATCGCGTCGGCGACGTCAAGGTGTCTGCCCGCCTCACCGACAGCCCCTCGTGCCTGGCCCTGTCGGATTACGAAATGGCGCCGCACCTGGCCCGCCTGTTGCGCGAAGCCGGCCACGACATGCCCGAGTCCAAGCCGACGCTGGAGATCAACCCGCAACACCCGCTCGTGCAGCGCGTGGAAACGGAGGCCGATGCAGACACGGCCCGCGACCTGGCCATGTTGCTGCTGGACCAGGCCGAGATCGCCGCCGGCGCGCAACTGCCCGACCCGGCAGCGTTCGTGCAGCGGATGAACCGCGTGTTGCTCGGATAAGGCCACGACGGACGACAAGAAGCCCGCCAACCGGCGGGCTTTTTTTTCTGCCGCTCAAGGCGCGGCGCGACAGCCCGGCTCGGCGGTTCCTCAGTTGGCCAGCGGTTCCGCTTCGGCTGCCGGCTGCACGGTGGCCGCCGTCCCGGCCGCCGCCACGATGATTGCGAGGATCGCCGCCCACTGCATCGGGGTGAGCTGCTGGTCCAGCAACGCCGCGCCGGCCATCGCCGCGATCGCCGGCTCCAGGCTCAACAGCGTGCTGAAGGTGCGCGCCGGCAGCCGCGTCAGCGTGACCATCTCCAGCGAATAGGGCAGCGCCGAGCTGAGCAGCGCCACGCCGAGCGCGTACGGCAGCAGGCTGGGCGACAGCAGCGCGTCGCCGGCATGCGCGACACCGAACGGGATCACCAGCAAGGCGCCGATCGAGATGCCCAGCGTGACCGCATCGCCGCCGTGGCTCGCCCCGACCTTCTTGCCCAGCACGATGTACAGCGCCCAGCCCACGCCGGCGGCCAGTGCATACATCACGCCGACCGGATCGAGCGCCTGGGCCTGTGCGCGCAACGGCAGCAGCAGTGCCAGGCCGGCGATCACCAGTGCGATCCAGACGAAGTCCAGCGGCCGACGCGAAGCGAACAACGCCAGCGCCAGCGGCCCGGTGAACTCCAGCGCGACCGCGATGCCGAGCGGGATCGTGCGCAGCGACATGTAGAACACCAGGTTCATTGCGCCCATCGAAAGGCCGTAGCCCCAGAGCGCACGCCAGTCGCGCCGGCTGCCCGCCCGCCGCCACGGCCGTCGCCACAGCAACAGGATCAGTGCACTGAGCCCGAGCCGATAGGCGGTCGCGCCCTGCGCCCCCACCTGGGGAAACAGATGCCTGGCGAGCGACGCACCGCATTGGTACGAGACCATGCTGACGAGCAACGCACCGACGGCGAGCGCGACCGGGGCGACGGCGGAGCGGGATGACATGCAGGCAACCGGGGAAGGGCAGTTCGCCCATGATGCGCGCGGGCCCGGCCAAAGCCCACTGGCCGGACCGCTGCGTGTGGGTCATTGCTGACAACGCACTGGCAGCAGCGCGGACGGCGCCCGTGCGTGCCCTTCAGTGCGCCGCGGCGCCGGGCTCCTGCCGGTCGGCCGGCGCGGGCCAGTCGCGCATCGCCTCCGGCGGCACGCCCACGCGTCGGCACGAGCGGCTGACCACCCCGCTCTCCTTCAGTGCGGCGCGGAACGCCGGCGCCATCGACCACAGCAATCGCGCGGCCACGCGCGCCTGCCGGCGCTGCCGGGGTGTGTGGCACAGCAGGTCGCCCGCCCATGCGGGCAACAGCGCCATGCCGGCATGCAGGAAGACGTCGCGGGAGAGACCGGCGAACGGCACGGGCAGGCGCACCTCGGCGAGCACCCGCAGCACCTCGCGCGAGCGCCCGGTATAGGCCAGGCGCGGCTGTATCGCGGCAAAGTAGTCGGCCACCTCGCCTTCCGAGGCGGGCACGTCGCGCGCGCCGAGCGCCTCGGCAACGCGGCGCACTTCATCGTAGTAGCGGTCGGCGATCGCACGCGGCACGGCATGGTGGGCGAACCGGCGGTAACCGGCCAGGAAACTGTGCGCCTCGGTGACGTGCACCCAGGTGAGCAGCGCAGGATCGTCCGCCGCGTAGGGCGTGCCGTCTTCACCGGTACCGCGCACGAAGCCATGGATCCGCCGTACGTGCCCGATCAACCCTTCGGCGGCCGCGCGGGGCGCGTACGTCGTGGCCCCGACGAACGTGGTGGTGCGGCGCAGCCGCCCGACCAGGTCGCCGCGGAAATTCGAATGGTCCCACACGCCGGCCAGGGCCAGCGGGTGCAGCGTCTGCATCATCAGCGCGGCCAGCCCCCCGGCGAGCATGCCGGGAAAGTCGGCATGGATGCGCCAGGTCACGCTGTCCGGGCCGAACAGGCCCGGGTCGCCGCGCGGGTGGTCGTAATCCAGCGTGCTGTCGGGATCGCGCGGGAACGCGCCCAGTACCCAGCGGCGGATCGGTTCGCCGGACATGCGATGGAGCAGGTCGGACAGCACGGCGCGAAGTTCCGTTTGGAAAAGCCCAGCATCGGCGTCCGTGCCGGCCGTCGCAACTGGCCATGCGCGTGGCACACAAGCGTCCGATTACCAGTACATAATGCGCCGGACGCAAGGAGCCTGTATCACGCAGGCACATGCCGGGGGGCATATGGGCGCATGGGGAAAGCGGGCGGCACGTACGGTGCTGGTCATGGTGTCTGGCGGTTGCGCGTGGGCCGGCGCGTCGCCGGCCAGGGGGGCGGACGTGCCGGCGCGGCCGCCGCTCTATGCCGACGCGCCGGACGTGGTGCGCACCTTCCTCGTGGCGGCCAAGCGCGCCGAGGCGCTGCACGATCCGCTGGCACGCTGCCTCGCCTATCCCGACTACCCGGGCAACGCGTGGCCCAAAGGCCTGGCCGAGGCTTACTGCCATTACCTCTTTGATCCGTCGGTGACGCTCGCGATGGTGCGCCAGGCGCTCGACAGCCATGCGGCCGACAGCCTGGAGGCGCGGTTCAGGGCGGATCTCGAACGCCACTTCGTCAAGGATCGTTTCAGCGAAATCATCCATCGGGACTTCGCCGTCTTCGACGCTTCGCAGGCGTCAGGCCAGCTCACCCAGCGCTGGCTGGAACAGGCCCCGCACAGTGCCTACGCCCTGACCGCCCGCGGCATCTACTTCGGCCATATGGGCATGAAGGCGCGCGGCGGTGCCTGGGCGAAGGACACGCCGCCGGAAAACATGCAGCGGATGTCCGAGTTCATGGCGCGCGCGATCGATCTGTTCCAGCAGGCGATCAGGATCGAGCCGCGTCTGCTGGACGCCTACGTCGGCCTGGAGGATGTCGCCAACACGGACAGCCGGGGCGAACTGGAGGAGCAGGCTTTCGACTCCGGCATGGCGATCGACCCGGCCTGCAAGGTGCTGACGGGCTATCGCATGGTCGCGCTCACTCCGCGCTGGGGCGGCAGCTATCCCCGGATGGTGGCGCTCGCCAACCAGTTGAAGGCGTTCCTGCCCCAGCGTCCGCTGCTTGCGCTCAATACCGAGTGGCCGCTGGTCGACCTGGCCGACCAGGTCAGCAGCCAGGTCAGTTACGAAAAAGGCCTCGAGGTGCTCAAGCCCGTAGTCCTGCGCACGGCCCACGCCGGCGTGCTCGCAGACGTGGCGGAGTGGTCCGACCACGTCCAGCCGGTCGATCGCTGGGAGCAACTGATGCTGCTGCTGGAGGCCGGCCGCTTCGAGCAAGGCTCCGAAGAAGTCGCACGGTTGCGCGGTCGCCTGCTGTTGCTGGTGGCGCGCGAGCCAGCCTGGGCGCAGTCCAGCCTCGCCTACGCGGTGAGCAAGGAGCCGGGGGATGCCTATGCGCACTACCTGTTGGCTGCCTCGTACTGGAACGCGGGCGATCCGGCCCGCTCCGAACACGACTACGTGCTGGCGATGGACGATGCCTCGAACCGCCAGGACGCGCTGTACGAGGTCACCCGGGCCATGCTGCAGGCCAAACAGCCAGCCAAGGCGCGACGTTACGTGGACCGGCTCAACAAGGAATACCCCGACGATGGCCCGGGCTGGTACCTGCGCGCGAGCGTGCTGATTGCGCAGGGCCGCAACGGTGAGGAGGTGACGACGGCGCTGCGCAGGTTCGTCGCCACGGCCGATCGCAGCGACATCAGGCAAGCGATGCAGGTACGCGAGGCGGAACGCACGCTGGGCCAGGTCGACGCGTTCATGAAGCGCATGAAGGCGAAGCCATGAGCCCCGCCTTGCGCCTGGCTGCCACCACGCTGGCGTGGGCGATCCCGATGCTCGCAGCGCACGCGGTCGACCACACGCGCGTGCTCGACCCGCAGGAGAAGGTGGCCGGCCGCAGCCAGGCGGACTACGCGATCGCCTGGTGGCAATGGGTCATGCGCCTCCCCGACGGGGTTCGCGCTTACCAGGATCCGAGCGGCGCGCAGTGCGCGATCAACCAGCACGGGCCGGTCTGGTTCCTGGCCGGCACCGAGGGAACCATGGAGGCCCGGCGCGAATGCCTCATTCCGGCGGACACGCATGTGTTCGTGCCGGTCATCGCGGTGCTGGCGCACGCCTCGCCCGGCAAGCCGCTGGCCTGCGGGCAGGCGCAGGCAAGCGTGCGGGCGACCAATGATCACCTGGCGCAGGCGCAGGTGCTGCTGGACGGCGAAGTCATCGCCCACGTGCCGGAACACCGGCTGCGCACGCGCTGCTTCGATGCTTTCCAGGACGCGAAGTATGTCGAACGGCATGCGCCCTACGTGCCGGCGGCCAGCGATGGCTACTGGCTGATGCTCGCTCCCTTGCCGCCCGGCACGCATCGGCTCTCGATACGGGCGCGCTACGATCATCCGGGCGGGCTGCAGGGCGACCTGGAAGAGGTTTTCGAGTATCAGCTGCGGGTCGGCGGAAAGCTGGCGCCCTTGCCGCGGGTCGGCCAGCCAATCAGCACCTGATCAGCTGGCGACACCCACCGCCGCCGCCGGTACGTGGCTGGCTGCGGCCACGGCCCGCGGCGAAGGCATGACCAGCATCGCGCTCATGACGGCCAGGCACAGCAGCATGCAGGCGGCGAAGAAGCTCTGCAGCAGGACGGTTTCGAATTTCATGGCGGTTCTCCGGGTGGTGGAAGGAAGGCTCTCGCGGATGGGATGGCACAACCCGTGCCAAGGTTTAAAAGCAAGGCGCCATGCGGCCTGCGGGGAATCGCCCGTGGCCGTGAGCGGCGTCCGCGGACACCGCGGCCGCGCGTCCGGACAGTCGCGGACGGACAGCCGGCAACCGCAGCAACCATGACGGTGCGGTCGCGCCGGGTGCGCTAGCGTGCGGGGCGACGACGGCAAGAGAGCGACCAACACGATGTTCCGCGTGGGCCTGATTTCCGACACCCACGGCCTGCTGCGCCCGGCCGCGGTGGATTTTCTGCGCGGCTGCCAACGCATCATCCACGCGGGCGACATCGGCGGCCCCGCCATCCTCGACGCGCTGTCGGCCATCGCCCCGCTGACCGCCGTGCGCGGCAACAACGACCGCGACGCCGGGTCCGCCCAGCTGCCGGAAACGGCGACGCTCGAACTGGGCGCCGTGCGGCTGTACGTGCTGCACGACCTCAAGGCGCTTGCGGTCGATCCGGGCGCGGAGGGTGTCCACGTGGTGGTTTCGGGGCACTCGCACAAGCCGCTGGTCGAGGAACGCGCAGGCGTGCTCTACGTCAATCCCGGCAGTGCCGGGCGGCGTCGGTTCAAGCTGCCGATCGGCGTGGGCGAGTTGCTCATCGATGGGCGCGAGGTGATGCCGCGGATCGTGGAGCTGGACGGCTAGAAGGCCCGCGTCGGGTCGCGGCGCGGTGCGAAGGAACCTGCGGTGCAACGCAAGCTATTGCCTGCCCGCTTCACCCGTCCTTGCCAGCCCAAGCGCATGATGCCGGCAAGCTGCACGAACGCATCGATGCGATGGCTCTGCGCAGCGTGGATGCTCCCGGAAGCCTCGTCCCTTGCTTGCATCGCGGCCATCCGCACCACGCACTTTCTGGTGTCGGGGCGCGGAGCTGATCGCGTCGGAACGCCAGCGCCGGCCCCGCGCCAGCCTCCCCCAGCGGACCCCATGCCCATGACCACCACGCAGACAGACGCCACCGCCACCTCGCTGGGCAACCTGCAGGACCTGCTTCCCGCGCTGGAGAAGCTCTACACCGATATCCACGCGCACCCCGAACTGTCGATGCAGGAAACCCGCACCGCCGCGCTGGCCGCCGACCATCTGCGGAGCGCCGGTTACGAGGTGACGACCGGGGTCGGCAAGACCGGCGTGGTCGGCCTGCTGCGCAACGGCGAGGGGCCGACCGTGATGCTGCGCGCCGACATGGACGCCCTGCCGGTGAAAGAGGCGACCGGTGCGCCGTACGCGAGCAAGGTCGAAGCCGTCGACCGCGAAGGCAACAGCGTGCCGGTCATGCATGCCTGCGGCCATGACATGCACGTCAGCTGGCTGGTCGGTGCCGCCACGCTGATGGCGCAGACCCGCGCGCAGTGGCATGGCACGCTGATGGCGGTGTTCCAGCCGGGCGAGGAAACCGCCGAAGGGGCCCGCGCGATGATCGACGACGGACTCTTCCAGCGCTTCCCCAGGCCCGACGTGGTGCTCGGCCAACACGTCATGGTCGGGCCGGCAGGCGCGGTCGCAGGTCGCACCGGCGTCATCACCTCGGCCGCGGACAGTCTGGAGATTCGCCTGTTCGGGCGTGGTGCGCACGGCTCGATGCCGCAGGCGAGCATCGACCCGGTTGTGATGGCGGCGGCGACCGTGCTGCGGCTGCAGACTATCGTCTCGCGCGAACTGTCGTCCACGGAGGCAGCGGTGATCACCGTCGGCTCGCTGCAGGCCGGCACCAAGGAAAACGTCATTCCCGACGAGGCCGTCATCAAGCTCAACGTGCGCACGTTCGACGACGGCGTGCGCACGCGCGTGCTCGATGCCATCACGCGCATCGCCAACGCCGAGGCGGCCGCCTCCGGTGCACCCAGGCCGCCACAGATCACACCGCTGGACCGCTACGCCCTGGTGAACAACGATGCCGCCGCGGCGCAGCGCGTGGTCGAGGCGTTCCGCGCATTCTTCCCGCCGGAGCGGGTGCGGCAGACCGGACCGACCTCGGCCAGCGAGGACTTCGGCTCATTCGGTGCCGAGTGGCACGTGCCCCCGGTGTTCTGGTTCGTCGGAGGGACCGATCCGGACACCTACGCGAAAGCGAAGGGCGAAAACCGCCTCAACGAGATACCGACCAACCACAACCCGGCTTTCCTGCCGGTCATCCACCCCACCCTGGAAACCGGGGTGGAGACCCTGGTGGTGGCCGCGCGCGCGTGGCTGTCGCCTGCGACCTGAGCCACGGGCAACCGGAGCCGGCCATCCGATGATGCACATCCTGGTGCTCGTGCTGGATCTGGGCGGTACCTTCGTGTTCGCCATCAGCGGCGCGATGGTCGCGGTCAAATATCGTTTGGACGCGTTTGGTGTGCTGGTGCTGTCGTTTGCCGCCGGCAACGCCGGCGGCATCACGCGCGACCTGCTGATCGGCGCGATACCGCCGGCGGCCATCGACGACTGGCGCTACGTGGTGGTGTCCGCGCTGGCGGGCACGATCACGTTCCTGTGGTATCCGGTCACCCGCCGCTACAGCCGGGACGTGCTCTGGCTCGATGCCGTGGGGCTGGCCTTCTTCGCGGTCGCCGGCACCGAGAAGGCGCTCGTCCACGGCATTCACCCGATGATGGCGGCACTGCTCGGCATGCTCACCGGCATCGGCGGCGGCATGCTGCGCGATGTCCTCGTGTCCGGCATTCCCACCGTACTGCGCACGGACCTCTACGCACTGGCCGCGCTCGCCGGCGCGGGCGTGGTGGTGGGCGGGCACCTGCTGCAGGTCCCGCCGACGATGGCGGCGGTGGCCGGTGGAGGCGCTTGCCTGGCACTGCGCTTCATGGCGATCCGCCGCGGCTGGCACCTGCCGTCGGCCCGGTGGGGGCCTGGCGCGGCACCCGACAACCACCATGACGGCAACGGCCGCTGATCGAAATCGCAGGTTCAGCCGATCGCAGGGTGGGCGTCGGGCACGGACTGGCGCGCGCGGCGCCAGTCGCGCAGGCCGATGGCGGCCAGTACGACGAAACCGGCGTACAGCACCGCGGTGATCAGCAGGTCCTTGTAGACGTACTCGCCGACGTAGATCACGTCGACCACGATCCACAGCCACCAGGCGGCGATGTGGCGGCGCCCCTGCCACCACTGCGCGACCAGGCTGAAGGCGGTGAGTGCGGCGTCCAGCCAGGGCAACGCGGCGTCGGTCCAGCGGTGCATGACGTAGCCGAGCGCGAGCGCGCCGGCGAGGCCCAGTGCCAGATGGCCCGCGAACTGGCGCGGCGGTAGCCTCGCCACCTGCACGCGGCCATCGCTGCCCAGGTGCTTGAGCCAGCGCAGCCAGCCGTACACGATCAGCCCCGCGAACGCGGCCTGCAGCAGGGCATCGGAGTAGAGCCTGGCGTCGATGAAGATCCCGCTGTAGACCACCACTGACGCCAGGCCCACCGGCCAGCACCACGGGCGCCGCCGCGCGGTGAGCCATACGGCC
The DNA here is from genome assembly GCF_051900425.1 of Frateuria sp. GZRR33. Classification (NCBI taxonomy): domain Bacteria; kingdom Pseudomonadati; phylum Pseudomonadota; class Gammaproteobacteria; order Lysobacterales; family Rhodanobacteraceae; genus Frateuria; species Frateuria sp. GZRR33. The sequence continues at coordinate 440,967 of NZ_JBHZGK010000001.1, forward strand.
CACGCGCTCAGCACCGCGCCGATGAGCTCGATCGCACCCATCAGAACGCGTAGCTCACGGAAAGCCGGGCCAGCCGCGGCGCGCCCGGGAACAGGTAGCTGTCGCCGAAGGCGCTGCCGGTGTCGCGCCAGTAGAAGCGGTTGAACAGGTTGTCGATCGACAGCCGTGCGGTGAGCGCATGGCCGCCCAACGTGGCCACGTAGCGCACGCCGGCGTCGAGCACGTTGTAGGCGGAAACGCGCACGCGGCCGTCGGGGGTGGCGGCGTTCGGCGAGGCGTAGCGCCAGCCGCCGAGCAGGCTCAGCTGCGGTGCGAACGGAAGGCGGTAATCGGCGTACACGGCGGCACGCACGCGCGGCACGTTGACGACCTGGTGGCCTTCGTACGCAGGCGTGCCGGTGTCCTGTGCACGTGCGCGGATGAAGCTCGCGCTGGCGGTGAGTTCGAGGTCATCGCCGACGCGGCCGTGCGCACCCAGCTCCAGCCCGGTGTGCACCTGTTCGCCCTGCTGCACGAAGGTGAAGCCGTAATCGGAATCGTCCGGCTGGGCGAACTGGTAGGGCTGGCGGATGCGGTACAGGGCGGCGGCGAGATCGAGCGCGCTGCCGACGGCGTACTTCAGGCCGGCTTCGAGCTGGCGCGACAGCCGCGGTGCGAGCATCTGGCCGTCATTGCTGGTCCAGTACGGCGCTTCCTTGCCCAGTGACAGGCCTTCGCTGTAGCTGAGGTACGTGGTGAGCGCCTCCTCCGGCTGCCACAGCACGGCCGCCTGCGGCAGCGTTTTGCTCAGGCGGGTATCCCGCTCGGGGGCCCCGTCGCCGTCGTAGGCACGCTCGTGCAGGCGGACGAAGCGACCGCCGGCGACCAGCTGCCACTGCTCGCCAAGGTGCAGCCGGTCCAGCGCGAACAGCGAATGCTGCCAGCTGGTGAGCCGGCGTACCGCGGGACCGGGCTGGTTGGGCGAGGGCGCGAAGTAGGGTGGGTCCAGATCGGCGATGTTGGCGGTGCCGACGTAGTCGTAGACGTCGGCACGCTGATCGTTGAGGCGCCGGAACGCACTCGCGCCCAGCGTGAGCTGGTGGCTTACCACGCCGGTGTCCAGGTGGCCTTCCAGCGTCCCGCGCGCTTCGTCGTCGATGCGCGTGTCGTCGGGGCTGCGGTAGTCGTAGACGTCGTAGTCGCCGTTGGGCGCGAAGTAGTTGCCCGGCGCGCCGGTGGCGCAGGCGGGCGAGTAGAAGCAGCCGTAGGCGAACGCCACGTTGTCGTCGATCACGCTGCGGCTGTGGCCCGCGGCCAGGCGCAGGCGCCAGTCGTCGCTCAGCGCATAGTTGAAGCGTGCGCTGGTGTTGGCCGCATGGATACTCACCGGCTGCTGCCACGGCTCGAAGCCGAGCATTCGGGTGGGATCGGCGTGGTCGGGAATCGTGTTGCCGCCAAGCAGCTGGTAACCGGACACCGAGCGCTGCGCGCTGGCCTGGTAGTCGCTGTCCAGTTCCAGCGTGGCTTCGGGGGTAATGCGCCAGTCGGCGGCCACGGCGTAGAAATTGCGGCGCCCGTCGGCGTGTCGCTCATAGGAATGGATGTCTTCCCACGCCAGGTTGGCGCGCACGCCGAAGGCCGGCGTCAGCCAGCCGCCGACGTCCAGCGCGCCGTAGCGCGAACCATGCGAGTCGGTGCCCAGCGTCACCTCGCGCACGTCGGCCGGGCGCTTGCTGACGAAGTTGACCACGCCGCCCGGCTCCATCACGCCGGCCTGCAACCCGGCCAGGCCCTTGAGCACTTCCACCCGCTGCTTGTCCTCCAGCGCGACCGGCTGCTCGCCGGCGATGGTGAGGTTGTTGATGCGCAGGCCGGTGGCCAGATCCAGCGGATAGCCGCGGATGGCGATGTCCTGGTAGTAGCCGACTGGCGCGTAGTTGTCGCCCAGCGAGGCATCCTCGCGCGCCAGTTCGCTCAGCGAGCGGATCTGGCGGTCGTCGATCTGCTTGCGCGTGACCTGCGTGACGGCGGCCGGGGTGTCGTGCAGCGAGGCGTTGCCGTAGGCGTCGATGGCGGTGCCGTGGCGGTCATCGTGGGTCCGGCCTTCCACCCGCACGGGCGCCAGTTCCTTCGCCTGGGTGGCATCGGGCTGGTCGGCGGCGTACGCGGTCGGGGCCAGTGCGGCGAGGAGGGCAAGCAGCAGGGGAGTGCGGGGCAGGGTCATCGTCGGCTCGTCGGAAGGGGACACGAACGAAGCGACGGTCAGGCGCACGCCCGGACGGACGCGCGACTGCTTATCAAGCTCCCTACGCCGGTACAAGCCGGATCAGGTTCCAAGGGACTCTCTCAGCCCGGCCGTTCGCCGGGCACCCCCGCTTCAAGACCGGTATTGAAGCATGGAATGGACGTCCAATCCAAACGCTCGCCCTGGGCGCGGCCGGATCGAGCGGCTTCCACATGCCTGCGCGCGCTACCACTGCGCGCGCGAATGCCAGCTGCGCGCAGCATTAGCGGCTCCGGTTCAGGCAAGCGCCCGGATGGCGTCGAGCAACGCGCGTCCAGGGGGCGTGGCGAACCATGCCGCGTGCCCGTGCAGAAAGGTGTGGTAAGCCACGTCGGCGTTGGCCGGCGAGCCGGTGACCGCCGCGAAGTACTCCACTTCCGACAGCGCGAAGTCCACGTGCACCAGCGGCAGGAGATCGGCCAGCAGGTGGATGTCCGACGCGGACAGCGGGCGCTGTGCGCGGTATCCGGCGATCAGCGCCCGTGCGGTGTCCGGGTGGGCGGCGTCCGCCCGGTCGAGCGCCAGCCAGGCAATCGCGTTGCGCTCGATCGCGGTGGCCAGGTCGAACAGCGCGAACGTGCGCGCCGCCAGCCCGAAGTCGAGCACGGCGGTGATGGACGCTTCCGCGCTGCCGCCACTCCAGCACAGGTTGGAAACATGCCAGTCGCCGTGCGTCCACAGCCTTGGCTGCATGGCAAGCGACGCCTGTATGGCGGGGTGAAACGGCGCCAGCGTCTCACCGATTTCGGAGCGCCAGTCGCGTTGCGCCAGGTAGGCCGCCAGTCCCGGCCGGTCCGGCAATTGCCTTTCGATGGTCGCGAGCGGGTCGGCTGCCTCGAGTATCTCACTGCGCGCGACCAGCCGATGCGTGCCGCGCTGCCTGGCCGTATAGCCTTCCGCGGCGTCGTGCACACGGGCAAGCATGGCGCCGGCCGTGTGCGCGTGGGCGAGGTCGGGCAGCGGCGTCCAGGAGGCGGTTTCGCGGTACAGGTCCAGGCCGGCAGCGGGCGCATGCACCTCGTACGTCCAATCGCCCCGCGCGATCGCCGTATGGCCATCGGCATCGGCCAGCACGGACGGAACGGGCACGCCCGCCGCACGAAGCCAGGCCATGAAGGCGTGTTCTTCGTCCAGCGTCTCGGGCGTACGCACACTGCGGTGGTGGCGTTTGACGAACACTCGGCCGTCGGCGGTATCGACCAGGGCCGCGGCCGACAGCGGGCGCGGGCTGTGCCATCCGATGGCGTCGGCCGAAGCGATCGACGGATAGCGGGCCAGCAGCGCAGCCACTTCCGATCGGGCGAGCGGCGGCCAGTCGGGATGGGCGTCGTCGTCGGCCAGGCCGTGGACGCGATGGTCGGTGTCGTTCATGCGGCCATTATCGCGTCGCTTCGATGCGCCTGCTCCAGGAGCGGTGGGCTGAGCACCGTCCTGCGGCATGCCGTCACCCTCCTTCCGGCATGCTATGCCACCGCTTCCCCGGACATCTCGATGACTGCCTTGCTTCTGCTGTTCACCTGCCTGGTGCTGGGCGCGCTGGTGGCGCGCCTTGCCCGGCCGCCGGCAGGTCTCGCGGCGGGACTGAACTGGTGGGTGATCAACATCGCGCTGCCCGCGCTGGTGCTGGAGCTGATCCCGAAGCTTCGGTTCGATCCGCACTTGTGGTTCCCGATCATAGCCATGTGGCTCACCTTCGGCGGCGCCTGGCTGCTGTTCGGGCTGTTGGGGCCGCGTCTGGGCTGGTCGCGCGGGCGCATCGGCGCCTTGATCCTGGTTTGTGGCCTGGGCAATACCTCGTTCATGGGCTATCCGCTCATGCAGGCGTTATACGGCCAGCCCGGCCTCACGCTGGCGGTCGTGGCCGACCAGCTCGGTGCGTTTCCCGTGCTCGCCTCCGCCGGCATCGTGGTGGCCTGCCTTTACGCCGGACGCGCGCCGGAGCCGGCGATGATCGTGCGGCGCATCGTCACGTTCCCGGCGTTCGTGGCGTTGCTGGTGGGAATCGCGGTGGGCGTGCTGGGCGGCTGGCCGGTGGTCGTCGAGGGCGTGTTCGCACCGCTCGGAGCCACACTGACGCCGCTGGCGCTGTTTTCGGTGGGGCTGCAGTTCCGCTTCCATCCGGGCGAGCGCCAGTTCGCCGCCGCGGGCCTGGGGCTGGGCTGGAAGCTCGTGCTGGCGCCCCTGGCTTGCTGGGTGCTCGGCATCGCTGCGGGCGTGGGTGGCCTGGTCCTGACGGTAGGCGTGCTGCAGGCCGCGATGGCGCCCATGGTATCGGCCACCATCCTGGCCGACGAATACGGGCTGGACCCGCCGCTGGCCAACACCATCCTGGGCGCAGGCATCGTGCTGTCATTGCTGACCGTGACGCTGGGCAGCGCGTTGCTCGGGTGATGCAAGGGCGCCGGATCGCGCGGGATAATCAACCCATGAACGAAATGCAGGACATGCCGCTGGCCGTGCGTGCCGACGTGTGGTTGTGGGCCGCGCGCTTCTTCAAGACACGCAGCCTGGCCAAGCAGGCGATCGATGGCGGCAAGGTCGACGTTAATGGCAGCGGCTGCAAGCCGGCCAAGACGCTCCACGTGGGCGACCGGATCGAGCTGACCCGTGGCGAGGAACGACTGGAGGTGGTCATCGTCGCGCTGTCGCAGATGCGCGGCCCGGCCCCGGTGGCGCAGGGACTCTACCGCGAGACCGAAGCCAGTGCCGCCGCCCGCGAGGCGGCCCGCGCGCAGCGTCGGCTGGGCGCGGCCGGGTTGCTGCGGCCGCCGACGCGCCCGGACAAGCAGGCGCGCCGGCAGATCCAGCGATTCAAGGACGGGCAGACCTAGGGCCCGTGCCGCGTGGGCACGGGCAGCCGGGTCACTCGATGATCAGGGTCACCTCGATGTTGCCGCGGGTGGCGTTGGAATACGGGCACACGGTGTGCGCCTGGTCGACCAGCGCCTGCGCCCGCGCGCGCTCGATCCCCGGCAGCCGGATGCGCAACTGCGCCTGGATGCCGAACCCTTGCGGGATCGGGCCGATCCCCACTTCGGCGGTGATCGACGCGTCGGCGGGGACGTGGGTCTTCTCGCGGGCGGCGACGAAGCGGATCGCACCCAGGAAGCAGGCCGCGTAGCCGCAGGCGAAGAGCTGCTCCGGATTGGCGCCATCGCCACTGCCGCCCATTGACTCGGGCGGCGCCAGCTTGACGTCCAGTCGCCCGTCGGGGGTGCTGGCGCGCCCGTCGCGGCCGCCGGTGGCGGTGGCCTGCGCGGTGTAGAGGATCGAGTCGGGCTTCATGCAGGTTCCTTGTCGTTGCCATCCAGCAGCGAGGTGGCGAGCGCGAGGTTGCGCAGCGCGTGCTCCACGCCCGCCCCGTAGGCCGGGTCGGCCTGGTTGCAATGGGCGATGTGACGCTGCTGGATCTCGAACGGCGCGCCGCCGAGCGAGCGGGCAGTGTTGTCGAACAGTGCGTGGCGCTCGGCCAGGCTCATGCGCTGGAACAGCGCGCGCGGCTGGCTGAAGTAATCGTCGTCCTCACGATGGTTCCAGTGGTCGGCGGCCCCTTCGAGCGACAGCGGCGGCTCGCGGAAGTCCGGCTGCTCCTGCCAGTGGCCGTAGCTGTTGGGCTCGTAACCGGGGGTGCGGCCGTGGTTGCCGTCGACCCGCATCGCACCGTCGCGGTGGTAGCTGTGGAACGGGCAGCGCGGCTGGTTGACCGGGATCTGGTGGTGATTCACGCCCAGCCGGTAGCGCTGCGCGTCGCCGTAGGAGAACAGCCGCGCCTGCAGCATGCGATCAGGCGAAAAGCCGATGCCCGGCACCACCTGCGCCGGATTGAACGCGGACTGCTCGACCTCGGCGAAGAAGTTCTCCGGGTTGCGGTTGAGTTCCATCACGCCGACCTCGATCAGCGGGTAGTCCGCGTGCGGCCACACCTTGGTGAGGTCGAACGGGTTGTAGGGCACGCGCGAAGCGTGGGCTTCGGGCATCACCTGCACGAACAGCGTCCACTTCGGATGGTCGCCGCGATCGATCGCCTCCAGCAGGTCGCGCTGGTGGCTTTCGCGGTCCTTGCCGATGAGCGCCTCGGCTTGCCTGTCGGTGAGATTCCTGATGCCCTGCTGGGTGCGGAAGTGGAACTTCACCCAGTAGCGCTCGTTGGCGGCGTTGATGAAGCTGAAGGTGTGCGAGCCGAAGCCATGCATGTGCCGGTAGCTGGCCGGGATGCCGCGGTCGCTCATGACGATGGTGACCTGGTGCAGCGCTTCGGGAAGCGAGGTCCAGAAGTCCCAGTTGTTGCGCGCGCTGCGCATGTTGGTGCGCGGGTCGCGCTTGACCGCGTGGTTGAGGTCGGGAAACTTCAGCGGGTCGCGCAGGAAGAACACCGGCGTGTTGTTGCCGACCAGGTCCCAGTTGCCTTCCTCGGTATAGAACTTGACCGCGAAGCCGCGGATGTCACGCTCGGCATCGGCCGCACCGCGTTCGCCGGCGACGGTGGTGAAACGGGCGAAAAGTTCGGTCTGCTTGCCGACTTCGGAGAACAGCCTGGCGCGGGTGTAGCGGGTGATGTCCCGCGTGACGGTGAAGGTGCCGTAGGCGCCCGAGCCCTTGGCGTGCATGCGCCGCTCGGGGATCACCTCGCGGTCGAAGTGGGCGAGCTTCTCCAGCAGCCACACGTCCTGCAGCAGCGCCGGACCGCGACGGCCGGCGGTCATCGTGTTCTGGTTGTCGGGCACCGGAGCGCCGGCGGCGGTGGTGAGCTTGGGTTTGCGGTGGTCGTTCATGCGCGTGGCTTCCGGTGGTGGTGAGCCACTGTAGGAAGCACGCGACGATAGGGGAATTCGATTGTTTGGATGGGCGCGATAGCATTTGGCTATCGAGCGACGGGCCAGCCTCAGTGCACCAGCGCCTTGAGCCGGTAGAGCGTCTCGAGCGCCTCGCGCGGCGACAGCGCGTCCGGGTCGAGACGCTTGAGCGCTTCCTCGGCAGCCGAGGGCTGCGCGCTGAACAGGCCCAGTTGCGGCGAGGCCGATGGCGGCGCGCCGGCAGCCGGTCCGGAGGCCTGCATGCCTCGCTCGAGCTCCGCCAGGGTGCGGCGCGCATCGGCAATCACGCTCTTGGGCAGACCCGCCAGCGCCGCCACCTGCAGACCGAAGCTGCGGTTGGCAGGGCCTTCCTTGACGGCGTGCATGAACACCAGTTGGTCGCCCCGCTCCTTATGGTGATGTTCCACCGCGTCCAGATGCACGTTGGCGATCGACGGGTACTCGCCGGCCAGCTCGGTCAGCTCGAAGTAGTGCGTGGCGAACAGCGTGAATGCGCGACTGTGCGTGGCCAGGTGCACGGCCGCGGCGCGGGCGAGGGCGAGGCCGTCGTAGGTGCTGGTGCCGCGGCCGACTTCGTCCATCAGCACCAGGCTGTGCTCGCTGGCGTTGTGCAGGATGTTGGCCGTCTCGCTCATCTCCACCATGAAGGTGGACTGGCCACGCGAAAGATCGTCGCCCGCGCCGATGCGGGTGAAGATGCGGTCGACCGGCCCGATGCAGGCGCGCGATGCGGGTACGTAGCTGCCGATGTGGGCGAGCAGCACGATCAGCGCGTTCTGGCGCATGTAAGTGCTTTTGCCGCCCATGTTCGGGCCGGTGATCATCAGCATGCGGCGGGCGTCGGTAAGGTCCAGGTCGTTGGGTTCGAAGGGCTCTGCGCGCACCTTCTCCACCACCGGATGGCGGCCGCGCTCGATGCAGATGCCGGGCGCGTCGGTGAGATCGGGCGCGCGCCAGTCCAGCGTCTCGGCGCGCTCGGCCAGGCAGGCGAGGACGTCCAGTTCGGCGATGGCGGACGCGGCATCCTTCAGCGGCGCGAGGCGCTCGATCAGCGTAGCGAGCAGGTTCTCGTACAGTGCGCGTTCGCGCATCAGCGAGCGCTCGCGCGCCGAGAGCACCTTGTCTTCGAAGGCCTTGAGCTCTCCGGTGATGTAGCGCTCGGCGTTCTTGGTGGTCTGCCGGCGGGTGTAGTGCGTCGGCGCCTTGTCGGCCTGCGCGCGGGTGATCTCGATGTAGTAGCCGTGCACGCGGTTGTAGCCGACCTTGAGCGTGCTGATGCCGCTGGCCGCCTTCTCGCGTTCCTCCAGTTCGACCAGGAACTGGTCGGCGTTGGTGGACAGCCGGCGCAGCTCGTCGAGTTCCGCGTCGTAGCCTTCGGCTATGACGCCGCCGTCGCGCTGCAGCACCGGCGGTTGCGCCACGACCGCGCGCTGCAGGAGCGCGGCAGTCTCGGCGTGGTCACCGATGCGCGCGACCAGTGTGTGCAGCAACGGACTGTCCAGCGCGGCAAGTTGCTCGCGCAACACCGGTGCGGCCGCGAGGCCATCGCGCAATGTCGAAAGGTCGCGCGGGCGCGCCGAGCACAGCGCCACGCGGGCCAGGATGCGCTCCAGGTCGCCGATGCCGCGCAGCTTCTCGCGCAATGGCTCATATGCGCGCGCCTCGATCAGCGTGGCGATTGCCTGGTGGCGCAGGCGCAGCGTGTCGCGCGAGCGCAGCGGGCGGTTCAGCCACCGACGCAACAGGCGCGCGCCCATCGGCGTGACCGTCTCGTCCAGCACGCCGAGCAGGGTGTGCTCGATGCGGCCGCTCGGATGCGTGTCCAGCTCGAGATTGCGCCGCGTGGCCGCGTCCAGCGCGATGGTTTCGCCGGCGTTCTCCACGGCCATGCCGGTGAGGTGCGGCAGGGCGCTCTTCTGGGTTTCCTCGACATAGCCGAGCAGGCAGCCGGCCGCGGCGATCGCCAGTGGCAGCCCTTCGACACCGAAGCCGCCGAGATCGCGCGTGCCGAAGAAGCGGTTGAGCTCGCGGCGCGCGGCATCCAGGTCGTAATGCCACGGCGGGCGCTTGCGCAGGCCGGGCAAGGCGGTGACCAGGTTCGGCCATCCGCCGTCCTCGCCGACCAGCGTCTCGGCCGGCTGCAGGCGCGCGAGCTCGGCGGCGAGCGCCTCGGCGCTGGGCACTTCGCTGAGCAGGAAGCGGCCGGAACTCAGGTCCACCCAGGCCAGCCCAAAGGCCCCCTGCGCACCGGCGTGGATCGACAGCAGCAGGTTGTCGCGACGTTCTTCCAGCAGCGCCGAGTCGGTCACCGTGCCGGGCGTGACGATGCGTACCACCTTGCGCTCGACCGGACCCTTGGAGGTCGCCGGGTCGCCGATCTGCTCGCAGATCGCCACCGACTCGCCGAGCTTCACCAGCCGCGCCAGGTAATTCTCCGCCGCGTGGTAGGGCACGCCGGCCATCGGGATCGGCGCGCCGGCCGACTGCCCGCGCTGGGTCAGCGTGATATCGAGCAGTCGGGCCGCCTTGCGCGCGTCGTCGTAGAACAACTCGTAGAAATCGCCCATGCGGAAGAACAGCAGCACGTCCGGGTGCTCGGCCTTGTGGGCCAGGTAATGGCGCATGAAGGGAGTGTGCGAGGCGGAGTCGTTGAGGTTCATGCAGGACATCAGGCGGCGGTCGCCGGCGGCGGTAATCACGCGAGAGGCATCGGAGTGTACACGGCGTGAGCCGTGGCCCGGCCGCGCAGAAGGCAGGCAATGGCACGACCAGCAGGAGCGCACCGATGCGTGACCGGGATGCATGGCAACCAGGCCCACACCCGGCCGGTGGATGCCGATCGCGCCCAGGGGCGCCCCGCATCCGCCTGTCGCCACCTCCCCAGTTCGCGGAACGTGCTGCGCCGCGTGTGTGATCCTTCCCCCGCTTCCACGGGAGAAGGTGCCCGCAGGGCGGATGGGGGAAGCGCGCCTCAACCCGCCCCGGCATCGCAGGCGCCGCGTGGCAGAAGCTGACCGTACAACCTTCCTTGCCGCGACATCCCTCGAGCGGGTAGAACGGTCCCTTTCCCTGCCGGAATGCCCGCCGTGCCCCTGTCCGCCCCCACCGATGCCGAGCTCTCCGCACTGGCCGCCCGGGTCGCCACCGACCTCCAGCAGCACAAGCTGATGCTGGTGACCGCCGAGTCCTGCACGGGCGGCTGGATCGCCAAGACCCTCACCGATCAGCCCGGAAGCTCGGCCTGGTTCGACGCCGGCGTGGTGGTCTACAGCTACGAGGCCAAGGAGGCGCTGCTCGGCGTCAATCCGCGCACGCTCGAACACACCGGCGCGGTCAGCGAGGAAACCGTACTGGAGATGGTTTCCGGCGCGATGGCCCGGTACGGCGCCGGTGTCGCCGTGGCGGTCACCGGTATCGCCGGGCCTTCGGGCGGTACGCCGGACAAGCCCGTCGGCACCGTCTGGATCGGCTGGAAGCGCCGCGGCGGCTACGCCCGTGCGCAGCTGTTCCATTTCGCCGGCGACCGCGAGGCGATCCGCCGGCAAAGCGTGGCCGCCGCGCTCAACGGCGTGCGGAAAGCGCTGACGGAATGAGGCGTCCTGCGCTGGCGGCGGGGCTTGACGGCTGTGGGATAATCAAGGCCTTGGCAGATCGCAGTCCGTGAGATTCCGACCGGGCAAGATCGCTCCCATTCCTCGCCACACCACCGGGATTCCCACGATGGACGACAACAAGCGCAAAGCGCTGGCCTCTGCCCTTGGCCAGATCGAGAAGCAGTTCGGCAAGGGCGCGGTGATGCGCCTTGGCGACCGCACCGACGACGCCATCGACACCGTCTCCACCGGCTCGCTGGGCCTGGACATCGCGCTGGGCGTCGGTGGCCTGCCGCGCGGTCGCGTGATCGAGATCTACGGTCCGGAGTCCTCGGGCAAGACCACGCTGACCCTGCAGGTGATTGCCAACTGCCAGAAGAACGGCGGCACCGCCGCGTTCGTCGACGCCGAGCACGCGCTCGACCCGACCTATGCCGAAAAACTCGGCGTCAACGTCGCCGACCTGCTGGTCTCGCAGCCGGACACCGGTGAGCAGGCGCTGGAAATCGCCGACATGCTGGTGCGCTCCGGCGCGGTGGACGTGGTGGTGGTCGACTCGGTCGCCGCGCTCACGCCGAAGGCGGAAATCGAAGGCGAGATGGGCGACTCGCACGTCGGCCTGCACGCCCGCCTGATGAGCCAGGCGCTGCGCAAGCTCACCGCCAACATCAAGAAGTCCAACTGCCTGGTGATCTTCATCAACCAGATCCGCATGAAGATCGGCGTGATGTTCGGCAGTCCCGAGACCACCACCGGCGGCAACGCGCTGAAGTTCTACGCCTCGGTGCGCCTGGACATCCGCCGCATCGGCGCGGTCAAGAAGGGGGACGAGGTGATCGGTTCGGAGACCCGCGTCAAGGTGGTCAAGAACAAGGTCGCGCCGCCGTTCCGCCAGGCCGAGTTCGAGATCCTCTACGGCGAGGGTTCCTCGCGCGAGGGCGAGATCATCGAGCTGGGCGTGAAGGAAAACCTGATCGACAAGTCCGGCGCCTGGTACAGCTACAACGGCGACCGCATCGGCCAGGGCAAGGAAAACGTGCGCCAGTTCCTGCGCGACAACCCGGCCATCGCCAACGAGATCGACCAGCAGTTGCGCGCGCGCCTGCTGGTGGGCGGCGGCAAGGCGGCCGCGGCCTCCGAAGAGGCACTGGAAGAAGCCTGAGGCGTGCGACCGTCCGATCCTGGTAGCGCCTTTTCCTCCGGCCGGCGGCCGGGGGAGAAGGGCGGGGTCAGGCGAAGCCTTCCGGCCCTTCGAACACATGGCGGCTTCCGATGAAGCGCCGACCGGACGACCCGGACAAACCCAAGCGCAGCGCCTACGACAAGGCGCTGGGTCTGCTCGCCCGCCGCGAACATTCGCGTCGCGAGCTGAAGACCAAACTCCGCCAGGGCGGCTACCAGGGCGAGGAAGCCATCGCCGCGATCGATCGCCTGGGCGAGCAGCGCTACCAGGACGATGACCGCTTTGCCCAGGTGCTGGTGCGCAGCCGCGCCTCCCAGGGCTACGGCCCGCAGCGTATCCGCGCCGAGCTCAAGACCCACGCGGTGCCCGACGCGCGCATCCGTGAATTGCTCGACGAGGCGGAGGTCGACTGGGACGCCTCGGCGATCGACCAGCTCCGCCGCCGCTATGGCGGCAAAGGCGTCGTCGACCGCGCCGAACGCGCCCGACGCGCGCAATTCCTCTTGCGTCGCGGCTTTGCCGCCGCCACAGTACGACGTGCTACCCACGCCGAAGTGGACGACGCTGCCGACGAAATCGACTGATTTCAACGGCGGTGGCCGCCGGCGTGGCCTTTTTTGTCTACGCCTGCGCTGCCCATGAAAACCGCCGACATCCGTTCGACCTTCCTCGAATTCTTCCGCGCCAAGGACCACGCCATCGTGCCGTCCAGCTCGCTGGTACCGGCCAGCGATCCCACGCTGCTGTTCACCAACTCCGGCATGGTGCAGTTCAAGAACGTGTTCCTGGGCAGCGAGAAGCTGCCGTACGCGCGCGCCGCCGACGTGCAGCGCTGCCTGCGCGCCGGCGGCAAGCACAACGACCTGGACCAGGTCGGCTACACCGCGCGCCACCACACCTTCTTCGAGATGCTGGGCAACTGGTCGTTCGGCGATTACTTCAAGCGCGACGCCATCGCCTACGCCTGGGAACTGCTCACCGGCGTATTCAAGCTGCCGGCCGAGCGCCTGTGGGTGACGGTCTACCAGTCCGATGACGAGGCCTACGACATCTGGAACAAGCAGGTGGGCGTGCCGGCCGAGCGCATCGTGCGCATCGGCGACAACAAGGGCGCGCCGTTCGCCTCGGACAACTTCTGGCAGATGGCGGACACCGGCCCCTGCGGCCCCTGCACCGAAATCTTCTATGACCACGGCCCGGGCGTGGCCGGCGGCCCGCCGGGTTCGCCCGACGAGGACGGCGACCGCTACATCGAGATCTGGAACCTGGTGTTCATGCAGTTCGACCGCGCGCCGGACGGCACGCTCTCGCCGCTGCCGGCCCCCTGCGTGGACACCGGCATGGGCCTGGAGCGCCTGGCCGCCGTGCTGCAGCACGTGCACTCCAACTACGAGATCGACCTGTTCGAGCACCTGATCCGCGTGGCCGGCGAGCTGACCGGCACCAAGGACCTGGCCAACAAATCGCTGCGCGTGATCGCCGACCACATCCGCGCCTGCTCGTTCCTGATCGTCGACGGCGTGCTGCCCTCCAACGAAGGTCGCGGCTACGTGCTGCGCCGGATCATCCGCCGCGCGTTGCGCCACGGCTGGATGCTCGGCGTGCGCGGCGACTTCTTCTGGAAGATGGTCGCGCCGCTGGTGGAGGAGATGGGCGCGGCCTATCCCGAACTGGCCGCAAAGCAGGCGTTCGTCGAGGATGCGCTGCGCACGGAGGAACAGCGCTTCGGTGAGACGCTCGAGCACGGCATGCGCGTGTTCGATGAAGTGGCGAAGAAGGCCGGCAGCGCCATTCCCGGCGCCGATGCCTTCCGCCTCTACGACACCTACGGTTTCCCGGTCGACCTGACAGGCGACATCGCGCGCGAGCGCGGCCTCACCGTCGACATGGCCGGTTTCGAGCAGGCCATGAACGAGCAGCGCGAGCGCGCGCGCGCCGCCGGCCGCTTCGAGGCGAAGGGCCAGATGCCGGCCGATCTCGCCAGCCGCCTGGCGCCGACGGTGTTCCTGGGCTACGACGCGCTCGCGGCGACCGGCTGCAAGGTGGTCGGCATCGTGCGCGACGGCAAGCAGGTCGATGCGCTGGACGATGGCGAGGAAGCCCTGGTGATCCTCGACCGCACGCCGTTCTACGCCGAGTCCGGCGGCCAGGTCGGCGACACCGGCGTGCTGGGCCACGCGGATGGCCGTTTCGAGGTCGGCGATACGCTCAAGATGGGCGGCGTGTTCTTCGGCCATGCGGGGCGCTGGCACGGCGTGGCGCTGCGCACCGGCGACACGCTCGACGCCCAGGTCGACACCGCGCGCCGCCAGTCCACCGTACTCAATCATTCGGCGACGCATCTGCTGCACGCGGCGTTGCGCCAGGTACTTGGCGAACACGTCGCGCAGAAGGGTTCGCTGGTCGCGCCCGAGCGCCTGCGTTTCGACTTCTCGCACTTCAAGCCGCTCAGCCGCGACGAGCTTGCCGCGGTCGAGGCGCTGGTCAACGCCGAGGTGCGCCGCAACGCGCCGGCGGAAGTACATCAGATGGCCTACGACGAGGCGATCGCATTCGGCGCGATGGCGCTGTTCGGCGAGAAGTACGGCGATCAAGTGCGCGTGCTCAGGATGGGTGACTTCTCGACCGAGCTTTGCGGTGGCACGCATGTCAGCCGCACGGGCGACATCGGCCTGTTCAAGATCGTCAGCGAAGCAGGCGTGGCCTCCGGCGTGCGCCGCATCGAGGCCGTGACCGGTGAGGGCGCGCTGGCGTTCGTCGCCGACGAAGAGCGGCGCCTGGGCGAACTGTCGCATCTGCTCTCGGGTAGCGGTGACGACGTGATCGAAAAGCTGCGCCAGCTGTTCGATCGCCAGAAGAAGCTCGAACGCGAACTCGAGTCGCTGCGCAGCAAGGCAGCCGGCAGCGCGACCGCCGACCTTGCGGGGAACGCCCGCGACGTTGCCGGCATCAAGGTGGTGGCTGCGCGCCTCGAGGGCTTCGATGCCAAGTCCCTGCGCGACAGCGTCGATCAGCTCAAGCAGCAGCTGGGCGATTGCGTGGTCTTGCTGGCCGGTGCGGCCGACGGTCGCGTGTCGCTGGTGGCTGGCGTGCACGGCGCTGCGCTTGGCCGCATCAAGGCCGGCGACGTGGTGGCGCACGTTGCACAGCAGATCGAAGGCAAGGGTGGCGGGCGCCCCGACATGGCCCAGGGCGGTGGCCTGGATACGACCCAGTTGCCGGCCTTGCTGGGCGCCTTGCCGGACTGGATCGGCCAAAGGATGTAGGCCGTCCGAAGCATTGTGAATCGGGGATTTATCGCCCGCGAAATGCGTTGCGCGCGGCGCTCGCGCTCGGCTAGTATCGGACGACTGTCGGCGGCATGGACCCACGGTGTCGCCGCGAGGCAAGGGCATTCATGGTGAGTGCCTTGGCTGTGAGCCGGGGAAGGCGGTAGGGCCTTCGACGGACTTTCGTCGAACTGACTGGCGATGGGGCTCAGGGGTGAAGCTCCATCGTGCGGCAGGCCTGTGACCAACAGCATTAATGGAGTAACACAACATGTTGATTCTGACCCGCAGGGTCGGTGAAACCCTGATGATCGGTGACGAGGTGACCGTTACCGTTCTCGGCGTGAAGGGCAACCAGGTGCGTATCGGCATCAATGCCCCGAAGAACGTGGCGGTCCATCGCGAAGAGATCTACCAGCGGATCAAGGGCGAGCACGAGTCCGGCGGCGGCACGTCCGGCGAAACCGGCGAACACTGATCACGAACGCTTTACCTCGGCGGCGTCGGCCGGTATCCTTGCCGGCTCCGCGAAAGCGCGGAACACACCCGGAGAGATGCCCGAGAGGCCGAAGGGGCTCCCCTGCTAAGGGAGTATAGGGTCAAAAGCCTTATCGAGGGTTCGAATCCCTCTCTCTCCGCCAGATACGCAAAACGCCCCGAGAGGGGCGTTTTGCGTATCTGGAAGTCGACCAAGCGCGCTTCGGCTCACTCGCCACATGCAACCCAACCGTACGGTGGGGTGGAGCCCACCCTACGGTTTCGGGCCGAGGGCCTGCAACTGCTTTTCCGTCAGTTCGCCGCTGTATCCCTGGCGGGAGCCATCGGCGCGGATCACCAGCACGCGCGGTGTCTCGCCGCCCCATTCGGGATCGAGCAGATAGTTGAGCCGCTCCGGCGTGGCGTCGGCGTACGCGCGGGCAGGCCAGGCCGTCATGCCGGCGGTGGCGAGGCGCTTTTCGATGGCCTTGGCATGGGCCATGTCGTCGGTGGCCACGGTGACCAGCTCGATACTCTTCGGATGCGCCTGCTGCAATCGCGCCAGGGCTTGCAGGTTCGGTTCGCAATACGCGCAGTCCAGCGCCCACAGGGCGATCAGGCGCTCGCCGTGGGCCGGTGGCGCAAGCAGGGCGGGGACGTCGGTTGCGCTCAACGGCTTCAAGGAGCCGGCCGTGGCGAGGCCCGGCAGCAGCAACAGGGCGACGAGCCAAGGCTTCATGGCGTCGTCCCGGCGGAGAGCAGGCGGAAGCCGGTCGCCGTATTCCAGGCGACGTAGGCCCGACCATCGCGCAGCACCAGCTGCGGCGAGCCCACCGCCGCGGCGCTGCTTGCCAACGTGCGCGGCGTGCCGAAATGCAGCCCGCCGTCGTCCGAGCGGCGCAGCATCAGCGTCTCGCCTTTCGCGTCGACCTGGTTCCACGCCACCCACACCGTGTTGCCATCCACCGCGATATCCGCGTGGCTGGCACCGGCGCCGGCGATCGCCTGCGCGTGTGCGGCGTGCTGGCCAGGCTGGAGCTGGCCGTACCGGATGGTCGGTTTGCCGTGGGCCTCGTACCAGACCGCGTGGCGGGTGCCGTCCGGTGCAATCGCAAGGCCCGGGCCGTGGTGCGGGCAGCCGGCGATGTGCCAGCCGCTGAAGGTGGCGCGCTCGGCATGGCTGGCCCCGCCGTCGGTGCGCAGCACGGCGAAGGCGTGGTCGCGGATGTTGTCGCCATAGACCGCGCGGAAGAACGCGGCGATATCGCCCTGCCGCGTGTGCGAGAGCGCGATGCGGCAGCACTCGCAACTGTGCTCTGCAAGCTTGCGCTCGGGGACGAAGCTCGCGCCGCGATCGTCGGACCACGCGTAGTACACGGCAGCGCCCAGGTAGGGCTTGCCCGCTGCCTCGGCCGCGGCCTGGTCGCGCTTGTCGATCCAGGCCAGCACCACGCGCCCCTTGCCGTCGACGGCGAGCGCATCGAAGCGGTGGGTGATCTCCGCGCGATCGTGGTGGACGGTGAGCGGCGCGGAGAAATGGGCGCCGTCATCCAGCGAACGGGCGAAGCGCACGAAGCCGGTCCACGGCTTGGCGCGCGGTTGCGACCAGCTCACGTAGATCTCGCCTTTCGGGCCGAACGCCAGCTTGGGCCGGTTCTCGCCTTCGGCGTAGATTGGCTCGGGCGTGGCATTGACCGGCACCGGCGCGCTGAAGGTCTTGCCCAGGTCGTCGGAGTGGCGCAGGCGCACGTGGCCGTCGGCGGCATCGGCCACCCAAAGCCGGCCTTGCGCGTCGAACGCCGCGCTTGCGCCAAGCGGCGGCTCCTTCGGCATGGCCATGCGCTCGTGCGCAGCCACCGGCGCGACGGCAAGGCAAAGCAGCAGGATCAGCAGACGACGCATGGGATTCCTTCGGCTACAGCTCCCAGCGCACGCCGCCGACCCAGGTGCGGCCGGCATAGGGGTGGTAGACCCAGTAGCGCGCGTTGGTGAGGTTGTCCACGCCCAGCGAGGCGGTCCAGCGCGGGGCGAAATGCCAGCGCAGTTTCGCATCGGCGACCGTGAAGGCACTGACGGCGCCGTAGGTGTCGACGAAATCGCTGTTGTCCAGCGAGCCGTACTGGCGACCGGAGCGGCGGATGCCCAACGAGGCTTCCCAGCCGTCGGCAAAGCGGTAGTCGGCGAACAGGCTGGCGCGCAGGCGCGGGATGCGCGGGAACCATTTGCCTTCGGCCAGCGGGTAGCGGCGGTCGCGCAGGGTCTTGGCGTCGTTCACGGCCACGCTGGCGGTGAGGTCCAGCCCGGGCGTCCAGAGGTCGGTCAGCGCAAGCTCGCCCTCGATGCCGCGGATGCGCGTCAGGTCGATGTTCTGCACGTTGGTGACAGTGGGCGTGACGGTGATGTCGGTCTGCGTGTAGAGCGCATCGGCGATGCGGTCCTGGAACAGCGAGACGCGCCAGTGGCCGTCGGTGAGCTGCCGCTTGAGCGTGAGGTCCATCGAGTTGTCCCGCTCAGGCTTGAGGCTGGGGTCGTTGCCGACGATCGCGTTGGCGGCGATCGCACCCTGGAACAGCTCGGCCACGGTCGGGTAGCGCACGGCCTTGCCCCAGGCCAGGCGGAGCTGCCAGTCGGGCGCGAAGTCCCACTCGAGCGCGGCCTTGGGCGACAGGTCGCTGCGCTGGCGGTCGGCGTAACGGACGGTCGCGGCGCTGTCCGCACGGCGTCCGCCGTAGGCGCGCCATTGCTCCCAGCGAGCACCCAGCGTCAGTGCCCAGGCATCGGCAAAGCTCCAGACGTCCTGCAGGTAGGCGGCGCGCGTCTGCGTGCGGCCGGCGAAGGCGCTCGCCAGCGCACCGTCGGCGGTGCCGCGCCAGTCGCTGGCGGCGAACACGCGCGAATCGAGCACGTAGCGGTCGCCGTGCAGGCCGGCGTAGAGCATGTGCGTGTCGCCCAGCGGGCCGGAGCTGCGCAGGTCGAGCGTGTCCCAGCCGGAGCCTGCGTTGTCCGCCACGGTGCCGGGACCGCCCAGCGGGCCGACCGGCGGCGGCAGCGACGCGTTGCGCGCGAGCGCGCGGGCGAAGTCGTAATGGCTGGCGACGGCGGTCCAGCGCCAGTCGCCGGACCAGTGGCCATTGAACTCGGCGCCGTACAGGAGGTGGGTATCCTCGCTGCCGCTCGGCGCCAGGCCGCTGGCCGGCAAGGTCCAGGTGCCGCCATAGGCGCTCACCGTGCCCGCGGCGACCGGCTGCCCGCCGGCATCGCGCAGGAAGCTGCGCGTACGGTCCTCGGCGTGGTTGTGCCACCAGCCGAGCGTGAACAGCGCCGCCGCCCGGTCGGTCAGGTCCACCCCGAGCTTGAGCTTGGCCTGGGTCTGCACGGTGTGCTCGATGCTGTTGGCGCCATAGACCAGGCGAGGACTGCCGTTGGGATTGCGGTCGAGCGTGGCGCCATCCACTGCGACGGCAGCCGACGGATCGCCGCCGGCCTTGGCAGTGGCGTACTGCATCGGCTGGCCGTGGTTGTCCAGCCGGTCGAGGGTGAGCAGCCAGCTCCAGCGGCCCTGCCGGTTGCCGAGCGAAGCGGCGGCGTGGCGGCCGTTGTAGTGGCCGCCGGCGCCATAGGCGTCGCGGAAATCCTGGCTCATGACCTGCATGCTGGCGCTGGCGGTGAGCCGCTCGGGCAGGCGCGTGTGGATCAGTACCGTGGTGCCGATCGAGTTGCCCGGATAGAGCGCCGAGTAGGGACCGTACAGCACGTCGACCGCGCCGATTTCCCCGGGCGCGACCATGCCCCAGCGCGGCGCACCGTCCCAGCCGTTGGTCATCAGGTTGGAGAGCAGCAGGCCGTTGGAATAGACCAGGCTGCGCGCGCTTTGCAGGGTGCCCGCGTTGCGCCCGCTGATGATCGCGTTGGGGTCGCCGATGTAGCGCGAGCGCACCTGCAGGTTGGGCGCGAAGCGCAGCGCGTCGGCACTGGTGGTGACGTTCTGCCGCGCGAGCTGGGCGCGGTCGATGCGCACGCTGACCGCCGGCGTCTCGGTGACGTGGGTGTCGCTGGCGTGCACCATCACCGGTGCGAGCGTGGTGGCTTGCGGTGGCGTGTCGGCGGCGTGCAGCAGGGCAGGGGTAGCCAGGAGGGCGAGCACGCAGATGCCGGGCGATCGGGGCTTCACGGTCAACTCTGGACGTGGGTCGAGGCTTCGCAGCATAGCGGCGCCAATGTGCACGGCCAGATGACGCGTTGTCGCACGGGAGTGTGGAAAGCCCGCGCTGGCGGGGAGAAGAAGGGTGGGCTTGAGCCCACCAGGTCGCGCGAGGCAGGCGGCCGGTGGGCTGAAGCCCACCCTACGTGGGCACGATCATTCGCCCGCGTCGGGACGCTCGCGCACCGGATGCTTGCTCAGTTTGCGCTGCAGCGTGCGGCGATGCATGCCCAGGCGCCGCGCGGTCTCGGAGATGTTGCCGTCGCATTCGGTCAGCACGCGCTGGATGTGTTCCCACTCCAGCCGGCGCAGCGCGAGAGGCGCTTCGGGCGCCTCCGGCGGCTCGTCGTCGGCGGGTGCCGGGCCTTCGCCCTCGAGCAGCGCACGCACCACCGCGTCGGCATCGACCGGCTTGGCCAGGTAGTCGTGGGCGCCGCGCTTGATCGCTTCCACGGCGGTGGCGATCGAGGCGTAGCCGGTCAGCAGCAGGATGCGCATCTCCGGCACCAGCGCGTGCAGTTCGGAGATCAGCTTCAGCCCGTTCTCCTCGCCCAGCTTGAGGTCCAGCACGCAGTAGCGTGGCTGGTGCCGGCGGGCCAGCTGCCGCGCCTCGTCGGCGCGGGTGGCGCCGATCGCTTCGAAGCCACGCGAGCCCAGCGCGCGGGAGAGCACGCGGACGAAGGTGGCGTCGTCGTCGACGATCAGCAACTGGCGGGGAGCGTTGGCGTCGGTCATGAGGGCTGTGGGAGCGGCATCGGGAAAGACATTCTTGCCCGAGCGCGTCGCAGTTGCACGTTCGGCGGTCAGCCGGCGCCGATCGCGGCTAGCGGAAGGCGCAGGCGCACCTGCGCACCTTCCCCCGTGTTGCCCGCCGTCAGTTCGCCGTTGAGGCGCTCGGCGGTCGCTTCGGCCAGCGCGAGGCCCAGCCCGAGGCCGCCCTGTTTGCCGCTGCGGCCAAGTTCGCCCAGTTCGGCCTGGCTGTCGAAGCCGGGGCCGTGGTCGCGCACGGTCAGCTCCAGCCAGCCGTGCTCGCAGCGGATCTGCAGTTCGACCGCGTCCGAGCCGCGCGACTCCGAGGCGTCGGCCGCATTGTTGAGCAGGTTGATCAGCGCGTGGCGCAGGCCCGCCGGCACGCGCAGCACCAGCCGGGCGGTGGCGTCGGGCAGGTCGAGCGCGAGCTCCGCTTCCGGGCGCAGCAACTGGAAGCGCTCCAGGCAACCGTGCACGAAGGCCTGCAGCGACATCCGCTCGGCCTCCTGCGACAGCTGCGCCTGGCCGAAGGCGACCATCTCGCGCAGGATCGTGCGGCAGCGATCGACCTGCTCCTGCAGCAGCGCGAGGTCTTCTTCCAGCAGGGCATCCTGCGCATGCTCGCGGCGCAGCTCGGGCAGCAGCGTGCGCATGGTCGCCAGCGGCGTGTTGAGCTCGTGTGCGGCACCTGCGGCCTGGGTGGCAATGGCGAGGATGCCTTCGTCGCGCAGCGCGCGCTCACGCACGCGCTGCACTTCGAGCTGCTGCATGCGCAACGCGCGCGCCAGCCGGTTGATGAAGAAGCCCAGCAGCAGCGCGGTGATCACGAAGTTCACGCCCATGCCGAGGATGTGCAGCGGAAAGCCGCCGCCGTGCATGGGCAGCGGCAGCGGTTCGTAGCGATAGAGCAGCAGCAGGTAGGCCACGCCGGCGAGGGCTGCCACCGCCAGCACCGCCGGCACCGACAGGGCGGCGGCAGTCAACGCGATCGGCACCAGCAGCAAGGTCACGAACGGGTTGCTGGCGCCGCCGGTGAAGTAGAGCAGATAACCCAGCACCAGCGTGTCGACCGCCACGTGCAGGATGGTTTCCCACTCGCGCACCGGCCAGGGCTGGCCGAGCCGCCAGGCGGCGAACACGGCGAAGACGGCCAACGCGCCGATGCCGGTCAGCAGCGGCAGCAGCGGAATCGGCAGGTGCATCCACAGCGCGCAGACCAGCACCGCCACGCTCTGCCCGGCGATCGCGCAAAGGCGCAACCAGGCGAGCATGCGCGTGAGCGCGAAAGGACCGATGCGGCGGTTGGCGTGCCGGTGGGGCATGGTGCGAAAAAAAGGCGCCGCGGAGGTCCGCGGCGCCGCGGGATCAGCCCGGGAGTTCCCAGCCTTCCTCGCTGCGCACGGGCGGCAGCGGATCGGCTGCGGCGGCGTGTTCGGCGTGGCTGTTGGAGAGCTTCTTCATCAGCGGCAGCACCGCCACGGCGATTGCCGTGCAGCCCAGACCGACCCAGCCCAGCTTGGTGAACAGGCTGGTGTAGATCTCAAGCGACTGCAGAGGGTCGTTGAGACCCTCGGGGATGTGCGCGAAGTTGGCGACCACGCTGCCCAGGTACTGCGAGATACCCGAGGCCACGTAGTAGGCGCCCATCATGAAGCCGCCCATGCGCGCCGGCACGTAGCGGGCGATCATGGCCAGGCCCAGGCCCGACACCAGCAATTCGCCCAGCGAATACAGGCCGTAGCCCCAGACCATGGTCCACGAGGAAACCTGGCCCGCGACGGCCCAGTGCGCGCCGACGCCGTAAACGAAGAAGCCGGCCGCGACCGCGGCGAAGCCCAGCGCGAACTTGGCGGCGACGGACGGATCCTTGCCGACGCGGCCGAGCGAGTTGTAGATGAACACCAGCACCGGGCTGAGCAGCACGATCCAGATCGCGTTCAAGTTCTGGTACTGCTCCGGAATCCAGGTGAACAGGTGCATGCCGAACACGCTGAAGTCCAGGTCCACGTTCTTCTGCGCGAACAGGTTCAGCGAGGTCGACATCTGCTGGTAGAAGATGAAGAAGAAGATCGTCTGGACGGTCAGCACCAGTGCGGCGACCAGGCCGGCCCGCTCGCTGCGCTCGCTCGAGCGGATCAGGTGGATGAAGATGCCCAGGATCACGACGCCCGCGGCATACACGCAGATGCGCGCCACCGTCTGGCTCTGCAGGATGAAGGCCGAGACGAACACCATGCCGACGGCCGCCAGCATGACCGCGCCGAAGCGCGCGAGATTGAACGGCTTCTGGTCCGGCGCCGAGCCGATGTGGCGCAGCGTACGGCTCATCAGCGTGTAGTTGACCAGGCCCAGCAGCAGGCCGATGGCGCAGATGCCGAAGGCGGTGTGCCAGCCCCAGGCGTCGCCGTAGCGCTCGCCCACGTAGTCGCGCACCCAGGGCGTCAGGGTCATGGAGATCATCGAGCCGACGTTGACCGCCATGTAGTAGATGGTGAACGCGCTATCGATCTTGGTGTCGTCGCCCTCGTAGATCTTGCGCACGAGGTTGCCGGCATTGGGCTTGAAGAAGCCGTTGCCGACGATGATCACACCGAGTGCGACGTACAGCAGGTACGGGTTGTCGGTGGGAATCCACAGCATCGCGTAGCCCAGGCCCAGCACCACCGCACCGGTCAGCATCGTGCGGCGCGTGCCGATCAGCTTGTCGCCGACCCAGCCACCGATCGCGGGCGTGGCGTAGATCAGCGCTGCAGCCGCACCCCAGACGAGATTCGCGTGGGTATCGATGAAGCCGAGCTTCTTCATCATGTAGGTGACCATCAGCACCTGCATGCCGTAGAAGCCGAAGCGCTCCCACATTTCGATGAGGAAGACGGTGCTGAAGGATCGCGTTTGCGATACGGGTGGATTCTGGATTGCCATGGAGTTTCCGAGCGGTTGAACACAGACAGCCGCGGCGCGGCCTGCTCTGCAACCCTGAACCGGGCTGCAATCACCCGAGGGTAACCCATCCGCCACGGGCGTAACGCTGCAGTGCGGCATGCCGTCCCTCGACCCACGCTGTGGCATCATGGCGCGCTTGCCGCCGGCCGATCGCGAGTAGCCGCCCATGTCGACAGCCCCGTTTCCGCCGCCCTCCGGCTCCGCCTTCGCGCGGAAGGACGCCTGAGCACATGGCCGCCGAAGGATTCCGCGGGCCGCGGCAATTGTGGAACGCATTGCGCTGGTCGATGAAGGGCCTGCGCGCCGGCTGGCGACACGAAGCCTCGTTCCGCTTCGAGGTCTGCCTCGCGGTCGTGGTGATCCCGCTGGGACTCTACCTGGGCAATGGCCCGCTGGAGAAGCTGGCGCTGGCGCTGCCGGTGTTCCTGGTGCTCTCGGCGGAGCTTCTCAACTCGGCGATCGAGGCGGTGGTCGACAAGGTCAGTCCCGAGTTCCATGAGCTGGCCGGTCGCGCCAAGGACATGGGCTCGGCCGCCGTGTTCGTGCTGCTGGTCTTCATGGGCCTGAGCTGGACGCTGATCGTCGGTCCCCGGCTGCCCGCGATCCTGGCCATGTAGCGCGGCAGCCCCGCTCAGCCGACAGCTTTTCGCCCGAACGTCACGGCAGGCCCAGGCACGCCCCTACCGGGCTCGTTGACGCTGGCCGGAGCCTGACCCTACGCTGGCGCACCCCCTCATCCGGAGCGCCGCCATGAAGACCCTTCGCGTGATCGTGCTGTCGCTGCTCGCCGTGCTGCTCAGCGGTTGCGGCTACAACGCCATCCAGCGCCAGGACGAGGCGGTCAAGGCCGCCTGGTCGGAAGTGCTCAACCAGTACCAGCGCCGCGCCGACCTGGTGCCGAACCTGGTCAATACGGTCAAGGGCTATGCCCAGCACGAGGAGCGCGTGCTTACCGAGGTCACCAATGCCCGCGCCCGCGTGGGCAGCGTGCAGGTCACCCCGGACACCATCAATGACGCGCAGAAGCTCAAGCAGTTCCAGCAGGCCCAGGGCGAGCTGTCCAGCGCGCTGTCGCGGCTGATGGTGGTCAGCGAGCGCTACCCGGACCTGAAATCCAACGGCCTGTTCCAGAACCTGCAGGCGCAGCTGGAGGGCACCGAGAACCGCATCACCGTGGCGCGCAACCGCTACGTGCAGTCCGTGCAGGAATACAACTCGATGATCCGCACCTTCCCGAACAACCTCACCGCCAAGATGTTCGGCTACCAGGTGAAGCCGAACTTCACCGTCGAGAACGAGAAGGCGATCTCCACCGCACCGACAGTCGATTTCGGCACGCAGGCGCCCGCGCCGGCCGGCTCGGCCGCGCACTGACATGGCCGCTCGCGCGCCGAGGCTGGCGTGGCTGCTGCTCGGCCTGCTGCTCCTCGTGGTCGGCTCGGCAGCACAGGCTGCCGAGGTTCCGACGCTCAAGCGCCACGTCACCGACCTGACCGGGACGCTGAGCGCGCAGCAGGTCGACCAGCTCGATGGCCAGCTGGTCGCGCTGGAGAAAGGCAAGGGCGCGCAGCTGGTGGTGCTGATGGTCGGCAGCACCGGCGAGCAGGACATCGAAAGCTACTCGCTGGCGGTGGCCGAGCAGAACAAGGTCGGGCGCAAGGGCACCGACGACGGCGTGTTGCTGCTGGTGGCCAAGGACGACCGGCGGGTGCGAATCGAGGTCGGCTATGGGCTCGAGGGCGCGATTCCCGATGCCGCGACCGCGCGCATCATCCGCGAGTACATCGCGCCGAAATTCCGCGAGGGCGACTACTACGGCGGCATTCACGACGCGGTAGGCGCGCTTACCCAACTGATCGAGGGCGAGCCGCTGCCGCCGCCCGTGCAGGGCGCGCCGCGCGAACATCGCGGCATCGGCTTCCAGCAGGCGCTGTTCATCGGCATCTTCATCGCCTTCTTCCTGCGCAACCTATTCGGCCGCGCCAATCTGTTCGTGCGCACGCCGCTGGGCGCGGGCATCACCGGCGGCATCCTGTGGCTGGTCGCCGCCAGCCTTGGCGCCGCGGCGCTGGGCGCGATCATTGGCGGCGTGTTCATGCTGCTGCCCGGCGGCGGCGGCCGCTCGATCGGACGCGGTGGCTGGGGTGGCTGGGGCGGTTTTGGCGGCGGTGGTTTCGGAGGGGGCGGCTTCGGCGGCGGTTTCGGCGGAGGCGGCGGCTTCAGTGGTGGCGGCGGCAGCTTCGGCGGCGGCGGTTCTTCGGGGAGCTGGTGATGACACCCGTGCAACGATTGCTCGCCAACCTGTTCGGCGGCTGGTTCCAGCTACGCCAGCGCTTCCCCGCCATGTTGCTGGACGACCTGGCCGCCGCGGTCACCGTCGGCGAGCGTGGCCACCTGGGCGAGGTGCGTTTCGCGGTGGAATCGCGGCTGACCGTGCGCGCGGTGCTCGCTGGCATGGACGCGCGAACGCGCGCACGGGACGTCTTTGCCCAGCTGCGCGTGTGGGACACCGAAGAAAACTGCGGCGTGCTGATCTACCTGCTGCTGTCGGAACAGCGGATCGAAATCGTGGCCGACCGCGGCATCGCGCGCCGCGTGGCGCAGGATCAATGGGACGGTGTGTGTGCGCTCATGCGTGAGCATTTCGCGGCCGGCCGCTGGCGCGAGGGCAGCCTGGAAGGCCTGGCCGCCATCAACGCGCTGCTGCGCGAGCACTTCCCCGCGGACGATCGCGACAACCCGGACGAACTGCCCGACCGGCCGGTGCTGCTGTAGCAGCTCGCGGAACCGTAGGGTGGGCTTCAGCCCACCACCCGCGCATAAGGCGGTGGGCTGAAGCCCACCCTACGGGAATCCGGAGGCTCAGGCCCCCTTGCCGATGTGCTTCTCCAGGAACGCCTGCAGCGCGTTGTAGAAGTCGACGCGGTTCTGCTCGTCGTAGAAGCCATGGCCTTCGCCGGGCTTGCTCATCCATTCGTAGGGCTTGTGGGCCGCATCGAGCGCCGCGCGCATGGCCTTGGCCTGGGCGAACGGGGCGCGCTTGTCGTCCTCGCCGTGGACGAGCAGGACGGGAACGGTGATCTTGTCGGCGAGCTTGTCGGGCGAGTTGGCATCGAGCTCGGCGTCGTTGCGGCCGATCACGGTGGTGAGGTAGCTGCGGCCGCTCTCGCTTTCCTGGATGTCGCCCTTCTTGTACATCATCTTCAGGTCGTAGATGCCCGCATAGCCCACGGCGCACTTGAACATGCCGGGCGCGCGGATGACCGTCATCATCGCCGAGTAGCCGCCGAAGCTGCCGCCGTACACGCATACGCGCGCCGGGTCGGCGTAGTGTTCGGCGACCGCCCATTTGACGCCGTCGATCAGGTCCTGCTGGATGCGCGTGCCCCACTTGAGGTAGCCCGCTTCCTGGAAGTCCTCGCCACGGCCGCCCGAGCCGCGGTAGTTGACCTGCAGCACCAGGTAGCCGCGACTGGCCAGGAACTGCGCGTCGTCGTCGTAGAACCAGTCGTCGCGCACGCCGATCGGGCCACCGTGCGGCAGCAGCACCATCGGCAGGTTGGTCCCGGGGCGGCCCGGCGGCAGCGTGAGGATGGCTTCCAGTTCGGTGCCGTCGCTGGCCCTGAAGCGCAGCGGGCGGCGTTGGGCCATCCTGCCCGGGTCGATCCACGGCGCCGCATCGAACAGCTTGCGCACCTTGTAGGTGTGCGTGTCGATCAGGAAGTAGGAGCCAGGGGCGCGGTCGCTGGCCACGCTGAACAGCAGTTGCCCGCCGTCCTCGCTGTAGTCGACGAAGTGCACGTACTGGCCAGGGAATTTCATCGCCAGCGCGCGGTGCAGCTTCGCGGCCGGCAGGTTGGGATCGATGTAACGCAGCTGCGGGAGGCCGGTGTCGGGAATGGTCGCGAACGGCTGGCGGGGCAGTGGCGTCCACTCGATGCCGCCGACGTCGCCGAAGTCCGCCGCCGCCAGCACCCTGCGGTTGCCGCCGTTCTCGTCCTGCTCGACGAGCGAGGCCGGCCCACCGCCGGCGTCGTACATCGCGTAGACGCGCTGGTGGTCGGGGGTGAAATCGATCGGTGCGAAGGTGCCGCCGATCTGTTGCGCGGTCAGCGACTGCCAGTGGCCGTCCTGGTGGAGGTAGACGACGTACTCGAAGTTCTCGTTGCGGCCGTAGGCGTAATGCGCCTGTCCATCGGCGCCGACCATGAAGGTCATGTCGCCCTCGCCGATGTCGCCGATCAGGTGGCGGGTATTGGCGCTGGCGTCGACATTGTAGAGATAGCTGTGGTCAGGGCTTTCCCACGGCATGGCGGCCATGTAGAAGTGCCCGTTGGCGTGCTCGGGCAGGCCGTCGACGGTGCCCCAGCCGCGGTCGGTGCCACGTGTGGCGGCGCGCGAGCTGTACTTGACCTCGTGGCCGTAGAGGTAGTCCTGGTGCTTGCCGTCCACGTCGGTGGCAATGATCTCGCCGGTCAGGAACGGCTTGTCGATCGAGCCGTATTCCTTGCCCTTCTCGACCACCAGCCGCGTGGGGCTTACCCAGGTGATGCCGGCAGGCAGCTCGTACTTGGGCATACGCAGCATGCTGGCGGGCCGGGACATGTCGTCGACGCGGTAGACGACGAGCGCATGCGAGCTGCCGTCATCCCAGCGCACGGCCAGGTACTTGCCGTCGGGCGACAGCCGCGGCATCGACAGCGACGGGTGGCGCGCGAAATCTTCGACCGGAAGCAGGTCGGCTGCCGCGACGATCGCGGATGCCCCCAACAGGGCCGCGCACAGCGCGGCCCGCGTGAATCGGTTCATCATCCCTTCCCCCGTAAGCTCCCTGTGGCGGGCGCGGCCACCGGGAGCGCGGTGGCCGGCCTGGCGGCGTCCCCGCCGCGCGCGTTCGCCGCGATTCTAGTGAGAGCGGATCGCGGGCTGGAAGGGCCTGCGCCGGCCAGGCAGGCCCGGCTACACTTGGTCTTTGCCCGCCATTCTTCCGCCATGACCCAGCCTTTCACCGTCCACTTCGATCCGATCGCCTTCCACATCGGGCCCGTGCAGGTGCACTGGTACGGGCTGATGTACCTGCTCGGTTTCCTGGGCGCGGGCCTCCTGGGCGAGCGGCGGCGCCAGCTGGGCCGCCTGCCGGTAAGCCGCGATGCACTGAGCGACCTGGCGTTCTACGCGATGCTCGGCATCATCGTCG
The DNA here is from genome assembly GCF_051900425.1 of Frateuria sp. GZRR33. NCBI lineage: Bacteria > Pseudomonadati > Pseudomonadota > Gammaproteobacteria > Lysobacterales > Rhodanobacteraceae > Frateuria > Frateuria sp. GZRR33. The sequence goes on from NZ_JBHZGK010000001.1 coordinate 469,657, forward strand.
GCGGACGCGTGTGGTACATGCTGTTCTATTACGCCGGCGGCCTGCACTGGATCTGGACCGATCCGCTGGCGCTGTTCAAGGTGTGGGACGGCGGCATGAGTTTCCACGGCGGCCTGATCGGCGTGCTGGTAGCTGCCTGGTGGTGGTCGCGGCGGCATCGGCTGCACTTCTTCGACACCATGGATTTCGTCGCGCCGCTGGTACCGCTGGGACTCGGCCTGGGGCGGCTGGGCAACTTCATCAACGGCGAGCTGTGGGGCAAGCCCAGCGACGTGTCGTGGGCGATGATCTTCCCCAACGCGAAGCTCGAAGATGTCCAGCTGGCGCACGGCCAGCCGGCGCTGGCGCAGCAATTGGCGCAGTTCGGTGGCATCCCGCGACACCCCTCGCAGCTGTACGAGCTGGCGCTGGAAGGCGTGGTGATGTTCGCGGTGTTGTGGCTGGTGTCGATGAAGCCGCGCCCGCGTTACCTGGTGTCCGGCCTGTTCGCGCTGATGTACGGCTGCTTCCGGTTCGCGGTGGAGTTCGTGCGCGTGCCCGACCCGCAGCTGGGCTACCTGGCCTGGGGCTGGCTCACGATGGGGCAGGTGCAGTCGCTGCCGTTGATCGTGATCGGGCTGGTGCTGGTGGCGATGTCGCGCCGGGCGCCGACGCTGGTGCCGGCGGCGCACTAGCACGCCCGGATGTGCTGCAGGAGCGCACCCCTGTGCGTGACCGTGTGCATCCCGGTCGCGCACGGGGTGCGCTCCTGCAGGGCGATGGCTAGAAGTTGTTGTCGCCGCCGATCAGGTCGCCCAGGCCACCGAGGATCGAACCTTCGCCACGGCGCTGGCCGCCACCCTGCGGCGCGGCCGCCAGCATGCGGCCGGCCATGCGCGAGAACGGCAACGACTGCAGCCACACCTTGCCCGGACCGGTGAGCGTGGCCAGGAACACGCCCTCGCCGCCGAACAACATGCTCTTGATGCCGCCGACCGGACGCACGTCCATGCTCACCGTGTCGTGGAAAGCGACCACGCAGCCGGTGTCGACGTCCAGCCGCTCGCCGGGCTTCAACTCACGCTCGACCACGGTGCCACCGGCGTGCACGAACACCCAGCCGTCGCCCTCGAGCTTCTGCATGATGAAGCCCTCGCCGCCGAACAGGCCGGTGAGGATCTTGCGCTGGAAGTAGATGCCCAGTTGCACGCCGCGGGCGCCGGCCAGGAACGAATCCTTCTGGCAGATCAGTCGGCCGCCATGCTCGGAAAGCTTCATCGCCATCACGGTGCCGGGGTAGGGCGCGGCGAAGGCGACCTTGGCCTTGCCGTTGCCGGTGTGGGTGAACACGGTGGTGAACAGGCTCTCGCCGGTGATCACGCGCTTACCCGCCGACATCAGCTTGCCCATCAGGCCACCGCCTTGGGCAGAGCTGGAGCCGTCGCCGAAGACGGTGTCCATCTGCACCGCCGATTCCTTGTACATCAGCGAACCGGCCTCGGCGATCGCGCTCTCGCCCGGATCGAGCTCGACCTCGACGAACTGCATGTCGCTGCCGACGATGCGGTAGTCGACCTCGTCGGAGGCGCCGTAGCGGCCGGCCGGCGGAGGCGGCGGGGCGACGGCCATGTCGGTGGCGGGCTGGAATACGCTGTGGATCGGCCGCCACTCGCCAAAACCTTCCTTCCAGCAGTAGCCGTCGGGACGGCTGCGCGCCTGCGCACGGGCGCCCTCGTCGTCCAGCGGACCGATGCGTTCGTTGTTGCCGTAGCTGAAGTACCACTGCGTCATGTTGGCCGTCCCTTGGGGTGCAAGGGCACGAGTCTAGGCCGGCACGGGGCCGCTGGGGGAGTGACGGATGTCACCACGGTGGCGCAGGCCGCGCGGGCGGCCTGCCGGTAGAATCGCGACTGGCCAGCACACACCCATCGACGCAGAAGGCATGAGCATGCGGCATCCGGAGTACCAGTATCTCGATCTGCTCGAGCAGGTTCTCGACCGGGGTGACCAGCGGCTCGACCGCACCGGCGTGGGCACCCGTTCGGTGTTCGGCGCGATGGTGCGCTTCGACCTGTCCGACGGCACGGTGCCGGTGCTGACCACCAAGCGGGTGTACTGGAAGCTGGCGGTCAAGGAGATGCTGTGGTTCCTGACCGGCGGCACCAATATCCAGCCGCTGCTGCGCGAGAACGTCAGGATCTGGACCGACTGGCCGCTGGCTGCCTACCGCCGTGCCACCGGCGAGGAGCTCTCGCAGGAGGCGTTCGAACGGCGCATCATCGAGGACGACGCCTTTGCCGCCCGCTGGGGCGAGCTTGGCCCGGTGTACGGCAAGCAGTGGCGGCGCTGGCTCGGCGCCGATGGAACCGAACACGACCAGATCGGCACGCTGGTGAAGACGCTGCGGGAGAATCCGGCCAGCCGGCGCATGCTGTTCCACGCCTGGAACGTCGGCGAGCTGGCGGGCATGGCGCTGCCGCCGTGCCACATGGTCTACCAGTACCACGTGACCTCCGATGGGCGGCTTAACTGCCTGCTGTACCAGCGCTCGGCCGACCTGCTGCTGGGCGCGCCGTTCAACTTCGTCGGCGCCGCCGCGCTGCAGCTGATGCTCGCGCAACAGGCCGGGCTGCGCCCGGGCGAACTGGTCTGGGTGGGCGGCGACGTCCACCTGTACCTCAACCACGTCGAGCAGGCCCGCGAGCAACTCGCCCGCGAACCGCGCCCCTTCCCTCGCATGACCCTGGCCCGCCATGCCCAGAGCATCGACGACTATCGGATCGACGACTTCGTGCTGGAAGACTATGCCCCGCACCCGCCGATCAGGGCGGACGTGGCAGTCTAGCCTGCCCTTGGACTGCCTCGATGCATCAGCCGGCGTCTCGTCGTGTCGGTGCTCAAACCGTGGAGCAGGGCGGCTCTCGCGCGGGCACCGCTGGCGCCAGCAGGCCGTCGACCAGCGCGCTGGCGCGCTCGCGCAGCAGCAGGTCGAGCAGCTCAAGGTCGTTGAGCAACTGCACTGGCTGATGTGAGCGCGCCGAGCGCAGGCAGGCCTTCAGCCAGTCGCTCGTGCCCGGCTGGGCCAACAGCCAATCGATGCGCTCGTCGGCTTGCGCCAGGCGTTCCTGCGGGGTCATCCGTCCAGACATGCGTTGGGCTCCTTGCACCCGTGGGTGCCTCAGGGATTGCACAGATCGCAGCGTGCGGGGTCCGCGACGGGCGCGGCGGCCGCGCGCTCGATCCGGTAAGCGCACCCGGCGCAGGTGACCACCTCGGCGACGGTCACCGCAGTCGGCGAGCCGCACGCTGCGCAGGGCAGGCCCGGTACGCGCTCGCTCACGACAAAGCCGGGGCGCGCGCAGCGGGGGCAACATGAGCGATAGCGACGCAGCAGGTCGACCGTGGCCCGGCGGATGGCGCGCATCCGGGTAGGGTTGCGATGCGCGCGCATGTCCGTTTCCAGATGCGCCGCGCCGCAGCGGGCGATGGCCTCGGCCACCGCGGCATGCAGCTCCAGGACCGTGGCGATGTTCTTGCGCAGCAGCCGCGTGGGCGCCGGCTGGCCACCGATGCTCCCCATCACGATGAGGCCGTGGGACGGAAAGCCGATTCGCGCGGCGAATGCTTCCGCGGCGGCCATCTCCTGGACCTGTGTGTGGGCGAAGTTGGTGCGCGGGGTGAGGTGGTAACCGGTCAACTCCAGCCCGTCGCGCCGATCCACCAGCATCACCAGCTCGCCGTCGACCGGCAGGAACGGCACCTGCGGATGCGGCCCGAAGCTGCCCTCGCTGGCCAGGCCGACCCGCGCCCGCGGCATGCGTTCGAACGCCGCGGCGATCTTGGCGCGAGCCGCGTCCTCCGGCGTGCCGGTGCGCGGGACGTCCCGGCTGAAGGTGCCGAAGCGGTCGGTGTCCAGCCCCGGGGGGATTTGCACCGCCACGCCGAGCGTGCGCTGCAGCAGCGGCGCGATCGCCCGCTCCTTGCCGTGCATGGTGGCGAGTACTGCCGTGATCGGTTCAGCCATCGACGCCGGCGCCTGTGGTGCCCTGCCGGGCCTTGCCGCCGACCGGGCGACGGTACGCCGGGAGCCGCCGCCGCATGCGGGCCAGGTCGTCATGCGAGCCGGTCGCCCAGGCCAGCGGCGCGCCACAGGCGGTCGCGCAGGGCGTGGCCGAGCCCCTGGTCGGGGGGCGGCACCGCGATCAGCACGTCCAGGCGCAGCCGGTCCGCCTCGCGCAGCCGCCGGTACAGCTGCCGCGCCTGCTCATCGGGGGCGCCACCGAGCGCCAGCCAGTGAACCTGCGCAGGCCACGCCGGCGCGCGTGCCGCCGACAGCACGCCGACGCGGGCCTGCTGCGCCAGCCAGCGGTGGACCTCCGCGGCGACCTGGTCCTCCGGCACCAGCACCACGGTCGCCTGGGGGGCGTAATGGACATTCATGCGGCCCGGCACACGGAGCGCCGGGCCGGCTACCGGAGCGAGCGCCTGGCCGGTCACCTGCCGCAGTTCCTCTTCGCCGATCACGCCCGGCCGCAGGATGCGCACGCCGCCGGTCGACACGTCCACGATGGTCGACTCGATGCCGACCTGGCACGGGCCGCCATCGAGCACTACTGCCACTGCATCGCCGAGTTCGTCGCGCACGTCGCTTGCGGTGGTCGGGCTGATCTTCTTGTGGCGGTTGGCCGAAGGCGCGGCGACGCCGCCGCCGAAGGCCTGCAGCACATGGAGCGCCAGCGGATGGGCCGGGACCCGCAAGGCGACCGTATCCAGTCCGCCGGTCACCGCGTCCAGCACGCCGGCCGCGCGCGGCAGCACCAGGGTGAGCGGCCCGGGCCAGAACGCCTCGGCCAGCCGCCACGCGGCGTCGGGCACGCGGGCGGCCCACTGCGGCAACTGGTCGGCACCGTGCAGGTGCACGATCAGTGGATGGTCCGCCGGACGTCCCTTGGCCGCGAAGATCCGCGCCACGGCCGCGGGGTTGCCGGCGTCCGCGCCCAGCCCGTAGACGGTCTCGGTCGGCAGGCCGATCAGCAAGCCCTGACGCAGTGCCGCCACCGCCGCGTCGACGTCGGTCCCGGGCGGCCCTGACGCGCCACCGGTCGTGGCGGATGACGCCGTACTCATGGGGTTGGCTCCCACTGCAACCGTCCGCGGTAGCGCTGCAGCGGACCGTGGCCCTCGCCCATGGCGAACAGGTGGATCCAGCCTTGGTCGACCAGCTGGCGCACCGGCTCATGCCGGGCAATGATCGTGTTGATCGCCTCCAGTGGCGCGTCGATCACCACCGACAGCCGCAACGGTTCGTGCAGCAGGCGCTTGCCGTCATGCAGCGACTGCCACGGCAGGCCGCTGCGCAGGTCGCCGCCGTTGCCCTCGAGCACGCCGAGCCGGCCGACCACGTTGTGCAGCACCTTGTTGCCGCAGCCGAACACCCGGTTGTCGACCACCGAACCGTAGTACTGCAGGTTGATCCAGGCGCCGACCACCATCGGCGCGGTCATGATCGACTCGAGCACGGCGAAGCCTTCGTCCTGGCGCCAGTCGTAGGAGTTGAGGAAGGCGCGTCCGCCCAGGTCGAGTCCCCGGGTGCGGCTGCGCGGGGCGATCACGTAGGCGGCGCAGCCGGCCAGGCCCAGCTCCGGCCGTACCTGGCTCCAGTCGGTGCCGCGTGCCGCCAGGGCGGCCGCGGCGGTGGGAGTCCGCGGCAGGCCCAGCGCGGCGGTGCGCTCCAGCCGGGTCCGTGCGCCGGCCGCGGCGAGCCATTCGTTCAGACGGCCCAGCTCGGCGGCATGGCTGGCGGGGAGCTGTTCCGCGTCGAACACGGTCACCCGGTCGGTGGTGGTGTCGTGCAGCGCGGCGAGAAACCAGGTGTCCGACGGTATGGCGATGCCGCGCCCGGCGAGCGCCTCGCGCACCGGCGGATCGTTCAGCACCGCCGCGGCGATGCGGGCGTTGGCCTGGCCCGGGTGGCCGCCACAGGCGCCGCAGTCCAGGCCGCTGGCGTGCGGGTTGTTGGCCGAGCTGGCGCCGTGGCCGACCAGCAGCACCAGCCGCGCGAAGTCCTGGCGCAGCGACATCGCGCGCAACGCGCCCTCGGCCAGCTGGACCCGGGTGGGCAGGTCGATCCCGCTGGCGTGGCCGTCGATCGATTGCGGCGTGATGTCCGGCGCCAGGCGCGCAAGCACATCCGCCGCCAGTCCCCGCGTGCCCGGTTGCGGCTCGGGCCGACCGAAGCCGAACGCGTGCGCGGCCAGCTTGCCGGCGTACAGCCAGCCCATCGATTCGACGTAGCTGAAGGACGACACCGCGGCGAGTTTGAACCAGCGCCAGGCCGAGCCTATGCGCAGCCGCACGCGCCGCAGCGAGGCGATCGTGCGTGCCTGCTGCGGGCTGGCGCCGCGTACGCTCTGGCGCACGGTGATCGTCGGTGCGATGAGTACGGGGCATTGCGCCCCGCCGCGGCTGCGACCCAGCGGCACGTATTCGATCGGCATGCCGAAGAAGCCGGCGACACCGAACGTCTCCACCTCGTCGGCCACACCTTCCAGTGCGCGGCGGAACACCTCCGAGCGCACGTCGATGCAGAACGCGGCCTGCACCGCAGGGCGGTTCGCCGGCCGGGCGGACGGCACACCGGCCAGGCGCGCGCCGAACTGACGCTGCCAGCCGATCTCGTAGGCATCCTGCAGCAAGGCATCGAGCGCCCGTTCGGCGGATTCCGCCGGCGCGTCGCCGTAGCGTTCGCGCGCCTGCGCCCAGGCCTCCGCGACCGCCGGCCGGGCGGCGAACACCTCCAAGATGGCCACCTCCCAGGCCAGCCGCACGGCCAGCAACTGCAGCAGCGTGCTGTCGCCACGCTGCTGCAGCGCGCTCTGCCAGCCCAGGTAGCGCGCATAACCGGCCCAACCGCCGATGCTCATCAGCAACCGGTGGAAGTAGTTGGCAAGGCCTGCTGCGTCGAGCTGCAGGCGGGCGGCGCCGGCCTGGATCATCGCCTCGGCGGTCGCCGGCAGCGCGCCGACGATGCGGCGAAAACCCGCCAGCCCCATGATCCCCGGCGTACGGTCGACCATCGCCTCCTGTCGCCATGACGCGTACGGGCCCAGGTGCCGCGAGGGCGAAGGCCACAGCGCCTGGCCCTGGTCGAAGTAGCCGGCCGCCCACGTCGCGATGCGCTCGCAGGCCAACCCCGCCCAGTCCCGTCCGGTCGTCTGGCTGGCCGCATCGAGCGCGCTCGCCCAAGGCGCAGGCTCCGCCAAGGGCGCATCCTGCAAGGCGCGATGCAGCGACGGCAGGTCTCGCGGGGCCGGGCTGTTGCGGGGCAGCCGCCGCAGCGCCAGCGCCAGATCCTGCTCGCCGATCCGCCCGTGGGCGACCGCCTCGCGGTAGAACGCGCGTGGCATGGTCATGCGGGCACCCGCCGTCCCCGCCATAAGCCCCGCCGCCTCGGTGAAGCTGCGGTCGGTCAGGCCCAGGAACGGGTTCACCGCCACGAAGTGCGCCAGTGGCCACAGTGGCGCGATGCGCTGGCATGCCTGCGTGGCCGCATCCAGGGCGGCGCAGGATTCGTGCCCGGGGACCGGCGCGTCCGTGTCGTCGAGTTGCAGTGCAATGGCATTCATCGGGCGGCCTCAGGCGACAGTGGAGGGGTGGCCGGCGGGCTCACGGCGGCGCAATGCGCCGATCAGCCGGTCGGCCCAGGCGTTGACGTACAACCCGTTGGCCAGGTGCACGCGGGCGATGCGCCAGGCCGGCCGCTGCATCCAGCGCGGCGCCAGCGCCTGCAGCAGGCTGACCAGCGCGAACGAGCCGACCGCCAGCCCCATCACCCAGCGACCGGTCCGGTCCGGCGCGGGGATTGGCGGCAGGGTGGCCGCGGTCAGGCCCACGGCGCCGCGTTCCAGGGCGAAATAGGCGACCGTGGTGATGCCCGCCAGCAGCAGCGTGCGAAGCACCAGGCGCGCGTCCGTGGCGCCCTGCCAGGCGGGCGCCAGCAGCAGGCTGGTGCCCATCACCAGGATCGCGCCGAGGCTCAGCACCGCCGGCTGCGGATCGGCGAACACCCCGAACAGCCATCCGGTGACCAGGTAGATCGCCAGCGCCAGCACCAGGCTGATCAGCGCCGAGCGCAGCCGCGGCCGGTGCGGCATCGGCACGGCGTTGGTCTCGATCACGCTGCCGGAGGACAGGAACGCGTGCGCCTTGTACAGCGAGTGGGCGAGCAGGTGCAGCAGCGCGATGGCGAAGGCACCGAGCCCGCACTGCAGCGTCATGAACCCCATCTGCGCCACCGTCGACCACGCCAGTGCGCCCTTGACCGTGGTCTGGGTCAGCATCACCACGCCGCCGAACAGCGCGGTGAAGCCGCCGACCAGCGCGATGAAGTGCAGCGAGGGCATCGACAGCAGCATGACGTCGGCGAAGCGGATCATCAGGAAACCGCCGGCGTTGATGATCCCGGCGTGCAGCAAGGCCGAGACCGGGGTGGGCGTGTCCATCACTTCAGGCAGCCAGCCGTGCGCCGGAAACTGCGCCGACTTCATCAGTGCCGCCATGCCGAGCAGCGCCACCACCGCGGTCGTTGCTGTCCCCGTCGCCGCCACCGGCAGGGCGTGCGCACGTGCCAGGAGGGTGGCGATGTCGGTGCTGCCGAACAGGTGCGCCAGCAACACCGCCGCGCTGACCAGGCACACATCGCCCAGCCGTGCGGCGATGAACTTCTTGCGCGCGGCGATGCGCGCGGCAGGGCGGTCGCGGTAGAACAGCAGCATGCCATGCAACGACAGGCTGGTGGCGCTCCACGCCACCACCAGCTGGGCCAGGTTGCCGGCCAGCACCAGCAGCATCACCGCGGCGAGGGTCCGGCACAGGCCGCGGACGAATTCGCCCTGGCGAGGGTCGCCGTCGAGGTAGTTGCGGCTGTATTGGACGACGATCACGCCGACGAAGGCGACCAGCACGAACATGCTGCAGCTGATCGCGTCCAGGCGTACCGACAGGCCGATGCCCGCGGCGCCCAGCAGCGGGCTGGTGGTGGCGCCCTGGACCGCGGTGACGACCGCCGCCAGCACCGCCCACAGCAGTGCCGCCGCGCTCGTCAGCCGACTGGCCGCAAGCGCCCGCGTGGCTGGCCGGTCGCCGTCACGCACCGGGAGCCGCCATGCGAGCAACAGCCCCGCGGGGGCGAGCAACGCCAGGGTCGCAAGGAAGGGGGGCATCGGGTTCTCCGCGGCTGTCAAAACGGCGCGAAGGCTACGGCACGCGGATCATTCTATAAAATACAATTAAACGAATTGATCAATATATGGATTAGAACGATGGCCGCGTTGAACTACAACCACCTGCGTTACTTCTGGGAAGTCGCCCGCGAAGGCAACCTCACCCGTACCGCCGAAAAACTGCTGGTCTCGCAGTCGGCGTTGTCGATCCAGATCCGCAAGCTGGAGACGCAACTGGGCCATGACCTGTTCGAGCGCAGCGGCCGGCAGTTGCTGCTGACCGAGGCCGGCCAGATCGCCTTCGACCATGCCGAGGCCATCTTCGCCGGGGGCGCCGAGTTGCTGGCGACGCTCAAGCATCGGCCGGACGGGCATCGCTCGATCCTGCGCGTGGGTGCGCTGGCGACCCTGTCGCGCAACTTCCAGATCGGCTTCCTGCGCCCGCTGCTGGCGCGGCCGGACGTGGAGGTCATCGTGCGCTCCGGGACCACCGCCTTTCTGCTGCAGGGGCTGGAGGCGCACCGGCTGGACGTGGTGCTGGTCAACGTCGCGCCGCCGCGTGACGCGGCCACCTCGTGGGTGGCGCACGAGATCGCCGAGCAGCCGGTCAGCCTGATCGGCACGCCCGCGCGCATTGGCAAGGGCGACACGCTTGCCGGCCTGCTTGCCAGTCAGCCGCTGGTGCTGCCGACCATGGAGAGCAGCGTGCGGGTCGGCTTCGAGGCGCTGGTCGATCGTTTGGGGGTGCAGGTCAAAGTCGCGGCCGAAGTCGACGACATGGCGATGATGCGACTGCTCGCGCGCGAGGACATCGGCCTGGCGGTGGTGCCGCCGATCGTGGTCAAGGACGAGCTGGCCAATGGCCGGCTGGTCGAGGCCCGGCAACTGCCGCAACTGAGCGAGACCTTTTTCGCGGTGACGATGAAGCGGCGCTTCCCCAACCCGCTGCTGCGCGAGCTGATCGGCCCGCGCACGGCGATGGAGCTGACCGAGTAGGCCGTGTCGGGCTGCCGCGACGAACCGCTCGCACGGCCCATTCCGGTGGCACACGCGCCTCCGGCAGGTGCCCTGATGGCACCTGCCGGAGGAAGGCTTCGACCGAGCCGATGTCAGCGGTCGCAGGCTAGCTGACGGCCCGGGCGGGCGTGTGATGCCGCAGGTGGCTGTCTTCAGCACTCCAGCCAGCGGGCGAGCTGGGCGGAATCGCGAAGGTTCCCGAACGGCACCACCGGCGCCGGTGGCTCGGCGGGCTGCTGCAAGGTCTTCTGCCAGACCCCGACATCCCACCAGCGACCGAGCTTGTAGCCGCTCTGCCGCCACACGCCCGCGGGCGTGAAACCCATCGTTTCGTGCAGGCGCACGCTCGGCTCGCCAGGCAGGGTGATCACCCCGACTGCCTGGTTGATGCCCTGCAGGCGCATCACCTCCAGCAGCACGCCGTACAGGCGCCGGGCCAGCCCCGCACGCTGTGCGTCGGCGCGCACGTAGATCGAGGTCTCCGCGATCCAGTCGTAGGCGGCGCGCTCGCGGAAGCGGCTGGCATAGGCGTAGGCGAGGATCTCGCCATCGTGTTCCCACACCAGCCACGGGTAGTGCGCCAGCCGCGCGGCAATGCGGTCGGCCATCGCTGGCACGCCGGGCAGGGCGGTCTCGAACGTGGCGACGCCCCCGGTGACCGAGGGCGCGTAGATGGCATGGATCGCCGCGGCGTCGTCGGGACGGGCAACGCGGATCATGGCGTTAGAGCTCGCGCAGGTAGTAGCGGTCGCAGCCGTGGTGGCCGGTACCGCCCATCGCCTGGCAGATCGGCGCGAAGCCGCTGCGCCGGTAGAGCGCCTGTGCCGCATCCATGCCGGTCAGGGTTTCGAGGTAGCAGCGGCGGTAGCCCAGTGCGCGTGCCGCGTCGAGGCAGCGCTCCATCATCGCCGTGCCGGCACCGATGCCGCGCGCCTCGGGCAGGAAATACATCTTGCGCAGTTCGCACACGTCCGGCTCGCCGCCGTCCAGCGGCGCCACGCCGGCACCGCCGATCACCACGCCACCGCGCTCCACCACGAAGTAGGCGCGGCCGGGCTGCGCGTAGGCTTCAGCCATGTGGTCGACCTCGACGTCATGGATGGCGAAGCCGGGGCCGTCGGCGCCGAATTCGGGCATCACCTTGCGGATGATCGCGGCCACGACGATATCGTCGCGCGGTTCGATGGGGCGGATCAGGAAGCTGGCAGTCATCGGTCGAAGTTTGGTTGCTGGGTTTTCAGGCCGCCGTGCGCGCGCGGGTGACGCGGCTGGCGGTGTCCTTGTGCAGTTGGGCGGCGAGCCAGGCGCCGGTGGCGATGAGCAGGTCCAGGTCGACGCCGGTCTGAAGGCCCATGCCCTGGAGCATGTAGACCACGTCCTCGCTCGCCACGTTGCCGGTGGCGCCCTTGGCGTACGGACAGCCGCCGGTGCCGGAGACGGCACTGTCGACCACCCGCACACCTTCCTCCAGGCACGCCAGGATATTCGCCAGGGCCTGGCCGTAGGTGTCGTGGAAGTGCACCGCCAGCGCCTGCACCGGCACGGCCTGCGCCACCGCGCGCAGCATCGCGCGCGCCTTCACCGGCGTGCCGACGCCGATCGTGTCGCCCAGTGAGACCTCGTAGCAACCCAGCGCATGCAGCCGCTCGGCCACACGCACCACGTCGGCGACGGCCACCTCGCCCTGGTACGGGCAGCCGAGCACGGTGGAGACGTAGCCACGTACCGCCACGCCGTCCGCCCTGGCGCGTTCGACCACCGGCACGAAGCGCTCGATCGATTCATCGATCGACGCATTGACGTTCTTGCGGTTGAACGCCTCGCTGGCGGCGGTGAACACGGCGATCTCCTGCACGCCGACCGCCCGCGCCCGCTCGTAGCCCTGCATGTTGGGCACCAGCACCGGATAGCGCACGCCGGGCACCTTGCGGATGCCGGTGAAGACCTCCGCGGCGTCGGCCAGTTGCGGTACCCACTTGGGGCTGACGAAGCTGGTCGCCTCGATGGTGGTCAGGCCAGTGGAGGACAGCCGGTCGATCAGCGCGATCTTCACCGCTGCCGGCAACAGGGTCTTTTCGTTCTGCAGCCCGTCGCGCGCGCCCACTTCGACGATGCGGACGGTATCGGATGGGGACGTCATGGCAGCTCCGGGGGACGCGGAATCGCCACTTTAGCCGGTCCGGACCGGCCATGGTCCCGGGCGGGCGCAAAGGTGCCCGGCAGGCTGGCTTTACCACGGGCGCGTCCGTATAATCGCCGGTTCGATCCACACGGACGGGTCGTGAACCGATATCGGCAGGACGGAAAGCGTGGCTTGTCAGGCCACCGCCGAATCAGTCAGAAACCGGGCAATCAAGCCCACCCAGGAGCATTCCCATGCCCAAGATCAAGACCAACCGGGCGGCCGCGAAGCGTTTTCGCAAGACCGCCTCGGGCAAGTTCAAGGCCGGTCACGCCTTCAAGTCGCACATCCTGACCAAGAAGTCGACCAAGCGTAAGCGCAACCTGCGCGCCACCAACCACGTCAAGGCGTGCGACACCAAGGGTGTGGCTCGCATGTTGCCGTACGTCTAAGGGGAGAACACCATGGCTCGTGTAAAGCGTGGCGTTACCGCCCGTCGTCGTCACAAGAAGATCATCGGCCGCGCGAAGGGTTACTACAACGCCCGTCGCAAGGTCTTCCGCGTAGCAAACCAGGCCGTCATCAAGGCCGGCCAGTACGCCTACATCGGCCGCAAGCAGCGCAAGCGCCAGTTCCGCGCGCTGTGGATCGTGCGTATCAATGCCGCCGCCCGTCAGTTCGGCCTGTCCTACAGCCGCCTGATCAATGGCCTTTCCAAGGCCGGCATCACGATCGACCGCAAGGTGCTGGCGGACATCGCCGTGCACGACATCAAGGCGTTTGGCGCCATCGCGGAAAAGGCGAAGGCCAGCCTGGCCGCTTGATCGTCGTCACCGACGGTATGCTGTAAATCAAGCGGGGAGAAGGCCAACGCCTTCTCCCCGTTTTTATTTCAATTACGTGCTCTTGTGCGTTCGCTTCCTCTCCCTTCCGGGGAGAGGATTGAGGTGAGGGGGACAAGGCTTGCCTTGGGCTCCATCAAAGCCGCTTTGATCGCGGCAACAGCGCAAGAGCGGCCCCTCACCCCAACCCTCTCCCCGGAGGGGAGAGGGAGCTAGAAGCCAAAGCGGAAACCGCACCGATGGACGATCTGGAAAGCCGCGCAACCAAGGCCCTGGCCGATATCGAAAGCGTCGCCTCGCTCGACGCGCTGGAAGCCCTGCGCGTGGGCCTGCTCGGCAAGAGCGGTATCGTCACCGCCGCCCTGAAGTCGCTGGGCGCGCTCGCCCCGGACGAGCGCAAGGCCCGCGGCGCCGAGGTCAACCGCGTCAAGGAGCGCTTGGCCGATGCGCTGTCGGTGCGCAAGCAGGCACTGGAACAGGCCGAACTCGACCGCCGGCTGGCGTCCGAAAAGCTCGACATCACCCTGCCGGGCCGCGACGGCGAGCGTGGCGGCATCCACCCGATCACCCGTGCGCTGGAGCGCATCGCCGCGATCTTCTCGCGCCTGGGTTATCAGCGCGCCGAAGGCCCCGAGATCGAGGACGACTGGCACAATTTCGAGGCGCTGAACTTCCCGCCGCACCACCCGGCGCGCGCCATGCACGACACCTTCTACTTCGGCGACGGGCGCCTGCTGCGCACGCACACCTCGCCGGTGCAGATCCGCTCGATGGCCGGCCGCCAGCCGCCGATCCGCATCATCGCGCCGGGCAAGGTCTACCGCAGCGACTCGGACCAGACCCACTCGCCGATGTTTCACCAGATCGAGGGCCTGCTGGTCGACGAGACCTCCAGCTTCGCCGACCTGAAGGGCACGCTGGCCGAGTTCGTGCGTGCGTTCTTCGAGCGCGACTTCGAGATGCGCTTCCGCCCCAGCTATTTCCCGTTCACCGAACCCTCGGCCGAGGTGGATATCCGCTGGGAAACGGAGGACGGCCAGAGCCGCTGGCTGGAAGTGCTCGGCTGCGGCATGGTCCACCCGAACGTGTTGACCAACTGCGGCATCGATCCGGAGCGCTACACCGGCTTCGCCTTCGGTCTGGGCGTCGAGCGCTTTGCCATGCTGCGCTACGGCGTCTCGGACCTGCGCGCGTTCTTCGAGAACGACCTGCGCTTCCTCAAGCAGTTCGCGTAAGGAAACCCGATGAAATTCTCCGAGAACTGGCTGCGCGAGTTGGTCGAGATCCAGGCCGACCGCTCCGAGCTGGCCCATGCGCTGACCATGGCCGGGCTGGAAGTGGAAGAACTGAGCGTGCTGGGCGAGGGTCTCGCCGGCGTGGTGGTGGGCGAGATCGTCGCCGCGGAGAAGCATCCCGAAGCCGATCGCCTGAAGATCTGCAAGGTCGCGGCCGGGCAGGGCGAGCCGCTGCAGATCGTCTGCGGCGCCCCCAATGCGCGCGTAGGGCTGAAGGCCCCGCTGGCCATGATCGGCGCCGTGCTGCCCGGTGACATCACGATCAAGGCCGCCAAGCTGCGCGGCGTGGAATCGGCAGGCATGCTGTGCTCGGCCAGGGAGCTCGGCATCGACGCCGATGCTTCCGGCCTGATGGAGCTGCCGGCCGACGCGCCGGTCGGCCAGCCGCTGGCGCAGTTCCTGGCCCTGCCGGACGCCAGCATCGAGCTCAAGCTCACCCCGAACCGCCCCGATTGCCTGGGGCTGGTCGGCCTGGCGCACGACGTGGCGGCGCTGTTCGGCAGCCGCGTGCTGGTGCCGGTGCAGGATCCGGCGCCGGTCACCTCCGATGCGCGCCGCGGCATTCGCCTGGAAGCAGGCAAGGATGCGCCGCGCTATCTCGGCCGGATCATCGAAGGCATCGACGCGGCCGCGCGCTCGCCGCTGTGGCTGGCTGAGCGCCTTCGCCGCGCGGGCCTGCGCCCGATCAGCGCGGTGGTCGACGTGACCAACTACGTGATGCTGGAGCTGGGCCAGCCGCTGCACGCCTTCGACAACGACACGCTCGAGGGCGACATCGTGGTGCGCCACGCGCGGCCGGGCGAAACGCTGAAGCTGCTCGACGGCAGCGACGCGAAGCTCGACGGGGGCTTCGTGGTGATCGCCGACGACCGCAAGGCGCTGGCCGTGGCCGGCGTGATGGGCGGCCACGATTCCCGCGTCACCGATGCCACCGGCACCATCTTCCTGGAATCGGCGCATTTCGCGCCGGCGGCCATCATGGGCCGCGCGCGCAAGCTCGGCCTGCACACCGACGCCTCGCACCGCTTCGAACGGGGCGTCGATCCGGAGCTGCCGCGCCGCGCGCTCGAGCGTGCCACCGAGCTGCTTCTTTCCATTGCCGGCGGCAAGGCCGGCCCGGTGCTGGTCGCCGTGAACCCGGCTGACCTGCCGCAGCCCGCCACGGTGATCCTGCGTCGATCGCGCCTGGCGCGCGTGCTGGGCCTCGTCGTGCCGGATGAGGAAGTCACGCGGATCTTCACCGCGCTGGGCATGGCGGTGCACCCGACCGCCGAGGGCTGGCAGGTGACCGCGCCGACCAGCCGCTTCGATATCGAGCGCGAAGAGGACCTGATCGAGGAGGTCGCACGCGTCTTCGGCTATGACCGCATCCCCACGCATACCCCCGCTGGTGCGCTCACCCTCGCTCCCGAGCCCGAGGCGCGCATCGGCGAACTTCCGCTGCGCGAACAACTCGCCGCACGCGACTATTACGAGGCGGTCAACCTTTCGTTCGTCAGCGCCGAATTGCTGGCCCGATGGGGCCACACGGAAAACCTCGTGCCGCTGGCCAACCCGCTCTCGGCGGACCTGGCGGTCATGCGGCCTTCGCTGCTGCCCGGGCTGGTCGAGGCGCTGCGCCACAACCGTGCGCGCCAGCAGGAGCGGGTGCGGCTGTTCGAAGTGGCGCGCGTCTTCGCCGCCGGCGATCCGCCGCTGGAAACCCCGAGCCTGGCCATCGCCGCCTGTGGCGGCGCGCACGCCGAACAATGGGCGCAGCCGGCGCGAACGTACGATTTCTTCGACCTCAAGGGCGACCTCGACGCGCTGCTGGCCTGGGGCGGACAGCCCGAACGCTGGTCGCTTCACGCCGACGATCTGCCGTCCTGGCTGCATCCGGGTCGTGGCGCCCGTGTCGCGCGCGACGGTGAGACGGTGGGCTACCTCGGCGCCCTGCACCCGCAATTGGCCAAGGCACTGGACCTCGGTCCCGACGTGCACGTTCTGGAAGTGGCCCTGGCGCCGCTGCTGGACCGCGATCTGCCGCGAGCGCGCCCCGTGCCGCGTTTCCCCTCCGTGCGCCGCGATATCGCCGTCGAGGCGCCCGAAGAGGTGCGCTGGTCACAGATCGACCAGGCCGTCCGCGGCACGCTGGGCAGCCTCCTCAAGGAGCTCAGGCTGTTCGACCGTTACAGCGGCAAGGGTGTCGATATAGGCCGAAAGAGTCTCGCTATGGGCTTGATTTTGCAGGACGCTTCACGCACGCTTACCGACGACGACGCGGACCGCTGCGTGCGTGATGCGGTGGCTGCGTTGGAAACGACATGCAAGGCAAAGTTGCGAGGTTGAGATGGCGCTGACCAAGGCGGAGATGGCCGAGCGCCTGTTCCTCGAGGTGGGCCTCAACAAGCGTGAGGCAAAGGAATTCGTGGACGCCTATTTCGAGGTCGTCCGCGAAGCATTGGAAAGGGGCGAGCAGGTGAAGCTGTCCGGCTTCGGCAACTTCGACCTGCGTCAGAAGAACCAGCGACCGGGTCGCAACCCCAAGACGGGCGAGGAGATTCCGATCTCCGCCCGCCGCGTGGTGACGTTCCGTCCGGGGCAGAAACTCAAGGTGCGAGTCGAGAGCTATGCTGGACCAAGGGAATAACACCGAGCTGCCCGCCATCCCGGCCAAGCGCTACTTCACCATCGGTGAAGTCAGCGAGCTGTGCGGGGTCAAGCCGCATGTGCTGCGCTACTGGGAGCAGGAATTTCCTGCGCTCAACCCGGTCAAGCGCCGCGGCAACCGTCGCTACTACCAGCGCCACGACGTGCTGATGATCCGCCAGATCCGCGGCCTGCTGTACGACGAAGGCTTCACCATCACCGGCGCCCGTGCCCGGCTGGAAGGTCCGCAGGCGCGCATGGAGTCGAGCATGTCCCACCAGATCGTGCGCCAGGTGCGCATGGAACTGGAAGAAATTCTGACCCTGCTGCGCCGCTGAAACATCCGCATCTGCTATAGTTCGCCGTCTGTTCACCGCGAACGCGGCGGACACACGAGTCACGTCGGGGCGTAGCGCAGCCTGGTAGCGCATCTGCCTGGGGGGCAGAGGGTCGTCGGTTCGAATCCGGCCGCCCCGACCAATTCGGTAATCAAGGAAAAAAACGGCGCCTCCGGCGCCGTTTTTGTTTCGCCGGGCGTCGTTCAGGCTGCGCATGCGCTGAAGCCGAAGCTCCCACGGGCAGGACCCCGGTGGCCAGCGTCACGCGTTACCGCAACCTCACCCCAACCCTTGCCCGGGTAGCAGGCTCAAGCCACAAGCTGCACCCCTGGTGCTGGCGACAGGCGGGTGAGGCTAGGGGCGGAGGGCGGCAGCCGGAGCACCGCTCCGGCTGCAACGAAGCGAGGCCAGGCCGCCTCAATACAGCACGCGGGTCTTCAACGTGCCCGGAATCGCCGCCATCCGCTCCTTCAGCGCCTGCGCTTGCGCCGCGTCCGTCGCGACATCGATGACGACATAGCCGACCTCCGAATCGGTCTGCAGGAACTGCGCGTCGATGTTGATGTTGCCGGCCGAGAACAACTCGTTGATGCGCGACAACGTGCCCGGCACGTTGCGGTGGATGTGCAGCAGACGGCGGCTGCGCGGATGCTCCGGCAACGACACTTCCGGGAAATTCACCGCCGAGAGCGTCGAGCCGTTGTCGCTGTAACGCACCAGCTTGCTCGCCACTTCGATGCCGATATTGTCCTGCGCCTCGAGCGTGCTGCCGCCGATGTGCGGGGTGAGGATCACGTTGTCCATGCCCACCAGCGGCGACACGAAGGCATCGTCGTTGCCCTTGGGTTCGGACGGAAAGACGTCTACCGCCGCGCCGGCCAGGTGACCCTTGAACAGTGCCGCGGCCAGCGCGTCGATGTCCACCACGCTGCCGCGCGAGGCGTTGACGAGCAGCGATCCCTGGCGCATCCGCGCCAGTTGCCCGGCGCCGATCATCATCCGCGTCGCCGGCGTGTCGGGCACGTGCAGCGTCACCACGTCCGCCGCCTCGAGCAGGTCATCCAGGCTCGCTGCGGCGCGCGCGTTGCCCAGCGCGAGCTTGGCCTCGATGTCGTGGAACAGCACGCGCATGCCCATGCTTTCGGCCAGCACGCCCACCTGCGTGCCGATGTGGCCGTAGCCCACGATGCCGAGCACCTTGCCGCGCGCCTCGTAGCTGCCGGTGGCGGACTTCGACCAGCCGCCGCGATGGCACTGCATGTTCTTCTGCGGGATGCCGCGCAGCAGCATGATGGCCTCGGCCACGACCAGCTCGGCCACGCTGCGGGTGTTGGAATAGGGTGCGTTGAAGACCGGCACGCCCAGCCGGCGCGCGGCGCCCAGGTCCACCTGGTTGGTGCCGATGCAGAAGCAGCCCACCGCGATCAGGCGCCGGGCGTGTTCCAGCAGCTCGGGCGTGAGCTGGGTACGCGAGCGGATGCCGACGATATGCGCTTCGGCCAGGCGCGCCTTGAGCTCGGCCTCCGGGAGCGCCTTCTGATGAACCTCCACCTGCGTGTAACCGGCGTGGCGGAAGGTGTCCTCCGCGCTGCGGCTCACGCCTTCGAGCAGCAGCACGTGAATGTCCTGCCGGGGGAACGAGGTCTTCATCGGTGCAAGTCCATGCCGGGGCGAGCGGCTACTATGCCAGAGCTCCCGTGCTTTTGCGGCACTGCAGCACTGGACCGCGCCGTACCCGCTCTGGCAGGCTGGCGGCTCCCCCCCGGAGCCGCCATGACCGACCCCCGCCTCGCCGAACTGACTGCCCGCGTCCCCTCGCTGCGCCTGCTCACCGAACTGGCCGACCTGATCCACTACGGCCGCGACTGGACCCGCCGCTGGGGTCCCGCGCCACTGGCCGTGGCCTTGCCGGGCACGGTCGGGGAGGTCCAGGCCATCGTGCGCTGGGCCAACGAGCGACAGGTCGCGCTGGTGCCCTCGGGCGGCCGAACCGGCCTGTCCGGCGGCGCGGTGGCGGCCCGCGGCGAACTGGTGCTCAGCCTGGAGCGGATGAATCGGGTGCTGGGCTTCGACGCGACCGACCGCCTGCTCGACGTCGAGGCTGGCATCACCCTGCAGGCCGTGCACGATGCGGCGCGTTCGCACGGCTTGCTCTATCCGGTGGATTTCGCCGCGCGGGGCTCGTGCACGATCGGCGGCAACGTCGCCACCAACGCGGGCGGCATCCGCGTGGTCCGCCACGGCACCACCCGCGAGTGGATCGGCGGGCTGACGGTGGTCGCCGGCAACGGCGAGTTGCTGGAACTCAACCGCGGCCTGGTGAAGAACTCCAGCGGCTACGACCTGCGCCATCTGATGATCGGTTCGGAGGGCACGCTGGGCGTGGTGGTCGGCGCGCAGCTCAAGCTCACCGATGCGCCCCCGCCGGCGCAGACCATGCTGCTGGCGCTGCCGCACATGGACGCGCTGATGCAGGTGTTCGCGCTGTTCCGTTCGCAGCTGAAGCTGCAGGCATTCGAGTTCTTCACCGACGTCGCGCTGAAGCACGTGCTGGCGCACGGAGCGCAGCGCGCGATCGACGCCAACCAGCCGTACTACGTGGTGACCGAATACGACGCGCTGGACGAGAGCGACGAGCAGGCGGCACTGCTGGCGTTCGAGGACGGCGTGCGCGAGGGCTGGATCAGCGACGGGGTGATCGCGCAGAGCGAGTCGCAGGCGGCCACGCTCTGGCGGCTGCGCGAAGGCATCACCGAGAGCCTGGCGCCATGCAAGCCGTACAAGAACGACATCGCCCTTCGCATCGGCGCCATGCCGGCGTTCCTGCGCGAGATGCAGGCATTGCTGGCGCAGGAATATCCGCAGATGGAGGTGGTCTGGTTCGGCCACATCGGCGACGGCAACCTGCACATCAACGTGCTGCCGCCAGAGGACATGCAGGAGGCCGAATTCATCGCCCATTGCGAGCGGGTGACCCGCCTGCTGGCCGACACCCTGCAGCGCCATGGCGGCAGCATTTCGGCCGAGCACGGCATCGGCCTGGTCAAGCGGGCGTACCTGGGAAGCACCCGCAGCCCGGCGGAGATTGCCCTGATGCAAGGGGTGCGCAGGGTGTTCGATCCCAACGGCATCCTCAATCCGGGCAAGCTGTTCGAATAGGTCCCCGGCTCCTACAAAGGACGCGGCGGGTGCTAGCCTTGATCGCTTCCCACCCCACGGAGAACCAGGCATGACCGAGGAACGCCGCGCGTTGTATCCGGAGATCGAACCCTACGACAGCGGCATGCTGCCGGTATCCGGGCTGCACACGATCTACTACGAGCAGAGCGGCAATCCCGACGGCAAGCCGGTCGTGTTCCTGCATGGCGGCCCCGGCGCCGGCGCGAGCCCACGTTGCCGCCGCTTCTTCGATCCGGCGGCCTACCGCATCATCCTGTTCGACCAGCGCGGCTGCGGGCGCTCGACGCCGCACGCCGAGCTCACCGATAACACCACCTGGGATCTGGTCGCCGACATCGAGCGGCTGCGCGAGCACCTGGGGATCGCGCGCTGGCAGGTGTTTGGCGGTTCCTGGGGCTCGACCCTGGCGCTGGCCTACGCGCAGACGCACCCGGACAAGGTGACCGAGCTGGTCCTGCGCGGCATTTTCATGCTCCGCCGGTGGGAGCTGGAATGGTTCTACCAGAAGGGTTGCGACGCGCTGTATCCGGATGCCTGGGAGCCGTACCTGGCCGCGATTCCGGAAGCCGAGCGCGGCGACCTGATGAGCGCCTACCACCGCCGCCTCACCAGCCCGGATGCTTCGACCCGGCTGGAGGCTGCGCGGGCATGGTCGACCTGGGAGGCCGGCACCAGTTTCCTGTTCCAGGACCCGGGCTACATCGCCAGCAGCGGCGAGGACGAGTTCGCGCTGGCGTTCGCGCGGATCGAGTGCCACTACTTCGTGCACGGCGGCTTCTTCGAGCATGACGACCAGCTGCTGCGCAACGTCGAGCGCATCCGCCGCATCCCTACGGTGATCGTGCAGGGCCGGTACGACGTGGTGTGCCCCATCCGCAGCGCATGGGACCTGCACCGCGCCTGGCCGGAAGCGGACCTGCGCATCGTGCAGGACGCGGGACACTCGGCATTCGAGCCGGGCATCACGCACGAGCTGATCGAAGCGACCGATCGCTTCAAGGGCTGAGCGCTGCGTCCTGCGCGATCTCCCCTGCGCGGCGAGAGACCGGGGCTCGTCATGCGCCGGCGAAGAAGTGGGGATGCGATTGCCAGCTCGCCGGTAATGCCCGGCGGGGATGCCGGTTCCTGCGGAGTCCTCAACCGGGCAGTTGCCTGGTCCCGAAGATCTTGTCTCCCGCGTCCCCCAGCCCGGGCAGGATGTAGCCCTTGTCGTTGAGCCGCTGGTCGATCGAGGCGGTGTAGATCTCCACGTCGGGGTGCGCCGCTGCGATGCGCCCCAGCCCCTCGGGCGCGGCGACCAGGAACAACCCCTTGATGCGCCGGCAACCGGCCGCCTTGAGCATGTCCACCGTCGCCACCAGCGTGCCGGCGGTTGCCAGCATCGGATCGACGATCAACGCGGTGCGCTCGTGCATGCTGCCGCTGAGTTTCTCGTAGTACGGGACGGGCGCCAGCGTGGCCTCGTCGCGCTGCACGCCGACCACGCTCACCTTGGCCGAGGGGATCAGGTCCAGCACGCCTGGCAGCATGCCCAGCCCCGCGCGCAGGATCGGCACGATGGTGACCTTCTTGCCCTTGATGCGCTCCACCGTCACCGGGCCGGCCCAGCCCTCGATGGTGTCCTCGAGCGTGTCCATATCCTTGGTCGCCTCGTAGGTGAGCAGGGCGGCGACCTCGGAGGCGAGCTCACGGAATTCCTTGGTGCTGATGCCGGCGCGGCGCATCAGGCCGAGCTTGTGGCGGATCAGCGGATGGCGGACTTCGGTCACGGGCATGGCGGGTTCCCGGTCAGGTTCGCGAATCCCCCAACCTGCCGAGGCGTCACTCCCGCAAAAGCGGCATGACCCCCGAGGGCTGGCGGCCTTTTGGTCATTCGTGCGCGGTCGTCCGTGCACGAAAAAGGGCGCGCCGTTACCGACGCGCCCTTCGTTGCAGCTAGCTCAGGCCGCCTCGGCGGTCTGCTTGCGCGGGCCCTTCAGCAGCGCCTGGCGCACGTGGTCGACGACCAGGTCGACTTCGGCGCTGGTGACGTTGAAGTGCGGGGTGAAGCGCAGCGAATTGGCGCCGCCGTGGATCACGCCCACGCCGTGCTCGCGCATGTACTCCTCGGTGGAGTTGCTGCCGTAGCACTTGAACTGCGGCGCCAGTTCGCAGGAGAACAGCAGGCCCGTGCCCTGCACCTTGGTGATCAGCCCGCCCAGTTCGTCCTTGAGCTTGTTGAGCTTGGCCACGAACTCCTCGCCGCGGGCCTTGATGTTGGCGCGCACCGCGTCGGTGAGCAGCTCCATCGTGGCGAGCGCGACGTCCAGCGCGCGCGGGTTGGTGGTCATGGTGTTGCCGTAGATGCCCTTGCGGTACAGGCCGGCGGTGTGGTCGCTCACCGCCAGCACCGACAGCGGATACTGGCCGGCATTGAGCGCCTTGGAGAAGGTCTCCATGTCCGGCGCCGGCAGGTTCTCGAAGCCGGGGTAGTCGATGATCGACAGCACGCCGTGCGCGCGCAGGCCCGCCTGGATCGAGTCGACCAGCAGCAGGGTGCCGTGCGCCTCGGTCAGTTCGCGTGCGGCCTTGTAGAACTCCGGCGTCACGGCGCGGCCCGGGTCGCCTTCGCCCATCACCGGCTCCAGGAACATCGCCTCGATGAACCAGCCGTGCTTGTCGGCATCGGCGAATGCGGCCTTCAGCTGCTCCACGTCGTAGGGCGCCACCGTGATCAGCGTGTCCTCGTGGCGGTAGCTGGCCAGGTGTTGCTGGTAGGTCTTGCGGCTGGAATCGGAGTACAGCGCAGGCTTGTCGGTGCGGCCGTGGAAGGCGCCACGCACGGACAGGCGCTTGATCGTGCGATTGGCGTAACGACCGCCCGCATCGGTCATCAGCTTGGCGTTGACGTCGGCGATGCGGCAGGCCAGGCCGACAGCTTCGGAGCCGGAGTTCAGGCACAGGTAGTGCTTGTACGGATTGGCACCGCGGCTGCGGCCCAGCTCCTGGTCCATCGCGCGGGTGAAGCGCAGCTGCGAGACGCTCGGCGACATCACGTTGGCCATCACCTGCGGCCGGGACAGCGCCTCCAGGATGGCCGGCTGGTTGTGGCCGAAGCCGAGCATGCCGTAGCCGCCATTGTCGTGCAGCACGGCGCCCTTGAGCGTCACGATCCACGGGCCGCGCGCGGCGGCCGGCAGGTACGGATTGATCGCGTCGTCCGGGTAGAAATTGACGTAGCCGGCCTGGGCCTGGGCCAGCTGCTCGGACTCGTCCAGCTTGAGGAAATCGCCAAGCTCCGCGCGCAGTTCGCGATGTCGGGCCAGGGCCTCGCCGACCGCCTGCACCAGTTCGGGGGCGCTGGCCGCCATGCGCTCGATGCTGGCGTCGTCCAGGCCAACGGTCCGCGGCTTGCCGCCGAATTCGCGCATCTCGCGCAGCTGATCGATCACACCCATGGCAGTCCTCCTCGTGGCCGGCGGGCGCCCGATGGCGCCGCCGGCGGTGATTGCGGGCACGCGCGACTTGAGGCGCATGCGGTTGTGCGGACCCGTCTTTTCGCCGTGAAAAGCGCGCGTGACAGGCCGGGGATAGACCCAAGGATACCGTGCGCCCGGCTCCGCCGTAACCCCGCATGACGGCTGTCACCAGCGCCGGCTGACGTCGACCAGTGTCCGCAAGGCCTTGCCATGCCTAATGTTTGCGTCCATACCAAGGAGGCACCATGGACATGTCCGCCATCCCGGCCGCGCGCCTGCGCGGCGCGGTCAAGCGCTACGGCGCGCTCACCGCCGTCGACGGCCTGGACCTTGCGTTGCACCGCGGCGAGCTGCTTGCCCTGCTCGGCCCCAATGGCGCCGGCAAGTCCTCCGCGATCGGCCTGCTGCTGGGGCTGCATCGGGCGGACGCGGGTGACGTGGAGCTGTTCGGGCTGGATCCGCAGCGCATCGAGGCGCGCCGGCGGATCGGCGTGATGCTGCAAAGCGCCACGCTGCCGCCGACGCTGCGCGTGCGCGAGTTGCTGCGCCTGACCGCCAGCTACTACGCCAATCCGCGCGTGCTGCAGGAATCGGCCGAACTGGCCGCGGTCGAAGACCTGGTCGACCGCCCCTACGGCAAGCTCTCCGGCGGCCAGCAGCGGCGCGTACAGTTCGCGCTGGCGCTGTGCGGGCGTCCGCAACTGCTGTTCCTGGACGAACCGACCGTCGGCATGGACATCCAGGCGCGCCAGGCGCTGTGGGCGGCGATCCGCCGGCTGGTCGGCGAAGGCTGCTCGGTGCTGCTGACCACGCACTACCTGGAAGAGGCCGAGGCGCTGGCCGATCGCGTCTGCGTGATGACCCGCGGCCGCGCCATCCACGAAGGCACGGTCGACGAGCTGCGCGCCCGCGTGGGCGTCAAGCGCATTCGCTGCATCAGCACGCTGCTGCCCGAAACGGTGGCCGACTGGCCCGAGGTGGTGGAGGTGCGCATGGAAGGCGGTCGCCTGCAGCTGACCACCGCCGAGGCCGAAGTGGTGGTTCTGCGCCTGCTGCAGAACGACGCCTGGCTGCGCGAGCTGGAAGTGCAGCGCGCGGGCCTGGCCGAAGCCTTCACCGAACTCACCCGCGATGCCGACACATCGTCCAGCGACCAGCGAGAGGCAGCCTGACATGAACACGCTTTCCCTGGACCCGACCGCCGACAACGACGCGATGCCCGCCGGACGCGTGTTCGGCGCCTACCTGGCCGAGGCGCGCAGCGAGTGCCTGCGCTATCTGCGCGCGCCGAGCTTCATGCTGCCGATCACCCTGTTCCCGGGCATGTTCTACCTGGTGTTCGGGGTGCTGATGGCCAGGGGCGAGGGCACCGACGCGGCGCGCTACCTGCTGGCCAGCTACGCCACCTTCGGCGTGATGAGCCCGGGCCTGTTCGGCTTCGGCGTGTCGCTGGCGCTGGAGCGCGATGGCGGCCTGCTCACGCTCAAGCGCGCGTTGCCGATGCCGCCGGGCGCCTACCTGCTGGGCAAGATGCTGATGGCGATGGCCGCGGCGGCGTTCGTGGTGCTGCTCCTGCTGGGGCTTTCCCAGGTCGCGCACGTGTCGCTGTCGCCCACGCAGGTCGCGGCACTGCTGGCGACCGGCGTGCTCGGTGTGCTGCCGTTCTGCGCGCTGGGCATGTTCATCGGCACGCTGGTCAAGGGGCAGGGCGGCCCGGGCGTGCTCAACCTGATCTACCTGCCGATGGCGTTCCTGTCCGGCCTGTGGTTCCCGCTGCCGATGCTGCCCAAGGTGCTGCAGCAGGTCGCGCCGCTGTGGCCGAGCTACCACCTCGATCGCCTCGCGCTGGCCGCTGTGGGCATGCGCCAGGACGCGCTGGCCGGGCACGTGCTGGTGCTGCTCGGCTTCACCGTCGCGTTCCTGTTGCTCGCGGCGCGCCGGCTGCGCCGCTTCGGTTGAAGTAGCATCGGCGCGATAGCGCTTTGGGGACCCGGACCATGAACCGTCTTGCCCGCTGGTTTGAGCCCGAGCCTGGGTCGCGCATCAGCGAAATCATCCAGCAGGGCAAGTCGCCCCGGATGGAGTCGGTCCATCTGCTGTGGTCGGCCTGGTTGTTCGTCACGCCGCTGTTCGATCGCGGCTATACGTGGGGCTGGGCAGCCATCACGGCGCTGACCTACCCGGTGTTCGTGGCGCTGTTCGCCAAGTCCATGCTGGTACCGCGGAACATCGCTTCGCGCTATGGCATGGGGCTGGCCATTTTCGGCATCGTGCTGGTGCCGTTCTATTCGGGCAGCGTCAACTACTTCATCTACGGCTGCGTATCCTGCAGCGTGAGCAGCCGCCGCCTGGCGCCGTTCCTGTTGCGCCTGCTCCTGCTGAACACGGTGTTCGTGCTGGTGACCTGGAAGGTCGGTTACCCGTGGCAGGCGCTGATCGCGTTTCCGATGATGACCATCATCATCGGCATGGTGACGCACGTGGAACGGATCGGGCACGAGCGGGACGCCGCGCTCAAGCTCTCCCACGACGAAGTGCGCCGGCTCGCGGCGACCGCCGAGCGCGAGCGCATCGGGCGCGACCTGCACGACCTGCTGGGCCACACGCTTTCGTTGATCACGCTCAAGCTGGAACTCTCGCGCAAGCTGTTCGACCGCGATACCGAGGCGGCGCGGCGCGAGGTGATCGAGGCGGAGAACGTCGCCCGCCACGCGTTGGCACAGGTGCGTGCGGCGGTCACCGGCATCCGCGCCACCGACCTGGCGGCCGAACTGGCCTCCGCGCGCCTGCTGCTGGAATCCTCCGGCGTGCACCTGGATTACGGCCAGCCGCCCTGCCTGCCGGCCGAGACCGAGCGCGGCTTGTCGCTGGTGCTGCGCGAGGCGGCCACCAACATCGCACGCCATGCGGCCGCCACCTGTGCCAGCGTGGCCTTCGAGTGCATCGACGGCGGCCTGTGCCTGACCGTTTCGGACAACGGCCGCGGCGGGGTGCTGGAAGAAGGCAACGGCCTGACCGGCATGCGCGAGCGCGTGCGCGCGCTGGGTGGCCGCCTGCAGATCCATTCGCAGCAGGGGCAGGGCACGCGCCTGCGGGTCGTGGTGCCACTGCGGGCGGCGGCGATGCAGGCCGCGGCGGCACCGGTCGCACCTGTCGGCGGCCTCTCGATGACGGCGGAAGCGCGCCCGTGATGCGGTGGTTCGCACCGCGACCGGACTCCCTGCTGGGGCAACTGCGCTCGCCGCTGTACATGCGCTGGCAGGCGGGCCTCTCGCTGTTCGCGCTGGTGGCCCTGTTCCAGGGGCCAGCCTCGCTGCACCGTCCGCTGGGGTCGTGGCTCGTGTCCACGCTGCTGGCCGTGCCGGTGTTCGTCTATCTGTATTCGCGGGTTTACGTCGGGCCGCGCCGGCGCGTGGAATGGTACGTGGCCGGCATGGCCGCCACCGGCCTGGCGCTGTGGGCCTGCAACCCGTCCGGGTTCATCCTGCTGATCCTCGCCAGCGTCGTCTCCGCCTTCTCGCCCTCGTGGCGGCGCTGGCTGGCCAGCGTGGCGGTGATGGGTGCGTTCGCGCTGGCCAAGGCGTGGTCGTTCGGCGATCCGCTGAGCGTCGCACTGTGGGTGGCGATGGCGGGCCTGTTCGGCGGCTTCAGCAACGTCGCCTACATGCACAGCGCGCGCAAGGATGTCGAACTGAGCCTGTCGCAATCGGAGGTGCGGCGCCTGGCGACGCTGGCCGAGCGCGAGCGCATCGGCCGCGACCTGCACGACCTGCTCGGCCACACGCTGTCGCTGGTGGCGCTGAAGTCGGAACTGGCCAGGCGCCTGGCCCTGGCCGAACCGGCACGCGCGCAGCGCGAAATGGCCGAGGTCGAGCGCGTCGCGCGCCACGCCCTCGCCGAAGTGCGCGCCGCCGTGACCGGCATGCGCTGCAGCGACCTGGGCGCCGAACTCACCTCCGCCCGGCTCATGCTGGAAGCTTCCGGCGTGGCGTTCGAGGGCGTCCTGCCGGACGGCCTGGCGCTGCCGGATGGCATCGAGGCTCCCATCGCGCTGGTGCTGCGCGAGGCCATTACCAACATCCACCGCCACGCGCGCGCCACCCGGGCCAGCGTGAGCGTGGCTTTCGAGGACGACATGCTCCAGATGCGTATCTGCGACAACGGACGCGGCGGCCTGGCCGCGCATGGCAACGGCGTCAGCGGCATGCGCGAGCGCGTGCGCGCGCTGGGCGGGACACTGGCGATCGACTCGCCGCCGCGGCACGGCACGACGCTGTCCATCCGCGTGCCGGTGGCCACGCCGGCGAACCTGCCGGTGGCAGGCTGCCCCGCGGAATCCACCCTGTTTCCTGCCGCCGGGAGCGCCGCATGATCCGCGTGCTGCTGGCCGAAGACCAGGCGATGGTACGCGGCGCACTGTCGGCGCTGCTCAATCTGGAAAGCGATATCGAAGTGCTCGGGTCGGCGGCCGATGGCGAGAGCGCCTGGCGCGAGCTGCAGCGGCTCAAGCCGGACGTGCTGGTCACCGACATCGAGATGCCCGGCCTGACCGGCCTGGAACTGGCCCAGCGCATCCAGCGGCAGGAACTGCCGATGAAGGTGATCATCGTGACTACCTTCGCCCGCCCCGGCTTCCTGCGCCGCGCGCTGGACGCAGGCGTGTCCGGCTACCTGCTCAAGGACGCCCCCGCCGAAAACCTGGCCGAGGCGTTGCGCACGGTGCACCGCGGCGGCCGCGCCATCGACCCGCAACTGGCGCTGGAAGCCTGGACCGAAGCCGACCCGCTGAACGACCGCGAGCGGCAGGTCCTGCGCCTGGCGGGCGAAGGCCTGTCGGCCGGCGACATCGCCACCCGGCTCACCCTCTCGCACGGCACCGTACGCAATTACCTGTCCGAGGCGATCGGCAAGCTGGGTGCGGGGAACCGCATCGAGGCGTTCAGGCTGGCGCGGCAGAAGGGCTGGCTGTAACCGACACCATCGACGGACCGGCGCCTGGCTTTTGCAGGCGCCCGCTTGCGCGCGATGCTCCTGGTGGCGATCGCACGGTGCATCGCCCGCAAGCGGGCTTCTGCAGTGAAAGCGGGTCCTGTCGTCCGTCAGCTCGCCCACCGGGGCGCGCGCTTGTCCAGGAACGCGCCCAAACCTTCCTGCCCTTCGGCCGACACCCGCAGCCGCGCGATCAGCTCGGCGTTGTCCGCGTCGATGGCACCGGCGCCCTTCTCGTCGATCCCGGCCATGCGCAGCGCCAGCTGCTTGGCCTCGCGTTGCGCCTGCGGACCGGCCTTGGCGAGCAACTTCAGCGTGAAATCGACCGCCTCGTCCAGTCCCTCGGCCGGCGCCACGCGGTGCAGCAGGCCGATGCGGCAGGCCTCGGCCGCGTCGAAGATCTCGCCGGTGAGGAACAACCGGCGCGCCTGGCGCACACCGATGGCGGCGACCACGTAGGGCGAAATCACCGCGGGCACCAGGCCGAGCTTCACTTCGGTCAGGCCGAACCTGGCGCCCTCCGCGCCGATGGAGATGTCGCACGCGGCGATCAGCCCCACGCCGCCGCCGTACGCCGCGCCGTTGACGCGCGCGATGGTCGGCTTGGGCAGGAATTGCAGCGTGCGCACCAGCGCCGCCAGACGCAGCGAGTCCGCGCGGTTCTCGTCCTCGCTTGCCGACGCCATGCCGCGCATCCAGTTCAGATCCGCGCCCGCGGAGAAGCTCGCGCCCGTGCCGGTCAGCACCACCGCGCGCACGGCATCGTCGCGGCCGGCCTCCACCAGCGCAGTGGTCAGCTCGGCGATCAGGCCGTCGTCGAAGGCGTTGTGCACGTCCGGGCGGTTCAGCGCGATCTGGCGGATGGCGGCGCGGTCGGTGACGAGGATGGCGGACATGCGCGGGGCTCCCTGCGGAAAGCGGGGAGTGTAGCGGGGCGGTGTGAGGCAAGGCTTCCCCCATCCGCGTGTCGGCACCTTCCTTCGTGAACGGGGAAGGTTCACTGGCTGCCACGCGCTTCGCTGTTTCCCGGTCGCCCGGATGCTGCGTCCCCGGTCCTTCCCCCGTTCACTGGGGGAAGGTGCCCGCAGGGCGGATGGGGGAGCCTTGCGACAAAGCCCCCTGCGCACCAGGCCCCTTTTGCCTATAATGCGAACCATTCTTATCTCCAATACCCCGCCGTGCGCCTCTCCGACTTGCCCAAAGGTTCGCCCGCCGTGGTCGACCGCGTGGACGATGCCCACGCCGGCGACCCCATCGCGCAGCGCCTGCGCGACCTGGGCTTTGTCGACGGCGAGCCGGTGCGCGTGGTCGCGTGCGGCCCGCTCGGCGCCGATCCGCTGCTGATCCAGATCGGCTCCACCCGCTTTGCCCTGCGCCGCAGCGAGGCGGCGCGCATCGTCGTGAAGGCGGAGGCGGCATGAGCGCGCAGGGCCTGCGTATCGCGCTGGTGGGCAACCCCAACTGCGGCAAGACGGCGCTGTTCAACCAGCTCACCGGCGGGCGGCAGAAGGTCGCCAACTACGCCGGCGTCACCGTCGAGCGCAAGGAAGGCCGTTTCGTGGCGCCGTCCGGCCGCGTGCTGCAACTGCTCGATCTGCCGGGCACCTACAGCTTCGATGCGGCCAGCCCCGACGAGCAGATCACCCGCGACGTCTGCGAGGGCCGCTACCCGGGCGAGCCGGCGCCCGACCTGATCGTCTGCGTGGCCGATGCCACCAACCTGCGCCTGCACCTGCGCTTCGTGCTGGAGGTCAAGCGCCTGGGCCGGCCGGTGGTGCTGGCGCTCAACATGATGGACACCGCGCGCCGGCGCGGCATCGTGATCGACGTGCCGGCGCTGCAGCGGCTGCTCGGCGTGCCGGTCGTGGAGACGATCGCGGTCAGGCGTGGTGGCGCGAAGGCGCTGATCAACCGCGTCGATGGCGACGTGCCGGTGGCCGCACCGGTGCAGCCGGACGATCCGGCCAGCCGCAACGACCTGCATACGCAGGTGCGCGCGCTGATGGCCGCGACGGTGATCATGCCGCGCGCCACCGACGCCGTGGATGACGCGATCGATCGCTGGGCGCTGCATCCCGTGTTCGGCCTGGGCATCCTGGCCGTGCTGATGTTCCTGATCTTCCAGGCGGTGTTCTCCTGGGCGCAGCCGATCATGGATGCCATCGAGGCGGGCGTGGGCACGCTCGGCGGCTGGGTGACCTCGGCGCTGCCGCCGCACAGCGCGCTGCACAGCCTGTTGAACGACGGCATCTTTGCCGGCCTGGGCGCGGTGCTGGTGTTCCTGCCGCAGATCCTGATCCTGTTCCTTTTCATCCTGGTGCTGGAGGAATCCGGCTACCTGCCGCGCGCGGCGTTCCTGCTGGACAAGCTGATGTTCAAGGCCGGCCTGACCGGGCGTGCCTTCATTCCGCTCCTGTCGAGTTTCGCCTGCGCGATCCCCGGCATCATGGCCACGCGCAGCATCACCGATCCGCGCGACCGGCTCACCACCATCCTGGTCGCGCCGCTGATGACCTGCTCGGCGCGCCTGCCGGTCTACACGCTGCTGATCGCCGCGTTCATCCCGCACCGCACGGTGTGGGGCGTGTTCAACCTGCAAGGCGTGGTGCTGTTCACGCTGTACGTGGCCGGCATCGTCAGTGCGCTGGCGGTGGCGTTCGTGATCAAGCGTTTCCGCAAGGACAAGAGCGAGCACGCGCTGCTGATGGAGCTGCCGTCCTACCGCCTGCCGAACGTGCGCGACGTGGCGCTGGGGCTGTGGGAGCGCGCCAAGATCTTCCTCAAGCGCGTGGGCGGCATCATCCTGGCGCTGACCGTCTTGCTGTGGTTCCTCTCCAGCTTCCCGGGGCCGCCGCCGGGCGCCAGCGGGCCGGCGATCGATTACAGCCTGGCCGGCCGCCTGGGCCACGCATTGCACTACGTCTTCGCGCCGATCGGCTTCAACTGGCAGATCTGCATCGCGCTCGTGCCCGGCCTGGCCGCGCGTGAAGTGGCGGTGTCGGCGCTCGGCACGGTGTACGCGATGTCCGGCAGCGATGACACCATCGCCAACCAGCTCGGGCCGCTGATCGCGAATCAGTGGTCGCTGGCCACCGCGCTCAGCCTGCTCGCCTGGTACGTTTTCGCGCCGCAGTGCATGTCGACGCTCGCGGTGATCCGGCGCGAGACCAACTCCTGGCGCAACGTGGCGATCACTGCCGGCTACCTGTTCGGCCTGGCCTACCTCGCCTCGCTGTTGACCTACCAGATCGCGCGGGTGCTCTCGTGAGCACCTTCGCGATCGTGCAGGCGGCGGTGCTCACGCTGGTGCTGCTGGCCAGCCTGGTGGCCGCATTCCGCAAGTTGCTGCCACAGACGGCCAAGCGCTTGCAGGCGCGTCTTTCGGCCGCGCTGGACCGCCC
Organism: Frateuria sp. GZRR33; assembly: GCF_051900425.1. Taxonomy (NCBI): domain Bacteria; kingdom Pseudomonadati; phylum Pseudomonadota; class Gammaproteobacteria; order Lysobacterales; family Rhodanobacteraceae; genus Frateuria; species Frateuria sp. GZRR33. Next base: position 502,127 of record NZ_JBHZGK010000001.1, read on the forward strand.
CGGTCGCGCCGCGGCCCTGCGGCGCGTGGGGGCCTGGCTGCAGCCGGCCGACGCGAAGAGCGGCGGTTGCGGCAGCGGCGACGGCTGCTCCAGCTGCGGCGGCTGTGCACCGGCGCCTCGGGCGCAGGAACCGGTGCCGCTGCATTTCCGTCCGCGCGGTCGCCGAGGCTGAGCGACCCGCGGAGGCCGCCACCCGTCGAGGTCATGCACCAAACGCCACCGCGCATCCGTTGCGCACGGACGGTGCGATAGAGAGAAACCGCGAACGACCGGAATCCCTGTAAGAGCGCACCTGTGCGCGACCGCGCGGCATGCGCGGTCGCGCACGGTCCCGCTCTCGCAGGGAGCTACATACGAAACACGCCGAAGCGCTGCGGCTCGATCGGCGCGTTCATGGACGCCGAGATGGCCAGGCCCAGCACGCGACGGGTGTCGGCCGGATCGATGATGCCGTCGTCCCACAGCCGCGCACTGGCGTAATAGGGATGGCCCTGGCGTTCGTACTGCTCGCGGATCGGCGCCTTGAACGCATCCTCCTCGTCCGCACTCCACCCCATGCCGGCAGCCTCCAGGCCGTCCCGCTTGACGGTCGCGAGCACGCTGGCGGCCTGCTCGCCGCCCATCACGCTGATCCGCGCGTTGGGCCACATCCACAGGAAGCGCGCGCCATAGGCACGGCCGCACATGGCGTAGTTGCCGGCGCCGAAGCTGCCGCCGATCACCACGGTGAACTTGGGCACGTGCGAGCAGGCCACGGCGGTGACCATCTTGGCGCCGTCCTTGGCGATGCCGGCCTGCTCGTACTTCTTGCCGACCATGAAGCCGGTGATGTTCTGCAGGAACACCAGCGGCACGTTGCGCTGGTTGCACAGCTCGATGAAGTGGGCACCCTTGAGGGCGCTCTCGGCGAACAGGATGCCGTTGTTGGCGACGATGCCAACCGGGTAGCCGTGGATGTGCGCGAAGCCGGTGACCAGCGTCTTGCCGTAGCGCGCCTTGAACTCGTGGAACTCCGAACCGTCGACGATGCGCGCGATCACCTCGCGGATGTCGAACGGGCGGCGGGTGTCCTGCGGGATCACGCCGTACAGTTCCTCGGCCGCGTACCTGGGCTCGACCGGGGCCTTGAGTGCAAGCGGCATGTCCTTGCGGCGATTGAGGCTTGCGACTACGTTGCGCGCGATGGAAAGCGCGTGCGCGTCGTTTTCGGCGTAATGGTCGGCGACGCCCGAGACGGACGTATGGACGTCCGCGCCACCGAGGGCCTCGGCATCGACCACCTCGCCGGTGGCCGCCTTCACCAGCGGCGGGCCGCCCAGGAAGATCGTGCCCTGCTCGCGCACGATGATCGTCTCGTCGCTCATCGCCGGCACATAGGCGCCACCGGCAGTGCAGCTGCCCATCACCACGGCGATCTGCGGAATGTTGAGCGCCGACATGCGCGCCTGGTTGTAGAAGATGCGGCCGAAGTGCTCCTTGTCCGGGAACACCTCGTCCTGCAGCGGCAGGAACGCGCCGCCGGAGTCGACCAGATAGATGCACGGCAGCCGGTTCTCCAGCGCCACTTCCTGTGCGCGCAGGTGCTTCTTGACCGTCATCGGGAAGTAGGTCCCGCCCTTGACCGTGGCGTCGTTGGCGACCACCACCACCTCAATGCCGTTGACGCGGCCGATGCCGGTGATGATGCCTGCGGCCGGCGCGGCGTCGTCATACATGCCGTGCGCGGCCAGCGGCGAGAGCTCGAGGAACGGCGAGCCGGGGTCGAGCAGGGCGCGGATGCGCTCGCGCGGCAGCAGCTTGCCGCGCGCAGTGTGCTTCTCGCGCGCCTTGACGCCGCCGCCTTCGGCATTGCGCGCAAGCTGTGCCTTCAGGTCGTCGACCAGCGCGCGCAGGGCGGCGCTCGAGGCCTGGAAATCGGGCGAACGGGTATCGATCTGCGAAGCAATGCTGGTCATCGGACTGGACTCTGGGTCATTCGTTCGGGACCGCCCGCGGCGGCGTGTCATCCATGGCCGCGATAGCGATACGGAACCGAGCGCACGGGCCAAACACCCGATGATAACCGGCGGCCATCGCCCGTGCGGTTAATACCTGTGGCGCGCGAAAGGCGCGCATAAAAAAACCGGCCGCAAGCGGCCGGTTTTTTCCGATCGGACGAACCGAAGGATCAGTGACCCTTGTTCTGGTCGTCGGCAGCATCCTTGGCGTTGTCGGCGGCGTCCTTGGCAGCGTCGGCAGCCTTGTCAGCCTGGTCCGAAGCGTTGTCGGCGGCGTCCTTGGCCTGCGACATGGCGTCCTTCGACATGTCGTTGTTGGCCGGGGCGGCAGCCGAGGCGGCAGCAGCAGCCTGCTGGGCCTGATCAGCAGCCTGGCCGGCGGCGTTGGCAGCCGTGGTGGCCTGCTGGGCAGCCTGGTCGGCGGCCGGCGAACCGGTCTGCGCCGCAGCCTGCTGGGCCTGGTCAGCGGACTGCTGAGCCTGGTCGGCGGACTGCTGGGCGTCCTGCGCGGAATCCTGCGCGCCGTTGCTGCAAGCCGCCAGCAGCGCGACGAGCGCGGAGGCGAGTAGGGTACGCGTCAACTTCATGGTGGATCTCCTTTGCCGTGGAATGCCGTTTTGGCCGCGTATTAATAGCGCTTTCGCCGAACACGCGCCATATGTTTTACCGCTGGCCTTCAGTACATATTAAAAAGCCGGTTAACAGGCTTTCATTCGCTCCGTCGACAGAAGGTGACGGAATGGCCTTAATCCAGTCGTTCCACCGCGATCGCCGTGGCTTCGCCACCGCCGATGCACAGCGATGCCACGCCACGCTTGCCGCCGCGGGTCTGCAAGGCATTGAGCAGGGTGACCACCAGGCGCGCGCCGCTGGCGCCGATCGGGTGGCCCAGCGCGCAGGCGCCGCCGTTGACGTTGAGCTTCTCGTGCGGCACGCCCAGCTCGCGCATCGGCGCCATGGCGACCACCGCGAACGCCTCGTTGACCTCGAACAGGTCGACGTCCTCGACCTTCCAGCCGGCCTTGTCCAGCACCTTCTGGATCGCGCCGACCGGCGCGGTGGTGAACCACTCCGGCTCCTGCGAGTTGGTGGCGTGGGCCACGATGCGCGCCAGCGGCTTGATGCCGCGCGCCCTGGCGTCGTCCGCCGAGAGCAGCACCACGGCGGCGGCGCCATCGGAAATGCTCGACGAGCTGGCGGCGGTGATGGTGCCGTTTTCCTTGCGGAAGGCGGGCTTGAGGGTCGGGATCTTGGTGATGTCCGAGCGGCCCGGCTGTTCGTCGGTATCCACCACCACGTCGCCCTTGCGGCCCTTGACCGTCACCGGGACGATCTCGTCGGCGAAGGCGCCGGAAGCCTGCGCAGCCTGCGAGCGCTTGACCGATTCGATCGCGAAGGCGTCCTGTTCTTCGCGGCTGAACTGGTACTTGTCGGCGCACTGCTCGCCGAAGATGCCCATCGCCTTGTTGTCGTAGGGGTTGGTCAGGCCGTCGTAGGCCATGTGGTCGACCAGCTGGCCGTCGCCGTAGCGGATGCCGGTGCGCGCGTTGACCATGTGCGGGGCGTTGGTCATCGACTCCATGCCGCCGGCCACCACCACCGCGGCCGAGCCGGCCTTGATCAGGTCGTGCCCCAGCATGATCGACTTCATGCCCGAGCCGCACACCTTGTTGATGGTGGTGCAGCCGACGGCCGGCGGCAGGCCGGCGCCGAGCGATGCCTGCCGGGCCGGCGCCTGGCCGAGGTTGGCGGTCAGCACGCAGCCCATGATCACTTCGCTGACCTCGGAGGGCGCCACGCCTGACTGCTCCAGCGCTGCACGGATCGCGGTCGCGCCGAGAGTGGGGGTGGGCACGCCGGTGAACTGGCCGAGGAAGGAGCCGATGGCGGTGCGCTTGGCGCCGGCGATGACGACGTCGGACATGGGGTTTCTCCGCAAGGCTTGGGCGCGCCCGGCGCGCCGTGGACGATTGCCCATTATCGCAGTCCATGCGGCAGTGCGGCAAACGCGCCCTCGTGCACGTCCCGCGCGCACGGTGTTGTGGGAAACTGACCGCCGGGTCGCAGGCCAACGGCCCGCGCGATCGCGGGGGCCTGCATGGGAACGGGTGTGGGGAGAACCAGCATGAATACGCAAGCATTGCGCCGCCGGGACGTGGCGTTGGGCATCCTTGTCGCACTGGGCCTGAGCGCGTGCGGGGGCGGCGGCAGCAATGTCCGCCCCGCACCGCCGCCCGCGCAGCCACCGCCGCCCTCGACGCCCACCGACGAGCCGCCGCTGGACGCGCAGCTGAAGCTGACCCACACCTACGCCGCGCACAACCAGGGGTACACGGGCGCGGGCGTCACCATCGGCATCATCGACAGCGGCGTGATGCGCAACCATCCCAGCCTCGCGGGACGGGTGATCGACGAGCTGATCTACGTCGATACGCAAGTCAACAACACCAGCGTCGACGATGTGGTCGGGCATGGCACCTGGGTTTCGGAGATCGCCGCGGGCGGACCGGCCGGCCAGTTCCCCGGCGGTATCGCGCCGGGCGCCAAGCTGGTGTCGGCGCGCATCATCGCGGACAAGGAGCCGACCGACGACGGCTCCGGCCAGGGCAACGCCGTCGGCGCTTCGGATGCCGACTTCTTCGGCCAGACCCTCAACCCCGCGCTGATCGCCGATGGCGTGCGCATCCAGAACAACTCCTGGGGCGGCATCTACTGGGATACCTCCGACGCGTCCATCAACCAGGCCTTTGGCCAGGCCTACGATGACTTCGTGCTCAACCACGACGGCCTGGTGGTCTTCGCGGCAGGCAACGACAGCCGCGCCGATCCCAGCGACATCGCCGCGCTGCCTTACCTGGCGCCCGAACTGGAGCGCGGCTGGCTGGTGGCCGTGGCGGCCGACAGCAATAGCGCGGACGCCGGGAACACGAAGCTGGCCGATTACTCCAATGCCTGCGGCAAGGCGATGGATTACTGCCTGACCGCACCGGGTGACGTGATCGTCGCCGACAAGGATTATCCCAATAGCGATCCGAGCAAGGACTACTGGATCGTCACCGGCACCTCCTTCGCAGCGCCGCAAGTGTCCGGCGCGGCGGCGCTCGTATGGGAGGCGTATCCCTACTTCACCAACGACCTGGTGCGCCAGACTCTGCTGGGCACCGCCGACGACCTCGGCGCCGCCGGGCCGGACCCGGTGTTCGGCTACGGGATGCTCAACGTCGGCAAGGCGGTCAACGGCCCGGCGAAGTTCGACTGGGGCGACGCCACGGTCGACTTCACCGGCGAGTCGAGCTGGAACAACCCGATCTCCGGCGCCGGCGGCCTGGTCAAGCAGGGCAGCGGCACGCTCAACCTGACCCAGGCGTCGACCTACACCGGCCTGACCCACATCGAGGGCGGCATCCTCAACACCCAGTCGCTGGCCGGTGCGCTGCAGGTGGACGCGGGCGGCACCCTGGGCGCGGCCACCCGCATCGGTGGCGACGTGGACAACGCCGGCGTGGTCACCGTCAGCGGAAGCGACCTTGCCGTCGGCGGCAATTACTCGCAGCACGATAACGGCCGGCTGGCGCTCGAACTGGGTTCGGTACTCGACGTGGCCGGCACGGCGACGCTTTCCGGTGGCGACCTGTATGTCATCGGCAAGCGTTCCGACTACGTGGTCCACACGCACACCGACGTGCTCGTGGCGAACGGCGGCCTGACCGGCACCTTCAGCGCGATCACCGCGGCCTCCAACGTGATGCTCACCGCCACGGCCGGCTACGACGCCACCAGTGCCTGGCTGGACGTGACCCGCGCGGACGTCACCGCGATCCAGGGCATGAGCTACAGCGCCTCCAGCTACAACGCGGCGCAACGCGTGGAAGGCGCCTTCCACCAGCTCGACGGCCAGTTCGCCTCCAGCGGTACCGGCTCGGCGCCGGCGTCCGGCGGCTTCGTCACGGGTGCGGCGCACCTGCAGCAGGCAGCGACGCTCGCGAGCGCCAGCCAATCGCTGGAAAGCCTCTCTGGCCAGCTCCACGCCGCCAGCGCGGCGATGACCTTCGAGGCGATCGATGCGGGCACGCGGGCGCTGTCCGACCGCTTCGACCGCCTGCTCGACAGCAGCGGCACCGGCGGCTGGACGCAGAACCTGGGCTACCACGGCGACCTGGCGCGCAGCGGCTATGCGAACGTCGGCGTGGACCTCTCCGGCGTGCTGGTCGGCCAGGACATGCGCATCGGCAGCAACGGCGTGGCCGGCTTCGCGCTCAGCCAGTCGCAGGGCCTGGGGCGGCTGGTGGAAACCGCCGACCAGGGCCGCAGCCACGCGGCGGAAGCCATGCTCTACGGCGGCCTGGTACGGGGCGACGCGTACCTGATGGGCCGCGTGGGCATGGGCAACTATCGCGAATCCATGCGCCGCAACGTGCTGCTGGGGCCCGCCTTCGCAGGCGTGGGCAGCGACAGCCACGGCCGCTACGACGTCGCCTACGGCGAGAGCGGCTATCGCACCACGCTGGGCCGGCTGACGCTCACCCCGTATGCCAGCCTGCAATACGCGCGTATCGACAGCAGTGGCTTCAACGAACCGGGTGCCTGGGGCTTCGGCCTCAAGGCCGACTCGCATGCGATCGAGCGCTGGCAGGCCGGACTGGGTCTGCGTGCGGCGCGGCAGTGGAGCCTTGCCAACGGCGGCAGCCTCGACCTGCAGGCCCACGTGGCCTGGCAACGCGCGATCGCCACGCGCGGCGACGTGTTCGAGGCAAGCTTCACCGGCATCGACCAGTGGGCGCCGCTGGGCGGCATCGGGCTGTCGCGCTATGGCGGCGTGGCAGGCATGACGCTGGATTGGGCGATGTCGCCGCGGGCCGGTGTCACCTTCGGCCTCGACCACCGGTTTGCCCAGCGCGAGCAGGGCAGCATGGCGACGCTGGCGTACCGCTTGTCGTTCTAGCCAGCGCTGGGCGGGCTTCGGCCCGCCCTCCAAGTGCGTGGTGGTGGGCTTGAGCCCGCCTGCGAAAAAGGGCCCGCAATGGGCCCTTTTTGTTACGCCTTGCCGTGGAACAGTTCGCGCCCGATCAGCATGCGGCGGATCTCGTTGGTGCCGGCGCCGATCTCGTAGAGCTTGGCATCGCGCAGCAGCCGCCCGGCCGGGAACTCGTTGATGTAGCCGTTGCCGCCCAGCGCCTGGATCGCCTCCAGCGTCACCTTCACCGCGTTGGTCGACGCATTGAGCAGGCACGCCGCCGGATCGATGCGCGACTTGATGCCCGCGTCGAACTGCTGCGCGACGAGGTAAGCGAAGCCACGCGAGGACTGCAGCGCCGTGTACATGTCGGCCACCTTCGCCTGCATCATGCCGAACGTGCCGATCGGCGCATTGAACTGCTTGCGCTCGCGCACGTAGGGCAGGGTGAGGTCGAGCGCCGCCTGCATCAGGCCCAGCGGCCCACCGGAAAGCACCAGGCGTTCGGTGTCCAGGCCGCTCATCAGCACGCGCACGCCTTCGTTGACCTCGCCGACGATGTTCTCCGCCGGGATCTCGCAGTTGTCGAACACCAGCTCGCAGGTGTTGGAACCGCGCATGCCGAGCTTGTCGAGCTTCTGCGCAGTGGAGAAACCCTTCATGCCCTTCTCGATGATGAAGGCCGTCATGCAGCGGCTGCCCGCGGCGCGCGGCGCGGTGCGCATGTAGACCAGCAGCACGTCGGCGTCGGGGCCGTTGGTGATCCACATCTTCGAGCCGTTGGCGACCCACACGTCCCCTTGGAGCTCGGCCTTGCAGCTCATCGAGCCGACCACGTCGGAACCGGCGCCCGGCTCGCTCATCGCCAGCGCGCCGACGTACTCGCCCGAGCACAGCCTGGGGATGTACTTGCGGCGCTGCTCCTCGTTGCCGTTGTAGAAGATGTTCTGCACGCACAGGTTCGAGTGCGCGCCGTAGGAGAGGCCGACCGAACCGGAGGCGCGGGAGATTTCCTCCATCGCCACCATGTGCGCCAGGAAGCCCATGCCCGTGCCGCCGTATTCGGTCGGGATGGTCATGCCGAGCAGGCCCATCTCGCCGAACTTGCGCCACAGGTCTTCCGGGAAATGGTTCTCGCGGTCGATGCGGTCGGCGCGCGGGGCGATCTCCTTCTCCGCGAAGGCGTGCACGCTCTCGCGCAGCAGGTCGATGTCTTCTCCGAGCGGGAACGGGCGCATCCTTGGAACTCCTTGCGGTTGGGTGGGAGATTTTAGCGCGGTCGGTCGTGTGGCTTGCGGCAAGCCTTGCCCCATCCGCCCTTCGGGCACCTTCCCCCGGTGAGCGGGGGAAGGATCAAGCTGCGGTGCGCCCACCCAGTGAGCCTGCCCCGTTGACGGGAGAGGACCAAGTTGCGGAGCGCCCGCCAGTGGGCCTTCCCCCGTTCACGGGGGAAGGTGCCGACAGGCGGATGGGGGAAGCCTCGCCTGGACCCGGCACAAACAAAAAGGCCGCCAACCGGCGGCCCTTTCGTCAACGCGAAAGCATCACTGCCCGCGCATGCGCCCCTGGAAGCGCGTACCGCCATTGCCCATGTGCGGCAGCTTGATCTTGCCAATGGACTCGATGCGCTCCTCGGCCAGGCGATCGGCGGCCTTGTAGGTCGGCACGCCCTGCGTCTTGGAGATCTCGAAGATCCGGCCCAGGTTGTAGTAGATCGTGCGCATCATGCGCATGGCGCGTTCGCGGTTGTAGCCGTCGATCTCGAGCGACACGTTCATCACGCCACCGGCGTTGACCGCGTAATCCGGCGCGTACAGCACGCCGCGCTTGTTCAGCTCGTCGCCGATCGCGTCGGTGGCCAGCTGGTTGTTCGCCGCGCCGCAGATGATCTTGGCCTTGATGCGGTCGATGGTCTGCTCGTTGACCGTGCCGCCCAGCGCGCACGGCGAGTAGACGTCGGCGTCGACGTCGTAGATCTCGTCCAGGCCCACCGCCTCGCAACCCAGCTCGTCGACGCAGCGCTGCACCGCATCCTTGTTGATGTCGGTGACGAACACCTTGGCGCCCTGCTCGCGCAGCAGCTTGATGAACTCCGAACCGACGTGGCCGGCGCCCTGCACGGCGTAGCTGTACTTGCCGACGTCCTCGTTGCCGTGCTTGAAGTTCAGCGCGGCCATCAGGCCCTGCAGCGTGCCGTAGGCGGTGAACGGCGACGGATCGCCCGAACCGCCGTGCACCTGGTGCACGCCGGTCACGTACTCGGTCTCGCGGAACACATATTCCATGTCGTTGACGTCGATGCCGACGTCCTCGGCGGTGATGTAGCGGCCGCCCAGCGAGTTGACGAAACGGCCGAACGCGCGGAACAGCGCCTCGGACTTGTCCTTGGACGGATCGCCGATGATCACCGCCTTGCCGCCGCCCAGGTTCAGGCCGGCCACGGCGTTCTTGTAGGTCATGCCGCGCGACAGGCGCAGCACGTCGTTGACCGCGTCCTGCTCGGTCTTGTACGGCCACATGCGCAGACCGCCGAGCGCCGGGCCCAGCACCGTGTTGTGGATCGCGATGATGGCCTTCAGGCCGGCGTCCTGGTTGTGGCAGAAGACGACTTCTTCGTGACCCGTCTTGGCGATGGTTTCAAAGATCATTGGAACGATGACTCCACGAGTGGGCGGCAGCCACGGGGAATGGCGTGTCGCGGAAAGGTGGCGGGCCGATCCAGCGCGGACCGCCGTAAGCGGCAGAAAACGCTTGAAAGTCAAAGCCCCGGCAAGGGCCGGGGCGGTCAATTCAGTCGACTAGTTTAGTACGTCGGCGCCCTGGCCGTTTCCGCGGCGCAGCAAGCCGGACGCCAGGGGCGCCCGGCCTTCACCGTCAGCGGTGCCAGTGGCCGCGGTGGAAACGCCAGTCGCGGCCGTGCCGTTCCCAGCGCTCCGGGCGGTAACGGTAGCCGGGACGCTCGCGCACCCAGTAGCCCTCCCGCCACACATGCCGGTGGATGTGCGGGCTCCAGCGCCAGTAGCCCGGCGCCCACACGTAGCCCGGGCGGGGCCGCACGTGCACCACCCGCACCGGCGGTGGCGGAGGCGGCACGCCGATGCGCACGCCGACCGTCGCATGGGGGCTGGCCTGCGCGGTCGGGGCATAGGCGGCCGTACCGAACGCCAGGCCGAGGCCGGCGAGCAGCGCGAGGGGACGGGTGATGGAACGCATCGTGTTCTCCGTGGGCGCCGCGCGTGGCGGCGTGCAGTCCGGAGAACGGGGCGGGGCGTGGCGTGTTGACGTATGGCTCACGTGCGTTCAGCGGACAGCAGGCTGTTGGCTTCCCGCAAGGCTTCCCCCATCCGCTGTCGGGCACGTTCCCCCGTGAACGGGGGAGGGACCAGGCTGCGGCGTCTCGCACTTCCCCATGACCCGGGGAAGGACCCAGGCTGCCGTCCCTCGCACCTTCCCGTGAGCGGAAGAGAGCCGCGCTGGAGCCATTCGAGCCTTCCCCCCGCGAACGCGGGGAAGGCGGATGGGGGCGCCGTTGCCGCAGCCCCGCGCGAACAGGGAAACGCTTTACATCTTGCAGTTGGGCGAATGCCCGCTCGCCCGCGCCTGCTGGTACACCGGCAGCAGTTGCTGCGCCTGCTGGCCCAGCACCTGCGCGCGCTTGTTCGGCGCCGGGTGGGTGGAGAGGAACGCGGGCGTGCCGCCGCCGCCCTGCTTCTCCATCTTGTCCCAAAGCGTGACCGCCGCGCGCGGGTCGAAGCCGGCCTTGGCCATGTAGCGCTGGCCCAGGGTGTCGGCTTCGGCTTCCTGCGTGCGCGAGAACGGCAGCAGCACGCCCACCGTCGCGCCTGCGCCGAGCAGGGCGGCGACGTTGCCGGCGTCCGCGCCGCGCGTGCCGGCGTAGATGCTGCCAGCGGTCACCGCCGCCTGCGCCGCCATGTTGTCGGACACGCGCTCGGCGCCGTGGCGGGCGACCACGTGGGAGAGCTCGTGCCCGAGCACGACCGCCAACTGGTCCTGGTTGCTCGCCACCTTGAACATGCCCTGGTTCACGCCGATGCGGCCGCCGGGCAGTGCGAAGGCGTTGGCGGTGTTGTCGTCGACGATCTGCACTTCCCATTGCTGGGTGTTCCACGGCGGCGGCAGCACCGAGACCAGCGCCTTCGCGACGCAGGTGGCGTAGGCGCGCTCCTTCGGCGCGTTGGCGAACTTGCCCTGCTGCCGCATCTGGTTGAACGAGGCCAGGCCCATCTGGCTCATCTGCGCATCGGACACCACCATCAGTTGCGAGCGTCCGGTGGGCGAGGTGGCGCAGCCGGCAAGCAGTGAGGCGAGGGCTGCGGCGATCAGCAGGCGGGGCTTCATGAGGCGTCTCCTTTGCGGTGGCAGCACCGGAGGATAGCCGCAGCGCCCGCCTAGATCCGATGAACGCGCGGTCTCCTGCAGGAGCGCAACTGTGCGCGACCGCCATGCATCCGGTCGCGCCCGGGTGCGCTCCTACAGAAAACTGCCTCTTTAATAGAACGAACGGTCGTGCTATTGTGCACCGCATGACCGCCACGACTGCCCCCGCCAAAGGCCTCGCCACCCGCGAGCTCATCCTGGAACACGCCTACGAACTGGCCCGCGTGGGCGGGCTCGAGGGCCTGTCGATCGGCACGCTCGCCACCGACGTGGGCATGTCCAAGAGCGGCGTGTTCGCCCATTTCGGATCGCGCGAAGACTTGCAGCTGGCCGTGCTGGATGCGGCCGCCCGCCGCTTCATGGCCCACGTGCTGATGCCGGCGCTGTCCGCACCGCGCGGCCTGCCGCGCCTGCGCGCGATCGTCGCCCAGTGGTGCGAGTGGGGCCGCATGCACACCAGCGGCTGCGTGCTGCTCACCGCCGCGGGCGAATACGACGGGCGCGAAGGCCCGCTGCACGACGCCGTCGTCGCGCAACAGGCCGGCTGGCGCGGCGAGCTGGAAAAAGGCATCGCCCAGGCCGTGGCCGCCGGCCACCTGCGTGCCGACACCGACGCGCCGCAGCTCGCCTTCGAGATCTACGCCCTGATGCTCGGCCTCCACCACGACGCCGGACTGTTCGGCTTCGAGCAGGCCATCGGGCGCGTCCACGCCGCCTTCGAGCGCCTGTGGCGCAGCTGGCAACCTTGAGGATCGACCCATGTCCACCGTGATGCGCCGTCCGGGCCTGGCCGCCCGCTTCAAGCTCGCCACCGTCCGCACCAGCTTCGCCCTCGGCGGCGCTCTGGCGCCGCGGCGCACGGCCGATCGTGCCGCACGGCTGTTCGCCAAGCCCTTCGCCAGCAGCCGCGTACGCGCCCGTGCCGCCACGCCCGACGCGGCGATGCGGCGGGAGACCCTGCCGGTCAACGGCCAGTCCATCGCGACCTACGTCTGGGGCGACCCGGCCACGCAGCCGTACGTGCTGCTGGTGCACGGATGGTCGAGCTTCGGGCTGCGCTTCCTGCCGTGGATCGAGCGCCTGCGCGCGCTCGGCTATGCCGTGGTGAGCTTCGACCAGCCCGGCCATGGCCTGAGTACCGGCGACTACTGCACGCTGCCGGAGTTCGCTAACACCGTGCGCGCGGTGGGCCGCCACTACGGCGACGCGGAGCTGGCGATCGCCCACTCGCTCGGCGGCGCTGCCGCCGCGCTGGCCCAGGGCGAACAGTGGCGTGCGCGCCGGCTGGCGTTGATCGCGCCGGCGGCCGACATGCATGCCGCCACCACCCGCTACTTCCGCTTCGTGCGCCTGGGCGAGCGCCTGCGCCGCCCGTTCTACGCCTGGCTGGTCAACCGCACCGGCATCACCGTGGATGAGCTGCAGATGCACCGCCACGTCACCGCGCTTGGTCAGCCCGGCCTGATCGTGCATGACCTGGACGACGCCGACGTGCCGTGGGAAGAGGGCGAGCGCTACGCCCGCCACTGGCCCGGCGCCCGCCTGCTCACCACGCAGGGCCTGGGCCACCACCGCGTGCTGGACGCACCGGAAGTGGTCGAGGCCGTGCTCGCTTTCGCCCGTGGCGAAACGGTGGGAGCGCGCGTGGTGGCCTCGGCCAATCTCCCTTACGGACTGGCCTGAACGGGCGCGGGCCGCTGCACGCGTCCTTTAGCCGTACTTCACTCCTTCCGGCGCAGTGTCGGCGAGCGTGCCCCAGGGGCGCGCATCCGATCGTTGGCCGAAAGGAGAACACGTATGAAGACCCGGCGTTTCCTGACCCTCGGAGGCGGCGCGGTCGCGTTCGCCCTGATCGTCGCGGCGGGCGCGGCATCCGCGCAGGAGGCTGCGGCAGGCGCCGCCAGCAGTGATAACGGCGCATCCTTCCAGAGCCTGGACAAGAACCAGGACGGGCACCTCTCCCGTTCCGAGATCCCGGCCGACATGCCGCTGCTGCGTACCCGCCTGTCCACCTACGACGCCAACCAGGACGGCTCGCTCGACGCGCACGAGTTCGCCGCGGCCCAGGCGGCCCTGCATGCCGGCGGCCACGCCGGCGGAAGCGACAGCACGCCGGCTCCGCGGCATTCGGGGGGCTGAGGCCAACCGTCAGCGCGAGCCCTGCAGGCAGCACGCCAGCCGGCGGATGCCCTCGTCGATGGCGTGCGCGTCCGTGCCGCCGTAGCCGAGGATCGGCCCGTGGCGCGCGCCCGGCCCGCGCCAGCATGGCGACAGCGGCCGCACGGAAACGCCTTCCCGCGCGGCGGCGCGCGAGAGCGCGATGTCGTCCACGCCCGGCGGCAACAACGCGGCGAGCTGCATCCCCGCCTCCGCGCCGACCACCTGCAGCCGGCCCGGGAGGTGGCGCTCGATCGACGCCAGCAGCGCCGCGCGGCGGGCCGCGTACAGCGTGCGCATGCGTCGGATGTGCCGGGCGAAATGGCCCTCGCGGATGAAGTCGGTCATCGCCCGCTGCGGCAGCATGGCCGAGCAGGTGTCGAGCGCATCGCGCGCCGCGCGGAAGGCGGGCACCAGGTCCTTCGGCACCACCAGCCAGCCCAGCCGCAGGGCGGGGAACATCACCTTGCTGAAGGTGCCCACGTAGATCACCCGCCCGTCCGCATCGAGTCCCTGCAGTGACGGCACCGGCTTGCCGCCGAAGCGGTATTCGCTGTCGTAGTCGTCCTCGACGATCCAGCGTCCTTCGCGCGCCGCCCATTGCAGCAGTTGCATGCGCCGCGAGGCACTCATGGTCACGCCCAGCGGAAACTGGTGTGACGGCGTGAGGTAGACAATCCGCGCATCCGGCCCGCGGCGGATCCCTTCGGCCACGTCGAGCCCGTCCTCGTCGACCGGCACAAGCACGGCCTTCGCGCCCACCGCCGCCAGCGCCTGGTGCGCGCCCGGATAGCCCGGCTCCTCCATCCAGGCGCTGTCGCCGTCGTCGAGCAGGACGTGGGTGCACACCTGCACGCCATGCTGCGCGCCAGTGGTGATCATCACCTGCGAGGCATCGGCCCGTACCGCGCGCACGGTGCGCAGGTAGTCGGCGACCGCCTCGCGCAGCGGCAGGTAGCCGAGCGGATCGCCGTAGACCAGCGATTCGGCATCCACGCCGCGCGCGTGCCGGCTGAGCAGGCGCGCCCACGCCTGGTGGGGAAAGGCGTCCAGCGCCGGCAGGCCCACGCGGAGGGCGCCCTGGCTGTCGAGCCAGGTCTGCTCGGGGCCCGCCATGGCCGCGGCGCGCGCCGCGATCCGGCGGCCGGGCGAAGGCGCCGCCGACACCGGGGAACCGCGCGACCGGCGCGGTTTGTCCGGCCTGCCCAACGGGATCGCAGCGGCCACGCAGGTGCCGGCCCCGGTGAACGTCTCCAGGTAACCTTCGGCGTGCAATTGCTCGTAGGCGCTTAGCACCGGCAGGCGCGAGACCTTCAGCTCGCCGGCCAGTGCCCGCGTCGATGGCACGCGTTGGCCCGGCTGGAGTTGCCCCTCGACGATGGCGCGCCGGAACCACTCCGACAGCTGCCGATAGATGGGCACGTCGCCATCCGGATCGAGCGCGATCGGCGGCAGCAGGCTGGCGGATACGCGTTTCATGCGCGGGTCCCAAGTGGTCATGCCGGATCATAGCGAAGTGGCTATTCGCGCAAGCCACTGTGGCGCCTAAGGTGCGTGTTTCCGGGGCACGGTGGAGGCGGCATGGGCATCGAACGGCAAGCGGTGAAGCGGCGCAGGCGGCGCCTGCTCGGCGGCCTGCTCGCCTGGCTCGCGGTGGGTGCCGTGTTCGCCCAGGACGCCCCGCGCCAGTCCCGCGACGACGCCTGGTGGACCGGGCCGATGCTCGCCAACTCGGCCGAGACGCTGCCGCGCGGGCACGTCCTCATCGAACCCTACGTCTATGACGTGCAGACCCGCGGCAACGACGGCTTCGGCTCGCGCGCCTACGTGCTCTACGGCCTGACCGACGACCTCACCGTCGGCGCCATCCCGATCGTCGGCTACAACGGCCTGCACCACGGCCCGAACAGCTCAGGCATCGGCGCGGGCGACCAGATCCTGCAGGCGCAATACCGCCTGACGCGGTTCCACGAAGGCAGTTGGTTCCCCACCCTGGCCATCATGCTGCAGGAAGCCGTGCCGACCGGCCGCTACAAGCGCCTGGCGCGGGCCGCCGACGGCATGGGCGGCGGCGCCTGGGCGACCACGCTGGGCCTCAACGCGCAGAGCTACTTCTGGATGCCCAACGGCCGCATCCTGCGCGTGCGCTTCAACGCCACCTGGACCTTCGCGCGGCATGCCGACCTGGACGGCGCGAGCAGCTACGGCCCCGGCCCCGACTTCCACGGCCGCGCCACGCCGGGCGACGCGTTCTACGTCGCCACCGCCTTCGAATACAGCCTCACCCTCCGCTGGGTGCTCGCGCTCGATCTCACCTACAGCCGCAGCGACGCCACCCGCGTGGTCGGCGTCGACGACCCGCTCGGCCTGCCGGCGACACCCGTGCACGCGAGCTCCGGCCGCAGCGAGGCGTTCGGCTTCGCGCCCGCGGTGGAGTACAACTTCAACGCCAACGTCGGCGTGCTGCTCGGCGTGCGCGTGATCCCCGGCGGGCACAACGTCACCCGCTCGGTCACACCGGCCATCGCCGTCAACATCGTCCACTGAACCAGCCGTGGCGCCAGCAAGGTGCGGATCAGCCGATGTCGCGGGTTTGACATGCGCTGATGCCGGGAGCATAACGGCCCTGATGGACAACCGGCCCGCCGTATCCCTGGATGGTTCACCAAGCCCTCCTGGGACAACCAAAGGAGACAGGCATATGGGAAACCCGAAAAGGTCGATGGCGATCCTCTTGTTTGCGGGTGTCGCCCCGGTAGTGGCAGCGTCCCAGCTGCCTGCGGATTTCAGCAGGCTCGATACCAATCACGATCAGCGCCTCAGTCGCATCGAAGTGCCGCCTTTGTCCATGCTCAAGCAGCATTTCGCGAACTTCGACCGCAACCACGACGGCCTCCTTGATGCCGGCGAGCTCGCTCAGGCGGAGCGCACGGTGCGAATCTCCAGGGAAGCCGGCCAAACGTCTTCACTGCGCGACCGCATGCCAAGCGAACCTCAACCCGCGCCCGCTCCGCCGGTGGGATATGTCAACAACTCCAGCGGCAGCAAGGGCAGTAGCGGCCACTAGCTGCACACCCGACACAGCCGAGGCCCCCGATCACCGGGGGCCTCGTCGTTTGGGGCCGGCCACTGACAGGGGATTTCACGGACCGTCCCGGGTCGCCCGCCCGCGGGAAAGGCACGACCGCGCTCTTGACCCCGATCCACTAGAATCGAGGGGTTCAGAGCTAGAGATGTCGGAGTCCCCATGAGTTCCCCCGCCAGCCACGTCCCCGCCGCCGCCGCGCAGGCCGAAACCACCCCGCTGCGTTTCGTCACCGCCGCCAGCCTGTTCGACGGGCACGACGCGGCGATCAACATCATGCGCCGCATCATCCAGAGCCAGGGCGCCGAGGTGATCCACCTGGGCCACAACCGCTCGGTGGAAGACGTCGTGCGCGCCGCGCTGCAGGAAGACGCCGACGCCATCGCGCTGTCCTCCTACCAGGGCGGCCATGTCGAGTACTTCAAGTACATGGTGGACATGCTGCGCGAGCGCGGCGCCAGCCACATCCGCGTGTTCGGCGGCGGCGGGGGCACCATCACCCCGGAAGAGATCCGCGAACTGCAGGCCTACGGCGTCGAGCGCATCTACCACCCCAACGACGGGATGAAGATGGGCCTGACCGAGATGATCGAGGACGTCATGCAGCGCACCCGCGCCGCGCAGGCGGCGCGCCTGAAGGCCGAGCAGCCGGGCGTGCCGAAGGTCGACATCGACGACGAGATCTCCGTCGGTCACATGCTCACCGACATCGAGGAAGCCCGCCTGGGCGAAACCGAACTCACCCGCCTGCGCAAGGAATGGGACCTCGCCGGCCGCAAGACCCCGGTGCTCGGCCTCACCGGCACCGGCGGCGCCGGCAAGTCCTCGGTGGTGGACGAACTGCTGCTGCGCTTCCTGCACGCCTTCCCCGAAATGCGCATCGCCGTGCTCGCCGTCGACCCGACCCGCCGCCGCTCCGGCGGCGCGCTGCTGGGCGACCGCATCCGCATGAACTCCCTGCGCTCCCACCGCGTGTACATGCGCTCCATGGCCACCCGCCGCCAGCACATGGCCACCAACGAGGTGCTCAAGGACTGCATCGCCTTCCTCAAGAGCCAGCCCTACGACCTGGTCATCGTGGAAACCGCCGGCATCGGTCAGAGCGACTCGGAGATCGTGGATCTCGTCGACTTCCCGATGTACGTGATGACGTCCGACTACGGCGCCGCCAGCCAGCTCGAGAAGATCGACATGATCGACTTCGCCGAGCTGATCGTGCTCAACAAGTTCGACAAGCGCGGCGCCGAAGACGCCCTGCGCGACGTGCGCAAGCAGTGGAAGCGCAACCGCACCGCCTTCGCCCTGAAGGACGAGGACGTGCCGGTCTACCCGACCATCGCCAGCCAGTTCAACGACCCGGGCGTGACCTGGATGTTCGCCAACCTGTGCCGCCTGCTGCGCGAGAAGAAATGGGGTCAGAGTCATTTTTCGAACGAAGGCGCAGGCAAGAACGAGGGACAGGGGTCGAAAAATGACTCTGACCCCATTTCTTCCCCCCACGCCATCGGCAGCCCGAACTGCAGTTTCCAGCCAGACCTCGACACCAGCCTCAAGGAACCGCGCGCCACCGTCCTCATCCCCGGCAGCCGTGTGCGCTACCTCGCCGAGATCGCCGAGCAGGGCAGGGGCATCAACAGCTCCATCGCCCGCCAGGCCGAAGCCGCCAGCAAGGCCCAGCACTACTACGAATCCCTCAAGGAACTGGAGGACGACGCGCTCCCGCGCCCGCTGGACCTCTACGACCACACCCAGATCCTTCCCCCGCCCGCGGGGGAAGGTGCCCGAAGGGCGGATGGGGGAGACCTTGCGGTAGACCGCACCCTCGCGCTCCTTCGCCAACGCTACAACGAAGCGATCAAGGAACTGACCAGCGAGTCGGTTCATCTCCTGCGCGATTGGCCCGCCCTGCGCGAATCGGTCACCAAGGACGTCAACGAATACCAGGTCCGCGGCAAGACCATCCGCGTGGAGAACTATCGCGAATCCCTGAGCCACCAGAAGATCCCGAAAGTCGCCCCGCCCAAGACCGAAAGCTGGGGCGACCAGTTGCTCTTCCTCGGCAAGGAAAACCTCCCCGGCCACTACCCCTACACCGGCGGCGTCTACCCGTACCGCCGCACCGGCGAAGACCCCACCCGCATGTTCGCCGGCGAGGGCACCCCGGAGCGCACCAACCGCCGCTTCCACTACCTGAGCCAGGGCGGCGCCGCCACGCGCCTGTCCACCGCGTTCGACTCGGTCACCCTGTACGGCGAAGACCCGGCCCCGCGCCCGGACATCTACGGCAAGATCGGCAACTCCGGCGTCAACATCGCCACCCTGGACGACATGAAGAAGCTCTACTCCGGCTTCGACCTGTCCGCGCCGACCACCTCGGTCTCCATGACCATCAACGGCCCGGCGCCGATGATCCTGGCGATGTTCATGAACACCGCGATCGACCAGAACGTGGAGAAGTACCTCAAGGCCGACGCCGCCCGCTGGGCCGAGGCCGAAAAGAAGATCGCCAAGCTCTACGAAGGCCGCGAGCGCCCGCGCTATTCGGGTGAACTACCGAAGGGCAACGACGGTTTGGGCTTAGGGTTGCTCGGCGTCACCGGCAACCAGCTCGTCGACGCCGAGACCTACGCCCGCATCAAAGCCGAAACCCTGGCCGCCGTGCGCGGCACCGTGCAGGCCGACATCCTCAAGGAAGACCAGGCACAGAACACCTGCATCTTCTCCACCGAATTCGCCCTGCGCATGATGGGCGACATCCAGCAGTACTTCGTCGAGCACAAGGTCCGCAACTTCTACTCGGTGTCGATCTCCGGCTACCACATCGCCGAAGCCGGCGCGAACCCGATCAGCCAGCTCGCCTTCACCCTCAGCAACGGCTTCACCATCGTCGAGTACTACCTCGCCCGGGGCATGCACATCGACGACTTCGCGCCGAACCTGAGCTTCTTCTTCAGTAACGGCATGGACCCGGAGTACACCGTCATCGGCCGCGTCGCCCGCCGCATCTGGGCCCGCGCCATGCGCGAGCGCTACGGCGCCAGCCCGCGCAGCCAGATGATGAAGTACCACATCCAGACCTCCGGCCGGTCGCTGCACGCGCAGGAGATCCAGTTCAACGACATCCGCACCACGCTGCAGGCGCTCTACGCGCTGTTCGACAACTGCAACAGCCTGCACACCAACGCCTACGACGAAGCCATCACCACGCCGACCGAAGAGAGCGTGCGCCGCGCCGTGGCGATCCAGATGATCATCAACAAGGAACTGGGCCTCAACTTCAACGAGAACCCCTGGCAGGGCAGCTACGTGGTCGAGGAGCTGACTGACCTGGTGGAAGAAGCCGTCTACAAGGAGTTCGAGGCGATCAGCGAGCGCGGTGGCGTGCTCGGCGCCATGGACACCATGTACCAGCGCGGCAAGATCCAGGAGGAGTCGCTGTATTACGAACACAAGAAGCACGACGGCTCGCTGCCGCTGATCGGCGTGAACACCTTCCTGCCGAAGGAACACGGCGGCGAAGTGGCCACCGAGATCGAGCTCATTCGCTCCACGGAGGAGGAGAAGGGGCAGCAGATTGCCAACGTGCGGGCGTTCGGGGAGGCGCGGAATGGGTTGGCGCCGGAGAGCCTCAAGCGGTTGCAGCAGACGGCACGGGAGCGGAAGAACGTTTTCGAGCAGTTGGTCGAGGCAGTGAAGTACAACTCGTTGGGGCAGATCAGCCACGCGTTGTATGACGTGGGTGGGGAGTATCGGCGGAATATGTAACGAGTAGTTTAGTCAGGCCGGTTGGCGTTTACTTGAGCGAGGAAGGGGGCGAAATGGATGTATTTGGACTGGCCGACGCGACGTCGGCAGAGGAGCTGGCACGGCTTCGCAAACGGGAGCTGCGGAACCTCTTGACGTCATACGCCGATGAGGCAGACGTCTTTGCGGAAGTTATTCAGAACGCGTGGGACTCTCTCCTCATTGCAAACGCGAGGCAGTTGTACCGCCCGGGGGAAGTCCCAACCATTACCGTTGTAATTGGTAGACGTGCGGGCGGTGACCCCCACTACCTGATGGTCGTCGACAACGGCACTGGGATGGCGCCTAACGTTGCACGACGGTTCACGGCTCCGGGGTATTCCGCAGAAAAGGCGCTGGGCCGTTCTATTGGATACAAGGGCGTGGGAGCATCTTTCTTTTTTGCCGCCTCGAACAAGGTCGGGTTCCTGACGCGGGATGCTTCGGGCGCTGTCTCCCAGGCAACCGTATCGGGCGCCTACGCCTGGGTGATGGGGAGCCAGGAGCCGGTACCGCGTGTTGAAAACGCCATGACCTGTCCTCCGGCGGTTGCTGACCTGCTCAACTTCCAGCGCGGCACGGCCGTGTATTACGAGTTTCACGCCGGCGGCAAACCCAAAAGCCTTTCGCACATCGTTATCAACGATTTAGACAAAGAGCGCGAGGCGAAGAAGTGGGCGACGTATCTGGCCGCCAAAACCGCCCTCGGACAGGTCAACCCGCTGTCTAGTTTTACCCCGACAATCAACGTCTGGTTGGACGATGGTGTGGAGGTTACAAAGACGACCTGGGTGCTAGGGCCGTATGACCGAACTAGAAACCATCTCGGATACCCCTACCCGTGGCGTGTTTTTGCAGTACACAAGGACGTTGAAGACATCCTCTCGACTCCGGAAGCCAGTCGGAGTTGGACCCACGCAGGGAAACATCAGGCCCTTAGGTTGCGCTGGAACAAGGAACAGGTGCTGCGCCTCAGTCCACCAATTGACTTTACTGAAGAGGAGTCCGAGGTTCTGGAGGCGAACTTCGACTTTCTTGATGTATTTTTTGCCTACTCCACGGACGTCTTAGGCGAAGTACACAATCGCACGGGTACGCGCGCGAAGCAGGTTCGATATGGCGTGCGCTTGGCGGTGGATGGAGTCCCTCAAGGTAGAATGCTCGAGTTCGATCTTACGAGCAACACAGGTCTCGCGAGGCAGGCGCACGCTCTCTGCGCATTCAAGAAGCTTGAGCTTGACACCGGGCGCAAGATTCCTGCCAGTGAGGTGGTGTCCGAAGTCGTTCGCAAGCTGACCGTCCGAGCGATGACTCAACTCGCTGACTTCCGCTGGGCGATGAAAAAGAAGCAGCGGTCCGAGCCGGCCATCGACCTCGATTCTTGGCGCAGCAAAGTAGAGGAGAGGATGTCAGGCTCCATCGTTCGGACGCTATTCGAAAGGCTCGGCTCGCGGTCGCCGCTCCTGGTGGACCCTGACTCTGAGCAGGACGTAATCGCCTTATTTACGGGCTTATTGTCGGCGAGCGTCCTGAAAGGCTACACGCTCGCTGCGCTCTCTGGCTTTAATCGTTATGACGGCCTGATCACGATTGACGATTCTTCCGCTCAGGTTACCAACCACGACGACGCCCTTTCGGTGCAGGCACCAGACGCACACCGCGGTGGAGCGCTTAAAGTGATTGAGTTTAAACAGCAGTTCCAAGATCTTCTCCTCGACTTCGACGAGGCAAAAAAACGACCGCAGGATATAGATCTGCACGTCTGCTGGACTCTGCCGAAGCTGAATGTAGGGCGCGGCTCCCTGAGGTACACCTACGGCGACCGAAGGGATTTCCGCCAGGTCTATGGAATGACTCACCTTTGGGCCGACGAGAACGACACCAGCGAGATTCCGGTGATATCCCTGAAGCACCTCGTCTGTGAGGCGCTCATGCTGCGCGAGGCAAACGAACCCGGGATCGGCACGGCGCGCTTCAATGAGCTTCTTCTCGCCGATCGAGACGCTTCCATCTAGCACAGGTGGCATTCGCTGTCACATAACGGCGACCTAAGAAGCGGGGTCGGTTCGTGCCGGAAGGGGAAAAGCGGCGGCAGGTTCATTTCCTGCGAGTTGAAGTGAACCTGACCCGTTCGCCCCGGCTGGCTCTTTGAGAGAGCCTGTAGAGCATGCTCATAAGCACTGTGATCACCCCCGATCGGTTAGTGGAGCTGGTGAGACTTTGTTTACAAGAGCTGCATGAACTTACGGCGTCGAGTTTGGCCCATCACTTGGATTAATGCGGCGACGTATGACCTGCCTCCGCTAGGGATTTCAATTCCTGCGCGTGACGATGGTTGGGATCCGCATATTGAAGTGCCCCAATGTAATGTTTGGCGATGCGGCCATCCTTATCCAGGTTGGCCGAGCAATGCGCCTGGGCGTGCGAGTATTCGTCGAATTCGCGGAAACGAAGCTTGATCTCATATATCGCATTTACTCCGCGCCCATCTCGGCGAGCGGAACTCACGATTCCGTTGAATTTGTTTTCTATGAGCCCCACGAAGGACAATTCGTCCAGGTGGGCGTCATCTTTGGCCTCTACGTCGAACCATATTTCTTTGCTACCAATGTGAAATGAAAAGTTCAAAGCAAGTCTCCATCGTTGGTGGCGGAGGACGGGTTCCACATTGCCGTATAGCTAGCGCTGGGGATCCAGGTCGGACGGATCAGCTAACCTAGAGGCTGTTACCGTGACCCGCAAGCACGCCGCGAAAACGTGAAGGAGCAAGCCATGGATAGCAAGACCTCTCCTCTTCTGCCGTCTCCGATCCCGATCACGTTCTTCGCTACGGACCACGTTAAAGAGTTCGCGCGCGTGTCGGACGTCGTGGAGTGGGCAACGCTCCAGCAGGCGGCCTGGGTGTCGGCGAAACCGACCCAGCAAGCTCTAGCCCAACAGTGGGAAGCCCAACGATCGCAATGCGTGGTCATCCTGCAGACCGCAACCGTGCTCGGCGCGCTGCTTGATAAGCCTGCTGATGAGCGAACTCCTCAGGACAATCAGCAGATCACCGACCATCACCAGGCTTTGAGGAACCGGTTGGCTAATTACGCCTCGGGTCAAGTCTTAAGCACCGAGCACCCGCAGTTTGGCCTCATCCAAGCTCTCGCCGCGGCCGATCCCAATGCTGGCGCCGTATTGTTGGTGTCGTTCATGCCAAATGGGGCTCAGCTGCTCGACCGGGCGCACACATTGGACGCAATCGTCCGAGCTGGTGCATCCGCCGCGTGGCTAGACAATGCTCGCGGAAAAACTATAAAGGCTCTTCGCTCGGAACTATCCGCCCTGAAAAGAACTGCGCAAACAGAAATTGAGACTTGGCGTACGACCATAGACGAACACTCTTTGGCGACTCGCGCGAATCTTCAAGAGCACAAGGACGCCCTTGAAGAACGCACTGGGATGTGGGATCGAATGCGTTCTCGCTGCGAGGACGAGTGGAATGAGCTTAAGCACATTTATGATGAAAAGCTTGCGCTCTTAGCTCCCACAGAATACTGGCGTACCCGGGCGAACTCTCACAGGACTAAGGCCATTTGGTATGCCGTGGCGTTCGCTCTGGCGCTGTCAGTTGGTCTTGCGCTTTTCTCGTGGCTGGCTATCGACCACTTGATTAAACCAATCGGCACTTCGGTCGTGTTAGTTCTTTTGCCGGTCCTCGTGCCAGCATTCGCTGGCGTCTGGGTTCTGCGGATACTCGGACGCTTGCTCTCCGAGAATCTAGCGATCGCTCAAGATGCGTCCGAACGCGAGACGATGGTTAAGACCTTCCTCTCTCTTATGCGCGACGAGACTACCGGTAAATCGGTAGTGACCGATGAAGATCGGCGCATCATCCTCAACGCTTTGTTTAGGCAGTCAGCAGTCACGGCAACGGACGACACTCCGCCGATTCATTGGTTGCAGGCTTTCAAGGCTAAGCCTTAGCAGCTGACTAGAACTAGCCGAATAAAGGGGACGTGGTTAATTCAAAAAGGGGTCAGGGTCATTTTTCTCCAGCGGCGCGCGCTTTTCTAGTCGACCGCGGGACGTCCAAAGGAGGTTATCGTGCCTAACCATGCTGAACGTGCCTACCGTGCTTGGCCCATACTAACTGGCGTTGCTAAGCAACGTAATCCACCTATCACCTATGGAGAGCTAGCTTCTCGGCTAGACATACACCACCGTGCTGTGCGCTACGTATTGTCTGAAATCCAAGACTACTGTTTGTCCGAAAAGAAGCCGCCCTTGACGATTCTCGTGGTAAATGCGGCAGACAGACTGCCTGGAGAGGGTTTTATTGCTTGGGATGTAGACGATCTAGGTGCCGGAATGGAGCAAGTGACTAGCTTTCCTTGGGACGAAAT
Organism: Frateuria sp. GZRR33; assembly: GCF_051900425.1. Classification (NCBI taxonomy): domain Bacteria; kingdom Pseudomonadati; phylum Pseudomonadota; class Gammaproteobacteria; order Lysobacterales; family Rhodanobacteraceae; genus Frateuria; species Frateuria sp. GZRR33. The sequence goes on from NZ_JBHZGK010000001.1 coordinate 526,889, forward strand.
TGCTAACCCCTTTTTGTATGCTGCTTCGGGCGACACCGAGGAGGACTTGGCTGAGCGTCTAGTAGCCAACCCATTGCAATCTGAAGATGTGTACGCGCTTGTCAGGGTGCGTGGTCCGGCTCAGTCGATCTTCAGGAAAGCGCTTCTCCGAGCTTACGACTACCGATGTGCAATTTGTGGTTTGAGCTTTCAGGACGCGCTTGAGGCAGCCCACCTTATTCCGTGGCCTCAAGCCACTCCCGCACAACGAATGTCGCCGACCAATGGCGTCCTACTCTGCTCTATCCATCATCGGCTTTTCGATCACGGAATGATTACCATCGGGCCAAACTGGACAGTTCGATATTTCGACCCAAGGGGACGAGAGGGTCCGTACTCGGCTATCGATGAGCAGGTTAGTACTACGCTTCACGGTAAACCGGCCATCATGCCTGCCGACCCGCGCCACCACCCCGCGCCCGAGGCCTTGGCGCATCATTACAAACGGTTTGAGTGGTCGTTTGACGGCGACGTCCCCCCGCCTTTGAGTAGCACACCGGTTTGGAGTCCAATCCCCCATCCGAAGGAGATTGGACGTGAAGAAACGCTTTTCCGAAGAGCAGATCATCGGCTTCCTGCGTGAGGCGGAAGCCGGCATGGCGGTGAAGGACCTATGCCGCAAACACGGCTTCAGCGAAGCCTCCTACTACCTGTGGCGCAGCAAGTTCGGCGGC
>NZ_JBHZGK010000020.1:0-15000 GCF_051900425.1 Frateuria sp. GZRR33
GCCACCGAAGCGCTCGGCTCCGACCTTGGTCAGCGCCGCCGTCAGCGTCGTCTTGCCGTGGTCCACGTGGCCGATCGTGCCGACGTTCACGTGCGGCTTGGTGCGTTCGAACTTACCCTTTGCCATGACTTCAACCTCTGAAAAGAGCTGGTTAATTAGTGCGGCCGGAAAGGCCGCTTTTGTTTTTCGCGACCAGGGATCGATCGCACTAATTAAGTAAAGCTAGAAAACTCAGGCCTTCTTGATGACCTGTTCGGCGATGTTGTTCGGCGCCTCTGCGTAGTGGTCGAACTCCATCGTGAACGTGGCGCGGCCCTGGGTCAGCGAGCGGATGGTGGTCGCATAACCGAACATCTCGCCCAGCGGCACCATCGCGTTGATGGTCTTGCCCGACGGCGTGTCGTCCTGGCCCTGCAGCAAGCCGCGACGACGGCTCAGGTCGCCCATCACGTCACCGACGTATTCCTCGGGCGTGACCACCTCGACCTTCATCACCGGCTCGAGCAGGACCGGGTTCGCCTTCGCGAAGCCCTGCTTGAAGGCCATCGACGCGGCCAGCTTGAACGCCATTTCCGAGGAGTCGACGTCGTGGTACGAGCCGAAGACCAGCTTGACCTTGACACCGACGACCGGGAAGCCGGCCAGCGGGCCACTGGTGATGGTCTCGCGCAGACCCTTCTCGACCGACGGGATGAACTCCTTCGGAATCACGCCACCGGTGATCTCGTTGACGAACAGGAAATCGTCCTTGACCTCCGGGCTCTTGCGCTCTTCCTCGGTCATCGGCGACAGCTCGATCACCACGTGACCGTACTGGCCCTTGCCGCCCGACTGCTTGGCGTGCTTGTAGTCCGACTTGACGTCCGACGCGCGAATGGTCTCGCGGTAGGCAACCTGCGGCTTGCCGACGTTGGCCTCGACGTTGAACTCGCGCTTCATGCGGTCCACCAGGATGTCCAGGTGGAGCTCGCCCATGCCCGAGATGATCGTCTGGCCCGACTCTTCGTCCGTACGCACGCGGAAGGACGGATCCTCCGCAGCCAGGCGACCGAGGGCGATGCCCATCTTTTCCTGGTCGGACTTGGTCTTCGGCTCGACCGCCATCGAGATCACCGGCTCCGGGAACGTCATCCGCTCCAGGGTGATGATGTGGTCCTGCGAGCACAGCGTGTCGCCGGTCGTCACGTCCTTCAGGCCGACCGCGGCGGCGATGTCGCCCGCGCGGACTTCCTTCAGTTCCTGGCGCTCGTTCGCGTGCATCTGCAGGATGCGGCCGATGCGCTCCTTCTTCGACTTGACCGGGTTGTAGACCTGGTCGCCAGCGTTCAGCGTGCCCGAGTAGACACGGAAGAACGTCAGCGAGCCGACGAACGGATCGGTCATGATCTTGAACGCGAGCGCCGAGAACGGGGCATTGTCGTCCGCCTTGCGGCTGGCCTCGTTGTCGTCGTCGTCCACACCGGTCACCGGCGGACGATCGGCCGGCGACGGCAGCAGGTTGACCACCGCGTCGAGCATCGCCTGGACGCCCTTGTTCTTGAACGCCGTACCGCAGTACACCGGGATGATCTCGCTCGACAGCGTGCGCTGGCGCAGGCCCTCGATGATCTCCGCCTCGGAAAGCTCACCGCCCTCGAGGTACTTGTTCATCAGTTCCTCGGACGCCTCGGCGGCCGATTCGACCATGTAGCTGCGCGCCTCGGCGGCCTTGTCCGCGAGGTTGGCCGGGATGTCCTGGTACTCGAACTTCATGCCCTGGGACTCCATGTCCCAGATGATCGCCTTCATCTTGAGCAGGTCGACCACGCCATCGAAATTGTCCTCGGCGCCGATCGGCACCTGCATCGGCACCGGGTTCGCACCCAGGCGCGCCTTCAGCTGGTCGACGACCTTGTAGAAGTTGGCGCCAGTGCGGTCCATCTTGTTGACGAACGCAAGGCGCGGCACCTTGTACTTGTTGGCCTGGCGCCACACGGTTTCGGACTGCGGCTGCACGCCACCGACCGCGCACAGCACGAACACCGCGCCGTCGAGCACGCGCAGCGAACGCTCGACTTCGATGGTGAAGTCGACGTGCCCGGGGGTATCGATGATGTTGAAGCGGTGCTCGGGCAGCGAGCGGTCCATGCCCTTCCAGAACGCCGTGGTGGCCGCGGAGGTGATGGTGATGCCGCGCTCCTGCTCCTGCTCCATCCAGTCCATGGTGGCCGCACCGTCATGCACCTCGCCAATCTTGTGACTGACGCCGGTGTAGAACAGGATGCGCTCCGTGGTCGTGGTCTTGCCGGCATCGATGTGGGCCATGATGCCGAAGTTGCGGTAGCGCTCGATGGGAGTGGTGCGTGCCATGGATGTTTACCTGTACAGGGCAACCCTGCCCTCGATTCGTCGCGGCCGTCCGGGCCACGGTTTCAATGAGAAATCCGCCGCAAGTGGCGGATTGACTCCTTGCCGCCACCGCAGGCGGCGGCAAGGCATACCGCTTACCAGCGGTAGTGCGAGAAGGCCTTGTTGGCCTCGGCCATGCGGTGGGTCTCTTCGCGCTTCTTGATCGCGCCGCCGCGGTTCTCCGAGGCTTCCAGCAGCTCGGCGGCCAGCTTGCGCGGCATCGAGGTCTCGCCACGCTTGCGGGCGGCATCGATCACCCAGCGCATCGCCAGCGCCATGCGGCGGCCCGGGCGCACTTCGACCGGCACCTGGTAGGTGGCGCCGCCGACGCGGCGGGACTTCACCTCGACCGCCGGAGCAACGTTGCCCAGCGCCTTCTCGACCAGAGCCACCGGCTCGGCGTTCTTTTCACCCAGATGGGTCAGCGCGCCATAGACGATGCTTTCGGCGACCGACTTCTTTCCGCTCTTCATCACCATGTTGATGAAGCGGGCGATCAGCTGGCTGCCGTGCTTGGGGTCCGGCAGGACCAGGCGGGCGGGATGGGAACCTTTACGCGACATGTTTGGAGTCCGTTGTTTATTTGCGGGCAATCCTGTCCGCGCGAAAGCGGCCATCGTGGCCGCATCTGTTCGTTACCTTTGCAGCGTCCGGTCCGCCTCAAAGCAACCGTCCATGGCCGCAACTTCGATGTGGCCGCCGGACCAGGGCCGGCAGGCGATTACTTCTTCGGGCGCTTGGCGCCGTACTTGGAACGGGCCTGGCGACGCTTGGTCACGCCGGCGCAGTCGAGGCTGCCGCGCACGGTGTGGTAGCGCACGCCCGGCAGGTCCTTCACACGGCCGCCGCGGATCAACACGACCGAGTGCTCCTGCAGGTTGTGGCCTTCACCGCCGATGTAGCTGATGACCTCGTAACCGTTGGTCAGGCGCACCTTGGCGACCTTGCGCAACGCCGAGTTCGGCTTCTTGGGGGTGGTCGTGTACACGCGCGTGCAGACGCCACGGCGCTGCGGGCTGCTCTGCAGGGCCGGCGAAGCGCTCTTGTAGGTCTTCGGGCTGCGGTTCTTGCGCACCAACTGGTTGACTGTCGTCATGCGAAGCTTTTCCTGAGAAACATAAAGGCAGACCGAAACTCGGTCTGCCAAGAAGCGGGAATTTAACATGGGCGCCTTGCACCAGGCAAGGCAACGCCCTGTCCTCCGTGACCCGAACACGAGGTGCATCCGTGCACCTCATTTCGTATGTCAGCGAGCAAGCCCCCAGGGCTTACTCGGCACCATCATCGCTACCGGCAGTGGCTTCCGCGAAACTCATTGCGGAGGAGGAACCGGAAAGGGTTTCCAGTTCCGAGGCGGTCAACCCGCCCTGGCGACGACGCTGCGCGTGGTACGCCAGACCCGTACCTGCCGGAATCAGACGGCCGACAATAACATTTTCCTTGAGGCCCCGCAAGGTATCGCGGGTGCCGCGGACCGCCGCCTCGGTAAGGACGCGGGTGGTCTCCTGGAAGGAAGCGGCCGAGATGAACGACTCGGTCGCCAGCGACGCCTTGGTGATGCCCAGCAGCACCGACTGGTACTCGGCCGGACGCTCGCCACGGCTGACCGCGCGATCGTTCTCCTCGTTGATCCGCACGCGCTCGACCTGCTCGCCGCGCAGGTAGTGGCTCTCGCCCGGCTCGGTGATCTCGACCTTGCGCAGCATCTGGCGAATGATCGCTTCGATGTGCTTGTCGTTGATCTTCACGCCCTGCAGGCGATAGACGTCCTGGATCTCCTTGACCAGGTACGCGGCCAGCGGCTCGACGCCCAGCAGGCGCAGGATGTCATGCGGATTGGGCTCGCCGTCGACGACGGTCTCGCCCTTCTCCACGTGCTCGCCTTCGAACACGATGACCTGACGCCACTTGGGAATCAGCTCCTCGTGCTCGTTGCCGTCGGCGTCCTTGATGATCAGGCGCTGCTTGCCCTTGGTGTCCTTGCCGAAGCTGACCACGCCGGAGCGCTCGGCCAGGATCGCCGGCTCCTTCGGCTTGCGTGCCTCGAACAGGTCGGCCACGCGCGGCAGACCGCCGGTGATGTCGCGGGTCTTGGAGGTTTCCTGCGGGATACGGGCCACCACGTCGCCCACGCCCACTTCCACGCCGTTCTGGATCGACACGATCGCACCGGCCGGCAGCATGTACTGCGCCGGCACGTCGGTGCCCGGCAGCTTGAGCTCGCGGCCCTTGGCGTCTTCCAGACGCACGATCGGGCGCAGATCCTTGGCCGCGGTACCGCGACGCTTCGGATCGGTCACCACCGCCGACTCCAGGCCGGTCAGTTCGTCGGTCTGGCTCTGCACGGTGACGCCATCGATGAAGTCGATGAAGCGCACGGTACCGGCCACTTCCGAGACGATCGGATGGGTGTGCGGATCCCAGTTGGCTACGGTCTGGCCAGCCTTGACCGCATCGCCATCCTTGACCGCGATGGTCGCGCCGTAAGGCACCTTGTAGCGCTCGCGCTCGCGGCCGTTGGCGTCGATGACCGAAACCTCGCCCGAACGCGACACCGCCACCAGGTGGCCCTGCGCGTGCTGCACGGTCTTGAGGTTGTTGAACTTCAGCGTGCCGGTGGTCTTGACCGAGACGTTGTCCACCGCGGCGGCACGGGAAGCCGCACCACCGATGTGGAAGGTACGCATGGTCAGCTGGGTACCGGGTTCGCCGATCGACTGCGCGGCAACCACGCCCACGGCCTCGCCCATGTTGACCAGGTGGCCACGGGCCAGGTCGCGGCCGTAGCACAGCGCGCACACGCCGTGGCTGGCCTCGCAGGTGATCGGCGAGCGGACCTTGATCGACTGCACGCCAGCCTTGTCCAGCTTCTCGACCAGCGCTTCGTCCAGCAACGTGTCGCGGGTGACGATCGCATCGTCGTCGTTGCCCGGGCCGTACACATCCTCGACCACCACGCGGCCGAGCACGCGCTCGCGCAACGGCTCGACGACGTCGCCGCCTTCGACGATCGGCTGCATCAGCACGCCGTCCTCGGTGCCGCAATCGTGCTCGGTGACGACCACGTCCTGCGCGACGTCGACCAGACGGCGGGTCAGGTAACCGGAGTTGGCGGTCTTCAGCGCCGTATCCGCCAGGCCCTTACGGGCACCGTGGGTCGAGTTGAAGTACTGCAGCACGTTCAGGCCTTCGCGGAAGTTGGCCTTGATCGGGGTCTCGATGATCGAGCCGTCCGGACGCGCCATCAGGCCGCGCATGCCGGCCAGCTGGCGGATCTGCGCCACGCTACCGCGCGCGCCGGAGTCGGCCATGATGTACAGCGAGTTCATCGACTTCTGGTTGACCGTCTTGCCCTCGGCGTCGGTCACCTTCTCGGTACCGATGCCGTCGATCATCGCCTTGGCGACCAGCTCGTTGGTGCGCGACCAGATGTCGACCACCTTGTTGTAGCGCTCGCCGGCGGTGACCAGGCCCGACTGGTACTGCTCCTGGATCTCGACCACTTCCTTCTCGGCCTCTTCCAGGATCGGCTTCTTCTCGTCGGGGATGATCATGTCATCGATGCCGATCGAGATGCCCGCGCGGGTGGCGAAGCGGAAGCCGGTGTACATCAGCTGGTCCGCGAAGATCACCGTCTCCTTCAGGCCCAGGCGGCGGTAGCAGGCGTTGATCAGGCGCGAGATGTTCTTCTTGGTGAGCTCCGTGTTCGCCAGCTCGAAGGGCAGCCCCTCGGGCATGATCTCGGCCAAAAGCGCGCGACCCACGGTGGTGTCGACCAGCGCCACCTTGCTGGTGCGCTCGCCGTCGTCGGCGATCGTGACCTGCTTCAGGCGCACCTTGACCTTGGCGTGCAGCTGCACGGCGCGGTTGTCATAGGCGCGACGGACCTCGGAGATGCCCGAGAACACCATGCCGGTGCCCTTGGCGTTCACCAGCTCGCGGGTCATGTAGTACAGGCCCAGCACCACGTCCTGGGTCGGCACGATGATCGGCTCGCCGTTGGCCGGCGACAGGATGTTGTTGGTCGCCATCATCAGGGCGCGCGCTTCCAGCTGCGCCTCGATCGAGAGCGGCACGTGCACGGCCATCTGGTCGCCGTCGAAGTCGGCGTTGAAGGCGGTACAGACCAGCGGATGCAGCTGGATCGCCTTGCCTTCGATCAGCTTCGGCTCGAACGCCTGGATGCCCAGACGGTGCAGCGTCGGCGCGCGGTTGAGCAGCACCGGGTGCTCGCGGATCACCTCTTCGAGGATGTCCCACACCATCGGCTCTTCGCGCTCGACCAGCTTCTTGGCCGCCTTGATGGTGGTGGCCTCGCCGCGCGCCTGCAGCTTGGCGAAGATGAACGGCTTGAACAGCTCCAGCGCCATCTTCTTGGGCAGGCCGCACTGGTGCAGGCGCAGCGTCGGGCCGACCACGATCACCGAGCGGCCGGAGTAGTCCACGCGCTTGCCGAGCAGGTTCTGGCGGAACCGGCCCTGCTTGCCCTTGATCATGTCCGCGAGCGACTTCAGCGCACGCTTGTTGGTGCCGGTGATGGCACGGCCACGACGGCCGTTGTCCAGCAGCGCGTCGACCGACTCCTGCAGCATGCGCTTCTCGTTGCGCACGATGATGTCGGGCGCGTTGAGTTCGAGCAGGCGCTTCAGGCGGTTGTTGCGGTTGATGACGCGGCGGTACAGATCGTTGAGGTCGGAGGTCGCAAAGCGGCCGCCGTCCAGCGGCACCAGCGGACGCAGGTCCGGCGGCAGCACCGGCAGCACGGTCATGACCATCCACTCGGGCTTGTTGCCCGATTCCAGGAAGGCCTCGATCAGCTTGACGCGCTTGGTGAGCCGCTTGAGCTTGGTTTCGGAATTGGTGGAAGCGATCTCTTCCTTCAGGCGGATGACTTCGCCCTGCAGGTCGATCGACTTCAGCAGCTCATACACTGCCTCGGCGCCCATGCGGGCATCGAATTCGTCGCCGTGTTCCTCAGTGGCTTCGAGGTACTGGTCCTCGCTGAGCAGCTGGCCCTTCTCCAGCGCGGTCAGGCCTGCATCGATGACCACGTAGGCCTCGAAATACAGGATGCGCTCGATGTCGCGCAGGGTCATGTCCAGCATCAGGCCGATGCGCGAAGGCAGCGACTTGAGGAACCAGATGTGTGCGGTGGGGCTGGCCAGCTCGATGTGGCCCATGCGCTCGCGGCGCACCTTGGCCAGGGTCACTTCCGTGCCGCACTTTTCGCAGACCACGCCGCGGTGCTTCATGCGCTTGTACTTGCCGCACAGGCACTCGTAGTCCTTCACCGGGCCGAAGATGGCGGCGCAGAACAGGCCGTCACGCTCCGGCTTGAACGTGCGGTAGTTGATCGTCTCGGGCTTCTTCACCTCGCCGTAGGACCACGAGCGGATCAGCTCGGGCGACGCCAGCGCGATCTTGATCGCGTCGAAGTCGGGCGTGGTGCGCTGCTGGTTGAAAAGGTTGAGCAGGTCTTTCATGGGTGTCTCCGGTCGGAGCAAATTCTTCGGTAGAGGTCCGTGATGCAAGCTGAGGCTGGTCTGCGGCCCGGCGCCTGGCGCCGGGCCGCGACGGTCACTTCACCTCTTCCAGGTCGATGTCGATTCCCAGCGAGCGGATTTCCTTCACCAGCACGTTGAAGGATTCCGGCATGCCGGCCGCCATCTCGTGGTTGCCGTCGACGATGTTCTTGTACATCTGGTTGCGGCCCTGCACGTCGTCGGACTTCACCGTCAGCATTTCCTGCAGGGTGTAGGCCGCGCCGTAGGCTTCCAGCGCCCAGACTTCCATTTCGCCGAAGCGCTGGCCGCCGAACTGCGCCTTGCCGCCCAGCGGCTGCTGGGTGACCAGCGAGTACGGGCCGGTGGAACGCGCGTGCATCTTGTCGTCGACCAGGTGATTGAGCTTCAGGTAATGCATGTAGCCCACGGTCACCGGGCGGTCGAACGCCTCGCCGGTGCGGCCGTCGAACAGCGTGGTCTGGCCAGACTCAGGCAGATCCGCCAGCTTGAGCATCGCCTTGATCTCGGTCTCCTCGGCGCCGTCGAACACCGGCGTGGCCATCGGCACGCCTTCCTGCAAGTTGTTCGCCAGGGTCAGGATCTCCTGGTCGGACAGCGTCTTCAGGTCCACGTGCTGCACCGCGCCGGCGGCGTGGGTGTTGTAGATCTGGTCGAGGAACTCGCGGACCTTGGTCACCTTGTCCTGCGCCTCGAGCATGCGCTGGATCTTGCGACCCAGACCCTTGGCGGCCCAGCCCAAGTGCATTTCCAGCACCTGGCCGATGTTCATGCGCGAAGGCACGCCCAGCGGGTTGAGCACGATGTCGACCGGCTCGCCGTTGGCCATGAACGGCATGTCCTCGACCGGCACCACGTTGGACACCACGCCCTTGTTGCCGTGGCGGCCAGCCATCTTGTCGCCCGGCTGGATGCGGCGCTTCACGGCCAGGAACACCTTGACCATCTTGAGCACGCCCGGGGCGAGGTCGTCACCCTGGGTGATCTTGCCCTGCTTTTCCTTGAAGCGACGGTCGAACTCCTCCTTGTGGCGCTTGACCTGGTCGGCCGCGCGCTCAAGGAACTCGGTGACGGACTCGTCCTTGACGTTGATCTTGAACCAGTCGTCCTTTTTCAGGCCGTCCAGGTAGGTGTCAGTGATCTCCGTGCCACGCTTGAGGCCACCGGGGCCGCTCATCGCGGACTGGCCGACCAGCTGGGCGCGCATGCGGTTGTAGATCGCGCCTTCGAGGATGCGGAACTGATCGTCGAAATCCTTGCGGATCCGCTTGATCTCCATTTCCTCGATCTGCTTGGCGCGCTTGTCCTTCTCGATGCCGTCGCGGGTGAACACCTGCACGTCGATGACGGTGCCGTCCATGCCCGGCGGCACGCGCAGCGAGCTGTCCTTCACGTCGGAGGCCTTCTCGCCGAAGATCGCGCGCAGCAGCTTCTCTTCGGGAGTCAGCTGGCTTTCGCCCTTCGGGGTCACCTTTCCGACCATGATGTCGCCGGCCTTGACCTCGGCACCGATGTAGACGATGCCGCTCTCGTCCAGACGCGCGAGCGCCTGCTCACCCACGTTCGGGATGTCGGCGGTGATTTCCTCGGCGCCCAGCTTGGTGTCGCGCGCGATGCAGGACAGCTCCTCGATGTGGATCGAGGTGTAGCGGTCTTCCTGCACGACGCGCTCGGAGAGCAGGATCGAGTCTTCGAAGTTGTAGCCGTTCCACGGCATGAAGGCGATCAGCATGTTCTGGCCGAGCGCGAGCTCGCCCAGGTCGGTGGACGAGCCGTCCGCCAGCGTATCGCCCTTGGCCACGATGTCACCGACGTTCACCAGCGGGCGCTGGTTGAGGTTGGTGTTCTGGTTGGAGCGGGTGTACTTGGTCAGCGTGTAGATGTCGACGCCGGCGTCGTTGTCGCCGACCTCTTCCTCGTTCACGCGCACGACGATACGGCCGGCGTCGACCTGGTCGATCACGCCGCCGCGCTTGGCGGACACGATGACGCCCGAGTCGCGCGCCACGGCGCGCTCGATGCCGGTACCGACCAGCGGGGTCTGCGAGCGCAGCGTCGGCACGGCCTGGCGCTGCATGTTCGCGCCCATCAGCGCGCGGTTCGCGTCATCGTGCTCCAGGAACGGCACCAGCGCCGCCGCGACCGACACGGTCTGCATCGGCGAGACGTCCATGTAGTCGACCTCGGCCGCCGGACGCAGCTCGGACTCGCCACGGAAACGGCAGGACACGAAGTCCTCGATGAAGCCGCCATTCTTGTCCAGCGGCGAGTTCGCCTGCGCGATGACGTGGTCGCCTTCCTCGATCGCCGACAGGTAGTCGACGGTGTCGGTGACCTTGCCATTGGCGACCTTGCGGTACGGCGTCTCGAGGAAGCCGTAGGCATTGGTGCGGGCGTACACGGCCAGCGAATTGATCAGGCCGATGTTCGGACCTTCCGGGGTCTCGATGGTGCAGACGCGGCCGTAGTGGGTCGGATGCACGTCACGCACTTCGAAGCCGGCGCGCTCGCGGGTCAGGCCGCCCGGGCCAAGGGCGGAGACGCGGCGCTTGTGGGTCACTTCCGAGAGCGGGTTGTTCTGGTCCATGAACTGCGAGAGCTGCGAGGAGCCGAAGAACTCCTTCACCGCCGCCGCGACCGGCTTGGCGTTGATCAGTTCCTGCGGGGTCAGGCCCTCGGACTCGGCCAGCGACAGGCGCTCGCGCACGGCGCGCTCGACGCGCACCAGACCGATGCGGAAAGTGTTCTCGGCCATCTCGCCGACCGAACGCACGCGACGGTTGCCCAGGTGGTCGATGTCGTCCACGGTGCCGTGGCCGTTCTTGATGTCGATCAGCACCTTGAGCACGTCGAGCACATCGGACTGGTCGCCCAGCTGCTGCACCAGCGTCTGCGCGGCCTCTTCCTTGCGCTCGGCGAAGTACTTGTGGTCGTACAGCACGCCCGGGCCCAGGATCTCCTGACGGCCGACGCGGCGGTTGAACTTCATGCGGCCGACCGCCGACAGGTCGTAGCGATCGAAAGTGAAGAACAGGTTGAAGAACAGGTTCTGCGCGGCGTCCTTGGTCGGCGGCTCGCCCGGGCGCATCATGCGGTAGATCTCCACCAGCGCCTCGAGCTGCGTCTTGGTGTTGTCGATGCGCAGGGTGTGCGAGATGTACGCGCCGCGATCCAGGTCGTTGACGTACAGGGTCGGCACGGTCTCGATACCGGCCTTGCGGAACGCCTCGAGCTGCTCGGCAGTGATCTCGTCGTTGGCCGACGCAAGCAGTTCACCCGTCTTCGAATCGACCACGTCGATCGCCACGATGCGGCCGATCAGATAGTCGTCCGGCACTTCGAGCGCGGTGATCTTTTCGGCAGCGAGCTGGCGCACGTGGCGCGCGGTGATGCGCTTGCCGGCTTCCACCAGCACCTTGTCGCCGATCATCAGATCGAAGGTCAGCGTTTCGCCACGCAGGCGCTCGGCGACCAGTTCCAGCGTGGTGCCACCCTTCTTGCCCAGGTGGAACACGTTGTGCTCGAAGAAGATGGCCAGCATCTCTTCATTGCTGTAACCGAGCGCGCGCAGCAGCACGGTCACCGGCAGCTTGCGGCGGCGGTCGATACGGGTGAACAACGCGTCCTTCGGGTCGAACTCGAAGTCCAGCCACGAGCCGCGGTAGGGGATCACGCGGGCGGAGAACAGCAGCTTGCCCGAGCTGTGCGTCTTGCCGCGGTCGTGGTCGAAGAACACGCCCGGCGAACGGTGCAGCTGCGAGACGATGACGCGCTCGGTGCCATTGATGATGAAGGTGCCGGTCTCGGTCATGAGCGGGATCTCGCCCATGTAGACCTCCTGCTCCTTGACGTACTTGACCGCCTTCTTCGACGCGGGGCTGTCCTTGTCGTAGATCACCAGGCGCACGGTGGTGCGCAGCGGCGCGCCGTAGGTCATGCCGCGGTTGCGGCACTCGCGCTCGTCGAACGCCGGCTCGCCCAGGCGGTAGTCCACGTACTCGAGGGCGGCGTTGCCCGAATAGCTGGCAATCGGGAACACCGACTTCAGCGCGGCGTGCAGACCCTTGTCCTCGCGCTTCTTCGGCGCGACGTGCTCCTGCAGGAACTCACGGTAGGAATCGGTCTGGATGGTCAGCAGGTTGGGCACGCCCAGCACGGGCGGGCGCTTGCCGAAATCCTTGCGGATGCGCTTCTTCTCGGTAAACGAGTAGGTCATGGGGTGACGCCTCGGTTCGCAGTGGCGCCGGTGGTGCACACACCGGCTAATGATGAAAAATCGGCTGTCGCTTCCGGCGGGACGAACCGCCGGCGTGCGGCAAAAGGCAGGAGTCAAAAGCCGTCGGCTTCTCAGTCTTGCCTTCTGTCTCTTGCTTCCCGGATCCCTGGGACCGCAATGAACCGCGGCTCATGCAGACATTCCCTCTGCAACGGGCAAAGCCCGGGGGCTTTCGCCCCCAGGCTTGCTTGACGCTAAGCCAAACTGACGGCGCGCAAGGCGCCGATTACTTCAGTTCGACCGTGGCGCCGGCAGCTTCCAGGTCCTTCTTGAACTTGGCAGCGTCTTCCTTCGAAGCGGCTTCCTTCACGACGCCACCGGCCTCGGTCAGGTCCTTCGCTTCCTTCAGGCCCAGGCCGGTGATGGCGCGGACGGCCTTGATCACGTCGACCTTCTTGTCGCCGGCGGACTTCAGGATCACGTCGAACTCGGTCTGCTCCTCGGCAGCCGGGCCAGCGGCGGCCGGGCCGGCGGCCATCATGACCGGGGCGGCGGCGGTGACGCCGAACTTCTCTTCGATGGCCTTCACCAGGTCCATCACTTCCATCAGCGACTTGGCGGCGACGGCTTCAACGATCTGTTCGTTGGTCAGGGACATTTGCTTTTACCTCTGGAAATTTTTCGTTTGGAAAGGGTCGTCGGATCAGGCTTCGGCCGGGGCTTCGGCGGCGACTTCGCCACCACCCTGCTTGTCGGCCACGGCCTTGACCACGCGGGCGAACATCGTCGCCGGCTCGGCCAGCACGCGGGCCAGCATGGCCAGCGCCTGTTCGCGGGTCGGCAGCGCGGCCAGCACGTCGACGTGCGCGGCGGGCAGCAGCTTGCCTTCCACCGCGACGAGCCGCGGCTTGAGCTTGTCGTTGGTCTTGGCGAATTCCTTGATCAGACGCCCGGCGGCACCGGGTTCCTCGGTCGAGAACGCGTACAGCAGCGGACCGGTCAGGGCGTCCTTGACGACCTCGAAATCGGTACCGGCCACGGCGCGCGAGACCAGCGTGTTCTTGACGACTTTCAGGAACACGCCCGACTCGCGGGCCTTCTTGCGCATCGCGGTCATCTGTTCGACCGTGGTGCCCGCGTACTCGGCGGCGACCAAGGAGTGAGCCTTGGCGGCGACGTCTGCCAGCTCGGCGACTACTTCTTGCTTCTGGGTCAGATTGAGAGCCATTGCACTCCTCCACTTAGAACTCCGCTCACGGCTCCTGCCGCTTGCGGTCCTGGGCGACGCCATCCGTGACGTCGGGGATGCGGAGCATCCCGGGTGGTGGCCTTTCCAGAACATGCATTCCAGAGAAGGGCTGCACCATCTACGCCGGCTGGCCTTGCGGCCGATTAAGCGATCGAGGTGAAGCGGCGACGGCGATTCCCTGCCATGAACGAGCTCCCTGCCCGTCGTCGTCGCGCATCGATCGCGCCTGCGGTCTTTGACGGCTGCCCCGGCCGGGACCGGGGCTGCCTTCAAAAACTTGCCTTCGCGCCCATGCCAGGCACGAAGGACCTGAACTTGCCTTACTTCGCGGTGGCGGCGCTCAGCGACGAAGTGTCGACCGGCACACCGACACCCATCGTGCTGGACAGGGCGACCTTCTGCAGGTACTGGCCCTTGGCCGCGGCCGGCTTGGCCTTGAGCAGGTCGGCGATCAGCGCGTTGAGGTTGTCAGCAAGCTGAGATGCCTCGAAGCTGGCCTTGCCGATGGTGGCGTGGATGATGCCCGCCTTGTCGTTGCGGAACTTCACCTGACCGGCCTTGGCGTTCTTCACCGCAGTGACAACGTCGGCGGTGACCGAGCCGTCCTTCGGGTTCGGCATCAGGCCACGCGGGCCAAGCAGCTGGCCCAGCTTGCCGACCACGCGCATCGCGTCCGGCGTGGCAATGACACGACCGAAGTCGAGGTCGCCACCCTGCATGCGCTCGGCCAGGTCATCCATGCCGACCGCATCGGCACCGGCGGCCTTGGCGGCCTCGGCCTTCTCGCCCGGCGGGCAGAACACGGCGACCTTGATGGTCTTGCCGGTGCCGTGCGGCAGCAGGGAGGAACCACGCACGCCCTGGTCCGACTTCTTCGCGTCGATGCCCAGGCGCACGGCCACGTCGACGGACTCGACGAACTTGGCCTTGGCGTTGTTCTTGACGATGTTCAGGGCGTCTTCCAGCCCGTAGACCTTGCCCGGCTGCACAGCGGCCTGGGCGGCCTTCATACGCTTGGTGATCTTTGCCATGTCTTAACCCTCCACCACCAGGCCCATGCTGCGCGCGCTACCGGCAATGGTGCGCACCGCGGCGTCCAGATCGGCAGCCGTCAGATCCGGCTCCTTCTGCTTCGCAACATCTTCGAGCTGCTTGCGGGTGATCTTGCCGACCTTGTCGGTGTTCGGCTTGGACGAACCCTTGGCGACGCCGGTGACCTTCTTGATCAGCACGGTGGCGGGCGGGGTCTTGGTAATGAAGGTGAAGCTGCGGTCCGAGTAGGCCGTGATGATCACGGGGATCGGCAGGCCCGGCTCCATCTTCTGCGTGGCGGCATTGAAGGCCTTGCAGAATTCCATGATGTTGAGGCCGCGCTGACCGAGGGCGGGGCCCACCGGCGGCGACGGGTTGGCCTGGCCGGCCTTGACCTGCAGCTTGATGTAACCGACGACTTTCTTTGCCATGGGATTTTCCTTGCGAGTGCAAGCGCCTTGCGGCTCCTCGCGTGCTTGCCATCCAGGCGGTGGAGAGCCTGCTTTCCGTGCAGGCCGTCGAAAAGCGAACACGCCGAGTCGAAAGACCTCGGCGTGGAACCGCGTAGTTTACGGAGTGATCAAGTTTTAAGC
>NZ_JBHZGK010000021.1:0-5253 GCF_051900425.1 Frateuria sp. GZRR33
GTACCTACCTACTACTACCTGAAATATGGACAAAACAGTGACAAACTATTTTCCTCTTGTTGTCCTTTGAGTGTCCAAGAGTGACGCTCAGGCATAAGAAAGCCCTGTAAGGCTCACCTAAGCCCTAACTAATACCGAGGCACTAGGGAGGGGCTAGGATGGCCGTACAGGGCTTCTATGGAGCTTACAGAGGGGGTTAGTCTATTAGGTGGAGAACATCCTTAGCGTTCAAGTGGCTATACCTAGCTACGCTCCTAGTGTCTCTATGACCGCTAACAATCATTATCTGAGCGTTGTTAAACCCCTTCTTGGCTACGTTACTTATCCTCGTATGGCGTAGCTGATGGAGCCTCACACTCTCGTCTAGGCCAGCTAGACGCCTAGCTCTCCTAACCGCAGTAGAGACGCTATGAGGGGAGAGGGTGAATATCCTAGCCTCAGGTAGGAGCCTAGTCTTAGAACGCCTCAGAGCCTCTTGTAGAAGCTCTACAGCCCTATGGGTTAGGGGTACGTTCCTAGTCCCTGTCTTACCGTCGATAACATCAGCCATACGTTCCTCTAGATGGAGACAAGAGGGAGTTAGCTTGAGTATCTCCGAGCGTCTCATGGCAGTTTCATAAGCTAGCTCTACTATCAACGCCATCTGAGCATTGAGCTTAGACATAAGCGCCTCTAGTTCCTCCTTCCTCACCACCTTATCGCTAGCCTTAGAGGGAGCAGGGAGGGCTATATCCGCTAGAGGGTTCGATACGTCTATGAGTAGCTCCCTCTTAGCGAACTTGAAGAGGCGAGACATAAAGGCTAGCTGGCTCCTACAGGTGGCAGACTTCACCTTAGCCAGCCTCCTGAGCTTGAACTCGTTGACCATCTGAGGGGTGATTTCATGGATGGGCATAGGGAAGGCTTGAGCTAGCTGCTTGGTGAGGACTAGCGCCTGTTGGTAGCTTCCTCGTCCCTTGAGGCGGGCTTCCCTGTAGGCGAGTCCTAAGGTGTAGAGGGTGTAGGTCTTGTGCCTCTTGGTAGAGGCTTCCTGTTCCTCAGCCCACGCCTGAGCCTGTTCCTCTGTAAGGAAGCTCTTAGACCTGGGGGCTTGTCCCTTGATGCGTACCTGTACGTTCCAGCTACCGCTAGGAAGGCGTCTGATGGTGGCCATGAGTGAACTCCTGTTGTGAATGGGAGTTCTCTAGGGAGCCTTTCCCTAAGCCAATCAGTAGGTTAGCCCTGTGAGCTTGACATGGTAGGGGTCACAAGTTCGATCCTTGTACCGCCCACCAAGAGTTGAAACAAAAAGGCCGGCGCATTGCGCCGGCCTTTTTGTTTTGTGCGTCACCAGCCAGCGTGCTTGCGTCTCTGGCCACGGATGCGTGGCGCCTGCCAGCGTTGACCCTTCCGTCCGCGGTATTCCCCGAAAGGCCGTCAAATTATGCTGGTAGGTTAGGCTGCATGCGGCAGGGCAAGTGGCTGATTCGCTTAGGCATGCTCCAGAAAGACGCGAAGACGGCAGTTGTTAGGCTGCAGGAATACACTGTAGTTTGGAATCTACTTCTAGTTAGGTCTCACATGGGACAACTTCGCAACCTTCTACTTCTCCCAGCTCTTTTGCTCACGGCCTGCTCGCCAACAATAGATGGCAGTGAGTCGCCTGGCAGCAAGAGCGAATACTCCATCCTGCAAGTCCGCGAATACGACGCTAGGGCAAATGTCGTTGCCGCGCCCACGTTCACAAGCCATGACGGCTACGTGTTGCTTGTCGTGCCAAACGATCGCAAAGATCGGAGCATCTGGATCATGCTCAACCCGCGCAGCCCGCCTTTCTACAAGCAAATGCCGCGTGGCAGCTACACAATCTCGCCTCAGCTATTTGACGTGATCACAAAACGCAATCTAGTCTCATCCACCGTTGAAGAGGTGCTTGCTTCGCATGTGGCGGAGTGAGACCTAACAATTCATTCAAGCCGACGCCACTTCGTGGCGCGGCTTAATTCAGGTGTTAGGCCCCTAATTGGACCAATTCCGCACGTGAAGAAGATCTGCGCCAACTGTCACTTCTTCGTGCGCCGCTATCATGGACAAGGGGGCGCGGAGCATACGTTCGAGGTGACTGCACCAAACCGACTAAAAGCAGCTCAGGGCAATACGTCTTGGCAACACGACTCGGAGTCACTCGCGTGCTTCAAAGGCATCTGGGATGAAGGCCTTGGGCTCAATAGCACTGCTAAGAACGCAGCAATCAGCCGTGAGAACCGCCGCGGTAGGTGTTATTTCCTTCCCTATCAGCCTGGCATGTTGTTGCCGGCAGCGGAAAAGCTGCAGCAAGAGCGCGCCAGTGCTTCCAGCGACAAATCAAAGTCCCGCCTGGCAATCTACGGCTTGCTGCTCACTATCGCTGGCCTCGTCGCAAAGCTCGCGTACGGGGCCTAACAATTCGTCCAAGCCGACGCCGCTTCGCGGCGCGGCTTAACTCAGGTGTTAGTCGGTAGCTCGTGGTGGTTCTTCGTTTGTTGTGTTTCGCCCAGCTTCGCGCTGGCTTGTCGTCCGTCGCCGAAGCAGCTTTTCGCGCGGCGTCGTCGCAAGCCTCAGCTTTCAGAGCTGGTTGTTTGGGGGTAGTCGGTTGTTCAAGCTGCGCGCTCATCGTGGCAGTCGTTATCGCCTGGGCAAGCTGCGTCGCAACCGTCTAACTCCTCGTCCAAGCGGACGGCCCTCCCGGGCCGCCGCTTAACTCAGGCGTTAGGCCCTTGCTTGGTTGCTCTTTCGCAGCGTGTGCTTCGGCCAAGCCTTCGCCAGCTTGTAGCCCTCCGCACTTGGTCGCTGCCCTTGCCAGCGGCCTTGGTCCGGCGCGGCAAGCTCCAAGCATCCAAAGCTGCTAGCGTTGTGCGTGGTGGGGTTCGCGGCGGTGCCGGCAAGTCGCCCTAGCATCGCGCGGCGCAAGCCCCTAACTCTTCATTCAAGCGGACGGCTCCGCCGCCGCTTAATTCGGGCGTTAGGCGTCAATGAGCACAGGGTTCTTTCTTCCAAAGCAGCGCCTCGGCCTCGCGCAATCGCTACGAGCGTATGGGCTGTTTCTTCTCCCACTGCTCTTGCAGCCGTTCGTTAGCCTCGTGCTCCACGCCTTCGCCCCAGCTACTGCGCCCTCCTGTCTGGCGGCTACTTTCTTGCTGCAGCGGTGCTGGGCTTGTGGCCACTCGCGTTCAAGGATGCATCCAGCAGGTTCTGGGTTGTGGGCTGCCTGGGCTGGTTCGCTCTGCTGGTACTTTCGCAGGCGGGCGCCGCGTTGGTCGCCTAACAACTCGTTCAAGGCGGACGGCTTCGCCGCCGCTTAACTCCAGCGTTAGGCCCTTGCTCGGCCACTATTCCGCAAGCGTGCTTTCGGCCAAGTCCGCGTCAGCGCGCGGGTCGCAGCACTTTTCTTTCCCAGAGCTGGCTCAGCCAACAGCTTGCCAACGTGCAGTTCTCTGCGGCGTTCCTTCGTGTTGCAGCGCCGCGGCAAGCTCCCGCCATCCGAACCTGCTAGCGTTGTGGTCGGCGGGGTTCGCGGTGGTGCCGGCACAATCGCCCGGGCATGGCGCGGCGCAAGCCCCTAACTTTTCAGTCAAGCGGACGCGCGAAAAGCCGCGCGCCGCTTACCTCAAGCGTTAGGTCGCAAACATGGATAGTCGCGAGTCCCTTCTAAAAGCGCTTCTGTGGTTTACGCGGCCAATTCCGGACATTGCTCGCGACCTCTCGGCTTACGGCTGGGACGCTCCTAGCCCGCTGGTCGTGCTGGACGCCGTCCATATTTCCTCGGTGCTCAGTCGGTTCATGGCAGGTGAGCTTTCTTCTATGCAGGTCGACGACTGGGCCAACTGCATAGAGGGTCGTGACGACGTTGGGTACGATCCTTCCTCAGCAGTCGGTTTGGCGCTTCACGAGCTTGCCAACCCATTGCTTACGTGCCCTCTTACAAGGCAATCTGCAACAACGCTGGTTGCAACTCTTTCGTAGCTGCAACCTAACCCGTCATCCAAGCGGATGGCTCCGCCGCCGCTTAATTTCAGCGTTAGAGCGCACATGAAACACTCCAGAACACTTGTCGCAATTACAGCCGGGATACTGTTTTACGTCCTTTTCGACTATTCGGCTGTTGCGCTGCTACACGGCTTTCCACCACCCGGACTCGTCACGTTCTGGACGGTTCTTTCAACGCCCTTGGGTATGCTGGCTACTCTGCTACCAGGTTTCATATCTGGTTGGCTCTCGCGTAACCACGGCATCATTTCCGGCTTCATCGTCGGCTTGGCTGGGTCGGGAGCATATGCTGTGATGGCAGGTGGTGTTGCCCAGTACTTTCAAGTCGCTGACAACCAAGTGGCCGTTTCTGTCACTTGGTTCGTGGTTACGTGTGCCGTCCAGGGTCTGTACAGCGCAGCAGCAGGTGGGTCTGCCCAGCTTGTGCGCTCTAACAACCCGTTCAAGGCGGACGGCTCCGCCGCCGCTTAACTCCAGCGTTAGGGCGCAAAACAGCGCGCTGATCGTAAGCAACAGGGGAAATCATGTTCACTCGAACCACTTATCGATTGCTTTTGCCATCAGTAGTTCTCGCCCTTGCTGCGTGTGCAACGGCCCAGCCGGTGCCGATGGGCAACGACTCGTACATAATCTCGCAAACTTCGGCGGGCGGGATTTTCCGATCAATGAGCTCGCTCAAGACCGATGTGATCAGCCGAGCGAACGCCTTTGCCGCAAGTAAGGGCAAGGTGGCGGTTCCCCTCGCCGGCAAGGAATCTCCTGCCTACCCGGGTCACATGCCTAGCTTTGAGTATCAGTTTCGCCTCGTGGACAAGAATGACCCTAGGGCGGAAGGCAATGCACTCCTGCCTCGCCCCGATGCGGTGGTCGAGATGCACCAAACACCCACCTCTTCGGGGCATCCTTCGTCGGCAAGCTCCGACCTCTACAACGAGTTGATAAAGCTGGACGACCTTCGCAAAAGAGGCATCATTTCTGAAGACGAGTTCAAGGCACAAAAGCAAAAGCTCCTATCTGGCAGCTAGGCAATGCCCTAACCATTCGTCCAAGCGGACGCGCGTACCGCGCGCCCCTTAACTTAGGCGTTAGGTGCCATGGGAAGTTCGCTCGCCATTGCTACAGCGTTCCTCGTGGGGCCCTGGTTCCCCATAGCAGGTGGCACATGGACACCGGAGCAAGGTGTCACTGCGCGACTGCAGTCAATTCTGCAACCGTATGTCGTCGCCCAGGCGAGTGCTCAGCATCTCG